>JAHRVQ010000084.1 GCA_019090615.1 Pseudomonadales bacterium | reverse complement strand
TGCGGCGATAAATAGCCTGCGGCGATAAATAGCCTGCGGCGATAAATAGCCTGCGGCGATAAATAGCCTGCGGCGATAAATAGCCTGCGGCAGTAGAAATGCCAGCAGTAGCGCTAGGTCAGGGTGCCATTGATATTGTTTTTGGTGGCACAGCCCATGCCTGTCATGCTCATGCCGCCCATGCCCATCATGCCGTTGCCCTCCATGCAGGCAGAGCCGCCGCTGGCAGTTAGGTCGGCGATTTTTCCGTATAATATTAGTTTGGGTTTTACATAATCGCAGGCAGTCGGTTTATGGTTTAGTCTGGTCTGGTTGTTTTGGGGTGGTTTTTGCATCAATCGTACTCTTTACTTTACTTTACTTTTTACTTTGCTTACCTGGGCTTTATATACAACAGGGAGTTTAGATCAAAGTGTGCCCCGTTGTACTTTTTGTAGCCATATGGCCAGATGGTAAATATCCCACGGGTCACTATCACTATCCTGCAAATTATAGGCTGGCGCTGCAAAATAAGGAAGTACTCGCGCTTTGCTGGCATAGGGCTGCCAAAGGTCGCTACTGTCCTTAACCGCGCTGGTCATTTTGGGCCAATTAAGCTGCATCCATTTTTGGGTAAATTGCCAACCTAGATGGGGTTTAGTTTTTCGCCAGATAATGGCGTTTGGCAGGTGGCCTTGCATTGATTGGCGTAAAATCCATTTGCGCCAACCCTGATTGACTTTTAGGTGCCATGGTAGATTTAGACAAAACTCAATTAGCCGTTTGTCTAAAAGGGGATGGCGCGGTTCTATACCACAGACGGCAGCCATACGATCATAACGTTCAATGGCTGAAACAATAAAAGGTTGTGTTATCCACCAAAGATGCTGATCGGCCACGTTTTGATAGCGATTGACGCGTGAAAGTCGAAGATCAAGGTACCTCTCTATTAAGGCTTTATCATTAATCAGATCTGCGGCGAGTAAGCTTGAGTCAAACTGGTGTTTAATTTGTGTTTTGGCGAGCAGTGTATGTTTGAGCTTTCTAAGCCATATTGGGGTATAAGCAGACTTTACCGATTGCAATAGTCCGTAGATGATAGAATTGTGCAGCCCCATGGCGTGCTGGCCACGAATCTCGGGTAAGAGGTGTTGCCACTGCCCCATGCGAGCCAGGGTGTTGGGGTAGTCGTAAGTTAATGAGGTGACAAAATCGCCTTCAACACCATCCAGAATTATCTTATGGCCTTTGCTACTGGCCTGATTAAAAAGTGCCAATAGCATAGCAATGGCAGAAGTAAATGGGTCGTCAAGTTTTTCTATCTGGCGTGACAACTGATCATTGACGTCGCTCAGGTCCTCTGGATAAATTTTGCAGGAAACTGAATCTATACTGCCGAGAAATGTCTGGATGGCATTGCTGTCTTCGCAGCCTGGTGTGGTTGTCAGGGCGGAAAAGCTATGTAGGCGTTTTTGCTGAGAGATATGATAAGCCACAGAAGCAGAATCTATTCCGCCGCTGAGTAGACAGGCTACGGTATCTGAACCTGTGGTACGGCAGTTAACAGCTTCTGTCAGTAGTTGCTGAAACTCTTGCTGATGGTCAGCATCGGATTGACTAGTAGGGTTTATTTTCGGCTGCCAATAACTGTTTTTTGTCACTCGGTCTGGATTAACTACCATGCTGTAGGCAGGTGGTAACCTGAATATCTGACTAAAGAAAGTTGCCTCAAAATCGTAGTATTCATAATCCAGTAGATAGTCGGCGATTCGCAGCGGGTTGATAGCTAAACTACTGGCAGGGTTTATTTTACTTTGGCTTGTTCTCGTTTGTAGCGCTGAAAAAATGGCGCGAATTTCAGTAGCAAAAATAAGCTGATCTGGTGAGCAAAAATAATACCAGGGTTTAATGCCAATATGATCCCTGGCACAAATAAGGCTTTGATTTTTTCTGTCGTAGATAGCAATGCTAAAATCGCCCAGTAGATGTTCTGCAAAATGTCTGCCCCAGGTTTCATAGGCGCGCAAAATGATCTGGCTGTCAGGTATTGCTGAGCTGGATGAACCAAAAAGTTGTGCCAGTAAAGATTTGCGATTATCAAGGCGGGTATCGCAGGTGATACAAAGGTCTGAATCTGGTTTTCTGAAGGGTAATAATTCAAATTCAGATTGCGGGGTGGTTTTAAGCATTAGATGGCCAAAACTACAGTTGCCGAAATGTTTGATGTTAGTGCCGTCAGCCCCTCTAAAGGCCATCGATGTTTGCATGGCTATAATCTGGGCGGGATCTACTGCCGCTTTATTACGATTAAATATGCCAAATATAGCGCTCATACAGGCTCTTTATTCGCTGAGGGCTTTTCATTCGCTGAAGGCTCTTTACCCGCTGACGGCTCTCGATGCGCTGAAGGTTCTTTATTCGCTGAAGGCTCTCTATACGCTGAAGGCTCTTTATCCATTCGCTGAGGGCTCTCGATGCGCTGAGGGCTCTTTATCCATTAAAGGTTGTGGCATATGGCGAGTATTTTGTTATGTAGTTGATTAAGTTGATGTTTGTTATGGGAAAACTGTAAACGAAACATCGGCGTAACACGGATCAGCGCAGCGAGTTGTTTAAACTGACTGGTGGCGACTGCGTTGTCTTGAGGATTGAGCAGAAATATTTGTTTGAGCAGTGCCATCAATGAGTTGGCATCAGTGGTTTGGCTAATGCTAATGTCGGCAGATGCTGGTTGGTGCAGATTAGGCTGCGCTGATTTATCGGGCTCAAGGAGAAAAATGCCCGCTATTTTATACGTTTGTGGCGTTGAAAAAAGATTGGTTTGCTGGCTGGTAGCTAGTTGTCCGGGCTCAGGATTGGGCGCTGCGCTACTGAGTTTATTTGCCTGGCCAAAGCGAAATTTTTCGGTGTTGTCGCACCATTGGCCAGGCTGCGTAGCTAACGCTGTCATGGCGGCGGCGGCGGTTGTTAATCTTAACGACGGATAACTTGCCTGGCAGCTAAATCCATCCTCGCTGGGATGTAATAACAGGCAGTCGTCAGTGAGTATCTTTGCGCCGTGGTTGGCACAGATAGCGGCCAGCGTAGATTTGCCGCTGCCGGATTCACCGACGAAAACGATACAACGGTCATCTGGGGTTAAAATGGCGCTGGCATGCAATACTAGTTTGCCTAGTTGGCCCATTAACCTGGGGATGGTCTGATCGAGTAATAGATGTCTTAACAAAGATGATGATGTCCCATTATATCGTCGGTACTGGATATACCAGTTATTTGAAATATAAAAATCAGCCCGGTTGGGAAAGCGGAGCAAATTTCCGTTGGCAGTTTTGGCGTAGCAAATTGACTGGGTTGTCGGTGTTTGCCAGCTATGTATCCAGTTGCTGGGGTCAGCATTCAGCAGTGTTTGATTGCCTGGATCATCAATCGGCTCAACTCTGATTGAAGCCTCTGCTCCGGTTTGGGTCAATTCAGGTAAGATTAGAGAAGATTTGATGATTATGTCCATGATCTTATAATTCATGGCGGTTCGGTGCCGGTATATTCCATGATAAGGCGCCGTACCATCTTGTTAATAGTTTTTTTGTTTTGTTGTCCGGGCGGTAAACTTCTGCTTAGCTGGGAGATGATTTCTGAGGTACTCAGGTCGCCGTTAAGCATCTCTAATATTTGTAGTGCGAGGTTGCCTGGGTTGTTTAGCCGAGGTTGATAGTTGTCGGTCATTTTCTTTAGCTGCTGAGGGTTGACAGGTGTTGATAAAAAACTTGATTGCCTTTGTTGGTGATTTTGGGTGGATACTGACCAGGTCCAATGGCCGAACTCAGGTCGATTTAATGTGGCCTGTAATTGATCGCCACGTTGCAGTTCGATGGGGGTTGTTAGTGGCAAGAAAATTTGCGACCAGTGCATTGCTGGTTGTT
Organism: Pseudomonadales bacterium; assembly: GCA_019090615.1. GTDB lineage: Bacteria > Pseudomonadota > Gammaproteobacteria > Pseudomonadales > Azotimanducaceae > JAHRVQ01. The sequence goes on along the minus strand of JAHRVQ010000084.1, from coordinate 71,545 downwards.
GGGGCGAAGTACTTAACCAGCAGCTATTGAGTCTGGCATCGAACCAGCCTACTAAACCATGACAGGTACCAGATTGGCTGATTTCAAACGTTGAAGCTGCGTCGCAGGTGATGGTTTCTGCGGTACAAAAATCCATTTCGTTGAGTGCAGCAGATTCGCTGAGATATTCGGCGGCAAGCTCGTTGGCTGTGACCTGATGAGTTTCATTCACAGTAAAGGGTCTTACTGCTGAAAAATCAATGCCATAAGGCTGTTGTTGCCAGGCATCTATTTTATCAGCATAGAATGCCTTGGCGCTTACGGGTGCCCAATGCATGATGGCTTTGTCCGGCAGCATGCAGCCGGCAGGTTTAAGATACTGGTTGCGGGCATAAATTAATGACGGTAGTAAATCCTCGGAGAGTAAAAAATTCCCCGTAAAAACTGACAATATGCAATCTACCTGTTCCGGAATGTGACAGGTTTCGATGCTTGATTGAAGTATAACTGCGCTGTTGGTGAACTTATTTTGCTGTATCAGGCGTTCAGCGATATTGATCACCGGGGACGGATCAACCATATAAACTTTACCTGCACCGTGCTGTAAGGCCATCAGTCCCAGGATACCAAGCCCAGCGCCCAAATCCAGTACTGTATCTCCTGGTTTTATATGGGCCTTGATTGCCTTTCGATAAGCTTCGTTGCGTAGCGTATCAAATATCATTGCATGGTGATCTGAGATAGAAGAATAGCTCATAAGCGATCAACGAGGGGTACTTTTTGTTATTAGTCCCGCATTCTCAAGCTCACTAAGAAGTTCGTATAGATCTGTTGCCAGTACTTCATGTGGGGCCTCAAAGGTGTCTGCCAGCATTGCTAAAATTGTGCTGGTAGCGGCACCTGATTCTAATTGTTGCCATATTTTGCTGCCGGTTGAATTGAGCCCGAAATAGACGGCGGAGGCCAGGTCCATTATCACGGTTTCACCTGATACCTGTTGGGCAATGGCATCAGGTGAAATCTGATAATTTTGCGCTCTGACTGACATATTATCTTGGCACTTTTTGATGGTTTTGAATGTTGGTGTCGCCGCTGGTTCGCGTTTGATAGATGGCCAAAGTGACGTAACCCCTGGGGAAAACCCCATTAGTTGTGTTGTCTGGCATCGGCTTTTTATCCGTTATGGTTTTTACGTCGGTTGTGGTCTCTTTAGCTGTAGCACTGTTATGCGCAATGTGACTTACATCACCTATATCATTGATGTCACCTATGTGATTGATGTCACCTATGTGATTGATGTCACCAACAATGGTATTTGTGCCAACGTTTACCCAGGCATGCGCTACTAGTGTCGTCTCGTTGTTGTCAATGCGCTGCTCGCCTATAGTGCATTGCTCGCCGATAATGCGCCGCACGCCGATAATGCGCCGCACGCCGATAATGCGCCGCACGCCGATAATGCGCCGCACGCCAATAAAGAGCTGGGCATTGATATTATATTGGCGGAGTAAGATCAAGGTACAAATTGCCTGCGTAAGACAGGATCCCCAGGGTAAATGTGCATTGGTGGATTCTATTACCCTGCCCATTTTTAATGCCAGTGTATTGGCCGTGTTTTTTCTAGCACTAAAGTTGGCTTGATGTTGATAAGTAGCGCGGCCTTGCAGCTGTGGCTCATTTAGTGTCCGATCGCGATCGAGCCGACATAGGCGCATTAAAAATTTGAAATGCAGGATTTTGAGTAGTAGTGCAATGACCATAGAGAGCGACAAAAAAAGTAGCAACCAGCGCTTTTCTGGTTGCGACAAGCACATGAAGCTTACAATGTGTTTACACAATTCAGTGATCTTGGGTAATGAAAAGTCGTATAAATATACCACATAAGGTCTATAGGAAATTGAATCTGATTGTTTTAGATTGGAAATTCTGTTTATGAGCACTTGTTTATATTGTTCGTCGCGGGTCACTGGCGGGTACTATCAACGCCTGGCCCTGGTAATTAGAATGTTGATGTTAATTACTTTGTGTTGGCTGATGGTGGTTAGTAATAGTTTAGCGGCTGTTGTGGATGGATTGGCGCCAGAGGACAGTAACATTCAGTATTCTGCTGTTACCGGATACGCCGGCCCCAATTGCGCGTTTTTAGACAGCCCTGAGCTTATAGACAGCCGTGAGCTGGTAGGCAGCCCTGAGCTTATAGACAGCCGAGACAGTCTGCGATGTCACCGGCAGGTTATCAAAGATTTTCTACTTAAGTGGGTAAATGTTTGGGCTGCGGGCAATATAGAGGCATATCTGAATTTTTATGTGGCAAAGGTGTCGCCCCGAGCAGGGTTGGATTATCGAGCCTGGCAGGCGCAGAGGAGAAGGTTAATCGGCGGTAGAAACGACATAAATATCAAACTCGAATTGCAATCGATGCTGCTAACTGAATCCGGCATTACCGAGGTTATATTTATTCAGCGTTACCATTCACTGAACTATAGCGACAAGGTGGTCAAAAAACTGTCGCTCGTCAGCAAAGATAGAACCTTCGAGATCCTCACAGAGCAGGTATTAAGCTCCTCCAGGCATTAGCATTGCGTCGTGCGAATGCCGGAGGTGGAATTTAATTGGTTTAAATTTCCTTTTAAAATTATATGATTAACTGCTTTTGTTAAAGCTGTTAATCATCTTTTTGTGGTAATTTGTGATGAAACCTACCGCGAAATAACGGCAATCGTAACTTATGTCTGAAGAGGCTGAAAGTGCGATATGGTTGAATGGGTTAGTTCGTCGCGGCAGATGATTTTCTGAAATTGATGTAATGGTGAACAATAGAGTGAAGAAGCAAGGAGAAAATAGGTTAATGTCCATGGTCAATATTCATGATTGTTGAAGTAGCGTTCATGACTGTTGATTATGCGTTCATGACTGTTCCTTTAATAACGGGCGGTCCATGTTGTGCAGGGTGTTTATGTTAAAGGTGCTCGCCATGACGGTGCTATTTCTGTGTCCGTTACTTGCTGCCGCGAGTTCAACGCCTGTTCATATGCTATTGATTGCCGATAGCCAGGGTTCTGCTAAAACCCGATCGGACAACGCAGTTAAAGTTGGTCAGACCTACGCGTTGCTCGGTACGATTGAAAATGATCAGTTTTCTGTAGTGGATATGGAAAAGCGACAGCGGATGGTTGGTAACTCTGCGGCCCGGCGGCCATCGGCTGCTCAGCAAGTATTTGCCAATAATACGATTACGGAAAATATTGCCCTGCCAAATTTGCTGGAACATTCGAACGATTTTTTACAAACACTTAAAAATTTGGCTGGCGAGGTAGAATCCGGTGTGGAAACTTCTATCCGAATGCGTCGAATGAAAGAAAGACAACGCTCAGAAAAAGAATATTGGGTAACCGCAGCGCCTTATTTTCATTTGCTGGTTGAAGGTAAAAGGTGGTCTGCGGATAGTAAATATACCCTGCGTTCTGGACGTGTCAGAGGTGACCGAGATGACAAGGTTGAAGAGCATGGTGCCAGTACTGAATTTAGGCATGTGGTAGGGAGTAAAAGTCTGGTCGGTATTAAATTGCGTTACGCGAATACTGAAGGCTTACAGCAACGGAATTTTAATGATCAGTCGCCAATAGCAAATACCCAGACTGCTCTGGTTGCAGAATTTAGACGTGGCAGAGATAAAGACCGGCTGCGTTTTATTACACTTATAAGTCAGGAGAAGAATGGCTATGCAGGCAATTTTAATATTTCACGATATTCGTTTAACAAATCTGGCCTGAACATGCAGGTTCAATATCAGCATCGGCCCCGACTGGCTTACCAGCTGGGTTTACAATATGGGTCATATGACTATGGGGGTAAAGAATTTAGTAGTCGAGAATTTAGCTTTGATCTAGGTGCGGAACTCGCCATAAGGCGGCGAATTAAGGGGCTGTTTAGTATTGGTTGGCAACGTAAACGTTTTGAAACTGATGCGGAAACTGCGGGTAATATGATATGGGATGTTGGTCTTGAATGGCGTCCCAGGCGGAATACACGACTTCTGTTGACCGGTTCACAGCAATTTGTGGAGTCATATTCGGCCGAAGAAGACGTAGAGCTGGGTGAAGATACTGTGGGTCGACAGATAGAAGTTTTATGGGCTCAAAATTGGTCGCGCCGAATCACCAGTGAGATTAGCTGGTTGGAAAAAGCCTACACTTTTAATGCTGAGGAATTGATTGTTCAGCGCTGGTCACTGTTGCTTGGGTATCGTTTACGTGATGGTATTTCATTGAAGGTGGGTTTTGAGCGATACCGTGAAGAAAATACGTCTGCAGAATTTGAAAATGACTTTTCTGCTGTGGAATTTAAAGCCAATATCCAACTCTAAATATTGTTGTAAGATAGTTGGAAAGGGCACCGGCAAGAGACAAATATTATCGAAGACCCAAACATTGTATAGGTTTAGTTTGCCGGTGAGTACTAAATATAAAGGTAAGTATTAGGGATCAGCGCGAAAAAAAGTGTTAAGAAAACCTGATTAAACGGCGCATTGGCGTAAATTGGCCGTGTGCAAGAGTTTCCTGGATAGAATTTGACAGTCAAAGCGGAACTAATGAACATAAATACTATTAATTTGCTGATCGGCCTGGTTGTCAGTTTATTGCTCTGTTTTACCTGTAAAGCTGAAGATTACCGGTTGGGCGCAGGTGATGAAATTCAGATATTGGTGTATGAGGAAAGAGACCTTTCTATGACTGTCTGGTTGGATGAAAGCGGTGTATTTACCTATCCATATATAGGTAATATTGTTGCTGCGAAGAAAACAATATTAGAGCTTAAAGCGGAAATACGCAGCGGATTGCTGGCTGGTGTGTTGGTTAATCCAAGCATTAACGTGGCTATCATCAAGTACCGAAACATTTATGTAGGTGGCAGCGTTAATAATCCAGGTGGTTTTCCGTTTCGTCCCGGCTTATCTGTTGGTCAGGCGATTACGCTTGCGGGTGGGCTAACAGAATGGGGGTCAGCCTCCAAGGTACAAATTTTACGTGAAGGCGGGTCTAAGTCTGAGCCTGTGTCCTACAGTCAAGCAGTACGCCCAGGTGATACTATTACGGTCTATGAAGGGATGTTTTAGCAGCTTATGAATGTGCAGAAACTTGATGAGCAGGCTCAGGACAGTGTGGATGTGGAATATTATTTTCGCCTGCTGCTGGTGGTCATCAGTCGATATTATGTTTATATAATATCCTTTATGCTGGTTTGTTTAGGTCTGGCGCATTATCAGGTTCAATCGCAAATACCTGCTTATACTGCCAGCCTTACATTGCATTTAGCGTCAAAAGATGGCGGCTATGAAGATGCTTATGATGGTTGGGGCGTGCAGTATTTTCAAACTACACAGATTGGGATTTTATCCTCTCAGCGGTTGATGAAGCGAGTCGCAGAGCAGCTAAAACTGGATCTGGAATTTGATACTAGTCCTGGGTCACTCCAGGGTGCTTTAACGGTGGTGCCGTTTACCGCAAGGGATTATTCGAACCTGGTGAATATTGAAGTTACCTGGGTTGATGCTGAAGTCGCGGCAAAAATCGCCAATTTAGTGGCAGAAAATTATATCCAGTTAATGTTCGATCAGGAAGTGGAGTATGTGCTCCGTAATCAATCGTTTTTAGCCGAACGATTGACCTTGTTGAAAGCTGAACTGCATCAGGCGGAAGTGCGGTTACAGGAGTATAAGGAGCAACAGGATATTCTTGACCCAGTGTCCGGTCAGGACCAGGCGGGCGATGAAGTTAAGGCACTGTCAGACAGGTTTTACAACGCCAATGAAAACAGATTGAAGCTGGAAGCTTTATATAACCAGGTTGAAGGCCTTGAGGGCCATATAAATGATTATATAAATATCCCGGCTATTCTCGATTTGCCAAGAATAGGCCGTTTGCATGATGCTGTAATGCAGTTAAAGTTGCGACTTGATGAGCTGGCCAAACGCTATGGGCCCCGGCACGTCAAAATGGTTTCGTTAGTGTCGGAGTATCGGTCCGCTAACGAAGCGCTATTGCAGCAGGTCGCCACAGCGATCAAAGGCATAGAAATTGACTATAGACTGGCAGTAAAAAATGTTAACAGTTTGTCTTTGGCGCTAGAGGCCATGCGTGGTGAAAAACAATCTTTAGTGAGGTCCCTCGGCCGTAAAGGGTTGCAGTTGAAAGACCTGCAGCAGGATGTCGATACGCGCCGAGAAGTATATGCGGTATTTCTCCAGCGACTTAATCAGGCCGATGCAATAGGTGCTATGAAAAATACCAATATTTGGGTCGTAGACCCTGCAATTGTTCCGCAATTCTCCAATGCAGGTATGGGTAACCTTATTTATTTGGTCGCTGCAATGGTCAGCCTGTTAGTGGGCCTTGGATTAGGCTATGGGCGAGAATTGATGCGTAATGTTATTGTCACAGATGCGGAGATTGAAGCTGAGTTAGGTATCTACTGCCTGGGTGTAGTGCCGTTTATTGTAAATGATCTAAATCATAAAATACCGGACGAGACTCAGCGTGGTGTGAGTATGTGTGCTACGCCGTTGGTTGATTCATCAGAAGTTCAGCGCCAAAATTCTACTGTGACACCAATATCTCCTTTGCGAACTCCCGTAACGATTGCCAACAATACCGTGCTCAGTGAATATCTGGATAATTCTGAGGCGCATTTTGCAGAATCTATTCGGTCTATCAGAACAACGCTTTCTCTTCATGCTGCTAGCCAGGCAGCTAAACGATATATGTTAACTTCTACCGAGCCGCATGAAGGTAAGACATCGCTGGCATTGGCGTTATCCGCATCATTTGGTCAGTTGAAGCGGGTATTGTTGATTGACTGTGATTTAAGAAAACCGTCGCTTGAGAAAATAATTAGTTCTTCACCGCAGCGATTACCAGGGTTGGCGGATATATTAGCGGGGACAAAAAAAATCGACGAATGTTTATTACAGTACCAGGCTTCTAATGTGAGTTTTTTGTGTGCCGGCAGTAGGACATTAAGCCCACTGGAATTGTTAAGTTCTGCAGGTTTTGGGGTTTTGCTGAACGAGTTAGCTGAAAAGTTTGATGTGTTGGTGATTGATACGCCGCCCTGCCTGGCTGTGAGTGACGCCTATGTGATTGCTTCTCAAGTTGACAGTGTATTGTTCGTGGTGAAATCTGCATCGACTAAGATCCCGGTTATTCGCAAGGTTATCAATCGGCTTAATTCGCTTGATATCAATCTCGCTGGGGCACTTTTAAATCAGGTTGATTTCAGTTCGAAATTTGGTTACGGCTATGGCTATAATGCCTATAAGCACTATTATCGAAGTTATAAGGAAGAGCCTGAGGATGAGCAGGGCGCTGCTTAGCTGCCGCTGGCAATATCATCAATGGACTCGTCACTAGCACCTAGAACCGCACTATCGTCACTGCCGGCTAATGGCGGCTCTGCAATCAATTGAAGCGTGAGGTCGGCCAGCGTACTTGTTGCAGTATTATTAGAAAAAGCTGAGTTTTCTGAGTTCATGCTTTGTTTCAATGCCTGTTCGAAAGAGAAAATAACGGGCTTGAAATCTGCTGGGCTGGTGGGTGGATTTATTTTTTCGCTCAGCGCTTCAAGATTGATTTCTTCAAGATTGATTTCTACAAGACTGGTTTCTGCCAAATCAGCATTGGTAATTCCGGTTTTTGTAATATCGGCAGCGTTGTGCAGTATTTTTGATTTCACCTGAGACTGCTTTTCTGTGAGCTGTATACCATCTTCAAACAACAGGCTAGCAAGCGTTTTTAAACCCACTTTTTGATTTGGCGGCGCGGCGTTAAGCGCAACTGAAAGCAAAATCGGCAGCTGTTCAGTCGAAGCCTTCTGAATTATATTGGTGACCAATAGGGTGACATCTGACGCGGGCGCCATGGTAAATGCTGCATTCACTACGGCGCTAAAGTCATGGTTATTTTTTAATGCAGTGTCGATGATGTTGGTGGTTGAGTCAGGTTGCAAATACACTGCGGAAGCTATGATGGTCGCCAATTGGTCTGGCGCCTCAATGAGCGCTTGTTCGACAATGGATTCAATAGGATGTTGGTTGAGGGATCTTTTAAGGACGTTAAGCATATTCAGATCTTGCCGTTGCATAGCGATGCCAAGATCAGATTTTAGATCTGCTAAAACAGCTGCGGGAACGAGCATAGAGACCAGATACAGGCCTTTTATAAAAAACTTTACGCGTGCTGTGTTGTTCATAGGCGGTTACCAGGGTCCTGTTCAGGGGGGGATTCTGATACATGGCGTAGAGTGACGCTAAGCCGATGTTTCGTAGCCCTGAGGATCATTGTACGCTTTTTGAGGAAATTAGTTCTTGATCCGGACGAATTGCAATGCCCGTTATAAATAATTCACTGTCTGGCAGAACCGCCGGTGGCTTTTCGGCATAGGGCGATATATTTTTGCTGTCTTGGCAGGTGCGGGCATACCAGAATGAGTTTACGGTATTTGATCAATAACGTGGCCATTCGACTGAATTGGCGTCGAACGGGGCTAGTAATTGCCCTGACGCTATTAGATATTATCTGTGTGCGGTCGGCCATATTGAGTTGTTGCCAATGTAAAAAGCTCGCCTGGCTAAGCGCAATCTGGACGCCGGGTTCCCATGGGCCAAAAGTTGTAGCCTGTTCAATGGCCAACGAAAATTCTGAATCAATCTCGTTCAGGCGAGATTTCACCAGTGCCAGGTGTGCCCAGGCTAATGGCCAGGTTGGTCTTTCAAGAATGGATTCTCGGTAGTATTTTCGGGCCATGACCAGATCTGTTGTGTTCAGTTGGACGGGTTCATTCAGCTGTCTAAACTGGAACACACGGCCTAGTTGGTAGAGATAGTCAGGATGGTGAGGCTGAAGTTGGTTGGCCCGTAATAAATAGTTTTTCGATGTTTGCCAGTCTGCTGGAAACTGAATGTCTGTATGAATCCATGAACGTATACCTTCTACACCGCCAAAGGCCAGCAGTCCTGCCAGCCCCCATTTGGCGGCATACATTATTAGCAACAGTAGTATTGCGATACTCGCGCTGCAGGCACCGGCGCGGCGCCAATTTTTTTTCTGCATGCTGTTCATTTTTGTTTGCGGTTTGTTCTTGTTGGTTTAATTCAGTATGGGTTGTGCCTGGTGCCGCCTGGGTCTGTTGAATTTAAGATTATCATAGCGAAATATGCGCTCAATGAAAGGTCAGCAAATAGTTTGGTGAGATGTGTACATGAGCTTGCTCATGCTTGCAGCATAAGGCCTTGAATTGCTAATGCTGGAACCCCTGCTGATTAAGATGTTTTACGAGGCGGCCTGTTAGCCAGAAATACAGGCTTGTAAGGCAAAGAAACGACACATACATGATGCTCTCGGATTGGTCGCAAAAGTATAAGCCGATGCCGATGATGCTGATCAAAATTGCCAGGCTATGCATGATCAAGACTACCTTAATGGTGCTCAATCCGGCATCGAGGAGTAGGTGATGTAGGTGATCACGGCCTGCTTTTGTTGGGTTGCTGCCGCGCCTTAACCTGCGCCATATGACTCTGGCAATGTCCATTAAAGGTATCGCCATAATCCACAGCGCTAGCACTGGAGTGATTATAGCCTGTTCGCCCTGGCTTGAAATAAGGAATATGTAAGCTAACAACAAACCCAGCGTATAGGCGCCAGCGTCGCCCATAAACACAGAGGCGGTTTTATTCCAGGGAAAACGATAGTTAAACAGAAGAAATGCCGTTAGTGCAGAGCATATCGCCAGAATGAGATGAAGTATTTCGTCGGCCTGAGCAAAATAGGCCAGACAGCCGACAATGCTAAAGCTGATCAGCACCAGGCCGCCCGCCAGACCGTCCAGTCCATCCATCATATTGGTGGCATTAATGCCGCCGCTAATGGCAATAATGGTAAAGGGCAGGGCGAATATTCCAAGCACTACGGGACCTGTAAAAACAATGTCTCCGAGGCTTAAGAAACGGATATCACCAATATAAAAAAGTGTACAGCCGAGCAGGATCTGGAAAGCAAAACGTCGTAAGCTGTTTAAACCTACAGCATCGTCCAGCACGCCTGTGGCCAGGCTGAGGATAGTTAAATTGATTATTAACAGATGGTTGGTAAAACTCTGCGGGGCAGAAATTGCCAGGCTAGCTATGCCAAAAAACATCGCAACTCCGCCGACAACGGCAGTTTCCTGGTGGTGTTGCTTGTGCTCCTTTATTGGATCCATAAGCATCAGTCGGTGCGCCACGGTCCGCAATAACAGGAGTGCTAAAATTGTGATTACGAAGGATAGCGGAGCAATTAATGCGAGCATTTAGCAGGCTTTGATTGTCTATGGTTATACGGCAGGGTTCTGGCTAGACTAATGATAAGCTTATGATAAATGTTAATATTGTGACTAGAGTGTAGTGATTTTGTTGATGATAACAACATACTAGTCGACAAGATTATGGCAAAGAAGATTATGGCAAAGAAGGTTATGCTAAATGCAATTCGAGCAACAGTCTTAAAGGATGTCATCTGCAGCGCTATTGCCAAATGCTTGAAATGGATAATTTCTTGCTAGTGACTTTTTGATAGTGATGCCTGCCCCTGTATTGCCTAAACGAGTTTTGTTTGTGATTGATTCACTTCGCCAGGGTGGCGCTGAACGCTCATGTCAGTTGCTAGCGCTTTATCTACAGGCGCGGGGATGGCAGGTTCAGTTTATCATATTTGAAGGTAGGCAGGCTGTGTTTAGACAAGAATTAGAGCTGGCTGGGGTTTCGGTCGAAGTTTTGGGTTGGCACAACGTGCTATATGATGTGCTTCATTTGAAGCGGGCTGTGGCTGCCTTTCGGCCTGATATAATTTTATGTTGTTTGTTGAAATCCGCCCATCGGACACGCCTTATAATGCCGTTTTTTCCTCATGTACCGATGGTGGAGTCGCTGGTCAATACAGAATACGCAGCAATAACGGGTGATCAGCTACCGCAGCAGCTTAGTCGGCTGGATTGGTTAAAAATGTCACTGACGCGGGCAGTTAATTGTCTTAGCGCAAGATGCCTTGGGCAGTATTATCATGCAATTTCTCAGGTGGTTGCTGACTGGTATCTGCCGCTATTTCGTTATAAAGCTGATTCTGTACGAGTGATTAGTCGGGGTCGTCCAGAACTTATTCCCTTATCCAAAGAACTACGCGCGGTTATCCGGCGAGAGTATTTTGGCGTGGGTGATGAGGCGATTGTTTGTATCAATGTTGGCCGGCACGAGAAGCAAAAAAATCAGGATCTACTGATTGAGGTGATGTTAAAAGTCCTTGATAAACCGACGTCTGAAAATGTCCATTGTGTTGTAGTGGGTAGAGAAGGAAGTACCACTGATGCGCTAACAAACAAGATTAGCGCTAGTCAATTTAGCGCTCAGATTAAGCTGCTTGGGTTTAGAGATAATGTACCGGCATTGTTGCAGGCGGCGGATTTATTTATTTTTCCCTCTCTTTATGAGGGCTTAGGTGGTGCACTTATAGAAGCTTTTTCTGCAGCATTGCCTGTGATCGCCACAGATATTGCTGTTTTAAAAGAAGTGTCCCGAGGCACTGACGGGGTAGTATTTTTTGAAAATAATTCAGCGGATGATCTAGCCTGTCAGGTGCTGGAATTGCTTGAAAACCGTCATCGATGGCAGGCCATGGGTCGCGCTAATCAGGGATTATTTGAGAGGCAGTACCATGCCGGTTTGATACATCAGCAAATGGAGCAGATGCTGATGGCTTTTATTGGCAAGGAAGGTTAGGGGTGTCAGGTCAATCTGGTGCTGATGTACCTGAGCCAGTTCCGATTAAATCCGTGCAAACCCTGCGCTATCGAGTTGAGACTCTTCCGCAGGTTGAAATCTGGCATTTTGTTGCCAGTATGCAGGCCAGGGGTGCGGAAACCTTTGCGCTGCAATTGTGTAAGACGTTGCATGCCGCAGGCCTAAAGCAGCAGATTATTGTCCTCAGTGCAGTCGATATTGCATTAGAGGTTCCTGATGGCGTGGAAATAACCTATTTAACGCAGGAATCGCGCCATGCCTTTCGTGTAGTGCAGAGGCTTAGAGGAAAAGTTGCCGATGATAGGCCAGAAGTTGTGCTTTGTTATGGCATGCAACCGTTAAAGTTTCTACGCTGGGCAACAGTAGGATTGCGGCAGTCACCGTTGATCATGTATCAAAAAATTGGATTTTCTTTGCCGTGGATTAAGTCGATGCGGTGGTTACGCTGTCACTACCTTCGTTTTATATTGCGCGCTGTAGATAAATGTATCGTGATGGGGCCTGCTCAAAGCGTTGAGCTTGAAAAGGTATTTGGGGTGCCGCGAATTAACATCAACAGAATTCCCAACGCCAGAGTATTCCCCAGTATTCTGACGTATAAAATACCTAATAATAACCAGATTCTGTTTTTGGGTGCGCTTGCAGAGGAAAAACAACCTGACATAGCCCTTGAAGTGCTCGTAAAATTGCGTGCCGAAGGCATTCAGGCAAACTTGAAATTTGTCGGTACGGGGCCGCTTGCTGACAGCGTTGAAGAATATGCACGTCAAATATTGCCGGCTGATTGTGTGCAGTTAACGGGTGCAGTGAATGATGTTTGGGGGCACTTATGTGAGTCCAGCGTGCTTCTGTTGTGCAGCCGTACAGAAGGTGTACCTGGGGTATTGATTGAAGCGGCCTATGCTGGTTTACCGGTTGTGTGTTGGGATGTGGGTGATGTAAAAGCCGTGGTTGCAGATGGTGAGACCGGCCTGGTAACACCTTTTGCAGATGTCGATGGTCTGGTCGCGGCCTGTAAAACATTGTTGTTAGATTCGGTGTTGTGTGAACAAATGGGCGTTAGAGCAAAACTAAAGTCCAAAGAATTTGAAATGAACAGGGTAGCCCAGCTGTATCTGGATAGTTTTTCTAGCTTGTTAAAAGGCGAGAAATAGTTGTTAAAATATAAAGAATAGGTCTTCGATAGTGGCGCAGGAATGAAATTATTGCTATTGATCAAAGGCCTGGGTTTGGGCGGCGCTGAGCGGCACCTTGTTGATGTTGCTGTAGCATTGCAACGGCAGGGCAATGAGGTTCGTGTTGGCTATATTCTGGCGCACAAGAATGCGCTGGTTGGAGAACTGGAAGCTGCTGATATTGAAGTGAAGTTGTTGGCGACTAAATGCTGGTGGTTGACCAGCTGGCTTGGTTATGTGCGCCTGATTGGTAACTTTAGGCCGGTGGTTGTACATGCGCACTTACCTGTTGCTGGAATTTTGGCGCGAATGATCAAGCCGTTTTTTGGTTATCGGCTGGTCTATACTGAACATAACCTGTTCCAGCGCCTGTACTGGGTGACCAGAGTAGTCCATCGATTGACCCATTCTCTGGATGATTTGCGTATTAGTTGTTCTGCACCGGTGGCTGCATCTTTACCCTGGGAAAGTACAGTGGTGGATAATGGGGTTGCTATTTATCCGCTCAATTCACTCCCGACTGAGAAGCCGTCACTGCGTGCTAGGTTGGCATTATCTGAAAAGACCGTTATTTTTATTTGCGTAGCAAACATGCTCAAAAAGAAAAATCACACTTTGTTGTTAGTAGCTTTTGAGCAGGCATTCTCGGCGTTGCTAAAAACAGATAACCAGGCTGTGGCGCTGGTGCTTATTGGTCAGGACGGCACCGAGCGAGAAAAACTTGAACACCAGGCGAGTCAATTACAGACACGAAAGGCGATATTCTTTTGGGGTGCTGATGCAAAAGCCGTAGATTATTTGCAGCAGGCAGATGTTTTTTGTTTGGCCTCTGTGTTTGAAGGTTTGCCCATTGCATTGTTAGAAAGTATGGCTGTCGGTTTAGCTGCGATAGTGACCCGTACAGGTGCTATGCCTGATGTCGTTGAACATGGCGTATCAGGTCTGGTGGTAGATCAGGAAGATATTGTTGGCTATGCTAACGCATTATACGCCCTTTATACGGAACCGATGCGCAGGCAGGAAATGGGCCGCAGGGCCGCGCAGCGAGTGGCTCAATATTATTCTCAGGACGCCATGCTTAAAAAACTGTTGCAATGTTATGCTGGGGATATCGAGAGTAGCAATGGGCATTTGTAGTGGCTGAATTCTTATTGTGGTTACAAATAGCGGCTGCATTGAGATGTGGTTTTCATCAGTGTTGGGGCGATTCACCCATGATTATTGGTGAGCCTAAATGACGGTCGCAATTCTGATTGTATTGCTCGGCGCCATACCAATTACTTTTATGGCGACTCGGCAGCGCTGGTTAGCCTGGCCGTTGTTTTGGGCGTTGATACTTCGATTAAGTCTCGCCTTGGTGCATCATTATGTCTGGATGTTACCTCAGGGCAGGTTTGATGCACGCCGCTTTGATTATTATGCTGAGCTATGGGCGACAGTTTATGGTTGCGGTGGGTTTTTCGAACATGTAGATGCCTCAACGTCTTATATCTATAGCTCAATTTTGTCTGTTTTATATGCTTGTGTCGGTTATAGCCCGTTGGGCGCACAGTTTTTAAATGCAGTGTTGGGTACGCTCGCCGTCGGTTATTTTGCTCTGGCCTGCAGTAGAATGTGGGGCTGGCAAGCTGCCCAGTATTCGGCCTATCTGTTAGCAGTATTTCCTTTTTTGATTGTTTATTCGGCAGTAGGTTTAAGAGAGGCTTTTATTCTGGTTTTTTTTGCGATGGGCATATATGCCTTGACGAATTACTGTTATAGCCGTAACAAGTTAAGTCTGGTTTGGGCGCTACTACTGTTCTATTTATCATCCTTATTTCACGATGCGATGGCCATTGCTATTGTTGGCGCAATTTTCGCCTTGTTACTAAGACCCATTCTAGTACAGCGATTAAACTATCTTGTTAAGGGTTTTTTATTCGGTTTGCTAGGGCTGGCAGCCTTAAGCATGTGTTATTTTTTTATTAGTGACATTTCTTTTAATAAATTGGGCAACCTGGCTGAGCTGGATATTAAAAGTTTAGGCCATCTGTCACAAGCGCGGGCATCGGGTGGGGCTGCTTATCTGGTTGGTTTTGTACCGAATAGTGGAATCGATCTTATTTGGCATTTCCCGATTAGATTAGTATATTTTCTGTTTTCACCTTTTCCCTGGGACGTGGATAGCCCGCAGCAAATATTCGGTTTGATAGATAGTCTGATATATCTGAGTTTGATCACATTGCTGTTTTTGCACAGAAGAGAATTAATGAAAAACCCAGCGGTAATACCGCTGCTCATGGTGATTTTTTCATTGGCATTGGTGTTCGCTTTCGGTACTTCAAATTTTGGTACGGCCACCCGCCATAGGGCGAAATTCTGTATCGTGCTGGTGATATTGATTGCCCCTTTATTGCTGCGGCGTAAAGCGCAAAATTCTGGTGCGGTGCATGAATAACAGGTACACAAAAACCGATAATTTTGATGCAAACTACGCAATAAAAGATGGTGCTGAAAACGAGCCAAAGTGGCAGGCCGTGGCGCTGGATAATATCCCTGTTGAAGCTATTGTTTCGTTGTTGGCAGGCAGTTTAAGTAATATAGGTGTGACCCGGAAAAGCAGCGATTTTTGGTGTTGGAAACATACCGAAAATCCCTTTGGAGTATCGTTGGGATTGGCGGCCAGGAGTATACCAAAAGGCGATCTGGTCGGGATTAGACCGATGATGCGATGGCGGTTTTTAACTGAATCGGGCGATGAGTTGGATGTTGTCAGAGCGGTGGATACAGTCACCCATCCAGAATGGCGCGGATTGGGTTTATTTAAGCAATTAACGCAGCAAACATTGCAACAGTTGGCTGTCGATATCAACCACCAGAATACGTTTGTTTTTAATACACCGAATAAAAATAGCTTGCCTGGTTATATGAAGATGGGTTGGAGTAGCGTCAAAAAACTAAAAATTTTGGGGCGGGTGGTAGATTTTTGGTCTTTGCCTCGTTGGTTTGTTCATCTATTGAAGTATCCGGCCGAGCAGGTTTGCTGGTCTGCTGTGAGTCGTGGTTCGGTATTACCAGGGTCAAGGTTAAGTGACAACCAACGCGAGCATATTTTTGCCTTTGCGGCAGACTGCGAGCGCAGGCGCCCGGTGATAGGTATGCGAACAAAAAGAACTGAAAAATATCTTAGTTGGCGTTATATGAAACAGCCCAATGTTGAATACGGACTGGTACGAAGTTTTGCTGCCAATGGAAAACTTACCGCCTTGGCAGTTTTGCGGCTGGATCAACGCAAGCTTCTCCTAGGCGCTGTGATCACTGAACTATTTGTTGCAGAGTATACCCAGGTGAATATTAACCGATTAATCGGTTGTGTTATCAGAGATCTAAAAGTGAGTTATCTGATTGCTCATTTTGCCGAACAATCATTGGAATATAAGGCGTTACAAAAATGTTACTTCCGGCCGGTAAAAAACATGCAGCTGGTGGCTCGGTTATGTAAAACAGACGCTGCGGCAAACCCTTTGCAGGTTATAGATCTACAAAAATCTCACTGGGATTTTACCTTTTCTGAGTTGGAAGTATTTTGAAATGTCGCTGAAGAGTTGGCTTAGAAGCTGCGTGAAAGGTCTGTCGGTACTTATGACATCCGTCAACTACACCCGGCCTGATGTTGTGGTACTCAATTACCATCGTGTGACCGGTAATTTGGCACTTGAGCTAGATATTCCTTTTGCCGATTTCTCTGCTCAGATGCATTGGTTAGCTGCCAATACTGAGGTTATATCGTTAGAGCAGGCGTTACATTTAGCGGCTGGAAAGTCAGATCCTCGACAACCAAAAGATGCTAAGGCAGAATTGCTAGATGAGCTGCCAGGTGGGTGGATATCCGAAGACCCATTTGCCAATGCGCGGCGGGAAAACAGGCGCTTGAAAGTTGTGCTGACCTTTGATGATGGCTATGAGGACTTTTACTTATTGGCTTGGCCATTGCTGAAAGCACTTGACTTGCCTTCCACCGTCTATATTCCCACTGAGTTTATTCAGTGCCCTGATCAAACTCCTGTTAGTCGGGGGTTATTGGCGAAAGTTAACTTGTCGGGGGTTGATCATAGTGCTGTGAATGGCGATCAGGTATTGCGCCCAATGAGCTGGGCTATGTTGAAATTGCTACAGCAATCAACCGACGTTACGGTCGCAGCGCATAGCCATACGCATAAGGAATATCCTTCGCTTTTGGCAAAAGATGTAGTGCGAGATATTGACCAGGCAGGCGATTTATTTGAAACGTATCTGGGGTGTAGACCCAAGCATTTTTCATACCCAAGAGGCGCCTGGAACTTGTCATGCGAGAAATTGGTTCGGCAATATTACGCTTCAGTCGCGTTGGTCGGCGGTGGCGGATTTTTGACTGACTGTTTAGATCCGTTTCGTTTGCCGCGTGTGCCAGTGTTGCGTAGTGATGGTCTGGCATGGTTCAGGTATCGATTGATGGGTCGTTTGGTTTATGAAGAAAAATTGGCTGGATTACTCAAACGACGCCCAGTTGTACCTCCTGTTAACCTGCAGATAACTAAATAGTTGTCATAATATATGGGCTCAAATCAACCCTCAAATCAGCGTGGCAGCATATTATTGACTTCAAATACTTCCTGGTATTTGTTGAAGTTTCGCCGCAACACTATTTTGAAATTGTTAGAAAAAGGTTTTCACGTTATTTGTCTCGCACCAAAGGATGCTTATAGCCTTGAGCTTGAGGCCCTTGGTGCAGACTATATAGAAATAAATTTGCAAGGCAGCAATATAGGGCCGCTGCAAGAACTACGTTCTTTATGGGCTATTTTTTATTCCCTGAAAAAAACTAAGCCGTGTTTTGTTTTTAATTTTACGATCAAAATGAATATCTATTTTGGTCTTTGTTGCAGGCTGTTAGGCATACCTTATTGCAATAATATTTCTGGCCTGGGAACTGCTTTTTTGCATAAGGGTGCAGTTTATGGTTTGGCAAAAAAACTCTATAGATTGGCAAATGATGGTGCCGATCGAGTTTTTTTTCAAAATGAAGAGGATAAAAATACCTTTATTGATCAGCGACTGGTTAATGCCGCTAAAGCCAAACTTTTACCTGGCTCAGGTATAGATTGTGTGTTTTATGCTTATACCCCGTTACCGCAGGGTCAACCCAGAGTCTTTATTATGATTGCGCGTTTGATTGCCGATAAGGGCGTGCGCGAATATGTTGCTGCAGCAGCAAAAATAAAACTAAATTATCCGCAATCAAGGTTCATTTTATTGGGGCCAGGTGGTGTGAGTAATCGGTCGGCAATTGGTGAGGCAGAAATTGTTTCCTGGCAGCGGCAGGCTGCGGTTGAATATGTTGGCTATCGTGACGATGTTATTAGCTGGATAAGGCAGGCCCATGTGCT
Organism: Pseudomonadales bacterium; assembly: GCA_019090615.1. GTDB lineage: Bacteria > Pseudomonadota > Gammaproteobacteria > Pseudomonadales > Azotimanducaceae > JAHRVQ01. The sequence goes on along the minus strand of JAHRVQ010000084.1, from coordinate 53,162 downwards.
GGTGCTGCCATCTTATCGAGAAGGTATGCCGCGTACTGTGCTGGAAGCTGCCAGTCTTGGACGACCAGCCATCGTAACGGATGTGCCAGGATGTCGGCAGGCTGTTGAGGATGGTAAAACGGGCTGGTTATGTGAAGTCAAAAGTTCATCAGACCTGGCTTTGGTTATGCGGCGCATTATTGAAATGCCTGATGCCAGCTTGGATCAATTTTCTCTCGCCGCCAGAGAACGTATGGAAAGCCAGTTTTCGGAGGATATTGTTATTCAGGCGTATATTGATTGCCTGTCAGGTATTTCGCGTCCCTTAAGCAACAACAAAGCCGGTTGATACTTTTTGGTTAGTTGCGCTTTTTTGCGCGCTCTGTATGAAGGCAGATCCAGGGCAGAGCGCAGACGATTATAAATAGACTGGCGTTGGCGGGAATTTGCAGATTAAAGTCAACAGCCGAATGGATTAGCATAGCGGTGATGGCCATAATGCAGGCGTAGGCCACGCCACGCATTAGGGGGGAGGAGCGTATATGCTGAGCCTTGATTGCAGCGGTAAAACAACTTATCACAAACAGGCTTAAAGGGAGAAAACCTATAAGGCCGAGTTCGACCAAAAATTCCAGGTAGTCATTGTGCGCGTGATGGATAAATTCCTGTATTTTTTGGGTGCGGTAATGCGGGAAAACGCCGTAAAATGCGCCAGCACCTATACCCGTTAGCCAATAATCCGATAGCATGTTCAGGCTATATAAGTAGTAATCAAATCGGTTTTCATGCGCTAACCCGCTAGCAATTTTGTTAAGGACAGAACGACTGCCGTTGTTGACCGTAGTAATAAAAAGTCCTGCAAGAAAAATCATCGCGCAGCATAAGGTTGATACAAGTATTCCGACCTTTAGCAGTTTGCGAAAATTTTTTATTTTATGATAAATTAATCTAGCGAAAGTTGGTGCTGGCAATAATTTTACAGTTCGAGCGTTTAAAATTGCCACCAAAAACGTTAAAAAAAAGCTTGCCAGCAAAGCCAGAATGGCCATTCTGGAGCCTGTGAGTGCAATCGTGATACTCATCAGTAACAGGCATATTAATAGCGGCGTGTTCAATTCTAGATAGCCCAAGAGCCCGCTCGCGGGTAGTGTTTGCGGCAGGGGTTTTGGATGTATTCTGTTTGCCAATAGCAGACCGACGACCAGTGCGGCTGACATTTCTAGATAGGCGCCGAGATGGTTACTGTTGACAAATGTGCCATGAGCCTGGGTCGCTGAGCCGAAATTGGTAGATAGCATAAGGCTGGCAAAAATTGCCTGGCAGGATCCAGCGGCAATTAAAAGTAGCATAGTGGTTCTCAGGCGATGATGGCTCCGCACCAGTTGTAGGGTCAGCATAAATAGCAATAGATAGGCCGTTGATTTAAGCAAAGCGGTTTTGCCTGCTGCTGGATTGAGACTAATATAAGCGCCAGGGTTAATTATCGATGTTAACAGTTCAGTTGATGCCTGGTGATTGGTCTCAGCTGTTATAGTTTTTAGCGGCAGAGTTTGTAATGGTAGAGTTTGTATACCAATCCAGAGGATAACCCAACAGAGTAGGTAAATTGGGATGCGCGCTTTGAGCAGGGAATTTGAAGGTCTGACGTCAGACCTCAGGAATAACACTAGCCATGTTATGCAGAGACAGAAAATCCATATTTCCATCACCGCCCAGGCCCAGGGGCGATTACTGGCGAGGGGTAAGGGAATGTATATCAATAAGAGCAGATAACCGTAGAATAGAATTTTATCCTTGTTATCTGACATGTCTGTGTCGTTGCTGTTTCAATGGTGCAATTAATATATTGACGTGCTGTCAATAGGAAAGATGCTCTCAACAGGTAAGGAGCAGTATGTTAACGGTTGTTGTGGGTTGATGAGATAATGTGTGTTATTCCGCACTAACGTTTTCCTTGTACCATGGCATCGCAGCAATTATGCCATCTGCAAGCGTGTATTCGGGATGAAAGCCTAAATGTTTGATAGCTTTGCTGATATCTGCCTGAGAATGTAATACATCTCCAGGCCGAAAATCGCGGTAGCTGGGTTTTACTGCTGCTACTGCTAGTCCCAGAGAGCTGAGTGTTGTTTTAATCAGATTGAATAGATCATTTAGTGATGTCCGCTCCCCAAGTGCGACATTATAGATCTGGTTGCGTGCGGCGGCGGGTGCGGTTGCGGCAAGGATGTTCATTTGCACTGTGTTGTCGATAAAGCAAAAATCGCGGCTGGTTTCTCCATTGCCGTTGATATAGACGGTATTGCCTTTTATCAGGGCGGATGTCCAGGTGGGGATGACAGCTGCATAACTGCCATTTGGGTTTTGTCGTTGGCCAAATACGTTAAAATAGCGCAGGCCAATACAATTAAAATTATAGTTGCGAGCAAAAACCTCGGCATATAGTTCGTTAACATATTTAGTGACTGCGTAAGGGGATAACGGATGGCCGATATTCTCTTCGACTTTGGGTAAGGCCGGATGGTCACCATAGGTGGAGCTTGATGCCGCATAAGTAAAGCTGGAAACTTTTTCATCTCGTGCGGCCACTAACATGTTCAGAAAGCCGTTGATATTGTTGTTGTTGGTTTTGATTGGGTCGTCCAGGCTACGCGGAACACTGCCAAGTGCGGCCTGGTGTAATACATAGTCGACACCTTGAGTTGCCTGGATACAGTCTTGCAGATGACAGATGTCACCTTTAATAAATGTGAAACGTTGCCATTGCGAGCCCGTGGTAATTGCTTGTACCGCGTCAAGATTATGTTGGAAACCGGTGCTGAAATTATCCAGCCCGATGACTGTTTGATTAAGGCTGAGCAGATGTTGCAAAAGATGACTGCCAATAAAGCCCGCGACGCCGGTAATCAACCAGGTTTTTGAAGAATTGTTGAGGGAGCGTTTGATTGCACTATATTTGTTCGGTGTTAATGGCGTCATTTATCTATAACCACCCGTCAACGGTGTCTTTGGGGAGTATGTTTTTAACATCAAATAAGATTGCTGTGTCGTTGCCTAAACTTCGAATTTTATCAGCTCCTAGGTGCTTAAATTCGTCATGTGCGACTGCCAGTAGAACTGCATGATAATGATTTTGCTCTGGTTGATCGATGAGTTTTATCGCGTAGGTTCTGGCTGCGGTATTGGCATCAACCAAAGGGTCAAATATATCTACGTTTGCGCCATATTCCTGGAGTTCATTGATTATGTCAATGATACGGGTGTTGCGAATATCTGGGCAATTCTCTTTAAAAGCTAACCCCATTATGAGTATGTTGGACTTCGCTACCTGTATGTTCTTCTGGATCATTTTTTTGACTAATTGTGAGACGATATAGTGTCCCATGCTATCATTCATTCTGCGCCCAGCAAGAATTATCTCTGGATGGTAGCCAAATTGCTGGGCTTTATGGGTGAGATAATAGGGGTCTACACCAATACAATGACCGCCCACCAGACCTGGTTTAAAGGGTAAAAAATTCCATTTGCTGCCGGCGGCCTCTAAGACTTCCGTAGTATTAATATCGAGTTTATTGAAAATAATGGCGAGTTCATTAATAAGCGCTATATTTAGATCGCGTTGGGTGTTTTCTATTACTTTGGCGGCTTCTGCAACTTTAATGCTGCTGGTTTTATGCGTGCCAGCCGAGATGATACTGAGATAAAGTGAATCGATATAGTCGGCAATTTCTGGCGTGCTGCCAGAAGTGACTTTTTTGATCGAGGTAATTCGATGGGTTTTATCACCCGGGTTTATGCGTTCGGGGCTGTAACCGGCATAAAAATCCTGGTTAAATTTGAGGCCAGAGTGGCTTGACAATATTGGAATACATTCTTCTTCGGTTGCGCCTGGATAAACTGTGGATTCATATATGACGATATTATTGCGACTAAGTACCGTGCCCAACATGGCGCTTGCCTGTTGCAGGTGACTTAAATCTGGCCTCTTATATTCGTCAATAGGGGTGGGTACTGTGATGATATATATATCTGCGTTGGCAATTTTTGATGCCTCGGAGACGAAGCTTAATTTATCTACGACGGCCAATTCCTGGCTGTCGACTTCAAGGGTTACATCATTCCCCTGTTGTAGCGCAGAAATTCGATCGGGGTCGATGTCAAAACCAATGGTTGAATATTGTTTTGCAAATTCTACTGCCAGGGGTAGTCCGACGTATCCAAGACCAATAATTGCGATGACTGGGTTTTGCTTGAGTTCCATTAGTCTATTAATTCCTGAAATTTCATGCTGCTATGAATCGTGATTTAATACCGAATTTGCGTCGATGCATTTAATCAAAGGTGCTTTAGTTTTTATTGCTGCCAAGGCGCAGTATAACGTATCCGTTTCACAGCTGACGAATAATATTCTTGTGCGAAAAAAATGTTAAGGAAAGTTTTTGGTCATTAGATATGCACGATAACTGTGGTCTGCCAAAAGGGCGGCAGTATTCTCCTGGGTAATTGAAGTTAGGTAAGTTGAACAGTTACAGGTAGAATATCCCTGCAGGCTAAGGTCAATAGAAATTCCCCGCACAAAATGCACTTAGGACTGGGATCTGGTGTTGGAAATTTTATAATTTAAACGGGCTTGTTTTGCTCTTTCAGTCGCTACCATCAATCGTTAAATCTCAATATCTAATGGGCAGGAATTACTGAGTGACAGCTACAACTATAAAGCCGGTTATTTTGTCAGGGGGTTCTGGGACTCGATTGTGGCCGCTATCACGTAAACAGTATCCTAAACAATTTCTACCGTTGGTCAATGAGAGCACAATGCTGCAAGACACCGTGCTAAGGCTTGAGGGATTAGTTGACTGTGATCCTGGTATGGTTATTTGTAATGAAGATCATCGATTTCTGGTGGCAGAACAGTTAAATCGTTCAGGTCAGTCCAGGTTTGATATTGTACTAGAGCCTGTGGGGAGAAATACTGCGCCAGCTGTGGCTGTTGCCGCAAATCACTATATAGCGGATGATCCAGTATTATTGGTGCTTGCCGCGGATCACGTTATAGCGGATACGGCTGAGTTTCAGCGCCGTATATGTCATGGTTTTGAGCTGGCTAAACAGGGCTATCTGGTAACCTTTGGCATAGTACCAACCTATCCTGAGACAGGTTATGGGTATATTCGAGGGGGTGAGCGGCTGGATGCGCAGGCGGCAGTTGTTGATCAGTTTGTAGAAAAACCTGATGCAATCAGCGCTCAGTCCTATCTTGATGCGGGTAATTATTATTGGAATGCTGGATTATTTATGTTCAAAGCAAGCCGCTATCTTGAGGAGCTTGAAAAATTCAATCCAGGCATCGCCAGTAGCAGCCAACAATCGCTTGCAGCGGCCACCATTGATCTTGATTTTATCCGGCTTGATCAACAGCTATTCAGTAGTTGCCCAGCCGATTCGATTGACTACGCGGTGATGGAAAATACCAAAAAAGCGGTGGTATTACCTTTAGACGCAGGTTGGAATGACGTTGGTTCCTGGTCATCACTCTGGTCTTTGAGCAAAAAAGATGCGGCGGGTAATTGTTTTGTCGGCGATGTTTTACAACAGCGTTCCCGAAATAATTATGTCCGCTGCGATAAACGACTTATAACATTGCTAGGCGTAGATGACCTGGTGGTGGTGGATACGGCAGATGCGCTGTTAGTTGCACATAAAGATAAGGTGCAGGATGTTAAGTCCATTGTCAGTGAATTGAATACATCGCAACGGCCCGAAGCAAATAATCATCGCAAGGTATACCGCCCCTGGGGGGCCTACGACTGTATCGATCAAAGTGTCGGCTTCCAGGTGAAACGTATCACTGTTAACCCCGGCGCTAGTCTTAGCCTGCAAAAACATTTTCATCGTTCAGAGCACTGGATCGTGGTTAAGGGTACTGCCGAAATTACCCGTGGCGAGGATACCTTTATACTCTCAAGAAACGAATCAACTTATATTGCTCTGGGTGAAAAACACCGCCTGGTAAATCCGGGTAAAATCCCCCTGGAGCTGATTGAAGTGCAGTCGGGTGAATATCTTGGTGAAGATGATATTGTTCGAATTGATGATTTATATGGCCGTCTGGCCTAACCTGAAAGCTCAACAAGAAAGATCAACAAGAAAGATCAACAAGAAAGATCAATAGGAAAAAACGAAGCCAGGGCTACCAAGGTAGATGCCAGCATCTACGTTATAACAGAGTCCGTCGGCATAATTAAAAGCTCTGCGCGTCGCCTGGGGTGTTTTTCCGCAGGCAATTGGGATGGGTGTGTGACCGTGAATAATCTTACTTCCTCCATATAGATGGAGCATTTGGGCTGCATTTTTAGGTCCATTAAGTCTAAGATTAAAAGCCCCGCGAGCGGAAAAGGCAGTCAGTACCTGTTGCCATAATTCGAAATCCAGATTATCCATCAGCGCCTGAAAGTATGCGTTCACTTCGGTTATAGATTGTCCGTAGCGGACATATGACAAGTTGTCTGCATGGATGAGTAAGCTGTTTTTAATCAATGCCATTGCAGGTAATTGGCTTAACCATTCTAGTTGCGCTGCGGATATATTTTGGAAATCATCCCCATGTCCGCCCCAATCGAGCCATTGCCTGACTAATTTTGCGGCAACCGGTTTGTTAGAGAATTTATGCGCTGCAAGAAACATCAGTTCGTGATTGCCAAGCAGGCAAGCTACCTGACCGCCCATATTGGGCGCTTGAAGCTGTAGCTTCATGATTAATTCAATACAGGCCAGGGTCTGTTGGCCCCGGTCAAACAGGTCACCGATCAGCCAAAGTTGATCATCATTGGCTGACCAGTTTAATTGTTGATCAATAATGCCGGTTTGAGCTAGCAGGGATTCGAATTCAGGATAGAACCCGTGTAGATCGCCGATAACATGAATTTGCATAATAGTTGCAGGCCAGGGCCGTAGGGTTATCTCGAACTAGGGGCTGGCGAGAGGTGAGAGAAAAAATACGTTTTTTTGATCGTTGCTTAATGGCGCCTTAGTGAGGTTTAGATCGGAATTCCAGAACATGATGTTTAGCCCGTCAGGGCATTCATTAAAATCTGCTATCCCATTGTTATTTAGATCGTCTGAGACGAGACATTGCTGGGTATCGGGTAAGACGTCATAGATCCCAAATAGCCGTTCGCTAGTATGATACAGGCCGATAAAATGGCCTATTTCATGAAAGGTGAATTCTGCTGTGGTGCGTGCATAGAATGTATCACCGCTATTTCGAGTCGCGTTGGCATTAATTAAAACGCCATTGAATTTTCCCTGAGTGCCGAATGCGCCTGGCAGCCCAGCAGAAATACCTATAAGCCCTGTTGCTGCGGTACCAGAAAAGTCTTCGAGGAAAAAGATATTAATTGCATTTGCATCGCCGAGAGTAACCAGGGCTGCGGTCTCTGGGTCGTTGAAATCCCCTGAGACTTCGGTGAAGCGAGGCTCAGTGATTATCGAAAGCGGTTGTATATCGACTGCAATATTGTTGTTTTCAGCAATGATTCTAAATTGCTCCAGGACCAGCGTTATATCGTCAGTATCCACGGATACTGCGGTTAAAAAAGGCTTAATGGTTAGTCTAGCTGGGAAATCTGCCTCTAAATCAGGCGTAGGTCCTGTTCTGATCGCAATATTGAGTGTCATGGCATTAAGATCAATATTCGTCAGGCTCGCTGCCAGGGTGCCAAGGCTATACTGCCATTCCCCTGCGGGGATGATATTGTCAGTGAGATTAAGTTGCGGGGTGCGAGGTACCAGGGCACTACACAACCCTGAATCGCAGAAAGTTAGATCACGGATAGCATTATTAATGGGATTGCCATTAGGTTGCACCAGGTCGGTGATAAATAGATTGCGGCCGGTAAAAGCAACATCTTCGCCGGTCAGGCTGATGGAAAATGACAGGGTATTTTCAGGTATATTAAAGTGGGTAGTGGGCGAGGTCAGTACAGTGCCAAGTTCGGCGTTATTTAGCAGGCCATAACCGGTTGTGGGGATGCTTAGCGGGGCCACGTTGAAGGTATTCTCTAGTACCACTGGTGGTATAGGCGGCGTTGGCATATTGGCTGGGTTGCTTGAACCGCCACCACCGCCGCTACAGGCAGCTAATAATATGCATAGGGTGAAGACGCTTAGTTGAATATACTGCATGGCGGTATTATAACTGTACTTTTAGATGAACACGATGCTATTGACACCACCAGCTGCATAAGAAGCTATGAATGGCTTTGCTTAAAGCGTCAAAGGTCAGTTCGCTCGCTTGGCGAAATATTCTGCTGCTATGGCAAGGTGCTATGGAAAAATGTAGAGGGAGAGTGAATAGGTAAAGGTTAGTACCAGTATTTTGAGTGTTATTAAAGGTGAGTATTATTAATGTGAGTATGATTAATAAAAGTTCAGCATTGCGGCAAGTCACTTATCAAGGCAGGTGTTTTCGGCTATTTGAACTTGAAAAGCTGTATCCGGGGGGTAATAAACATTTCAAACTTACTTCTAATCTGGCCCAGGCGCGAGCTCTTGGGGTGAATACCGTTGTCAGTTTTGGTGGCGCGTGGTCCAATCATATTCATGCTTTGGCACAGCTGGGCGCGCAACAAAAGCTAACCACCATTGGTATTATCCGCGGCGAGCGCCCTGCAGTATTGTCATCAATGCTGGTTGATGCTGAGAATTTTGGCATGACATTAAGGTTTGTATCTCGATCAATGTATCGTCAGTTAACCGATGATTTCGCTGCGGGCTCTTTATTAAGAACCGCTGAGGGCTCTTTATATAGAACAGCTGAAGGCTCTTTATCCGCTGAGGGCTCTTTATATAGAACAGTTGAAGGCTCTTCCGTGTTTGCTGGTGTATTGGGGGAGGACTTGGTTGGGGCCGGTGCGGGTGGTTTTTATTGTTTGCCAGAGGGCGGGACCAATCAACTTGCGGTTAAAGGATGTGTGGAAATTGTGACTGAACTCGACCGACATATTGCTGCTCAGCCAATCAATGACAGCGAAAACCAGGCTTATGACCTGATTTGTTTGCCAGTGGGGACTGGTGGTACTCTGGCGGGTGTCTCAGCTGCACTGGCAGAGGGCAAAAGTGTGCTAGGTATATGCGTATTAAAAAAAGCGCAGTATCTGGATGCGCGGGTTGGTCAAATGCTGGCGGGCCTTTCTGGGCGCGAGGCGCAGATGAACATACAGCAACCTAACTGGAAAATTGAGCATGGCTATCATTGCGGTGGTTATGCTAAAACACCAGACTATTTAAAGCGCTTTATTCTGGAATTCGAAGATCAGAATGGTATAAGTCTTGATCCTGTTTATACTGCAAAAATGGTATATGGCCTGGTGCAGATGCTGCTTGCTGGTGATCTCCAGAGCAATGCTTCAGTGGTGGCAATACACACCGGTGGGATGCAGGGGCGCCGTGGCTTTGACTTTTAGTCGGTGCTAAGGTAATTAGGCGCTAATCATGGCGACATGACGACTTTTTAGGCCCTTTGAGCTTTATAAAGGTTAGCTTTATCCTTATTTATTTGGGCTGTTAATCCAGGTTTTGCTTCATATCGCAGGAAGGGAATGGGCAGTCGGGTTTGCCAACAATTTTGGCGGGTACACCGGCTACTGTGACATGCGCAGGGACTGCTTTCATGACCACACTACCTGCGCCTATTTTTGCTCCCTCGCCAATCTCAAGATTGCCGATTATCGAGGCGCCAGCACCAATTAGTACGCCTTTACGGACTTTTGGGTGACGGTCTCCAGATTCTTTGCCGGTTCCACCCAGGGTAACACCATGCAGTATCGAAACGTCGTCTTCAATAATAGCGGTCTCGCCAATGACTAGACCGCTGGCGTGGTCAAACATAACGCCGCAGCCGATTTTTGCTGCTGGATGTAAGTCTACGCCAAAAATTGTGCTGACCTGGTTTTGTAGATAAAAAGCCAGTGAATGGCGTTCCTGGTGCCATAGCCAATGGGCAATTCTATGTATTTGCAGGGCCTGAAACCCCTTGTAGAATAAAAACGGGGTTGAATAACTGTTGCAGGCAGGGTCTCGCTCACGAGTGGCTTTTATGTCGATTTCAGCAGCGCGAGTAATTGAAGCCTCGGCAGCGAAAGCTTCCTGGATTATCTCTCTGATGGCCATCGCTGATACTACTGAGTTGCCCAGCTTATTGGCTAACAGAAAACTCAGTGAGCCTTCCAGGGTGTCGTGATTTAAAACCGTTGCCTGAAAAAAAGTAGCCATAATGGGTTCAAATTCTGCACGTGCACGGACTTCTTTGCGCATAGCTTGCCATAGTGAACCGGCAGCAGCGATTTCGGCAATGTTGGATTCTTCAGCGAGTTCAGTGGCATAGCGTTTATTGATCGAAGAATTCATAACCTGCTCTCTGTTTCTTCTATTGGGGTGTTTAGATGGCTAGTTTGGCTTTTTTTCGTCGAATATCAAGGGCCTGCTCATTCGAATATCGAATATACGATATCCTGAATAGCTACTATAGGGTTCTGTTTAAGTGTGGTGCAATATTCAAAAAGGAGCAACTAGACCGGAAAAGCAGTGCCCAGGCTAGAGTGACTTGAAGGCAGAGGGGATAATGGTGAATTTCATCGTTGAATCGTGCTCGGTTCTAGCTTTAAATGCATGTTTGTATTTTCCAGTAGCTTATAGATGACTGAATTTAACAATATAGGGTTAGTCGCGCGGATGGGTAATGATTCTGTGGTTGAATCTTTACGTCGCGTGCGACACTTTTTGCAAAGCCATAATAAAAATGTTCTGCTTGAAGATACGGCAAAAGACCTTTTAAAGGACTCTAGCGCTACAGGCTATAAGCAAGCGGAAATGGGCGACAAATGTGATCTTGTAATTGCTGTTGGCGGTGACGGCAATATTTTGGGTGCGGCGCGTACTTTCGCGGCTTTTGGGGTGCCGATACTCGGTATCAATAGAGGCCGGCTGGGGTTTCTGGCGGATGTTTCACCCACTGCGATTGAAAAAAGTGTTGGTGATGTACTTGAAGGTAATTTTGCTACTGAGGAGCATTTTTTGCTTGAAGGCGAAGTTTCTGTTGAAGGACAAAAAGCACTGCCCTGTGCGCTTAATGAAGTGCTGATCAGCACAGCGAAGTCTTCCAGAATGCTGGAGTTTAATCTCTATATTGATGACATTTTTGTTTACAAACAATATTCCGATGGTCTGATTATTTCGTCACCGACAGGTTCCACAGCTTATGCATTATCTGCCGGTGGGCCGATTATGCACCCTAGCCTGGATGCCATAGTACTGGTGCCGATGTTTCCTCATCAATTGAATAGCCGACCCTTAGTGGTACCTGGGGATTCCGAAATTAAAATTGTTATTGGTTCCCATATGGGCATGAATGCAATGATCAGTTTTGACTCCCAGCTGGAATTTGAAATTGCTCCAGGGGAATCCATATGCGTAAAGAAAAAAGCAGCCAGGCTAAAATTAGTACATCCACCCGGGCACAGTTTTTACGAGGTATGTCGTAGCAAGTTAGATTGGGCTAGTCGGCTGGGGGCATAAGCGCTATATCAGCCGGTCGATCAATATCTAAAAAAATACCTGGGTCAATCACATCCACTCGAAAAACCTGTTCTGGATGCGCGTTTACGATGCGACGAGCGCCCTGGTCTCCGCTAAGGTTTTTCAGTTGGTTAAAATACGACTGTGAAAACAGCACTGGGTGCCCAGTTTTACCTGCCATTGAAGGCAGTATTATGGGTTTGTTAGACTGTCTTGCGGTGTACTCTGAGCGCATCGATTGAATGGTTGTTCTGTTTACGTAAGGCATGTCAGCAAGAAATATAAATGCAGCCTGGCAGAGGCCTGTTTTCCGCTGACTTATTGTGTGAATTGCGTTGGCAAGGCTGTGACCAATACCTTTGGCTGAGTCAGGGGCGCATAAAAAGCTGAGCCCAGGATTGTTAACAAGATGTTTGAGTTGCGTCGCATATTCAGCATCATCTGATCTAAGTACAACCAGCAGCTGCTCTACCTCATCAATGACATTGTTTATAGAACTAAGCAGTACACTTTCTCCGGAGGCAAGTACTGCTCTTCTTTTATCTCTGCCGAAGCGTTTGCTGTTGCCGGCAGCAAGCATGATAGCATCTATCATTTTATATCCCTGGAGCTAAGCGCTAAGCTATCTGATTAACTTGACCAGCTGTGCTATTAGCAAGTTCCTTTTTCGCCGCTTCACTGCGCAAAGCGGTTAGCTGCGCCAGAATTGCAATGGCTATTTCAGCGGGTGTTTTACTCCCTATAGATAAGCCGACCGGTGCATGTAACTTATTTACCTCAGTTTCACTTAAATCCAGTTGTAATAACCTTTCCTTACGTTTTGCTGAAGTACGGCTTGAACCCATTGCGCCGATAAAAAAAGCGTCTGTTTTTAATGCTTCCATTAAACCCATATCGTCAATGCGGGGATCGTGGGTCAGGGCGATGATGGCTGAGAAGCGGTCGTCTGCGTATTTTATAATGGCATCATCGGGCATTGAGTTTACTAGTTGGACGCCAGTTATAGGCCATTGTTCAATCATTTCCGGGCGCGGATCACAGACCAGAACCTGATAATCCAGAGTGCGCGCAATTTGAGCCAGATAAATGGATACCTGGCCTGCACCAATTAGAAATAGCTGATAACGGGGTCCATAGGTATGCACCATAGTGGGCTGGTTATCTGCCGATTTGTCTTTTAGTTTGTTATTTTGTTGGTTGTTCTGTTGGTTGTGCTGTTGGTTGTTAATGGGCTGGATACTATCGTTGCTGTCAGCGTTAATTTGAGGCTTAAACTGCAAATGCTTGAATCGATCTTTTGCTGTAATTTTGAATTGCCCGCTGCGAATATCGAGTTGGCGTTCGATGCACTGTCTTTGTTCAAGATGCTGAACAATAGTTTTTAGTGCGTCGAGTTGGCTGATACCTGACAATGGTTCGATAACAATATGCAGTTGGCCGCCACAAGGTAGGCCAAATCGGTCTGATTCTTCCTGATCCTTGCCATAAATGAGTAGCTCTGGGGTGGTTTGGGCCAATTCGCCATTATGTAATTTTTCAAGTAGGTCTTCTTCTACGCACCCGCCTGATAGCGAACCTGCGATATGCCCCTGGCTGTTGCAACTGAGCATTGAGCCAACTGGCCGGGGTGATGAGCCCCAGGTTTCGACCACGGTGCAAAGCCAGCATGACTGCCCATCTGCTAGCCACTGTGTCAGTTGGGATAACACCTGATGATCGGCATTTTCCATATTAACTAATATCCTATAAAATTATGGGCTTCTGCCAGCAAGCTAAATTGTTGCTGCAGGATAGATGATATCCAGTTTACCTTGTTCTGGTGAGCTTGGCATGTTGATATTTATATGAATGATATAGCTTGATTAAACCCTTCTGATAAATTGCTGTATGCTCCTGTTAGCGATTAGCAGCGACCGGCAGCGGTTGGAGATGGTTATGATGTGCTCGGAATTCATAATGGATCACTGGAAATAAAAATGGCCTGCTGGAAATTAGCCCTGGAAAAACAATACCGATGATTGTTGCTGTTGAAATTGATCGTTATATCGATCTCACATTGTTTTCAAAATTTCTGTTTCAAGCGAATATTTGGCATCGCATTAATGAAACCGGCGCGATGCAGCAGGTCTGGGTGAATTCGGAGGTTGATAAAATTGAGGTACAAGCGCTATATCGTCGATTTGCCAGTGAAGAAATTCGCTTTGAAGTAGCGCCGGTAACCGGTTCAAACGAAGCTGCATTGAATTCGGCTGCGTTAAAGTCAATGCCCCGTAAATACTGGTTGCGGCAAATGTTGAGTGCGCCTTTCACATTGACGCTTGTTTTGGCCAATATAATTTGTTTTCCCATTACCCTCGGCGCAGATATTGGTCAATTAGGTGCGTGGCTACAAAGTTTTAGCCTGTTGGAGTTCACCATCGTAGATGGTCGGCCGCAATTTGCCGATCTGACCTATACCCTCAATAGCGGTCAATATTGGCGGCTGATTACGCCTATGCTATTGCACTTTGGCTGGCTGCATATCGTTTTTAATTTGCTTTGGGTCTGGGAGATCGGTAAACGTATCGAACGCGTGAATGGGGTACTACTGTTGCTGTTGCTGGTGCTTGGCAGCTCGATTGTTGCCAATATTTTGCAGTATTTAATTTATGGCGCAAGTTTATTTGGCGGCATGTCAGGTGTGGTATACGGCTTGTTGGGATACTCGATGGCCTGGAGCAAATTGATGCCAGCAAAACGGATTGAACTGCCGGCAGGTGTCTATCTTGTTATGTTAATAATTCTTGGGTTAGGATTTACGGGATTAATTGATTTGTTGAAAATTGGCAATATTGCTAATGGTGCACATTTGGGTGGTTTGCTTGCGGGATTAGGCTTAGGTTTGTTGTGGGGGGGTATAAAGCGTCGTTAGATTGTTTTTTTTAGTCTGGTTTTTATAGCCTGGCATGTTTTCTGGCATAGCGTCTGTCTTGCGATTGAATGAAAAGGTTGTTTGGTGCCAGGCGGCGTTCTTTTAATTGGTTTGAGCCGCAATCCGCTCAAATTTTATTTCATAAGATGAAAATTTCCGTAGATTAATCACGCCGTTATCGAAGATTAAATATTGTCCTTTTATCCCTAGCAGGACGCCCTCAATAACAGGTGTTTTGTCAAAATTCAGCGACTTAACTTTGGTAGGAAATTGCTGCACCGGATAGTGGATGGCTTGAACCCGTTGATCTACCACCGGTTGAATGGCCTGTAGTCCAAATTGCTGTTGCAGGGCTTCAATTTCTGGGGCTACCTTACACATTATTTCGTCGCGCACTGCAATCAGATCAAGCTCAGGGTTTCCCCCTTTGAGCATTCGTTGCCAGTGGGTCTTATCAGCAACGTGCTGTTTGAAAATAACTTCTGCTAAACCGGATTGTTGACGCGTACTTACTCTTAGGACAGGCATTGCCTGAATGGCACCCTGATCTATCCAGCGGGTAGGGATCTGGTTGAGCTTTGTTATCCCGACTTTAATGCCTGATGAATTCGCCAGATAAACAATATGTGGCTGGTGGCATACGTCCTTCCCCCATTCGGGGTCGCGGCATGTTCCCTGGTCGAAATGACAGCGTTCGGGACTAACCATACAAAGATCGCATTGGGGAAGTTTTTTAAAACATGGATAACAATATCCCTGAGAAAAACTTTTCTTGCTTGCGCGGCCGCAATGACTACAGCGAATCTGGCCGAGGAAGGCAAGTTGAATTCGATGCCCTATATGCGGATTGAGGTGAATTTCATGATCATCAAGGGGCAGATAATAATCCACCGGATCGTTCAATGTGGTTATCATTTTTTTTAGGAAACCGTGCATGGCGGTATTCTATCACGGAAAAACAAAGCGGCGCTGGCACCTATTCAATTATTTTTCAGAAAGTAATTATGTTTGCCAGCAGTAAAAATCACAATTGAAAACCAGCGTTTAAAACCTGAAGTGGAAATAATTGGAATACGGTCACATTAATTGCACGCGGGCTGCATAGATGCCTACGGTGGCATTGGACCTGACCTGCCTAATACGGCATCTTTGATACCTGAGCAGGCATAGCGGATGTTGGCTTTGGCATTTTTGCAGAGACTGATGAAGACCAGTAACATCAACAGGCGTTTGATATGAAACAGGCGCCATTTGAAATCAGATTCAGGTTTAGAATATAAAATCAGGGCATTGCGAAAAATATAATAGTAGCGAAAGGACTTATGTACCGCTGCCTCCCGCCATCGACCGATCCATAGTCGTTTGCTCGACTCGCCCATTCGATGTTGCATCAGCGCACCAGTTAACCCCAGGAGCGCATAACCCTGGTTTTTAGCACGAATCCCCCAGTCGGTGTCCACATAGTCAATAAACAGCGTTTCATCCATAAACCCTACGTTCTGTAGTGCTTTCATGGATATAAGGCAGCCCGACGCGATGAGAAAATCAGTGCTGACCAGGGTGCCAATATTGTCAGAGTGATAGGTCGTTAGATGGTTTTTCCATTTACCAAGGGTCAAAAAAGCAGAGTGCTGTCCAGAATTTTTATCAATGTACATAGGGCCAACAGCGGCAACCTTCTGTGCTGCTTGTGCTGTAGATGATCCAAAGGCGATGCTCAGCTTGGCTACCATATGTTGGTCAGGTTCGCTGTCCTGGTCTAACAATAATGCATGTGTCATGGAGTTATTCAGGGCCCTGATTAAACCGTTATTTTGCGCCTGGGCAATACCTGGATTGTTTTGATCGTGATGATAATATTGACAGGCGTTAATATACTTTGTCGCTAACGGGGTGGCACTGTTGTCGATGATATAGATTTCATCGACCTGTGGCTGGATGCGTTCCAGTAATTGGCTAAGGACCGTTTCATCTGGATGAAACGTAATTATGATGGCAGCTATTTTCATATGGGAAAAAGTTTCAATGTTTTTTATCCGGCTCTATATCTTTAGACACGGGCTAGCTTATGTCTGTTTTTCCTGGTTTTAAGCCATTGAAACGGCGCACTAAGTAGAAAGGCAGAAATAGTGTAACCCAGGCGTGTGAATATAAGCGCCTTGAGAAAGAGCATAAATATTGGTGGGTAAAAGTCATCAAAATTTTTCTCGAAATAGAGCGATAGACTGATGGATTTATGGTACTCCACGAACAGCCAGCTTACTCTGCTACTGCTTTTGTGGTGTGTGGCCTTAATGTGTGGTGAAAAATAAGTTTTGCCTCCAGATAAATGATGCCGTAAACAAAAATCAAGATCTTCGACGTGTAAAAAATAAGACTCGTCCATACCACCTATCTCCTCATATACTTTTCGCGGCATCATCATATATGCACCGCTAATTGCCGGGACCTCGGTCAGGGCGTTGGGTAATTTAGTTTGATGTTGATTAAAGCGTTTAAAATAGGGATGCCTCGGTGCAAGCCGGTACAGTTTTAAGGCTTCAACTGTCATCAGCCAGGGGGTTAGGATTGCCCGCCGTGATCCCTGTTGGGTTGTTTTATCTGCGTTGCGGATGTCAGCACCGATTAACCATTTACCGGAGAGGTTTTGCGCGTCCTCTAGAAAGTTATTAAAGCTATTGTAGTCGGTGATACAGTCTGGATTAATCAGGGCTAAATATTCTGCCCGTGCTTCTTTCACACCGAGGTTACAACCTGCTGCAAATCCCACATTGCCATGGCCGGTAAGTACCTTAACTCGCGGTAAGCTGTTAGCGAGTTCAATTAGTTTTTTTACTGTTGTCGCAGGGTTACCGTTATCGACCACGATTAATTCAATCGACGTCGGTTGCTGAAGTATCGAACGGATCGCGCTGAATAAAATTGCGCCGGTTTGATAGGTGACCATTACTACTGAAATCATCGGTGAGCTGTCCTTAGCGATGATAAAAGTGTAGTCCACCGATGCAATATACGAGCATACGAGCGCAAAATTTAAGCCGAAAAAGTCTTTAATTAGCTTCCTGAGTTAACATGATTTTATTTTAGGTTCTAGGCCTGGAAGCTGGACAAATGCGGCAGTCTGTCATATCGCAGCTATACTTAGGCGATGAAGTTTTTATGCCATTTGATTGTTTATTTGTTGACGTTTGTTGTCTCGGCAGTAGCCCGAGCGGCATGCAGCGAATCGACTATTTCTGCCAATGATAATCTGGTTGGGCAATTAGCCGCTAGCGACTGCTCGTTGAATGAGTTGATTGGCGGCGCTGATGAATCCAAGGTTGATGTTTATAACCTCGCCGTAGAGAGTAGCGCTGATTTTTCATTTAGTCTTTCTTCCACTGAGTTTGATGCCTTTTTACGAATTTATAATAATGACTATTCTCTGCTTCAGGGTGAAGATGACGATTCGGGTGATAGTTTTGATGCCGAAATCTCTAACCTGACATTGGTGCCAGGAAGCTATCGTGTGCTGGCAAATTCTTCCACTCAGGGAGAGGATTTAGGGAGTTATACACTCATTTCAATGCGTGCCGCGCCCGCAATAGAAACCTTTATTGTTTCTTCCGTATTGCCCAGTAGTCGTTCAGTTCAAGTGGCTTCAACGGCTACTGCTTATTCTACGATTATTAATGGTGGTACGGTTAGCGCAGAAAGCTGTGGTCTGGCGTTAAGTTCTAATATCGATGCTAGTTTTAGTTATCAAATTACAGACCCAGCAACTAATGCGCCTGTGGGCAGTGAAAATACTGCCATCAATATTGGTCCCGGCGCGGCCCAGTCCTATATATTTTCCATCACGCCTCGTTCAGTTATTGCGCCTCAGGAAGTGGAGCTGAAATATTTTTGTACTAATACCGAAGATGCAGCGATCAATGTTGGCTTGAATACCTTGTTGTTGTCTGCTAGCGATGATCCGGTAGCTGACGTTATCGCCCTGGCGGCTACGCCAGTTGACCCAGGTATTATTAATATGCCGGATATTAGCCAAACAGCTTTTGATGTATTTGCAGTTGCTACTGCCAATGTTGGTGGTGAATCTAATATCTTTGTTTCGGCCGATAGCGGTGATGCAAATCTGAACGTTTTAATTTTACTCTGTCAGACGAATCCGTTAACCGCTGTATGTATTAACCCAGGCTCAGCATCAACCAGTGCGGTTGAAGTTAATATGGGAGCAGGTGAGACCGGCACGTTTGCGATATTTGTATCTGGCAATGAACAGCTGGATTTTAATCCAGCAAATAACCGAATATTTGTCCGTTTTAAGGATGAACAGGGATTGACCCGTGGCGCGACTAGCGTCGCTATCAGGACGAAAGAATGAGCCAGCAAACCGTTGAAGAAAATACTGTCGAGATTGATTCAAATTCTCAGGATCAACTGCCACTCAGGAGCAAATTGAATATCGCTGCTAACTGTTTTGATGTTGACAGCAAAAATGAAAAGAACAGCCAGATAATTCTTGTGACGGGTATGCATCGCGGTGGCACATCCGCACTTGCTGGTCTGTTACAGGCCTCTGGGTTCGAATTTGGGGACCATTTGCTGCCGGCTAAACCCGGTGTTAACGAAAAAGGTTTTTTCGAAGATAAACGGATCATGGAAATCAATGAACGGGTGTTTGCGAGCCTCGGACGTGAATGGTGGTCGTTTGACGAAATTGAACAACAGGTTTGGCAGAATGAATCGATATTGGCGTTGCAACAGCAGGCAAAGAAGTTGCTGGAACAACAGACCAGTCGAATCCAGCGGCTAATTATTAAAGATCCCAGATTCTGCCTGTTGCTGCCTTTCTGGACACCGGTGTTTGCGTCTTTGTCCCTTGAGGTCAAAATTATAATTAGTGTCCGACATTCTCAGGAGGTTGCCATGTCGCTTTGGCAACGGGATCAATTTGATATTGATGTTGGCTGCCTGTTATGGCTACAGCATTATCTGGCGATTGAAGCGCATAGTCGACAATATCAGCGGGTATTTATTTCGTATCAATCGCTATTGAATGAGGATCCCGTCGAATGCAATAAGCTGGCTGATTTTGTCGGTAAGAAAAATCTCAATATTGATTTCATTGATAAGCAGCTACAACATTATAAAGTCATTAATAACCCTGAGGATCGGTTGGCTGCTGAATTATATACAGCATTGTTGCAGCAACCCACGGGATCAGATGAGAAGCAGGAAAATGATCAAATTGCGCGGGTCGATGATATTCGACAGCGTTTTGAGGGCCAACAGCAGCGCTTCCAGGGTTCGCTAAAAAATCAGCGTATACGAATTGCTGGTTTGTTAGAATCTTATGATTCTGCGGAAAAAATCCTGCATAGCCAAAAGGACCAGTTTGAAAATCAGCAATTTGGCTTTGACCAGGCAATGCAGCAACTTGAATGCCAGCAATCCGGTTTTGATCAGGCGATGCAACAACTTGAGTGCCAACGGTTTGGCTTTGATCAGGCGATGCAGCAACTTTTGGCGGCCAATAAAAAGGTGCAGTATCAGGCGATTGAAAATTTACGCCTGAAGCAGATTATTGCAAAAACAACCGCTGCTGCGCTGCCCCCCGCGGTACCACTAAGTCGCAACCTGGGGGTGAGTGAAGGCCAGCCAAAAATGCGTTACGAGGCTAGAATTGATCTGGCAGCGCTTAACAATGCACATACCAAAGTTATTCGAAAAGTGATGACCCTGACGAAGGAATTGCCCATTTTGGAGGTGGGTTGCTCAAGTGCTTATCTTGGTGGTTATCTACAGCAAGAAGGCTATCAGGTTTGGGGAATAGAGCTTGATGCAGACGCAGCTGCGGCCGCCAGGAATCGCATTGAATATGTCTTTGAGGGTTCTGTGGAAGATTTCTTCGCGGTGGTTAAAGATGTAAAATTTGGCGCTGTTATATTTGGTGATGTACTAGAGCACCTGGTGGATGCAGATGTGGTAATCCAGCAAGCCGTCGGCCTGTTAGCGGAATCAGGGCTGATTATCGCGTCGATTCCCAATGTCGCACATATGTCAGTTCGAATGATGTTGCTTGCTGGACGTTGGGATTATCAGCAGACGGGTATCTTGGATAATACCCATCTGCGTTTTTATACCCGTGATAGTATTGTTCAGTTGATGGACAATAATGATCTGAAGATAACCGATTTTGAAAGCGTCGTGCAATCCTGGCGAGAGATACAAGCTGGTGTAAATACAACCTTATTTGATCAGGTTGAATCGTTAGTAGGTGATTCTGATGGTGATGTATTTCAGTTTGTTGTATCTGCGGCGCCGATGCTTCAACCGGAAAAGGTCAACGCTGCATTTAAGGTCCGTTGCCGGCGTAAAATACTTTGTTTATTACCGCTGCCTGATTCATCCCTTGCCAATATTCGAATAATAGAGCCGCTGAAAAAAAATTCAGAAAATTTCGGCTCAGATATTCGCTACTGCGCTGTATTTACACCGACGCCTGAGGATATAAAATGGTGTGATGTGGTGGTATTGCAAAGAGAGTCTAATGATTATGTATTGGGCTTGATGTCAAACTTGCGGCTGCTAGGTAAAAAAATAATTTTTGATATCGATGATCTTTTGTTAGATGTACCTGAATATTTGACGGTACATGATCACTGCGTCCGGATGAAGCCCTACCTTGAGAGTGCATTACGTCTTGCAGATGCGGTAACCGTATCTACGTCGCCGTTATTTGACGAAATACAAACCTATAATAGCAACACCTGGCTAGTGCCTAATGGCGCATTTAATGCTTTCCCACCGATTGTGCATCATGAGACCTATGACAATCAAATTAACCTGATAGTTGCGTCATCAGATTCTGTCAGAGTGGATTTTATTCAAAATGCACTCACGCAACTCATTGCTAAGTATGCTGACCGAATAAAGCTCATTGGTATTGGGCCACCGGGCAAATTTCTTTATGATCAGGGCCTGCCAGTTGAAGTACATCCGGTTATGAGCCACGATCAATTCAGAGCATTTCTTGTGTCTAATGCTAATACCATAGCATGGGTTCCTCTGGATGATTCGAAATTTAACCGTTGTAAAAGTGCGGTGAAGTATTTTGACTATTGTCTGGCGGGTATCCCGGTATTATGTTCCAACATGGTGCCTTATAGTGAGGTGGTTAGTAATGGTGAAACAGGGTTTCTTTGCGCTGATGAAACAGATCAATGGATCAATTATTCCAGTGCTTTGATTGAGTCTGTAGACTTACGTCAAACCATCGCCACAAGGGCGCGGCGTAGAACGCTGCAGAAACACGGCATTGAAAGGACGGCTTCCTGTTGGCAGTTGGCAATTGATAGTTTACCCCTGTTTGAACCCCTGCCTGAACTCCAGCATGTTGACGACAAAACAATTGAAATGCTAGAAGTTCGTTCGCCAGTAAATTTTGTCAGGGGCATTTTTAATCGAATATTAAAACCCAGCGCCTATGTTGGCGCGGTTCGCGTATATCGCTTATATGGACTGCGTGGTTTGTGGAATTATTCAACATCTTTGGCCGGCGGAAAAGTCGCTCCTGGCGATAGTGAAAAGTGCACCTGAACTGGGTGTGTATTGAGTCTGGGCAAGTTGAGCTTGCATAGAGGATTAACGATGAGAATAACATTATTGTTTGGTTTTTCGCTGTTTTGTATGGCAGCTGCAGGTCAGGATCCTGCTGCAAACCAGATCGAACATTATCGAGATGGAGAAAAGCAAGAGGTATATTATCTTCAGCAGGGTGATGAGTCGGCTGATACGCGTAGGCAGCAATCAAAGAAGTACCAACAAACCAGTGGACAACAGCATAGTGAGAAATTTCGACAATCCTCCAAACGCAGTGCAGGATCAAGCCGTGCGATGGATGGAATCGAGCCTAAGAGCCATAGACAACCAGCGTTTAATACTAAAAATGCTACAGAGCAACAATCGGCAGCGGATGCGCTGAGCATTATTAGCAGTACCGTTGAGGCAAGGATAGAACAGGTTCGGCAAAAAATACGCGATGGTAAAATTGCTGTGGTTGATAGCGAGACAGGTGTCGGTACAAAGAACAACGCCGTTGTTGATGCGGTCCACGCAAGGGCACAGCGAAATCAACTGAACTCAACGCTACAAGGACATGTTGATACTGTCAATAATTCTAGCCTCAAAGTTGTAGGAAATGATGCGGCAAGAAAGACAGTGGTAAACCCTCAGCGCAGTGTTATCACCCCAGAGGCACAACAGACGCTTAAAATGTTGACCCGTATTTCTCAGCAATCTGTTATCGAACTTGTTGATCAACTTGAAGCGCATAAAAATAATAATTAACGCGCTATAGCTGCCAGAGCGGCACTTGTAAACTGCCAGAGCGGCACTTGTAAACTGCCAGAGCGGGACTTGTAAACTGCCAGAGCGGGACTTATAAACTGCCCAGAGCGGGACTTATAAACTGCCCAGAGCGGCCCTTATAAAACAGCCAGAGCGGCCCTTATAAAAAGCCCAGATAGACCTGTTTTCGCTTTTTTCATCGATAAGCCTTGCCTTGAGGAATGCTGCGACTTAATCAAAGCTTCCCTGGCTGGTTGAACTGAGCGTAAAATGCAGCCTCCCTCTATGTAGCATAAAGTGGCATAAAGTGGCATGAAGTAGCATTAAGTTTTGAATATTGAACGCTGAGCTGAGCAGCTTGAGCGATTAACAGCTTGAGCGACCAACAGCTTGAGCGACCAACAGCTTGAGCGACCAACAGTTTGAACGTCGTAACGCCGTATAGAACCAGTCAGATGCTGATAATGAATCAAAGGTGAGAAAATTATGAAAGATGGTCAACCTAAAACTAGCCAGCCTGAAACTATTCAATTGAAAGATTATCAGGTACCACCTTATCTCATAGACACAACAGAATTAGTTGTAGAATTGAATGAAACGGTAAGTGAAGTACAATCTACGCTCAAAATTATTAAAAACCCTGCATCAGTGAGCAAGCTTGATGAGCTGGTCCTGGATGGTAGCAAGGACCTGGATACCCGATCGATTAGCATTGACGGCCGTGAATTAGTCTCTAACGAATATATTATTTCAAATGACAAGTTGACGCTATTTAATGTTCCACAAAAGTTTGAACTAATAATCCGCGTTGAGATTAAGCCACAGGAAAACACTGCCCTTGAAGGTCTTTATAAATCAGGCGATATGTTCTGTAGTCAGTGTGAAGCTGAGGGGTTTCGAAATATTACCTGGTTTATGGATCGCCCAGATGTGATGTCAAAATACACCACAACTATTCATGCGAATAAACAAAGTTATCCTGTGTTGTTGTCTAACGGTAATGAAGTGGCTCGTGGTGAGTATGGCGCGCGACATTGGGTGACATGGCAGGACCCTTTTGATAAACCGGCTTATTTGTTTGCGTTGGTGGCGGGCGATCTTGAATTTATTGAAGATAGTTTTACTACCCAAAGTGGGCGGGCAGTTAAGCTGCAGATTTTTACCGAAGCGCATAATATCGATAAATTAGACCATGCGATGTTGTCTTTGAAAAAGTCCATGGCCTGGGATGAAAAAGTTTATGGCCGTGAATATGATCTTGATATTTTCATGATTGTGGCGGTGGAAAGTTTCAATATGGGTGCCATGGAAAATAAGGGTTTGAATATTTTCAATACATCCTGTGTGCTTGCCCGAGCAGATACCACCACCGATGCTATGTATCAGAGAGTAGAAGGCGTCGTGGCGCATGAATATTTTCATAACTGGTCGGGTAATCGGGTGACCTGTCGTGACTGGTTTCAATTGAGTTTGAAAGAAGGATTTACGGTATTACGCGATCAACAATTCTCATCGGATATGGGGTCTGCAGCAGCCTGTCGCTGTGCGGATGTTAGTACCTTAAGAGCGGCGCAGTTTCCTGAGGATGCGGGTCCAATGTCGCATCCAATCCGACCGGACTCCTATATCGAAATTAATAACTTTTATACCGCCACTGTCTATGAAAAGGGTGCCGAGGTGGTTCGAATGATTCGTACCCTGGTTGGCGAGTCAGGTTTTCGACGCGGTACGGATTTATATTTTGATCGACATGATGGGCAGGCAGTGACAACGGAAGATTTTGTGAAGGCGATGGAGGATGCCAATGAATATGATCTTGGGCAATTTCGTCGTTGGTATAGTCAATCAGGCACGCCGCTATTAAAAGTAACGGATAAATATGATAAGAACGCTCAAGTCTATACCCTGACCATTAGTCAGAGTTGTCCCGTCACACCGGGTCAGGATAATAAACAACCCTTTCATATGCCTGTTGCAATCGGACTTATTGATATAGATGGCAATGACCTGGAATTTCAGGTTGATGAACTGGACGGTGCATTGGTTGACGACGTCGACAGGGGCGTCGATGAGTCAGCTACAACAGCTTCAAAAACCGCTTTTACTGTCGTATTGAATTTGCGGCACGGATCGCAGGAGTACACATTTAAGGGCATCAAGAATAAACCTGTGCCCTCCCTGTTGCGTGGTTTTTCAGCGCCGGTGAAACTTGATTATGACTATAACCGCGACGATTTATTATTTTTAATGAGTAACGATGTCGATGGCTTTGGGCGCTGGGAAGCAGGCCAGAAACTGGCCGTTGAAGTTATCCAGGATTTGATAAAACTTATTCAGCAAGGTCAAGCTACGATAGTAGATGAACGCCTAATCAACGCCTGTGAAAATATTTTGCAGCAAGCGTTAAGCGCCTCAGAGGCGGATTGTGTGGATAAAGCGATGGTTGCCTCTATGCTGGTGATGCCTGCTGAAAGTTATCTTGCAGAACTGGCTGAAATTGCCGATGTTGACGCGATTCATCAAGCGCGAGAATTTGTTCGACAGACTATTGCTGAGCGCCTGAAGCCAATTTTCCTGGCGACTTATCGAGCCAACCAAAGCACTGGGGAATATAAAGCAGAGGCGACGGATACTGCACGTCGAGCTTTAAAGAATATCGCGCTGGCTTATTTGATGTTGAATAGCGATTCAGAAATTATCGAATTATGCGTACAACAGTTTAATACTGCGGACAATATGACGGATACCAGCGCCGCATTACGGGCGCTGGTAAATTCAGCGGATGCAGAGCAGGCTAAGCAGGATGCGCTGGCAAATTTTTACCAGCGTTGGTCTCAGGATGCATTAGTGGTTGATCAATGGTTTAGCATTCAAGCTTCATGCGGGTTGCCGAATAACCTCGAAACCGTGCGGCTGTTGATGAATCATAAAGCATTTACGATGAAAAACCCGAACCGGATGCGGTCTCTGGTGGCTGGGTTCGCGTTCCAGAATATTGTCAATTTCCATCATCGAGACGGATCTGGGTATAGCTTTCTCGCGGACCAGGTGTTGGTACTTAATTGTTTAAACCCGCAGATGGCAGCAAGAATGTTGTCGCCCCTTACTCGATTCAGAAAGTATGATGCCAGGCGACAAAAATTAATGCGCAAACAGCTGGAACGGATCCTGGCGGCGGAAAATTTATCCCCT
Organism: Pseudomonadales bacterium; assembly: GCA_019090615.1. Taxonomy (GTDB): domain Bacteria; phylum Pseudomonadota; class Gammaproteobacteria; order Pseudomonadales; family Azotimanducaceae; genus JAHRVQ01. The sequence continues at coordinate 27,172 of JAHRVQ010000084.1, read as the reverse complement.
GATGTGTTTGAGATTGTAAGTAAAAGTCTGCCCTAAGCAGGGTTTAGCTGATGTAATAGTTGAGTCGGTTTAGCGCGTTTATTTTTTAAGACGGATAGTTTGTCAACCCCGCTTAGTTCGTCAACGCAGTGTAAAAGTTGTTTGCCTTGCCATGTGTCGTTGTTTGTTGGCTGGTTCTCGGGCGAGGCGTAGAGGCAGGCATCTAATTGCCTGATTTCATCGGCCAGGGCATCATGTTGCACTAACCGAATCAGGTCGCTGGTTGAATTGATGGTGGGGTATTGATGTTTTGCCCAAAGGAAGAGTAGTTGGTTAGCCTGCCTCGGATTGTTTTGCTGACAAGCCTTTTTTAGTTGCTGAAATAATTGGCTGGCATTATTTGCCTCGAACTGGGCTGGTTGTGTCTGGTTGCTTTTTGTCTGCCTTGAATGGCGCCACCATAAGCCCAATGTGATTAGCCAGAATAGCGCTAAAATTGCACTGAGTATCATCCATAAATGCGGCTGCGGATTCGCATCGTTAGCTTGGGCGTTTATGGCTTGACTGTTAGCGACACTTTTTAGTGAGTGATTTAGCGCATCATTATTCATACTGGCTGAATTATTAACCGGCTCGAGTTGATTAGTAGACTGAGAAGGAGAGGCGGCAACGTTATAGGTTGTTGTGGGAATAATCGCAATTTCCTCAGCATTGGTCTCGGTATTCCACCAGGGAATGCGTATTTCAGGGATTGTCAGAGACCCTGGTTGGGTTGGCACAATGCCTGTTGTGGTCACACTGGTTGAAAACAGGCCCGTTGAGCTACTTTGTTGTACCTCTTTGGCTGGATCGGTATATGTTTTTGCGCCTGATATTGAAAGATCATCCAGTTGGGGTAGTAGTGAGTCGATCAGACCTTCCGCCTGAATTGTCAGGGCCCTGTTGATGGGTTCGCCGACGACGAAGGTAGGTGGGGTAATGCTCCAGCTTTGGCTTAATTGCAGGTTCTTTGCTGCTAGCCAGTTAGTGCCAGAAAATTCTGCGGCTTTGGGGTTGATCGTAATTGTATGTGACTGAGAGGCGGAATTAACTCTTTCTCGGTTGGAAAAGAATCCACGGCCACCTTTTGAGCCTTCAAATATTTGACTGGGTATCACCATTTTACCACTTTTTTGTGGAAATATTGCATAGCGTTTTTCCAGCACGTTATAACGACGGCCCTGAACCGTGGTTGCGTAGCGTTGATCCTTGTCGAGGGCTTCTACAACGGTATCAGGGATTTCCGGTGGGGCTGGAAAATCTCCAGATATATTATCCTGGTAGAATAATTTGACCGTATATATGAGCTGGCTCTGTACATAGAGCTGATTAGTGCTAACTGTCGTGTTGAAAAAAACCAGTTGATTTGCTCGCTGTTTCATGGCGGCTGATTGCGGGGTAACATCAATGAGGATTGGCTGCGAGGTGTCTCCGGCAAGTTTGAAACCAGGGATGATTAGGCGTCCTAGGCGTTTTGGGCGTAAAGTTAATTCCCAGCTGGTTGAGGCTTCGGAACTTGTTCTACCATTGATAATACTCATGCGAGTACTTTGATTAGGCCCAGAAACTGAGCGAATCTCAAAGTCTTTTTCTATCGCGCTGAAATTTGGATTTAGGGTAGTGGTGGCATTACCTACACGAATACTAAGGCGTAGAAAATCGACCATACTTATTTGATCTCGGTCGACCGATACGGTGAGTTGTGCAGTGGCAATATTTGCTAACATTAGCAGTATCACCAGGCTTATAAATTTACCAATTGGACGAATCATTTTGAATTCTGCCGCCTCTATTTTGTTGTTCGTTGTGTCGTCTTTCATTATGCTGAATTTCGAATTTTCTGCGTAGCAATCCGGCAGGGTCGTCCGGCACTCGTCTAAGCCATTGTTGCAGTGCCTGTTGCTGTTCGTCGTTAAGTTGTTCTATGTCGCTTATGTCGCTTGCTGTGGCGGAATCTGTTTGTTGGGGGTCGGCATTTTGTGGTTGAGGCTCTGAAGGATCAGTCGGTTGAGATTTTTCTGGGTCTTCATCGGCTGATTGGTCGTTCTGTTTGCTGCTGTTTTGCTGGCTGCTGTTTTGCTGGCTGTTCTGGTCTTCTGCAGACTCATTTTCTGCGTCGGCATTTTTATCTTTGCTCTGCTGGTTATCCGAATCAGACTGGCTTTGTTTGCCGTTTTCCCCTTCCTGGTTTTGCTCCTGGTTTTCACCTTGCTGTTCTTCACCGTCATCCTGCTGCTGTTGTTCCTGTTCCTGTTGTTTAAGCAAATCTTCTATCAGTTGCTTATTAAAACGTGCATCGGAATTATCAGGGTCCAGGCTGAGGGCATTTTCATAGGCCTTAATTGCCTGCGGGTATTGTCCTTGTTTTGCCAGCGCGTTACCAAAATTATATTGGCCGTCAGTAGTTTTGGTCTCTGCATAGGCCTCAGCTGCTGCGACGTAATCCTGATTACGATATTGTGCTGCGCCCTTCCAGGTAGCGTGCTCGAAAAGTTCTGCTGCCAGCGCAGTCTCGCCTTTTTCAAGTGCGGTAGCAGCTTGTTGGTCAGGTGTTTGCCATAAATCATTCCAGAAGGACGCTTCTGCCCTAGGCATTGGCATGAGGCATATGAGTGCCAGGGTCCATAACCAGCCCTTGCGAAAGCTGAAAGCAGCGACAGGTAAAATCAGCAAAAACAGCCACGGGCCTTTTTCGTACCAGATATCAAATTGCCGTTCTGTCTGTCTGAATTGATCTGGATTGATGAGTGCCTGATCAGCTAAAAGATAGTCGAGATCAGTATCGAGTAGACTTATTCTGGCGAATCGACCGCCAGCCACCGCAGCAAATGCCTGCATGGCGGAATAGTTAACTCGGGCTATAACTAGTGTGCCCTGGGGGTTCTTCAGGTAGCCTTTTGCTGGTGTCGGAATGGGTGCACCTTCGGCACTACCGACAGCGAGAATAGAAACGGGGTAGGCATTGCGGTTTTTTCTCGCTAGTTGTTGAGCAAATGCGATATCGCGAATTTCATCAGTGACAATTAGAACCCGGCCGCTATTCATGCCCGCATCTTGGAAAAGTTTATACGCCAGGGTCAGTGCAGGCGCGAGCTGGCTACCTGCCGCAGGCATAATCGCTGGCGAAATTGCGGGCAGCATTTCCGCCACGGTTTTAGCGTCGTCAGTTAAGGGAGTAACAATATGCGCGTCACCGGCATACACCACCAGTGCAGTGATCCCTTCCTGGCGCTGGGCTAATAGATCGAGCAGTTTTCTGCGTGCCGCCACCAGGCGATTAGGTTTGATATCTTCTGCGTACATGGACTGGGAAAGATCGAATAGAATAACCAGGGCATCCTCGCGTTCACTCACAGGTTGTGGGGTTTTTTCCCAGACCGGCCCAGCGAGGGCAAAAATTATTAGTACCCAGACGAGCAAGATTAGATATACGGGGTTTTTTGTCCTCGCGGATGAGGGCTGGTCAATAATGAAAGATAACAGCTCTGCATCTATCGCCTGTTCCCAGCTTGAGCCTTTGCCCTGGCGCAAAGTAATGAGGATGAAGAGCAAAATTGCCGGCATGAGCGCAATAAACCACCAGGGTCTAAGAAAATGGAAGCTATCGAGGAAGATCTGGTAGTCGGCTGGATTCATGATTGAACTCTGTCGGCAGCATGGGTATTAGCTGCGGAACTATTAGCTGCGGAACTATTAGCTGCGGAACTATCAGGAGAACTATCAGGAGAACTATCAGGAGAACTATCAGCAGAACTATCAGTCCGGTCGGTTTTTTGTTTCATAGCGCTAAACAGCAGGTTAAACCAGGTGACTATCTGTGGGTGAGTTAAAACAATCATGAAGCTCAAAAGCAGTGCTATAGCGCCTGGCCAATAAAATAACGACTGGATAGGGCGATAGGTTTCAAGGTCCTGTTCAATAGGCTCCAGTTGATCCAGGGCTGCATAAATATCATGGAGCTCAGCACTATTTCTGGCGCGTTGATAGAGGCCGCCGGTAAGCTCAGCGATTTGACTTAAGGTTTTATCATCAAGCTCAGCCGAAGGGTTTACCGTTCGATTAAATAATAATCCGGGCACAATCATTTCGTCTGAGCCAAATCCGATGGTATATATTTTGACCCCTTGTTCGGCGGCTATCTGGCCTGCTTGAATGGGTGAAACTTCACCTGCGTTATTTTGTCCGTCAGTTAATAAAATAAGCACCCGACTATTTTCAGGGCGTTGCTGCAAACGTTTGACGGCTAGCCCGATGGCATCGCCAATGGCTGTTTTTTCGCCGGCAATACCCAACGGAGTTTCCAGTAAAAGTGTATCCACGGTGTTTCGGTCAAAGGTCAATGGGGTTTGTAAATAGGCCTGGGTACCGAATAAAATTAACCCTAGTCGATCACCTTTGCGGCGTTGGACAAAATCGCCGATTACTTCTTTCACTACCTGTAGTCGATTAGCGGGGCGATTTTTGAGCTGCATATCTTCGATGCCCATGGAGCCTGATATATCGACCGCTAACATCAGGTCGCGACCATTAGTAGGTAGTGTTACTGGTTCGGCAATATAGCGGGGCGCACTGGCTGCCAATACCGTGATGAGCCAGGTAAGGACTAAAAAGGTGCGTCGTATGAGGTGGAATTGCCCATGGTTTTTACTTACATTGTCGAAACCCATAGCAGATTGAAAAAAGGGCACTTTAACCGCGCTATCCTGCTTTTTTGCGGCAGGTATTAACAGATAGATAATAATGGGCAGGGGTAATAAATACGCGACCCAGGGAAACTCAAATTCAATCATGCAGGGGTACCACAGGTATATGATCTGAATGATGGTTCTTTATCCAGGCATAACCAATTTTATGTAGTTCTTTAGCGTCGAAATCGCTTTCTGGGGCATAATTGCCCTGAATAAGCGACTGCCCAGAGCCCATGCTGAATTCCTGAGTATTACCACTATTATCCAAAAAAGCGACCCAGGCTTCACCGCTTAAACTGGCCACTTGATCACGTCTAAAATGGCTCATTGCGACTCGCTTAAGTAGATTGTTGTATAAGGCAAGATAGTCGATGGATGCTGTGTCCTCATGGTAGCGCTGTAGTAGTTTCTGCAGGTCAGCTATTGCTTCACGACGATATTGATTTTTACGCCAACGTCGTAGGATTAGAAAGCTCATATAAGCCAATAAGCAGATTCCCAGCAGAACAAGTATCCACCAACCGATTGCGGGTGGCCAGGCATCGATTGCGACGGGTAAATGAATATCATGTAGTTGCGCGAGGGGGTCAACAGGGTTTGGTGCTGAGGCCATTAAAAAGACGCTCGCTGACGGTATTCAATGGCGTCACTCAAAGCCGTAATACAATTTTCTTTGGTCTGGATTTCAAAGCAGGGAGATTTCATTTTACTGAATTCAGTTTTGATCTGGGCCAGGTTTGCGGCGAATTGGTGTTGATAATCGACGCGATGTTTTGTGTTTGAAGTATTAATTTGAATGCGTTGCTGGCCGTTGCTGATGGTATATAGCTCAGGTTTTGGCAGGTCACGTTCCATTGGGTCGGATATATGAATGCCAATTATATCGTTATGGCTGGCCAGTTTTTGAAGATGCATTAATGCTGTTGCATCTAAATTACAGAAATCGCTAATCAGAAAAATGGCACAGCCATGTTTTGCTACCTGGCGTAGATTGATTAACGCTTCGGCTAAATAGCTATCATTACTCGAATTGCTCGATGATGGACTCTGGTGGGGCTGGCTGTTGAATTCTTTATTCAGCGCATGGTTAAATTCATTGATTTCGTTAATCAGGCGGAGTACCGCATGTTTGCTCCTTGCAGGTCTTATCTCGCGGTGCCTGGTCTGCGAAAATACCAGTCCGCCGACCCTGTCCCCATTGGCCAGAGATAGCCAGGCAATTAGCGCCGCGGTCTGGGCTGCGGTGACTGATTTAAAGGCCCTTTTTGAACCAAAAAACATGGATTGTGATTGATCGACCAAAATAAGTATGGGGCGTTCTTTTTCTTCCTGGAATAATTTGGTGTGGGGGATTTGAGTTCTGGCAGTGACTCTCCAGTCAATAGTTCGGACGTCGTCGCCTGGTTCGTAAGCGCGTACTTCAGCAAAATCAATGCCGCGACCGCGAAATTTTGAGGTTAAATAACCTGACATAGGGCTATTCGAATTCTTGAAGCTGATAGCGCTAAGCTGTTTTGCAGCATGCCTTAAGCGAATAAGTTCGCTGACATCTGTATAAGCGCCGCCCTTCAAGTCGAATATGTCGAAGTCATATTTGTCTGATGATTTAGGCATATTATTTAGTCATATTATTTAGTCATATCGTGAGGTGTCCTGATGCGGCCCAATTCAGGCCGCAGCCACTCTTTGGACTAACGTATCAATAATATGATCGGCATCGATACCGGTTGCTTCTGCTTCGAAGCTAACGATCAGTCTATGTCTAAAAACATCATGTACCACGGCCTGAACATCATCCGGACTGACAAAATCTTTGCCTTCGAGATAGGCATTGGCTCGAGCGCAAATGTCGAGCGAAATTGTCCCTCTTGGTGAGGCGCCGTAGTCAAGCCAGTTGGCCAGGTCGTCTCCATAGTGTTGAGGGTTTCTGGTTGCCATGGTCAGTTGAACGATATATTCCTCAACCACAGGGGACATATGCAATGACAGTATGTCTTTGCGGGCATGAAATATGTTGGTTTGACTGAGTTTCGGTATCGATGAAGTTTGCTGGTCGTTCGACTTCAGGTTTTCGTTACGTACCAGTTGTAAGATGCTGCGTTCTGCTGCTGCATCAGGATAGCCGATATTAACCTGCATCAGAAATCTGTCCAGTTGGGCTTCGGGTAGAGGGTAGGTGCCTTCTTGCTCAATTGGGTTTTGTGTTGCCATAACCAGGAATAAGTCTGCCAGCGGAAATGTATGGCGTCCAACACTGACCTGGCGCTCAGCCATTGCTTCTAATAATGCAGACTGAACCTTGGCAGGCGCTCGATTTATTTCATCGGCAAGTACCAGGTTATGAAAAATCGGGCCTTGCTGGAATTCGAAACTGCCTTCCTGGGCGCGATATATCTCGGTACCAGTAATATCTGAAGGGAGCAGGTCTGGTGTGAATTGAATCCGGTGAAATTCTCCCTCAATGCCTTCTGACAATGTTTTTATGGCTTTAGTTTTAGCCAGACCTGGTGCACCTTCTACTAGCAGGTGGCCATCAGCGAGGAGGGCCATAACCAGCCGGTTGACAAGTTTTTCCTGACCGATTATTTGACTGGATAACCACTTTTCGAGTTCGAGTATCTGTTCGCGATGTTGCATAGTTTCGCTTATTGTTCACTTCTGTGTATGGAATTGGAATGGCTTTGTTGCTGAATTTTGTTGATTTCTCTGTTGCCCTACTTTGAATACTTTTACCTATATCAAACATCAAAACTTGTTGATGGCTGGATGAAAAGCAGCGTTAGGGACGCGTTGTTTAAATGCTGATTTTTGTAAATAGACTTTAACCAGAGATTTCTTAGTGCATATTAACCAAGCGGACACTGAAGGTATAGACCCCAGCTTTTTGGGCTTGTTCAATTGATGCATCATTTATCGGTAACGGGTATCGGTAATCAGGCATCGAGTCGGTCATTGGTGCTGTCTTTAACAGTAGGGTGCAGAGTATGTTTTTTAGCTAACTAAGCTAGTCTTAGGCTTGGGAAGCATTGCCATTTTCAGGTGGGTTTAGCATTTTGGCCTGGAAAATTGGGATGCCAGGATTGTACTGACAGGATTGTACTGACAGGAATGTACTGACAGGAATGCGCTGATGGGAATTTATTGTGATGTAACCGCCGGGAATCTTCATGAGTAGGATCAAGGTAGAAAGTAAGGCGTCTTTTCAGGCGGGATTGACGAGAAGGTTAAAGGTAAAATGTGACGATCCTATTTTGCACTTTAGTCGTCATTTCTTTGCTGATTATTCGTTGGCAGATCTTAATCAGCGTGATTGGACAGCGTTGGTTCAGACATTGTTATCAAGCTGGAAATTCTACAAAAAATTTGATGCTAAAAAACCAGCTGTAAGAGTAGTGGCGGGCCGTACTGGTTACCTGGTGATTGAGGTGGTTAGCGTAGAAATGCCCTTTTTACTGGAGTCGATTCGCATCGAACTGAATCGCCTTGGGTTAGTTTTGGCTGACGTTCAGCAGTGTTTGCTTAGCGTGCTCCGTGAAGGCAAAAAAATTCTCTTTACCGATCAGATTACGCCGAATGAAAATCATATCCGGTTGGAAATAGAATCAGTTGGCGCGCCGCAGGGGCTGATTGAGAATATACGCGATGTGCTAGAGCTGGTGGGCCTGGTGGTTAATGATTTTTCGTCTATGCGTCGGCAGCTATTGCTCTGGAGTGATCCGTCCCAGTTTGAAAGGGGCGTTGATGAAGTCATCGATCTCTTAAAATGGTTTTATGCGAATAACTTCACTTTCCTGGGGTATGAGGAGTATAAGCCGGTTAAGTCGGGTCGACTGAAGTTAATGAGCAGCTCGCGGCTAGGATTATGCTGTTCTGACAAACAGGCAGAAGTGCTACCCATAAGCGTGTCGCCTATTACCTTTCCGGACGGTACCATCCGATTGGAAAAGCTGGCGGTGCGCAGCAAGGTACATCGCCCGGCCTATATGGATTCACTCACCATTTGTCAGCGAGAAGGCGATAAGCCGTTACGTTTGTGCCGTTTTATCGGTCTATTTACAGCTAACGTATACCATCAAAATCCTGCTGAAATCCCGGTTGTTCGGCAAAAAATCGCCGATATATTTGCCGCCAATGAAATTGTTTCGTCTAGCCATAAGGGGCGTGAAGTTAGCCGCATTATTGAAAACTTGCCCAGAGAGGAATTATTTTTTGCGCCGGTAAATGACTTGCAGTGTTGGGTGAATAAAATATTTGCCTTGCAGGAAAGACGGATTGTACGGTTGCTTGCACGACAGGATCAGCATTTTGCTAATTGTATTGTTTACGTTCCCAAAGATATTCATACCACCACTCTGAGAAGGGGCATTGAGGCAATCCTGATAAAAGCATTTGATGGATCTGATGTTGAATTTACGACCCATTTTTCAGAATCAGCATTAACCAGGACCCATTTTACCTTGCGCATTGCAGCGTCATCTGAGGTGGAATTCGGAGCCATAGAATATCAGATTAGCCAGTTAGCACGCTCTTGGATCGATGAATTTCAGCAGATTCTGTATTCACGATTTGAACTGGATGAAGCTGTACGTTTATTCAAAATATATCGCGAGGTTTTCTCTAGTGGTTATCAGGCAGATTATTCGGTCGAAACTGCCCGCGAAGATATATTTTATATTGAGCAGTTGAGCCTGGAGGCGCCTTTGGCGTTAAGTTTATATGGTATAGAGGGCTGCGAAAAAACTGAAATAAGATTTCGTCTGTTCCATCATGGCTCTGTCTTGCCGCTGTCAGATGTAGTGCCAATTCTTGAAAATATGGGTGCTAGGACTGTAGAGGAATACCCTTACGAATTATGCCGCGGCGGCCAGGAGATTTGGTTGCATGATTTTCTGTTGGAATTCGGTTCGTTACCTAAACAGGCGCTGGGGTCTTTCAAACTTAATTTTGAAGAAGCGTTTAAACAAATATGGTGCGGTGATAAAGAAAACGATGCTTTTAATCGGCTCATATCGAAGCTAGGTATTGATCATCGTCAGGTGATGCTGATTAGATCCTACGCTCGGTATCTGGGGCAATTGCAAAATGCCAATAGCCAACAATTTATTGCCGATTGTCTGGCCCATTATGCGCACATCACGGAACATTTATTGAACCTTTTTGAATGTCGCTTTAAGCCAACGCTATCAAAGACGAAACGGAATATTCAGCAATTAGAGCAAAAAATTTATGCGCTAATTGCCGATGACGTGATAAACCTTGCCGATGACCGAGTGTTGAGGTCTTTTGTGGAGTTGATCACGGCAACCTTGAGGACTAATTATTACCAGACAGTGTCGGTTTCAGACGCTGTTACAAAGAGGTATAAAAGCTATATATCCTTTAAATTCCAGGCGAAAAAAATATCGTTAATGCCGAATCCAAAGCCAGAGTTTGAAATTTTTGTCTACGCCAACAAAGTAGAAGGTGTACATTTGCGCGGCGGCAAGATTGCCCGCGGCGGAATTCGTTGGTCGGATAGAACTGAAGATTATCGGACCGAGGTACTAGGTTTAGTAAAGGCTCAGCAGGTCAAAAACTCTGTCATTGTTCCGGTGGGGGCAAAAGGCGGTTTTTTGGCCAAGCAGGTGCCGGAATCAGCAACGCAAGCGCAACGGCTGGCTGAGGGGGTTAGCTGTTATGAGATTTTTATTCAGGGTTTACTGGATATCACTGATAACCTGATTAAGGCCAGGGTAGTGAAGCCTCAGCAGGTGGTTTGCTATGATGACGATGATTACTATCTAGTGGTTGCAGCTGACAAGGGCACTGCCACGTTCTCGGATATTGCCAATGCCATTGCGGTTAAAAATGGTTTTTGGCTTGGCGATGCTTTTGCCTCCGGAGGTAGTATCGGTTATGACCATAAGGCGATGGGGATTACTGCCAGAGGTGCATGGATATCTGTGCAACAACATTTTCGCGATTTGGGTAAGGATATTCAAAAAAACCAATTTACGGTTGTGGGGATTGGTGATATGTCAGGTGACGTCTTTGGTAATGGCATGTTGCTTTCGCAGCATATATGCCTTGTCGGGGCGTTTAATCATATGCATATATTTGTTGACCCTGAGCCCAGTGCAGAGCAAAGCTATGTTGAACGACAAAGGTTATTCAATTTACCTCAATCTAGCTGGGCTGATTATAGTGAAAGCTTGCTCTCCAGGGGGGGTGGTATTTTTAGCCGCAGTATTAAGGCCATTCCTATATCCCGACAAATGAAAAGTCGGTTTGATATTAAGGAGAGTACGCTGACGCCAGACCAGCTCATTGTTGCATTGTTGAAGGCCAGGGTAGATCTTTTATGGAATGGTGGCATAGGTACCTACATTAAAAGTCATCAGGAAACCCACCAGGCAGTTGCGGATAAGGCCAATGACTTTATCCGTATTGATGGTCGTGAATTAGGCTGTAAAGTTGTCGGTGAAGGCGGGAATTTAGGCTTAACCCAATTGGCCAGAGTTGAATTTTGTTTGCAGGGGGGGAAATGCTTTAGTGATTTTATTGATAACGCCGGCGGGGTAACTTGTTCAGATGCTGAGGTTAATATTAAAATTGTGCTTAATCAACTTGTGGAAGATCGTTCGCTAACGGAGCGATTACGTCAAAAGTTATTAAAAAGTATGACCGCTGAAGTGGCAGCTATTGTATTAGAGAGTAATTATCGTCAGGCTCGGGCGATTAATCTGATGAGCCATCAGGCTAAAAAACGCGGGGTGGAATATTCAGAATTACTTAGGGTTTTGGAAGAGCAGGGCAATCTTGATCGCCAGCTAGAATTTTTGCCCACCGATGAAGAAATCAATGAACGAAAAGTTGGCGGTAAGGCGTTAACCGCGCCGGAATTATCCTTGTTAAGCAGTTATGTAAAAGGCGGGCTTAAAAAAAACCTGGCGGAATCAACGATGCTTGATGAGGCTTATTTCAGTAAAGAATTGTTTGCGGCGTTTCCTAAGACGTTGGTGAACAGATATCCAAAAGAGCTGCAGTCGCATCGCCTGGCAAGAGAACTGGTGGCAACCGTAGTGGCCAATGATCTAGTGAATTATATGGGTATGACTTTTGTCTCCAGATTGCAGGAATCCACCGGCGAAAAGGTAGATAAAATTGCCAGGGCCTATCTCGTAGCGAGGGATGTATTTAGATTGCCGGAACGCTGGGCTGAGGTTAGTGCGCTTGACTACCTGATTAATCCCGTTGTTCAAAAACAGATGTTATTCGATTTAATCCGTCTGATTCGTCGTGTGACCCGCTGGCTGTTGCGAAATCGTCGCCGTACACAGGATCTTGACGGGGAAATAGCGGGGTTTCGTGATTCCTGTGAATTGTTGCTGGGTCAATGGGAAAGTCTGTTGGCCGGGGCTGAGCTGTCTCATTGGCAAGAAAAGGGTGCTTATTTTAAATCTACAGGGGTGCCGAATAAACTGGCGGGTTTTATGTCAGCGACGCATCAATTGTATTCGGTAATGGGTATTGTTGAGGCATCGATTCGTACCAAATGTGAAGTGGAACGCATTGCGAGGTTATATTTTACCCTGGGTGACAGGCTGAAACTCAGTTGGTTTAGTCAAAATATCCACGAATATCAAGCTAATAACCAATGGCAGGCACTCGCTCGTGAAACCTTGCAAGACGACCTGAACTGGCAACAGGTGGCTTTGACTGTAGGTCTTGTGGCAGAATTCGGCAAGGACAAACCAATTAACTATGTGGTAGACCAATGGATTGCCAAACACAATACGCAGGTTTCGCGCTGGATGAAATTACAGGCAGAAATGAGCGCATCTGCGGTATTAGACCCAGCGGTGTTTACCGTGGGTATTCGTGAGCTACTCGATCTTGCGCAATCCAGTTGTGCTGCTGACAACAGGTTCTAACAGAATATGAAGTCTTTAGTTGTGGATATTAGTCTTCCTCGGGCGGAGTATCTTAAAGTCTATGAGTCATATATAAAAAGCGTTAGAGCCATTGCTCAAAATGGTCAGACGGTGCGATTTCCGGTGAGTGTGCTTAAGCCTTATGTCACGCCGGAGGGAATACATGGTACCTTTCGACTGATTTTCGATGCAGAGCATAAATTTTCTCGAGTCGAGCGTTTGTCGCAATAAGTTTGTCGCAATAAGTTTGTAGTATTGATTTTTTGGAACTGATTTTTGGAACTGATTTTTTGGAACTGATTGTGTAGACTGCGGAATGAATCAACATCATCGATATTATGAATTATAATACCCTGCAAAAACTGCTGTTCCTGCTACCTACTGAAATATCTCATCAATTATCCTTACAGACGATCAATTTGGCCTGGCGGTTAAAGCTGGCGCCGTTATTGGCGCGTGAAATCGTCCATGACCCGGTAACGGTAATGGGTATCGCCTTTCCGAATCGCGTTGGTCTAGCCGCCGGTATGGATAAAGACGGCACATGTATTGATGGTATGGCGACACTAGGATTTGGCGCTATCGAAATTGGGACTGTGACGCCGTTGGCGCAAAAGGGGAATCCAAAACCACGATTGTTTCGACTGCCAGACCAACGTGCAATTATTAACCGTATGGGTTTTAACAATTTCGGTGTAGATGCCATGATTGAGCGAATTAGCCGCTCAAAATATGATGGCGTATTAGGTGTAAATATAGGCAAGAATAAATCCACTGAGCTGGCGGATGGGCTGCAGGATTATCTTATATGTATGAAAAAGGTTTATCAGTTTGCTAGTTATATTGTGGTTAATATTTCATCGCCGAATACAGAGGGGTTACGTTCGCTGCAACACGGAGATCATCTAAGGGATTTATTGTTTGGGCTAAAAGAGGCGCATCAGGCGTTGGTTACTGAACATCAACGTTATGTCCCGTTGGTGGTAAAAATTTCTCCCGATATGAATGATGGCGAAGTCGATGAAGTAATAGAAAATTTGCTGCAATATGAGGTTGACGGCGTCATTGTTAGCAATACCACGATATCTCGGGAATCCGTGGCGGGGGCAAAGCTTGCAATTGAGCAAGGTGGTTTGAGTGGTGCGCCATTGAAATCAAAGAGCAACTATGTGTTGAGTCGTGTTGCTGAACAAGTGAGCAGGAAAATGGCCGTTATTGGGGTCGGAGGTATTATGCAGGCGGAAGACGCGGCTGAGAAAATTCGACTTGGCGCGGATCTGGTGCAATTGTACAGTGGGTTTATTTATCAGGGCCCAGATCTGGTGGCCCAGTGTGCCTCGGTCATACAGTCAGAAAATTTGCCGACCTGAGGGCTATATAATTTGCGGCCAGGTAGCTAGGATAAATTCATTAGCCTGGATACTCATTGGGCTTTAGGATAATTATGTTCCTATTCCTATTCCTATTCCTATTCCTATTCCTATTCCTATTCGTATTCATAGTTAGCCGAGTGTAGTTACTCTGTAAATTTGGGTCAGGTGAAGCTGGCATAGAAGCCCAGCTTCACCTGATTAGCCTTTCTTAACAGCGCTGTTATAACAGCGCTTCTCGCAAAAGTTAATATGTTATCAAAGGTTAATTTTGTTGTTGATTGGGTCGATTTAGTTCGTTGTTAGTCAAAGGGTGCGCGGCCGACACCTGCAACACCGGTAAAGCCGTCCCAGTTGTCTCCTCGCCCGTTACGCCACCCACATAGCCAGGACTGGCGTATGTCGAGATTGTGATGCGGACAAAGTTCTTTAGATTTCCCATGGATACCTACATTGTATCCTCGGGCGTACGCGCGGTTGGTCTTATCTCTTTTTTGTCTTCTCATATAGGGAAAACTCCCACCTCTCTATGTTTATCAATCAATGTCTATTAATAATAAGCAGTTGAAAAAGGCATCGGTGCTATTCATCAAGTTTAACCATTTAGTTTAACCATTTAGTTTAAACAATTGGTTCAGGTCAAATTTAAGCGCTGCTAGCTAATACCCGTGGCTTCTTTAGAAGGCGTAATAAGGTTTCGACTAGCTGTCAAACACTCAAATGAATAGTGACGATTTCCGTCCATAAACCAACATATCATTCGTTGGTGAAGGCTATTTTTACCTGACTGAAGCCGTTGTGTATATGATTAAATCGGCCTAATAATTCTAACGGTTATGAGAGGTAGGAATAATAAGAAGTTGCTCTTGCTTGCAAAAGCGCACCAATAAATGGCAATGTGTTGCTGCGTGCTTTTTAGTGGCGCGCTCAGTAAGTGGATAAGTTAAATGTATATCTGGTGCAAAGTCAGATTGAAAGGTCAAAGGTTCGATAAAAACAAGGCCACAATAATAATTCCCATCCGAGATGGACCATTAGGAATCAATCATGAATAAGAGTGTTTTAGCAAGGCTTGTTGTATTTGCTTTTTTAACGTTAACGGGGGTGACAGCCTATGGAGATGGGTTGAATGGGGGTGATACCGCCTGGATATTAACGTCTACGGCATTGGTGCTATTTATGACGATACCAGGGTTGGCATTGTTTTACGGTGGTCTGGTCCGTTCCAAAAACGTGCTGAGCGTGCTAATGCAATGTTTTAGCATTACTTGTCTGGTATCAATACTATGGTTTGTGGGGGTTTATTCGCTTGCGTTTGCTGAAGGCAATGACTGGATTGGCGGTTTTTCCAATATATTTATGCGGGGTATCTCAGAAGACAGTATGAGCGGCACTATTCCAGAAAGTGCTTTCGCTCTGTTTCAGATGACGTTTGCCATTATCACGCCCGCGTTGATTGTTGGTGGATTTGCCGAAAGAATGCGGTTTTCTTCAATGTTGATATTTTCAGGAATTTGGCTTGTGCTGGTGTATGGGCCGATTACGCATTGGGTGTGGGGCGGCGGCTGGCTTGGCAATATGGGTTTGCTAGATTTTGCAGGTGGCACCGTGGTTCATATTACAGCGGGCGTTGCAGCATTAGTTTGTGCGCTGGTCCTTGGGCCAAGAAAAAATTTCCCGCATGCACCAATGCCCCCACATAATATGACTATGACAATTATGGGCGCCGGAATGTTATGGGTAGGCTGGTTTGGATTTAATGGTGGTAGTGCCCTCGCGGCAAATGGGGATGCGGCAATGGCGATGTTGGTCACACATCTCTCTGCATCGGCAGGGGCCTTAACCTGGATGTTTTGTGAATGGGTGCGTTATGGTAAACCCAGTGCACTGGGTGCAGTGACCGGTATGGTGGCGGGTCTTGGTACTATAACTCCAGCATCGGGTTTTGTTGGTCCGGCCGGCGGTTTGGTTATTGGCCTTGCTGCAGGGTTTGTGTGTTTTAACGCGACGATCTTTCTTAAACAAAAACTACAGATAGACGATAGTCTTGATGTTTTTCCAGTGCATGGGGTTGGAGGTATTTTAGGTACTTTGCTCGCAGCTGTATTTGCCAGCTCTAGTTTGGGCGTTTTCAGTGGTCAGGGGTATAACGAAGGCATGACTATGGGTTCGCAGCTTGTGGTTCAATTTAAGGGCGTACTAGCTACCGGTTTATATACTGCCGTAATAACTTATGTAATCCTTAAATTTGTCGATTTGTTAATCGGTTTGCGAGTTACTGATGATGAAGAAACCGAAGGTCTGGATTTAAATCAACATAATGAGCGTGGTTACGATATGTAACTAAATAAGGGCGCTGATTATAGCGCCCTTATTTATTATGAGAGTTTAATATGGGACTATTTGTCTCAAAAGGCCTAATTTGGTCAAACGGCCTAATTCAAGCAGGGCAAAGGGGGGGTGCATTTTAAGCTGAGAGAAATTGCGCTGCCTTAGTTTGCTTATATTAGTTTGCTTTTATTAGTTTGCTTTTATTAATGTGCTTACATTATAAATTTTTTCTCCTGGCTGCGCGTTCTACCAGATAACTGACAAGTGCCTCAAAGTTTAAGCCGAAGGCCGCGGCGCCGTCTGGATAAAGACTGGTAGGTGTCATACCAGGTAAAGTATTTACTTCAAGAAGATACTCATTGTTGCTATCTACGACAATAAAATCAGCGCGTGATAAATCTCTGCACCGAAGCGCCTTGTGTGCGTCGATGGCAATTTGTTGTAGCCGCAGCGTTTGCGCTTTATCAAGATCCGCCGGCACCAGGTGCTGGCTCAAGCCTTGCGTATAACGATGTTCAAAGTCATACCAACTATCTGTTGCCGTGGTGATTTCGATGACCGGGAAGGCCCTGGGGCCGGCATCGGTATCGATTACACCGACGGTAATTTCTTTGCCGTCGATGCGCTCCTCAATTAACAGCTGATCGTCCATGGTAAATGCTTTCTCAATCGCAGCGTGGAGCTGATTACCATCGTTGACTAGAGTGACCCCCAGGGCACTTCCCTGGGTGGCTGGTTTGACAACGACATAGTCACCCATTGAGGATAAAATCCGCTCTACAGACTTAGCTGGGTCCATTTGTCTTGTAACAACTAACTGTTTTGCCAGTGGTAGACTGTGGTCGCTAAATATTAGTTTTGCCAGAATTTTATCCATTGCTGCAGCACTGGCCTGTACGCCACTGCCGACATAACTATAACCAAGAATTTCTAAAAACCCCTGCAATGTGCCATCTTCCCCAGGTGGGCCATGCAGGATGGGGAATACCACGTCTGCATCGTAGTTACTAAGGTTAGCGGTGATGTCCTGGTCCAGTTCGATGCTGCAAATATTGGTATAGTTATCTTTTAGGGCCTTGATCACCCCTTTTGCAGAACTGCGAGAAACATCCGCTTCAGCGGAATGGCCGCCATTGATGACGGCTATTTTTAATTGTTGGTTAATGTTGATTATCCTGCTCGGCACTTAATGTGAGAAATGTTGATAATAAAGGGGATCAGCCATAAGCGAAAGTGAGCATGCTTGAGATTTACTGGAGGTTTTTAGCAAGCGTTTTCTGTGGTCGTAAACCAGGCCTGCAATTGAAGCTCGCCCGTGTCAGGCCAACAGGCTTATAACGATTGATGATGTAATGTTGCTGGCTGGGAAGATCGTTGCATGGGTCGTTATATGATTTATGTGGCAAGGTATTTACTTAATGCTTCAAGGTCGAATGGCCAGTTTAGTTCGTTTTGAGAGCCATTTTTTTTGACCACCGGAATACGAATACCATATTGCGCCATTAGCTGATCTGAATCACTGATTTCAATTTTGTTGATTGTGAATCTGGTTGAATGGCCGATTTTTTTGCCGATTTTCTTATTAGAGTTCGCAGTGATATTTTCGTTTAGTTGGTTAAGTAAAGTGAGGGCTTCCTCACATAGATGACAGCCAAGGGTGGTAAAGAGCGAAATTTCCATGGTTATTCGACCCCTGATTGAGGTCTTGGCGGGTCTTCTGGGGTCGCGCTGAGGGGATCAAGGTTAAAAAAGTGAATTGCATTTTTGGTGCTTAATTGTGCTGTCTGGAGAAATGACTCGCCGCGGCACTGGGCCACAAAGTCGCAAATGTAGGGCAGGTTTTGTGGCTCATTACGACGAGTTCGTGGTTTAGGTTTTATGGTGCGTGGCATTAGATAAGGCGCGTCGGTCTCAAGCATTAGTCGATTATCAGGTATTTGTTGAACAAGGGGTATCAGATGTTTGCCACGTCTTTCATCACAAATCCAGCCAGTGATGCCGATATAACAATCAAGATCTAGATAGGCGTGTAGTGCCTCAGCAGCGCCGGTGAAGCAGTGCACAACAATGTCGCCCAGCTGATGACGATAAGGCATCAGTATTTCTTTGAAATCTGGATATGCATCGCGTTCATGTAGAAACAGGGGTAACCCAGTTTCAATCGCTAATTCAATATGTGCTTCAAAAGATGCTATCTGGGTTTTTTTGGGTGTTAGGTCGCGAAAGTAGTCCAGGCCTGTTTCACCTACGGCCCGTACCTCTGCTTGCTGACATAATTGGCGTAACAGGCAAATTGTCTGATCATTGGTTTCTTCGGCATGGTGTGGATGAATGCCGGCAGTAGACACAAGTTGGCCTGAAAACCGTTGCGCGAGTATGGAGGCTTCCTGGCTGCTTTGTTTTGAGGCACCGGTGACTACCAGTTGGGATACGCCTTTGGCCTGTGCTGAGGCCAATACTGCGGCTAGATCAGGCTGGAAGGATTCGTGGGTTAGATTGGCGCCAATGTCGATTAGCATTGTCGGACTCACTGAAAGTCGGTGAGTATACGCAAAAATTTTTTATAAATCAGAACTTCGGTACCAGTTGAGACTGGTTTGCTGGATGTCGTTCAGGGTATTGGCATCAATTTTATATTTGCCCAGAAACGCCCAGTCAATTTTACTAAATTGCGCCTGTTCAAGCTGAATGATTGTTTCGAGTACTTCGCCAAAGTTACCAGAATGGGCCAGCAGCGCATTAATGACTTCATTGTTCAGCGGCATGCTACTGATGAGTGTTTGCAGCGGTTTATCGAAATAGGCATCTAACATGGATAACAGACCGACAGAAAAGAAGGTGGCCGCATCGACATGCGAAACTTTTTCACCCAGTAATTCACACATTTTCGCTCGCACCACTGACTGTTCTTGCAGGGCATTAGGCTTGTCTGATAAATTGGATAAGGCCAGTAACGTGGTGAGGCTGCGAATATTGTCAAAGCCAAAGAAGGTGATCGCACGGTCGAGTGATTCTAGTTTTTGCGCTGGCGAATAGCTGGCAGAATTTACCAGTTTTAATATTTTGAAACTGAGGACTGGATCAAGACTGATCAGCGACACCAGTTCATCGACTGAAGTATCCGGGTCCTGGAGTTTAGCCAGTAACCTCAGAATCAATAGTTTGTTGGCAGAGATCTTTTTGCCTCGAATTAATTCTGGTTTTGATAGAAAGTACCCCTGGAATAATTTAAAGCCGAGTTTCTTGCAGCGTTGGTACATTTCGTGGGTTTCTACTTTTTCAGCCAGTAGGATGAGGTCGTATTTTTTTAATATCCGAACATGGTCATTGAGTTGTTGTTCATTCAGTGACAAAACATCCAGCTTGACGATATTGGCTAGTGGGAGAATGCGGTGGCTTTGATCATCAAGGATGAAATCATCCAGGGCAATGGTGTACCCACTTGTTGACAGCCTGGTTAAATCTTTAACCAGATCGTCATCAATTTCTAAATCTTCGAGCACCTCTATAGTGAATTTTTTTTTATCAAATGGGGGTGGTTGCGCGAGTAGAGTGCGGGTGAAGTTAATATAGGCAACTTTGTCATCTACGACTTCTTCGATATCTAAGGTAGTAAAAGCGTTAAGAAGTACTTCTGAAGTGGCCTGATCGCCGTCGATTACGCTTGCTTTATCTTCATGATAGCTGCGGAATAGCAACTCGTATGCGACGATCTTGACCTGATCGTCGTATACGGGTTGGCGTGCCATAAGGGTTTGAGCCTGGTTCATTATATTAAAAGAGTTCTATTTCATCATCTGAATTTTCAATGGGCGCATCATCAAAATTGTGATGATATATTTCCAACGCCTCATTCACTGACATCCCGCGCATAATATGTTCGAACATCAGGCGTTCGGCCTCCATTGTATAGCCTGAACAAATCTCATTTTGCAGAGATTTCCATGCCTGGGGGTCATTGTAGGTTTCAGGTGCTGAAATAAGCGCACAAACCTTACTTAATGACGTGGTGACATGTTCCAGGCGTTGAGTTATTCGATCGTGAAATTGGCAGGCAATGACACTTTCCTTAATCTGCACGGAAATGTTTTGATTCGACTCACGTGCAACATCCAGGCTTGTGGAATTCATTTGTGAAGTTGCTGCGGCTACCTGGTCTGATGCGTTCAGCTCCGAAATTGAGTTCTCTATCTGATCGGATGCGTGAGAAATTGCCACCAGTGAATCGGTAAGGGAATAGACAGCTTCAGTGCCTTCACGCATGGAAGATTCAATTTGGGCAGCAGACAGGTACAACATCGACATTGTTTCCCGAATTTGGCTCCATTCTGATTCTGAAGGAGGTCCAATGGCTGAATCCATTTTATTATCCCAGCTGATATCAATAATAAACGGGCATTGCCCGTAGCTTCAATAAAGCATAGACGAATTCAATCCAGGCGTTTAAGAATTATTTGTACCTGGGATATTTAGGCTCGGGACGATATCTGGTGGTGAGTAGGTTGGCAGCAATATGCGTTCGTGGTCATAAAGGAACGGTGAATGCTGATTTAATTTTCGGCTGTATATGGCAGAAAAAACCAGTACGTTGATGACATAGGAGCGTGTTTCTTTGAAGGGTATAGTCTCTACCCAGACATCGATAGGTAGCGTGTCGTCTTGCCAGGTGCTGACACGGGTTGGGCCTGCATTGTAAGCGGCTGATGCCAGAGCGCGATTATTATCGAACCGTCTTAACATTCGGCCTAGATAAGCGGTGCCAAGTCTAATGTTAATTTCTGGTCTGGTCAGCGAACGTTTTGATGGATTGGCAAGTTTTGCTTTACCAGCGGTGGATTTTGCAGTGCTAAGTAATAACTGCATTATACCCAGTGCGCCTGCTGAAGATTTAGCGTCAGGCATAAACGCGCTTTCCTGTCGGGCGACTGCCAGGCTCCAGTCGACAGGGATATCTGCTTTGCGGGCACTACCAACGAAGTCGTCGTAAAAAGCCAGTGGAAATCGAATATCCAGGTCATTCCAGGCCTGAGCAGAAATAGTTGCCTGGATCGCCTGCTCATGCCACCCCCAGTTTTTTGCAACGCTGGCGGCAATTCTATATTCCCTGGAAGAAAAATCTTTGGCGGTGAAATTCCACTCCCGTCTAGCGTTGGTACGTTGTTCCAGGGCATAGAATTCAAGTGCCCTTTGTATGCCGGGCGTTGCTTGTAAATCTAGAATCTCTTCTCTTGGTGGGGTGAAATTTTCATCTTCGAAATTATACGCTAAGCCCAGATAATCAGCGGCCATAAAGCCATAGAAACTGCGTTTTTTGGCCAGTCGCTGATAGGTTTGTGCAGCCGTTTGTTGTCTATCCAGGTCGGTCGAAGTCATTGCAGAGCGGGCTTGCCAATACTGCCAGCGGTCCGTTAGTCTGGTATGTTCTGCTAATTGATTAATGTGTTTTGTTGCTTCATGCCAGTCTAATTGTCTGAGGGACGAGCGAATCTGGGTTTCCACCAGCTTTTGATCGCCGGAAAGGTCTAAGTTAATTTGTTTTACCAGGTGGGCGGTTTCAACGCGGCTCGCAAGTTTTTTTGCGATGTATAAAGAGGTGTCGGTTAGCATCGACTTATTGAAAGTGTGAGTTATCAGGTACTTGTTAAGGGTATCTATGGCTGTTGCTGGGTCTTTTCTAGCGAGTCTTTTTAAACCGTACAGGATAACGGACTGGGTTTTCTCGTCAGTATTTTTGAAACGGTTTGTGTGTGTGATGTTGTTGGGTTTTCGCCGCAACTGTTTGAGGTTGTTGGCCAGGTTTCTGTCGGCTTTACTAAGAAAACGGCTGATATAGTTTGCCAAAGTGATTTCGTTGTTGTTGATGGCTAAATTATATCGTTGCCAGGCCATTTCGGTGGTCAGCTGGCCAGCGTCGCGCCAACGTTTAAAAATGGGGTCACAGGCATCGGGTTGAGAATACTCCACCAGCCATAGTTGGCTAGCGAGTGCCATGGCCTGTTCTAATTGGTCGGTTTTTGCGAGTGCGAATGCATAATGACAGGTGTTTTTTCGACTGGCTATGGTCTGATCGTAGTGATTAATGAATTTCTTCCAGTGCCCCTGTGATGCCAGGGAGTAGAGATATCTCTGGATTAGACGACTAGAAAGTGGGGTGTCTCTATATTGCTCGGCAAAAGCTATAATATCAGCTTCGGATTGACGACTAATACGCTGTATTTTGTTGGTATATTCTAAATACGGGTAGAGGGGGTAATTTTGTAATTGTTTTTCTCGGGCTCGATATTTGGTTTGTTGGTTTGTTTTGATCAGGTAAATCAACTCTTTATAGAGTTGGCGTTGTTCAAACCTGGAGCTGTCTATCGGCTTGTTGTCAGAAAAACTATATCCTGCATTAGCTGCCAGGACTGATGCTGAAAAGCATAAACTAAGGAGCAAATAAAAAAGACGTACTGGCATAGGTCGCTAGCGCTTTTCAACATTGAAAAGCGAACCTTAGCCAATTTGGATGGATAAGGGAAAACTTAATTGCCTACCCTTACAGCCAATACGTCACAGGGTGCGCCATGGAGAACGCCGTTTGCGGTGGAGCCTAACAGGAGGGCTAGCCCGTGACGGCCGTGACTACCTACGACTATTAGGTCAGCACCAATTTGGTTGGCCAGGGTATGAATCTCGGTTTCTGGGCGACCGAATATTAAATGTTGGTCCTGCGTCTGAATATTGAGCGTTTTGGCGAATTCTGCCAAATGCAGTTTGGCAGTTTCCTGGATTTGTTCCTGAATGTTTGACAGGTCCATTGGTATATCACCGCCATATGCAAGACTGAGCGGTTCAATAACGTGGAGACAACTGAGTTTTGCATTAGCATTGGCCCGTTGCAATGCGCAGGCGCGTTGCGCTACTAGATGCGATTCTTCGGTTAGATCAACCGCGGTAAGGATATGTTTGTATTCGTTCATTTTATGGACCTTTTAGTTGCAGACCTTCTAATTTCGGATCTTTTAATTACAGGTAGTCTATTTAAACCCTTTAAGTCTCAAATATCATGTTGTTCTGTTGTTGTTCTGTTGTTGTTCTGAACGTTAGCAATGCCTGATCAACGGCCTGCTAATATTTGCTGTGCGCCTTGCGTTAAATGCCTGTGCTGTTAGATTGATCCTCGAGATTGCGTGGATTAATAGTTTGGGCAGAAGTATCGCTGAAAAGTTCCCAGTTTATATGTGTGTCAGATAAGATTGTTTTTTCTTTACGGTAGAACGGTCAATATTTCTATGTCTTATCTCATTATTGTGATTATTATTCTGGTTATTATCGCGCCAATAATTTCAATTCTGCCCAATGCACGACAGAAAACCCAGCTGGTTAAGAGAAAGGCGGCGATGGCCGAAGGGATTCGTGTTGAACTAGTTCAGATTGACGATGTCAATGCCAGGGTAACTATTTCTACAGCTGGAAAGGAACAAAGGCCGAAGTTATCGGTGGTGGCATACCGTTTTCAGCGTGCTCGTCCGGTATCGTGGCGTGAAGTTGAGGCTCGGGAATGGAGTTTAAATCGAGTCACGAAAAATTCTGCACAAGAAATGCAACAATTGACTACGGACTGGACATGGCTGGTTGAGCCGGGGCAGAACTTAACTAACGACCTTGACGGTTATCTAAAACGGTGGTTGGCGGATATGCCTGACGATATCGTCAGGGTGGAAGATAGAGGTTATATACTTTCAATTTATTGGCAAGAGCGGGGCGAGGTGGCCAGAATTATTGATTTTTTAACGGATTGCTCGGCTATGTTGTCATTGCCTGGCGGTAAAAATGATGGAATTGATTAGCGTATTTCATTATTTTCTAGTTTCCCTAAAGCCGATAAATGGTACTTTTTTTCAGTCTGGCAAATGGCAAACTCTAATTTTGATCTCAGTTAAAGCTTGACCTAAGGGGAGTTAGACACTATATATGTCGCCGATTTTGGCATTGCAGGTTTTTTCTTAGATAAATAGGAAAATTTAGCTAGCCTAGTAGTGAGCAGGAGAAATATGAGAGAGATTAGATTAATTAATTTTAATGCCTGGACAAGAGTTTAAGGAATTATGGGTAAATCTTTGGTGATTGTTGAGTCTCCAGCGAAAGCGAAGACCATCAATAAATATTTAGGTAAAAACTTTATTGTTAAATCCAGCGTGGGCCATATTCGAGATTTGCCTACCAGCGGTAGTAGCAAAAGTGATCCGAAGGCGCGCGCTAAGGAAGCTGCTAAAACCCGGAAAATGGCCCCTGAAAAGAAGGCCGTTTATAAGAAGGAAAAGGCGCAAAAACAGCTTGTTCGGCGTATGGGGATTGATCCCAATAATGACTGGGTCGCTGACTACCAGGTGTTACCGGGCAAGGAAAAAGTAGTTAATGATCTTAAGAAAATTGCCGAAAACGCTGATCATATCTATCTGGCTACTGACCTTGATAGAGAGGGAGAAGCTATTGCGTGGCATTTGAGAGAAGCTATCGGTGGTGATGAAACCAATTATAGTCGAGTGGTTTTCAATGAGATAACAGAAAAAGCCATTAAGGCGGCTTTTGATGCGCCTGTTGGACTAGATATGGATCGAGTGCATGCCCAGCAAGCGAGAAGGTTTCTGGATAGAGTAGTCGGGTTTATGGTGTCGCCGCTATTGTGGGCAAAAATTGCCCGTGGTTTGTCTGCTGGTCGAGTTCAGTCTGTCGCAGTGAAGCTGTTGGTGGAAAGAGAGCGGGAAATTAGGGCTTTTATACCAGAAGAATATTGGGAAGTATTTGCGAATCTTGCATTGACCACGGAAAAGCATGATGAGGCTGTTAAATTTCAGGTAAGCAAAGAAGCAGGCAAAGCTTTTCGGCCGCAGAGCAAAGCGCAAACTGATACTGTACTTGAGCGCATGGGAGCGGCTGATTTTGTAGTGCGGAGTCGTGATGATCGGCCAACTAAAACTAAGCCTACGTCACCTTATATCACCTCTACCTTGCAACAGGCTGCCAGCACGCGGTTAGGTTTTGGGGTCAAGAAGACTATGATGATGGCGCAGCGATTATATGAAGCAGGTTATATTACCTATATGCGGACTGATTCTACCAATCTAAGTGCGGACGCCGTTGAAAACTGCCGTAACCTTATCGAATCAGATTACGGTAAGAAATATTTGCCCGAAGAGCCACGGATTTATTCAAGTAAAGCCGGCGCTCAAGAGGCGCATGAAGCGATCAGGCCATCTGATGTAACAGTAAAAACTACTTCAATCGCTGGTATGGAACGAGATGCAGAACGTCTTTACGAGCTGATATGGCGTCAGTTCGTTGCCTGCCAGATGCCAAATGCTGAATATACCAGTACCACTGTTCTAGTGGATGCTGATGATCTGGAATTAAGAGTCCGTGGCAGGATTTTGCGGTTTGATGGTTATACGAAAGTTCAGCCTCCAGCCGGCAAAAAAGAAGAAGAAGTAAATTTACCAGAATACCAGAAGGGTCAGCTGTTAAGTGTTGCGGATATATTACCCATTCAGCATTTTACTAAACCTAAACCCAGATATGGGGAAGCCAGTCTGGTTAAAGAGTTAGAGAAAAAGGGCATCGGTCGGCCTTCCACCTATGCGGCTATTATCACTACAATTCAGGATCGGGGTTATGCTGCGCTGGTTAATAAGCGGTTCTATGCCGAAAAAATCGGTGAGCTAGTGACTGATAGATTGGACGAAAGTTTCGAAAATCTACTTGATTATGGTTTTACAGCAGCCCTTGAAGAAAATTTGGATTGTGTTTCTGAAGGCAAAATAGAGTGGAAAAAACTACTAAACGAATTTTACGCAGACTTCGAAAAAAAGATTGAGCTGGCCGGCGCTGAAGAGGGTATGCGCCCAAATGAACCGTCAATGACTGATATTGATTGTCCGTTGTGCGGGCGCAAAATGCAGGTTCGGGTTGCAAGTACAGGCGTGTTTTTGGGTTGTTCTGGTTATGCGCTGAAGCCTAAAGAACGCTGTAAGCAGACGATTAATCTTGTCTCTGGAGACGAGGTGGTAGATCTTAATGCTGATGCAGATGAAGAAGCATCACGGATACTGAGATCAAAACAGCGATGTACAAAATGTCAGACGGCGATGGAAAGTTATCTAATTGATGAGCATCGAAAGCTCCATTTATGTGGCAATAACCCCGATTGTGACGGTATTGCGATAGAGGCTGGGGAGTTCAAGATTAAAGGTTATGATGGTCCCGTTTTGGAATGTGATAAATGTGCCAGTGAAATGCAGTTAAAAACGGGCAGGTTTGGTAAGTATTTTGGCTGTACCTCTGATGACTGTAAAAATACTCGAAAGTTACTCCGTAGTGGCGAAGCCGCGCCACCTAAAATGGACCCTGTGCCGATGCCGGAACTTCAGTGCCGGAAAGTTGAAGATGTTTATGTCTTAAGAGATGGTGCCGCAGGTATTTTTCTTGCGGCCAGCCAGTTTCCCAAAAATCGAGAAACACGGGCTCCCTATGTGGATGAGCTCATTCCCCATCAAAATGAGATAGATCCAAAATATTCTTTTTTGATGCGGGCGCCAACGCAGGATCCTGATGGAAGGCGGTCGTTAGTGAAATTTTCGCGTAAAACCAAAGAGCAATTTGTTGTAACCGAGAATGATGAGGGTAAACAAACCGGTTGGCGCGCTGATTTTGTTGACGGTAAATGGGTTGAGCAGTTGGCGAAAAAGAAGCAAAAAGCCAAAGCTAAAGCTTAAAGCGTTTTTAAACGTAGGCTAAAAAGCAGCTTTTGACTGGCGGTTCTTTATAAGAGCCGCTGAGGGCTCTTTATAAGAGCCGCTGAGGGCTCTTTATAAGA
>JAHRVQ010000083.1 GCA_019090615.1 Pseudomonadales bacterium | reverse complement strand
ACCGAGATCTACACCCTAGAGTTCGTCGGCAGCGTCAGATGTGTATAAGAGACAGCTCTGTATCAGCCGCTGCTGCATCAGCGTCGGCCTGGATATCGTCAATTAAACTGTCTGGATCAAATTCAGCCTCCGTATCAGCCACATCACCGTCAGCCTGGATATCGTCAATTAAACTGTCTGGATCAATTTCAACCTCTGTATCAGCCACATCACCATCGGCCTGGATATCGTCAATTAAACTGTCTGGATCAAAATCGGCAGTCGTGTCAGCCGCTGCAGCTTCTTCCAGGTCGGTGGTATCAGCCTGCATTTCATCAATCAAAGCATCAGTATCAAGCACTTCCCCGTCATCCTTATCGGATGCTTGCTGCAATGCTTCATCCAGTTCCGAGTCATTACCTGCTGCTGGTTGATTATCTAACTCCCCCTGCAAATCCGCCTGCAACGGATCAGTATTATCGGATGGGTCTGCAATATCTTCCAGTTCTATAGGCGCCGGCACATCTTCATCGTCTTCATCGCCCCAGGCATCAACAATTTCAGACAAACCAGCCCCAAATTTATCATCACTTTCGGGGTCAGGTTCTGCCTCCAGCTCAGCAGCTGGTTCATCGACAGCACTACCATCCTGACCAGCGAGTAATTCTGTCAGCTCGGCATCCTCATCTTCATCCTCAATTTTAGCGCGCTTTTTGAAGAACCAGTAAGCTGCGCCTGCAATCAGAAAATTCGCCAATCCAGCGCCAACATAAAGCGGATTATTCGTTAGCCAGTCAATTATCCGGGTAAAGATTCCATCTTGTTGTACCACATCATCCGCCAAAGCGGGATCTGTTTGCGGCACATCTTGCAGTTCCGCAGCACCGATAACTACCTGCATTTTAGCGGCATTATAATCGATAAACTGACCCGCACTGGTGGTTCCTTTGATATGCAAAGCAACATCATACTGACCCGGACTAAAGTTACTTAACGAGGCCTGCCAATATTCACCGTCCACCACCGACATTGGCAGCAAAGAACGCTTGCCATTGGCATCTTTAACCGCCGCAATAACGTTTAGCTGATCGCTAAATAGACCTATCGAGGCCGGCACAACCTTTAACAGACTCTGCTCCTGCATAAATTCTATCTGCACCGGTTGTTGATATTCGATTTCCTGAACCGACTCCCGCTTAAACGTCCTACCATCGACACTCACTTTGAGTTGATAACGGCCAGGCTCATCAAGCACCGCCAAAGCAGTACTAAAAACGCCCTCACTATATTCTGTTAACGGTGTACCCACCCTGGCGCCAGATGGCTTACGGACTAACAACTGGACGTCCATCAGGTCAAGAAATTTTGCGTCGATAATGCGCTGTCCATCATTTGAAAAGCTAATTTTCAGCGCCGGAACATCGCCAACATAGACGGTGTTATTCAAGTTGGTCACCTGCAATTTCAAATTACTGAGTACCGTCACTCTATTTTGCGGATCCTCGTCCGCAAACAGCTGCCACTCACCTTCAACCGGCTGTTTCACAGTAATTAACTCAAAACCACTGTCTTCATACCATTGAACAAAATTTGGATGGCTATTTTTGAGATAAAATTCGTTTGCCGGCGAACGCAGCTGAATCGCAATTGCATCGTCACCGCTAAACGCTAACAAAGTAAACTCTTCGACACTGGAATCCACTGAAAACTGACCACCTTGCAAAGGCAACCGGTCCTGTTCCACCGCGTCATCAAACATCCGCAAAAATATACTGGTAAGTTCATCAGGAGTAGAGGCAATATCAAAAATACCACCAGTGGAACGGGCTAATTCCTGTAATAAATTAGCATCCGCATTTGCAGATAGTGCAACCGTATGAACCAACGCCCCAGCAGCAACTAATCTTGGCAGTAACTGGTTAACAATCCACGCTTTTTCCTTGCGGTTCACCGACGGATCTTTGCTAATATCTACCACGCCGTCAGTGAGAAGAATGGCTGTGCCAGCAGGGCCTTTTGCCAATAATACCTGTTCCAGCGCAACCCCTATATTGGTATATAAGCCGGTAGAATTTATTCTATTGGTATTACTTAATGCAGCTTTTTTCCACCGGTCATCAATAGCCTGATAAGGCACCAGCATATTGACCTGCTGACCAAAGGTCCAAACCCCGGCCGAGGCATTTGTCGGCAGTAAATTAACCAGCAGATTTACCGCAGGAACACGCAGGTTTTCCGGGTCGTTTTGCTTCATACTCCCAGAAATATCGATAATTAATCGTATATCATTACGTTGTTCAGACGCATTATCTGGCATTGCTTCGGCATAAAGACCGACCACTAACATCGCGGTAGAACACATCACCCGCGCCAACAATTTCAGCATCCGCAACCGTTATATTAAATTAGTTTAACTACAGTATAGATTGGGAATAAAAACCTGCATATTGGCTAAATATCGCTGACATTTACGGTCACAGGCCTGTTCCGGGGTAGATTAAACATCTTGCGGTCTACGTCGCAGATACTGCCTGATAGTCAGTATAACCAGCATTACAAACAAACTGGTAAGAATGACAAGCCCGCCTCTTAGGCCGCTTTTTGCGCCTTCAATCAGCAAATCCATGAATAAAATCAAGATAGCTGGGGCGAAAAACAAAGTTGATTGCTGTGTATACCAGGGCGTAAAAATCAATACTAATACCGTGCCCCGTATCAGTCCTCGCCAGCTATAGTTGCGCATATAACTGGTCACTTTCCAGCAAACCAATGAGCAGCCTAGACCCGCCAGGCAATATATTACCCAGGCGATAACATACTGGTAGTTATCGATCATACTCATATTAATGGGGTTACCAACGCTATTGCCCTACCCAATGAATGATATGCTCCTCGTAGCCATCTGGATGAACATAGCGATCATTAATCACCTTGTCTTTAATCCCTATGCCTGCCTGCGCCACTGTTTCTTTCGAACCACTAAGCAGCGGATGCCATTGGGGTAAATCTTTTCCTTCCGATAACAGACGATAGGCACAGGTATCAGGCAACCAGGAAAACTCATCGATATTCTTAACCGTCAGGTGAACACAATGAGGGACATTTTTATTCCGATTTTTATAATCGCTACAGGTACTGGTTTGTTCATCAAGATAGCGGCAGACAACCCTAGTATAATAAACCTCACCTGTTGCCTCGTCTTCAAGCTTATGCAGACAACATCGAGCACAACCATCACACAGGCTTTCCCATTCGACAGAATTCATTGCTGACAAGGGTTTCTCTTTCCAGAATTTCTGCATGACTAGTCAGCTAGCCCCAACTGCCCCAGTTTTAGCGGCGGCATTTGTAAATGATAACCTTGCGATTGCAAATTTTTCAGCACTTCCTGACTATCTTCTTTAGCTAACCGACGGTGTTCAGTTAATTCAAAAGTGAGGGCCAGTTCTGGCTCGCCAAACTTGGCTCGTAAGTCCTCTGGCAAATTTTGTAAACCTTTGTCTTTGGGCACATAAATATATACCTCTGGATGTTTGTCACTCTTATAAACTTCACACAATAATGCCATTACGCTTTCCAAAATCACCAGGCGCTTATAATCGCCGCTTAGAAGCAGCGCGATAAAATAACCCTTAATAAAATAGCTTCAATAAAATAGCTTTAATAAACAGCCCACAAAACAGTGCTGGAAACTAACTATCTGCATTCAATGACTGCAGCAAGACCTGACCAACAATCTGTTCCCGCCAGCCTTTCAAGGCATCTGGAAGTTGATACTGACCCGTATCACCTCCCGAACGCAGCAACCGCTCCAGATGCCGCCGTTTAGCAAGCAGTTCAGGTGCAACTTCAAATAATTTCGCCTGTTGTTCAACCAGAGCCCGCAACGCTTTGATACTTTTACTGCTCACAGGTGCCGAGCTATGTGTTTCAACGGGCGCCAGGTCTTCATTGGGCATATCCTGCGCACTTTCGATTTGCTCGATCAAAACCTCGGCATAACGTCTTAATTGCTTCGGTGATAAATTCGCCTGCGCCTGTAACGTCTGCCTGCTGGCCAGCGATAATTGCGCCATAATAAACAAAGATTTTTCTTCGACGACTCGATTTCGTGGAATATCGAGTTCCCGCGCCATGCGCTCTCGCCAGGCACACAAAGAACGCAACAAGGTCAGTTGACGCGCATCAAGCCGAGAGATATTTTTTACCTTCCGATAATAATCCAGTGGATCAATTTGAGTGGGTATATCTTGCGCCAGATCACGACATTCGTCATCTAACCAGCTAAGTCTGTTTTTTGTCTGTAATAACTGTTGTTGTTTTTCATACACCTGCAGTAAATAGATGACATCCTGGGCCGCATAGTCCAGCTGCTTGTCACTGAGAGGCCTTTGTAGCCAATCAGAACGAGTCTCACCTTTATCAATATGAAGCGATAAATAATGCTCAACCAGATTCTGATAGCTAATTGAAAAACCAACCCCAAGCACCGCTGCAGCTATCTGAGCGTCGAAAACCGGGGCGGGCAAGACACCCAGTGTATGCTGAAATACTTCCATATCTTCTGAGCAGGCATGAAAGACTTTAACCACCGCTGGATCCTGGAATAGATCAGATAAGCTCGATAAGTCCTCAACTTCCAGTGGATCAATCAGATAACAATGATCACCATCATATAATTGAATCAGACCTACAATCGGATAATAGGTATTGAAGCGCGCAAACTCAGTATCAACAGAAATTGCTGGTTTGTTTCTACAGGTGTCAACAATATCTTTGAGGCGTGGTGTTGAAACTACTAATTCGTATTTGCCGGTCATGGATTAAATTACTTTTCTGCCAGTCAATGCATGAGAAAGGGTGCCAGCATCAATATACTCAAGCTCGCCCCCCATGGGGATACCTTGCGCAATTCTAGACACTTCAATGCCCCTCGGTTTGATCATTTCAGCAATATAATGTGCCGTGGCCTCACCTTCTACTGATGACCCAATGGCTAATATTACCTCTTTTACTTCATCCACGCAGCGCGCCGCCAGTATATCAATACCAATTTCATCGGGGCCAATACCGTCAATAGGGGATAATGTTCCCATCAGGACAAAATACTTACCCCTGAACTGACCCGTTTGCTCGATAGCTATCAGATCGGCGGGGTTTTCCACCACGCACAAACTCTGCCCATCACGCGCCGGAGATGAACACATTTGACAGATTTCCAAATCGGTAAAATTTCTACATTGGGCACAATGGCGAATTTTATCCATGGTTGTGACTAACTTATCAGCCAGCTGTCTCGCCCCATTACGGTCTCGTTCCAGCAAATGCATCACCATCCGTTGCGCCGACTTTGGCCCAACGCCAGGAAGACATCTTAATGCATCTATCAGCTCATCTATGATTAATTTCGCCAATTTAATTATAATCCTGGAAACTTAAACCCTGGGGGCATTGGGATACCGGCGGTAATCTCGGACATTTTGTCTTTTTGATTCCGTTCAAGTCGGCGCACTGCATCATTGATGGCCGCAGCAATCAGATCTTCAAGTACCTCTTTATCCTCTTTCAACAAACTATCATCAAGATTAACCCGTTTTACATCATGTCGGCCGGTCATGGTCACTGAAACCATACCCGCTCCTGACTCACCTATAACTTCGGTATTGGCCAGGTCATCCTGTACTGTTTGCATCTTAGCCTGCATTTGTTGGGCCTGTTTCATCAAGTCACCCAAACCATCTTTGATCGACATTTTACTCTCCAATACGCTGTTTTGGCCTTATGGAATTTGGCCTTATAGAACTTTTTTCAACCTTAGCTTCAAATCGACTAATTAATTGTTGTACCTTGTCATCGTTCTCAATGACCTCCACAGCAGCGGCCAAGTCGCGGGCTTTTTCTGCCATAACTATTTCCGCCGGTGTTTGCGTGGCGCAAATGCCAATCGAACACTCAAGATGCAGCTCACGGTTGAAAAATATACCCAAAGCCGTTGCTATTTTTGCCTGATGGCTGGTATTCCATAATGCATTATGCTTTTCACTCAATTGAAATTGACAGCAATTGTCGTTAATCGCAATCAATACACAGTGGCTAGCCAACGATAAGGTGACCCCCACTAGTTCCAGTCTAGGCAATATTTGTGACCAACGCTCAGGCTTAAAATGTTCAAATTTTACCAACTCTGCAGGGTCCGCTCCAGCCTCTTGTTGACCAACTGAATGCGTAACATCTGGCAACGCAGAATTGGGCTTTGGGATGGTTAAATCAACCGAAGGTTTCCTTGCGGGTTCTTGTACTGCGGTTGCTGAGGGTTGTTTATTTAAAGCCGCTGAGGGCTCCTTATTTAAAGCCGCTGAAGGTTCTTTGTTTAGAGCCGCTGAGGGCTCCTTATTTAGAACCGCTGAGGGCTCTTTGTTTAGAACCGCTGAGGGTTCTGTATTCAGAGCAGCTGAGGGCTCCTTGTTTAGAGCCGCTGAGGGTTCTTTATTCAGAGCAGCTGAGGGCTCCTTGTTTAGAGCCGCTGAGGGTTCTTTATTCAGAGCAGCTGAGGGCTCTTTGTTTAGTGCCGCTGAGGGCTCTTCCACTGATGCTGAATTAATATTCACTAGTGGATTGCTTCTTGGTGTTGTTTCTGGGTTTGTACTGGGCATTGTTGCAGGCGGGTTTTTCGCTGTCTTGTTGAGCGCAGATTTTTTTAGACTGGCGAGTAAATCGGCTACTTTACTTTGCTGCGGAGGATTATTCGGCGGTTTTGTCGCTGTTTCATCCGTACCAATGGACATTTTATCCCGCTGGTTTTGATCAGGCTGGCGGTCCGTAATATTGACCTTAGCCGGCCCTGAAATTATTTTTTTTTTTGACTCAGCAGCATCCCCAGGAGTTTCAGCGTCAAAGGGCGTAAACGCCAACATACGTAATAACACCATTTCAAATCCGGTACGAAGGTCAGGGGAAAATGGCAGGTCTCGCTGACCAATCAGGCCAATCTGATAAAACAACTGCACATCTTCTCGGCTTAAAGCAGTTGCAGCCGCCGTCACCAGCGCCTGATCACCCTGGCTATTATCCATAGAAGCTGGCACCGCCTGGGTAACCGCAATTCGATGTAAAACCGACAACAACTCAGCGAGCAATGCTGAATAGTCAGGGGCGAATTCAGCCAATGCACTAATTTTAGCCAACAATGCTGCGGCATCATTATCAATCAGACAATTTAACAGCGCATAGACTTCAAACTGATCAATACTGCCTAACATCGACTTTACATCGGCGTCATTAACAGAATTATTCCCAAACGAAATTGCCTGATCAGTGAGGCTAAGCGCGTCACGCATACTGCCATCAGCTGCCCTGCCTAATTGCCATAATGCCGCATCATCAAATTTGATACCTTCGACTGGCAGGATTTTTTGTAGATATTTGACGATGCCTTCGGGGGAAATGTTTTTCAGGTTAAACTGCAGACAACGTGACAAAACTGTAATCGGCAATTTTTTTGGGTCAGTGGTTGCCAGGAGAAATTTGACATGTTCAGGTGGTTCTTCCAGAGTCTTTAATAAGGCATTAAAACTATGATTCGATAACATATGAACTTCATCAATTAAATACACCTTGAAGCGACACCGAGAGGGCAAATATTGCACGTTATCAAGAATTTCTCGGGTATCTTCGACTTTAGTACGAGAAGCCGCATCGTATTCAATAAGATCAACATTACGCCCTTCAGCAATTTCCAGGCATGAGCCGCAGGTTCCACAGGGCGTGGCAGAAATACCTGTTTCACAATTTAAACATTTGGCCAATATTCTGGCGATGGTGGTTTTACCGACACCACGTGTACCAGTAAATAGATAGGCATGATGCAGCCGATTATTATCCAGCGCATTCATCAGTGCACGCAAGACATGCTGCTGCCCCTGCAGCTCTTCAAAGTTTGCTGGGCGATATTTTCGGGCTAGTACTTGATAGCTCATCGTCGACAAATGAATAAAATTGAATAGTACCAATTGTACGAGGTATTCGACTGCATATCACTTATCTTTAACTGGGCCATTTAAATGGCTACCTGTTTACCCGTAGTATTAACGTGTAAATTCATCACCAGGCGAACAAATAAAATGTCCAGGCTATCTGACTCTGACTCGTTTTCGGCAGACAATTTACCAACGCACCAGCCTGACTACCTATGTATTGGCCACCGAGGCGCCTGCGGGCATGTGCCTGAAAACACCTTATTAAGTTTTGAAACAGCGGTTGCAATGAACTGTCACTGGGTGGAGCTAGATGTCTATCTGGTTGAGTCAGAATTAATTATCATCCATGACAATAACCTTGAACGCACCACCAATGGCATCGGCCTGGTCACTGATGCAACCCTGGCCTATCTCCGCACCCTGGACGCAGGCCAGGGACAACAGATCCCCACCTTACTGGAAGTGGTCGAGCAGATTAACCATCGCGCGCGCATCAACATTGAACTCAAAGGCCCCAGGACCGCTGCTGCGGTGAACGTATTATTAGATCGGCTATGCCAAAACGGCTGGCATCAGAGTGAATTTATGATTTCATCTTTCGACCATCAGCAACTGGCGTTGGTGAATCCAAAATACAAACGCGGCGTCCTGTTTGGACCCCAGCGACAAGATTATATCCTCGCTGGCCAGTCGCTCAACGCTTATTCAATAAACCTGTCACTTCAACAAATTAATAAAAAACTGGTACGCAAAGCCCATGCCAGCGGCTTCAAAGTTTTTGTATTTACTGTTAACCAACCACGGACAATGTTAACCCTGAAACAATTTGGTGTTAATGGTATTTTTACCGACTATCCAGACCGGTTTTGCGGCTAATTTAGCCCTCGTCACCAACAATGTTTCTTAGCTCATTTTGCAAAGCGAACTGGGAAGAGGTGATATGGGTTTCCATCAACCGCAGTCGAACTTCAATTGCTGCAAACTTATGTTTGGCAAGCCCTAAAGCATTGGTATTGTTCACTTCAGGTGCAGCATCTGCATCTGTATCCGACTGCTTAGTGCTAGAACTGTTTTTCGATCGTGTTTTAGACTGTCTCTGATAGCGATCCGCCACTTCACGATAATAGGGTTTACTATCTATAAAGAAATAACCAATAAAATACGCCGGAACAACTAACGAGGGAATTGTAAACAGCGTAAATACGGCAACCAATCTTATTTTCCAGGGGGCCAAACCGAAATATTCCGCTATCCCGGAACAGATACCGAGTACTTTCTTATCCTGCCGGTTACGATAAAAATTGCCAAAAGCTGGCCGCTTACGACAACCCCAGGTATCTATCTTCGACCTTAGCTTAGCTTGATAGCGAGACCTGCGGCGGCTTGATTTCCGTCTACTCCGATATTTATTATCTGTATGCAGATTAGAATAATCCTCTGCCGACGCGCTTCCATCAAACATTCGTTCATCCTGCTCTCTGTCAAAGGCCGGCTGCGCGCTCTGTCCGTCTCGCTGCGCCCGCCGCCTGGCCCTGTCCGCAAGGCGATTAGCGCGCTTTGCTACGCGTTCAGCCATACGTATATCTCGGTCTAACCTCGCCACTAAAATCCCCCTCCGTATACTACTTACAGCCAATTACAGCCAATTACAGCCAAACCCATTTGTACAATAAACCTTATCTGGTGCGCCGCTCGGATTCTTTCCAACCCGGACTTTCTACATCCAGTATGGCTTCAAGCGTTTCAATTCTTGCTGCCATTTCGTTGGCCACTTCAATCATGGCTGAAAGCTCTGCGCGCTCGCCACGGGTCAAGCCATCGGCCGTTTGCGCCCGCGATCGATAATGAAAAATAATCCACAATGGCGCCACAAATACCAAAAAAACTACCACCGGTACAAATATCGCTACGAGAATACCATCCATCATTAATACCTGAAAAAAGTGCTAACCGAAAAAATATCAGCCAAAATAAAGTTATACACATCTACCCCCTGGTAGCTCAACCTGGATCTTGATGGCTATCGGTAGATTGATTTAACTGGGCCTTTAGTTGTGCTAGTTCTCTATCCACTTTTTCATCCACTTCAAGGTCAGCTATTTCATCAGCCAGATTCCGCTGGCTAAGATCATAACTTTCCACCTCGCCTTCCAACAAATCGATCTTACGTTCATATTGTTCGAACCGACTCATAGCAGAATCAATATCAACATCATGCATCTGGCGTTTTATGCCCATGCGTGATTCAGCAGTTTGAGCACGTATTTTCAGGGCTTTCTGCCGAGATTTGGCATCCGTTAGCTTTTGTTGTAGCTGCGCAACATCGGTGGAAAGTTTCTGCAAATTAGTCTCAATTTGAGCGTAATCCTCTGCCAGTATCGCTGCCGCATCTAATACTGAGCTTTTTTCCTTTAGTGCGCCTCTAGCCAGGTCTTCTCGGGATTTAGATAAAGCCAGCTCAGCCTTCTTTTGCCAATCCGCGGCAGTATTCTGCAAGCGATCTTTACGCCGACCAATGTCTTTTTTATCCGCAATTAATTTCGCTGACTGGGTACGAACCTCTACCAGGGTTTCTTCCATCTCCTGAATGATGAGACGAACCATTTTCTCCGGATCTTCAGCGCGATCCAGAATTGCATTAATATTGGCATTTACAATGTCTGTAAACCTGGAAAAAATACCCATTTGCACGCCCTCATTTCAAGTCAAACTAAATGGCACCCTGTCATGTATAAGGATACCCTGGCGACGTAATGATTAACTCGTGAACTGCAACTACTTGCTTCAGGAGCAATCATTCGACATATATTTTATTACTTTCTTCTATCACATTTATCCTTACATTTTTCATACCAGTTATTACATTTTTCATATCTACCCCCAATAGAACCGTCATAATTTTGTCTAAACCACTGTAATAATTGAAAATAGTGCCTTATTTAGTCTTCTTGCCTGCCTCTGACTCTTATCAGCCACATAATAAAAACATTAAACGCAGCCCAGTACTTTGCTTGTTATTTGGCCAAATTAGCCAATAATAGGTCAAATAACCTAAAACAATATTCGTTAAGCAAGCTCACTCAAATTGGAATTCCCATGACCCGAGACGAATCTCAAACCCGACTCATCGGCGAATCAGCTGCGTTTCTTGAAGTGCTTGAGCTAACCTCTAAAGTTGCCCCATTAAACAAACCGGTACTGATTGTCGGCGAACGTGGCACAGGCAAAGAACTCATCGCCGCCAGACTGCATTATTTATCCCACCGCTGGGACCAGCAATTCCTAAAAATGAATTGCGCCGCCATTAGCGAATCGCTTCTCGAAACAGAGTTATTTGGCCATGAAGCAGGCGCATTCACTGGCGCGCAAAAGCAACACCTTGGCCGATTTGAGCGGGCCCACAAGGGCAGCCTGTTTATGGACGAACTAGCCACCACCTCCGCAACAGTGCAGGAAAAATTACTCCGCGTCATCGAATATGGAGAATTCGAGCGCCTCGGTGGCAGCAAAACCATCAGCACCGATGTACGACTGATTGCCGCAACCAACACCGACCTGCCCACACTGGCCCGCGACGGAATATTTCGCGAAGACCTGTTAGACCGACTTGCATTCGATGTAATAACTTTGCCGCCGCTACGTTACCGAGAAGACGATATTCTAATATTGGCGGAGCATTTTGCGGTAGCAATGACCATCGAACTTGGCCTCGAATATTTTCCTGGTTTCAGCACCACGGCCCGCAAAATACTGCGCACCTACTTTTGGCCAGGCAACGTTCGGGAACTCAAAAATGTTGTTGAACGAAGCATCTATAGAAACCAGGAAAACAACACACTCATCGACAATATATGTCTCGACCCATTTGAATCCCCTTATCGGCCCACGCCAAATATTCGACCAGCCAAGATACCGAGACCAGATAATAGCCCACCGGACAAACAACACTCAGGCGCCAGCACTGGCAATAGTTTAACCGAAGGCGTAGATTTACAGACGGGTGCAGCGCAACAACCCTCGGGCCCCTCGCAAGCAGCGCCGAGGCAAAACTTCCCCATTGATTTACGCCTCACCATGAAAAATATTGAAATTGAACTGATTAAAAATGCCCTCGCCAGTCACCAGTTCAAGCAGAAGCAAACCGCGCAGGCGCTCGGCGTCAGCTACCATCAGCTGAGGGGTTACCTAAAAAAATATAACCTGTTGGAAAACCCCTGAACACCGCCCCCACTATTTCATGAAATCCCAGCACTACATAACCAGTACCGCATAAATGGAGCCCAGGCCCAACTAGGCACCCGTGAACTTAGCTGGACGCTTTTCGATAATAGCATTCACCGCCTCAACATGATCGCTGGTCTGATGCGCCAGTGATTGAAACGACGCCGACATTTCAAGAATCGATTCAAGCGATGAGGTTTGCGCTTCCTGAATAAGCTTTTTCGTCATCCGTAATACACTCGGCGGATTAACCGCAATTCTATCGGCCAGAGCATTGGCCGCTGTCATCAAGTCATCTGCAGCGACAACTTCGGATACCATCCCCCAGGCCAGGGCTTTGGCGGCATTAACGGGCTCACCGGTAAAGGCCATTTCGTTAGCCCGCGACAGCCCAACCACTCTCGGTAAAAACCAGGCACCGCCGTCACCAGGTACAAGCCCAGCCTTAACAAAAGACTCAGCAAAAACAGCGTTTTCTGACGCGATACGCATATCACACATCATAGTAAGATCACAACCAGCACCAATTGCAGGGCCATTTACAGCCGCAATAATTGGTACTTCCAATTGACTAAAGGCCAGCGGTATACGCTGTATACCATGCCGGTAGCCATCTCTTATTTCAGCCGCTGTACCACCAAACATACCTTCTTTATCACGCATTTCTTTGACATTTCCGCCGGAAGAAAACGCACTGCCGGCTGCCGTCAAAATAGCGACCCGGACAGTTTTATCACGGTTGATCCTCGCGCAAGCAGCCACAATCGCATCAATCATTGCATCACCTGAAATCGCGTTGCGAATATCATGACGATTTAGCGTCAAGGTCACTTTATGACCATCCTGTTGATATAATAATTGTTCTGACGGTTGTTCCGGTTTAGCTTGTTTCATTACGCGACTGCACTCCTGATGATCATTCTAAGAACTGATAAAAGAGCCACAGTTTACCTGCTTACGCAATATCTGCAGCAAAATATTTAGCAACAGCGCTAACTACAACACTAACTACTGCGATGATTCGTTTTGAGGCATTTCGGTTTTGAATCCAGCGACCATAGGCGGCTAATATTTTAAAAATTATCCCCAATCTGTAGATGACGCCTCCCTGGGTAATTCAGTAAACTTAAATTTTCGACACCAGGCTTAAAAATGATGACGCGGTTTTGCATATTTATTGTATTTTACTGCCTATGCGGGCACCTTTTTGCTGATACTGCCGGCTTGATGCAGCAACGGCTAGCACTTATGCAGGCTGTCGCTGCCTATAAATGGCATCATCAGCTACCTATTGAAGATTTACAACGCGAAACCATTGTACTTAATGCTGCGGTGGATCAAGGCCTGAAATACAATATCAAAGCAGACTCCAGCCAAAGATTTTTTCAGCTTCAAATTAACGCTGCTAAAGAAATACAGCAATATTGGTTCGATTACTGGCGTTTGAGCCCAGCTAACGAACCCAGCGAAATCCTCGATCTAGCTTCTGTAATCAGACCCAGACTAATCGAGCTGGGCACCGATATAACAAAATCGTTAGCAGGCCAATCAGGCAAACCAACAACCACAGCAACAACACTTAATATAAAAGGCCTGAAGAGTGAAACCGCAGCAAAATTAATCCAGGCCATTAGACATATTGAACGTTATAACAACCTTTTAGATCAGATACTGCATACAGGGGTAATCCGCATTGGCACCACGGGTGACTATGCGCCTTTTTCCTATGCTGACCAAAACCAGAAATACACCGGCATTGACATAGACATGGCGCAAGATTTAGCCGCCTCCCTCGACGCTAAAATTGAATGGGTACACACGAGCTGGCCAGATTTAATGCCGCACCTTAAAAACCGCCAATTCCATATCGCCATGAGCGGTATTTCAATTAACTTGCAACGCCAACGAACTGGCTACTTCACAAGGCCTTATCATACCGGTGGCAAAACACCTATTATTCGCTGTACAGACATCGGCCAATATCAATCGCTCGAAGCAATTGACCAGCCGCAGGTTAATATCATTGTTAACCCTGGCGGCACCAACGAAATATTTTTGCGGCAAAATATTCAGCAGGCCAACATCGCTATATTCTCGGATAATCGGTACATTTTCGATCAGCTCATTTCATCAAAAGCAGACCTGATGATTACCGATCAAATTGAGGTACAACTCCAGACCGCCAAACACCCAGCACTCTGTGCCGCCCTGCCCAACAGGAACTTCACCTTTTCAGAAAAAGGCTATCTGCTACCGCCTGACGAGACCTGGAAAAATTATATTGACCTATGGTTAGATTTGCGCATTAAGCAGGGCAAAGTAAAAGAAATATTCGCAACCCATCTTGGACAGTAAACAAATGCTTCAGTGCTCACGATTTGGTGCACACAGTTCAGTGCATACAGTTCAGTGCACACAGTTCAGTGCATACCGTTCAGTGCTTAGTCAGGCTTTTTAAGCAACATCTGCCATTCAACCTCTGGCACTGGCTCGGCATTCAAAAAAGCGCTGATCATGGCATTAACCTCTGTCGGCGCTTCCTGTTGCACCCAGTGAGATATACCCGGCAAATAACGAATAGTTAAATCCTCTACCCACTTATCAGTGCCATAGGTGGTGGCTTTAGTCAGCGCAATATCTTCTTCACCCCATAGCATTAAAGTGGGAATTTCAATCTGCGCCGTCACCGCTGCTGCATTTTTGCTGAACAGCCCTGAGCGGGTAGACAGCCCTGAGCGGGTAGACAGCCCTGAGCGGGTAAACAGCCCTGAGCGAGCGCTGGAAAAAAGCCCTGAGCGAGGGAATATCGGCCCAAATAAGGCCCGATAATAGTTAATCATGGCCGTCAAAGCGCCTGGCTGATGGGCATTTCTTTGATACACATTGAGCACCTCGGCAGGAAACTGCGCCCTGATCTTGCTGCTTTTAAGCATCAGCGACGCCACCCCACGGGCCTGATTCTTGCCCAGATAAAATTCTGGAAGTTTTGGCAGCTGAAAAAAGAAAACATACCAGGATTTCTTTAATTGTTCCCAGCTAGA
Source organism: Pseudomonadales bacterium (assembly GCA_019090615.1). Lineage (GTDB taxonomy): Bacteria > Pseudomonadota > Gammaproteobacteria > Pseudomonadales > Azotimanducaceae > JAHRVQ01. Next base: position 5,000 of record JAHRVQ010000083.1, on the reverse strand, counting down.
ACTGAACATTTTTTTCATTGGCTCTGGATGCGGTACATTACATATAATAAGTTGACTCAAGGGGCGAATTTTCTGGATCGCGAACTGCCAGGCAATAATTGCCCCCCAGTCGTGGGCAATCAATACCACCTCAGAATGCCCCGACACATCAATCAAACTCGCCACATCGGCTAGCAAATTTTGCATATGGTAATCTTCAACAAACGGTGGCCGCGAACTTTTACCATAACCGCGCAAATTCGGCGCCCAGGCCTCATACCCCAACTCCGCTAACATCGGCAACTGATAACGCCAGGAAAAACTATGTTCTGGAAAGCCATGTAAACAGATGGCCAACTTATCTCCCTGACCACATTGATCCACCTCAAAGGTGAGATCATTAGCTTTGATAAACGCCGTCTTAATACGTTCATCGCGAATGCTAGTAGCCACTATATCTTCCATCCATTACCTCCTTCAACAACCATAATTATTGTATATGCCTCTGTGATTGACATCGGCTAACGTCAATCTCTAGACTGGCAGTAACCTACCAATGGAGTATCTCATGTCTGGCGAAAATCTAAAATTCGGGATATTTCTCGCCCCATTCCATTGCCTGGAGGAAAACCCCACCCTGGCCCTTGAGCGTGATCTGGAACTAATCAGTCATTTGGATGGCCTTAACTATGATTATGCCTGGATCGGCGAACACCATTCAGCCGGTTTTGAAATAATCGCCAGCCCAGAGATTTTTATTGCTGCTGCGGCAGAACGCACCCGACATATCAAATTTGGCACCGGTGTCTCAAGCTTACCGTACCACCATCCTTTTATGCTTGCCGATCGTATTATGCAACTTGATCATATGACCCGAGGCCGGGTTGCATTTGGTGTTGGCCCAGGCGCACTACCTTCCGATGCATTTATGCTGGGTATTAACCCACTTAATCAACGCGATATGATGCTAGAGGCCATTGAAGTTCTGGTACCGCTATTAAAAGGCGAAAAAGTTTCTCGTAAGGGTAGCTATTTCGAACTCAATGAAGCGCAGCTACAACTCCAGCCGTTTACCAAACCAATGGTCGAAATGGCCGTTGCTTCACAAATATCCCCGGCCGGTGCCAGCGCTGCAGGCAGCCATGGGCTCGGTTTACTCTCCATTGGCGCAACGTCCGCAGGCGGCTTTGATGCCCTGGCCAGCAACTGGGAGATTTACCAACGCAAAGCTGAAGAGAACGACCAACAGGTTAATCGCTCGCAATGGTCCCTGGTTGGCCCAATGCATATTGCAGAAACCACCCAACAAGCCTTCGAAAATGTTCAACATGGCCTACCCAAATGGGTGCAATATTTTACCGAAGCCGCGGCATTGCCCATTGCCCCGTCCGGACCCAACCCTGCCCAGGCACTGGTAGATAGCGGCTTAGCAGTTATTGGCACACCGGACGATGCCATTGCCCAAATTAAAAGACTGCAACAGGCATCAGGTGGTTTCGGCAGTTTTCTGCAAATGGCCACTAACTGGGCCGATTGGCAACAGACGAAATATAGTTACGAATTATTTGCCCGTTATGTAGCGCCGGTGTTTCAGTCAACTAATGACAATCGCAGCCAGAGCTATCAATGGGCAGCTAACCATCATGACCAGTTCTCCAATTCCGTGGGCGCCGCAATTGTCAAAGAAATTCAGAAACATGAAACCGCAGCCAAGATAGAAAAACCGGCAAAAAAGAAAAAAAACCGACCGGCTAAACCGGCTAAATAGTGAGTAGCAAACTGTGAAAAACAAGCGTAGCGGCATATTCTATGTCAAAAACCCCACAGGTGTCGTAGTACTCAACAAAGGCATTGAAATCGCCCGCTATGATAGCGTCGAGTCCTTTGTTGAAGAACACCAGGCAGGCTTACTCGCTATTCAAGACCGCCAGGATAAGTTGGAGCAGGCCATTGCGGCACAATATGATCCCCTACTTAAATCACCTGACTAAGATACATTTGTGCTAAATCTGCTTTTAATTAGAACTTCTACCCAGAGCTTTTATGCAAGGCTTCTATGCAGATCTTCTATGCAGAGCTTCGCCCGATAAGACCGTAATCATAGTGGTGCCAAATAAAGTTCTGTCGCCGTTCAAAATCAATTCCCCGCAGGCATTCTGTCGCTGATATCACTCTCAATATTTAAGAAAAACTGGACATGATAGTAAACCGTGCTAATTTTCAGCATTGAGCCATACTTACAAGGAAAACTTAATAAGAAGAATAGGAAAAATATACTTTATGCTGTCTGAGTACGCTCTGGTTGGTGTTATCGAATTATTCGGTATTTTTCTGGTAATCATCTGTGCTCTGGTATTGGCCAATCGCAAACTCGTGAAACGAATTGATCAATTATCTGAATGGCTAACAAAACTAAAAGGCACGACTCGGACGCTTATAGAAGAAGCCAATACTGCGGGGCACCGCTACAAAGAAAACCTCTCGCTGGAAATAGAAGACACAAAAAGAATATTTGAAAAATTTTCCCCTGGTAGCATTCTGGCCGTTAATCAGGATCAAAGCACCTCTAGCCAGGCAATAGCATTAAGACATAAATTTCTTGAAATCGAATTAGCAGCACATAAAACAGCTGATGAAGACGAAAAATGGCGTCATCTGACAAACACGCTTGGCACCATCGTTGATGGCATTGACATACCAAATAAGAAACCCGAAAAAAACAGCAAAAAAAAATCGAAACGTTCTGAGCAAGCAAAACAATGGAAAAGCATTTGTGAAGCAGCAGTACAGGTTGTACACAATCGTTCCAACGATACCGAAGCACATCTGATCGACCTGTTACATGATATCAATAAAGACCTGGGTCTCGAAGCATTGAACTTACCCAGCAAGAACAAATCACCACACTCTTCATCGCCCCACAACCTGACATCAGATGTAAGTAGCCTCAAGGATATTTCAGGCCAGCAACAGTCCCTTATTGACAATTTACTGGCCCAACGCAATGCCGCCGAGGCTGAAATTACAATTAAAGCCGACGAACTAATTTCCCTCCAACGTTTTTTGGCTGAATCAGATTTATGTATCCAAACCCTTGAGCAAGAACTTGATACGCTGCAGAACAACATGAAACAGTTATCCCTAACAGTTTCTGAAAACCATGATATGAAAGAATCGATGAATAATTTTGCTGTAGAAACTGTAGAATTATTGGGTTGTATTGAAGTACTTGAAGCTGAAAATGAACAACTACGTGAACAAATTGATCATCGATAAAATTGATGGCAAATATGACGATAGAATTAATATTAATTTTTCAAAACATGACCCACTAAAATACTTAGCCCAGTAACAAATAGAGCTGTGACCATGATTACCCTTACGGACACAACATTAATCGGTATGCTAGAAGTTTATCTACTTCTGATTGGCATTATAACCACAGCGATTTATCTATACAGACGAACAAAAAAAAGAACGCAGCGCTTAAAAATTCAACTGGATCAACTGAAACAAACAACACTTGACCTGTTAGATAAAGTCAACCACAACCGCGCCAGATACAAGGATTTACTATTAGGTGAACGGCAAAATACTCAATCTTATTTTAACGAATCTTCGCCAGGGGCAGATATTAATTGCCAGCAACAACAAAGCACCCCGGCCCAGGCCATCGCCCTAAGGTTTCAATTTCTGGATAGCGAAATAACCGCACTCAACGCTGCCGATGAAAGTCAACACTGGGATCTGATCATTAACAATATGAATCAGATCGCCGATGCCAATTTTATGCATAGTGATACGTCAAACCAGCCAACTCAACAAAACGAAACTGACCCAGACCAACCAGCAACAACCACACCCGATACTGAAAAGTCTGGCCTATCCGATATAGATGCACTGAAAGAAAGCTGGCCGACACTGATCAAAGCCACACAACATTTTGTGGAAGAGTACTCTACGCATGCAGAAAACAAATTCATCAAATTGCTTCAGGCTTACAATACACAACTGGGATTCGAAAAATTTGACCCGCCCAGCAAAAAATCCGCCACCGAAAAAAGCATGGCGAAACATAATGACAATATAGATATCAATAAGATCCGCGATGCATCCGAACAGCAAAAAAACTTGATTGCCAACTTACTCTCACAGCGCAATGCCGCTGAATCAGAAATCACCGTAAAAGCCGCTGAACTTGAAAGACTCCAACACTACGTTATCGAGTCAGATACCTGTTCAAAGCAAATGGAGGATGAATTAAGCGCATCCTATAAAGAAATCGATGCCCTCAACAAAAAACTTGGCGCAACAAACGAATTAGAGGACGCCCTGCAACAACACATCGCGGAAAAAGACACCATGAAAATCTGCATCGAAACCCTGGAAATAGAAAACGATTCGCTACGGGCCCAGCATTAACCAGCCTCGGCATTTATCCGCTATGGGCACTTTCCCGCTATGGGCATTTTCCCGCTATGGGCATTTATGACGCTGTAGCAACTCAGCTAAATATGGCATCATAGTCGGTCAACATCTGTGCCGACAGTTTATAATCTGCCTGACCTTTTTCTGCTGAATCATTGCCGCTGAATCATTGCCGCTGATCCGTAGCTCCTAAATCGGCTTTAGATACCTATAATCCGCAAATAAACTCAATCTGCAAGAAGCACTCCATGAAGCACTCCGTGACGCTCAAAGAATTTATCAATAGCTTATCCAGCTCGCCTACCCATATTAATTTTGAAACCACCATGGCGGTGATCGACGCACACTATCTTTTTGTCCCGACGGCCTTTATTAATGGCAAGCTGGAAAATCAAGCTGGAGAAAATACTGGTTCCTGTAAGATTTTTGCCTTCGCCAAATTACATCATTTAACCGAAACCCAAACGCTTAGCTGTTTTGGCAAGTATTACCAGCAGGATGTACTACAACACCCTGCCGACGACAATCACCAAAATATTCGTAACTTTATGCAGACCGGGTGGGGCGGCCTTACCCTGCAAGGCATACCACTT
>JAHRVQ010000082.1 GCA_019090615.1 Pseudomonadales bacterium | reverse complement strand
TGGTACGGTACTACGGTCTTTATCATCCCAACACCCGTACAAAGCTGGACCAGGCGAGAGCAAAACTGGCGATGGCGCCGGTGGGCAAAAACAGGTAATAACGTGGCAACACTTCATGGACCGTATAGCGCAAACACCAGTATGCAGTATCTGCGGCGAACCTGTTGGCCCCGAAATCAGAGATGCAGGTATACAGCAAGCGGCCTAAGCGATAATGACACGGTATAATGTAAAACCGTGTCATCGCGGCTGCCTGATATAAACAGCGCATCAATCTATTGATGGCTAGTTGATACCTTTAGGTTTGAAATAAATTGATCAATATTCACACAAGAGAGTAAAATTAACGAGCAAACGCCATTGCTAATCGCGCGGCAATTTTAACCATTAGAAAGACCCCGCGCGGCCCATTTAAGAAGATGTTGATCTTAGCATTATGTTTTATAGGAGATTAAATGAGCCCTACAGTGTTCCGGGAAAGCGGGTACAGGTTTTTCTTCTTCTCTAGAGAAGAAGAGAGAATGCATGTGCATGTCGTCTCAGGTGACGGTGAGGCCAAGTTCTGGCTTGAGCCGGATATTGAGTTGTCAAAGAATTATCACTACACTAGAAAACAACTGAAAGATGTCGAGAAATTAATTGAGGAGCATTTAGATGAGCTTACTAGTGCCTGGCAAGAACACTTCGGTAACTGAGGTAACACATATTTCTCTGCACGGGGTATGGATTCTATCATCAAGCGGTAAAGAATTATTTATGCCATATGAGGATTTTCCCTGGTTTAGAGACGAGGCGGTGAAGGTAATTTATAATGTAGAAGAGCCATCCCCCGGTCATTTCTATTGGCCAGATATTGATGTAGATCTCAGCGAAAATATCATAGAAAACCCTAGCCATTTCCCTCGTCAAGCATCACATAACAAACAAAGGCAGTCGGATACGTAAACGCACCACTGCTTTGGGCCTTAAGCATCAGTAGTGGTATCGCAGCTGGGCGATTAAAAGAGATTTATCTTGAATTTTATAAACAATTCGATGTTCATCGTTTATTCGTCGAGACCAATAACCTGACAGCGCGTGCTTTAACGGCTCTGGTTTTCCGATACCTTCAAAGGGGTCCCTAGCAATATCCTTTATAAGTCCATTAATGCGTTTAAGGATTTTCTTGTCGTTTTTTTGCCAGTAGAGATAATCTTCCCACGCTTTCTCAGCAAAAATTAATTTCACTCAAGCAGTCCCTTCTCTTTGCCTTTACCATCTTCAAGTTCAGCAACAGCGTCTATGAGTCTGCGTGTATTCTTCGGGCTCCGAAGGAGATAAGATGTTTCCTCAAGAGCTTGGTAATCATCCATAGAAATCATTACCACCGCACCCTGACCTTTGCGTGTTATTGCAACTGGAGCGTGGTCATCGCAAACTTGGTCCATTGTTTTGGCAAGGTTGCTTCGGGCGGAGGTATAGCTTATGCTTTTCATATCATTAAACCTGTACATGTACGTAAATATGTACAGCACTGTAACGGTGCTTAACAAACGCGTCAACAGCGACGGGCGTTAAATTTGCCGGCATAGCTATCGCTAGACCAGAGCTTTAGTTTTTCGTAGTATCATATATTTTGCAAAAGCACACTAGCCAGACTTTATTGGCCGAGCATCTTAAGCCCATACCCTGTGTTTCAACCTGATCCCATACACCCTCTGTTTGGGATAACATAGATTTCAGGATGACTTATAGAGGTTAAGGATATGCCAAAAACTACGTCAAAAAGTAACTGGCTGACTGGCGCCGAGAATTTGCCGAAAATGGCGTTGCCGGGTTAAACAAGAGTGCACCAGGCCCGGTCGCATCAAAGACGCCGGAGCAGCGCCGTATTGATCAATTAGAAAAGGAAAATGCGCACTTGAGTCGTAAACTTGAGGTCGCTAACGATTGCCTTGACCTCCAAAAAAAGCTTTGTCGCTGCTCGATCATTTGAACAGCGAGAAAGATCTATGAGTGTGGTCCTCGAACAACGACCGTCAAGCTTGCCGCCTGGCCTCAATCGCAGCACGGTCTATGCACATCAACGTCCCGCAGTTAACGATGAGTCAGCGCCACGAAGGTCGTGCAAGCAATCCACTCAACCCAGGGCCTTAAGTGCAGAGGAAAGAGCTCAGGTCATCAAGGTATTACGTAGCAAACCTTATTCAGATCAACCGCCAGACGAAGTTTACCGGCGACTGCTTGAGCAAGGCCAACATCTGTGTTCTGTTAGCACCATGCACCGTATTCTTCGACGCCTGAGTGAGAACGGTGAACGGCGCAATCAGCGCCCGGCCCAGCACAATACGGCCCCCAGGCTATTGGTCCAGGCGGCCAATGAAGTCTGAACATGGCTATCTGGACCAAATGCGTGAGCTGGATGTGACCTGTAGTCATAGCAGACCGCGTGTCAGCAATGACAATCCTTTTAGTGAAAGTCAATTCAAAACACGAAAGTACCAACCCGATTACCCAGGTCGATTTAACGATATGAGTCACGCTCGCAGCTGGCGCGAAGATTACTTTGACTGCTATAACTTCGAGCATCACTGTAGTGGTCTGGCAGGTTATACGCCTGAGCAAGTTTTTACCGGACGCTACCATGAAACCGCCGAACAAAAACAACAGGCGCTTGACGAACGATATTTGCTCAATCCAGAACGTTTTGTGAAAGACAGACCGATAGTCAGCATGCCGGCGAAAACTGTGGCGATAAATCCGCTGAGCGAATCAGCGGCAGAATTGGCAGATAGTGACCGGGTAAACTTTCCGACTTTAACGGCTGCCGGTTACAAAGGCGTCACCCTGGACAGGACTGCTTTAAAAACACTGCTTGTGCCAATAAAAATTCTTCGTTTTGTGTTTTTATGACAGATTTTTTACCGACTGATTATCCGCCCTACACCGTCGCAAAAGTTAGCCGTCATTCATGTAAAATCATGATCTGAGCATAGTAAATTGACTATGGCACTCTACATCTACCCCAGAAAAATTCACCGAGCGTAAAAATATTTGGTCACACTCACTATGAGTCTCGAACAGGCACTAGCAGCATGGGACGGGAAATCAGCTGACGATATTCAGGCAATATACCAGTCTTATCGAGAGCAAGCTGATTTTACAACCTCCATCGTCAAGCTTACAAAAACCGAATCCTATCAAAAAGGTTCAACCTGGCTAATAAAGGCCTGGTTAGAAGATGGTAATATACTTGAAGCAACCCAGATAAAGATAATTTATCACCGACTCGACACACTAGAGCACTGGCAAGCAAAATTACACATTCTTCAGAGCATGCCATTTATGCCAATTAAAAATGCCGACAAAAAACATGTCGACAAGTTTTTGAAAGTTACGTTAATCGACACCAACAAGTTTGTCAGGGCATGGTCATATAATGGCTTCTATGAATTAGCTAAACAACATCCTGAATATACCCGCGAGGCAAAACAATTCTTCGACATGGCAATGCGAGATGAGTCCCCATCAGTAAAAGCAAGAATTCGTAATATAAAGAAACTACCGTGGAAATTAACCGCCAACCCTATAAAACGATGAACCGACCACGATCAAATTACCATCATGCTTAGCACCAATCCACTTTGCACCAACCAGCTTAGCACCAACCCTGAGGGGCCCTTATCACACAAGCTAAACGTTCTGAATTTTTGAGCACTAACAATGATTGCTAAAGTAAAACTATATTCAAAACTAGACACCCTTGAAGCTGAGCTAAAAGCGCTTCTTATTCCACACCTTGAGCGTGCAGCTGAGGGTAACAATGACCTGGTATTCTGCGCTAGAGACTTTAACCCGCCCAAAGAACTAAAAGGCTTAACTGACAAAAAAACTGAAAAGTTAGTCGCTATGGGCACTCAAATATTGGCCCTCAAGGAAAAACTCGGCGAGCCATCAGAAGGCACAATCGCGCAGCGTATATGCTGGTATTGTCGGACATGGAGCAGCGCTGATAATCGACACCGCAAAAACGCCCAGAGTTTGGCAAAAAAATTTCTTATAGAAATAGATAAAGCAGGTAAGCGGTAGATTATTCACCAACCCATTAAAAGAAAATCAGAGTGTTTCTAGACGCGCCTTTTAGGCTCCAGGTGATCATCTGAAATCCCATACATCAAATGAGACTCCAGCTTATCACACATAAAACAACAGACCTTTTTAACAAGCTCAACCAGGGGAATATAATCCGCCGTTAACATGGATAGTCTGACCGGTAATATAAGACGCCCCTTCGGAAACCAGAAAAGCAACCGTTGCGGCAATTTCTTCTGGCCGGCCAGGACGACCTACAGGGACTGATTTGGAAATCCCATCAAGATTAGTCCCTGTCACAAGCCCATCCAGGCCCGAATGCATAATGATACCTGGCGCAATAACATTAACGGTTACACCAAGACGGCCAAGATCAAGCGCAGTAGAGCGGGTATAACCGGTGATAGCTGCCTTAGCTGCGGAATAGGGCGCCTGATTACGCATTGGCTGATAAGCCGCCAACGAGGCCACATTTACAATCCGCCCCCAACCCCGCTTTGACATACCTTCGCTAAACGCATGGGTCATATAAAACGTGCCAGAAATATTAACATCCATGACCCGCTCCCAGGTCTTGCGCTCCATTTTCCAGGGTCTGCCAGGGCCCTGAATACCGGCATTATTTATCAGATAATCTATTTCAATATTTTTTGCTGCAAGAGTTGCTGCTAGCTCATCTACAGCTTCCTGCTTAGTGACATCCAGGGCATAGAAACTAACCTGGTCGCGTATTTCCGAGGGCAGTTTTTCGCGCCAAGGTTCATAGTCCTCAGCCTTTCTATCAGTGGCAATTACCTGTATACCCGCTTCACAAAGCACATGAGTCATTGCTGTGCCTAAACCCCCTAGCGCACCCGTTACTATCGCATGACCTCTGTCCATTTTAATTCTCCGTTAGTATTAATAATAGTATTAGCATTAGTATTTTATGTCATAACCTGTGCTTAGGTTCCCAGGCGCATACTGCCCATAAAATCGATTTTACCCAGCGGCACACCTTGCATACGTAAAATGTCATAGGTGGTGGTCGCATGAAAATAAAGATTGGGCAGAGAAAATGACATCACAAAATTTTCTGTGGTGAAAGGCATCTTATGTTCGCCCAAAGCAAATAAAACCTGTCCACCAGCCAATTCTGCCGCTGCATCCTCGGTGACACTGGCAACACTTGCTTTTGCTTCAGCAACTAATGTCTGTAAACCCGCATAATCAGGCTTGCCATAACCTGCAGGCGGCGCAAATTCACCACTGGCAAGGCCTTTCATTGACCCCATAGAATGATGCGCCACAGATATCACCTGGAACCTAAAAGGGTTCATATCAGGATACAAACGTGTCTCCACAACCTTATCGAGGTCAATATTATTTTCACCGCAATAGACTCGGCCCTTTTCCAGGAACCCTTCTACCGCCCCTAACACCTGCAAATAAGAAGTCACACTAATATCATATAACGATACACTCATACTATTATCCTCGTGCTAATTTACTTAGGCAATTACGCCGATAGTGGCAGTCAATAGAGTCTGCCTATTGTTTATCGTTCGCGCAACTGATGCCAGCAATATAAATAAAACGCCCACCCGCAGCCAGCGGAAAGACTAAAAAAAGGCAAAAAAAAGGCAGTGAAAAAATTCACCGCCTTTTTGTTACCCACTAAATAACCCACTTTAAAGGGACCCAATTACGATCCATCAATTAAAACAGGTTGTTGGCAGTTTATCGTGCCTATACTTCATAGTTTATACTGCAAAAGCCAAAACTAGGCCTGCGCTTGCGCTGCGCCATTTCTTAACAATCGGCCGGGCAGACTATCTTTATTTGGGTCAACCTGGTCAACATTATTTTCACGCAACATAACACCGTTAACGATCACCGCATCAATGCCTGCGGCTTCAGAGATCAGTCGATCCTGGTCAGCTGGCAAATCATAAACACGCTCCAGATTGCTGGCACCAACATTTTCAAGGTCGATCACCACTACATCAGCAGGCTTACCTTCGGCCAGCGTACCTCGGTCAGTAATACCAAATACTTCTGCAGGTCGAGAAGTTAACATCCGGATCGCACGCTCAATAGGGATAGTTCCCTTATCACGCACCCAATGGCCTAACAGGTGCGTTGAGAAGCAGGCATCACATAGCTGACTGGCATGTGCACCGGCGTCAGACAAACCTAATACAGTTTCAGGATGATCCAGCAACTCCTGAACTTCGTCCTCATTATCGTTAGCAACCGGCATACGGAAACGTACCTCTAGCTCATTGGCCAAGGAAATATCCAGTGCCACATCCACAATATGCTGACCACGTTCTTCAGCAAGTTCAGATAACAACCTTTCATTAACACTTTCATCAGAACTACAGTTTGAAACAATGGATTTGGGGAAACCAGCACCTAAACCATTACCCGGCTTGGCCAACATCTGCTTAAATCTTTCACGAAAATCCGGATCGGCATAGATCTTTTTACGCCCTTCAAAATCTGACTGAGATACTGGCTTGAAAACTTTTGAACTTTCGAACAAAAATGGCGCTTTAAAATTAAACTCAAAGTTTAATGGTCGGCAAGTAACCTGCGGTACCACATCATGGCCAGCAGCAATCAATTCTTCAGACTTGCGTAGTTGTGCCTGATAACCACCTGGGCCAGCAATTGCCACACCCGACAATAATGCGGTCCAGCTAATGCGTCGACCGGTATCTTTGGTGATTTCAGCAAACTGATCGTAAGACATACCTTCGCCAATAGTGGCCTGAATCATACCTTTTTGGGCGTCGCCCAGCGCGCCAGTCAACTGCTTAAGCTCTTCTGGGCAGGCCAGTCGACTAGGTACCGGTTTACCGCGATAACCAACATGGGTTCTTGCCTTGGAAGTTGCAAAACCAATTGCACCTGCCTCAAGACCTTCTGCCACAATAGATTTCATTTCAGCTATTTCTTCTGTGGTCGCTTCTCGTTCGGTTGCGTCTTCACCCATCACATACATACGTAGTGGTGTATGGCCGAGTAATACGCCAACGTTAATTGCCGTGCCACTTGCTTCAATCGCATCCATATATTCAGGAAAAGTCTCAAAGCTCCACTCTTCACCTAAACCCGCTTTTAATGCTGCAACACTCATACCTTCAACGTTTTCAAGCGTCTCAGCGATCAGCAACCGGTGCTCTGGTCGAGTAGGCGCAATCCCAAAGCCGCAATTACCCATAACGACCGTGGTTACACCATGCCAGGGGGAAATTGTTAGCATTTTATCCCACATGATTTGCGCATCGTAGTGAGTATGAATATCGACAAAACCAGGCGTTACTAACTTACCGGTTGCATCGATTGTTTTAGTTGCATCTCCGGGCGCACTACCCAGCGCCACTACCTTGCCGTCTTTTATGCCTACATCACCGGCATAGCCAGCTTCACCACTACCATCTAAAATAGTGCCGCCAGTAATTTTAATATCATATTGCATAGGTTTGCTCCGCCTCATTCATGTCTGTTTGTCTGATCTGTTGTATAAATAGTTTTGCCTGATGTTCAGTCGTCACTGCTTCGAATTGGTTTTAGCGTCCTCTAACCCATTAAATGGGACCGAATAAATGGCGCCAGATAAAAGGGGCTAATTCTAACCAAATTCAGCGGTTTTAACAAAACCCCATTCACATAACGCCAGAATAAGCCAGAATTAACTAACAAAATCTGCCAATGCGATGACGCTTATACCAACCAAAATGCCATGTTTACGTTAACTATCAACAGCTTAGCTTAGAGAATAAAATTAACCCACATGATCTTGTTATACTCGGGCAACATTTGCCCCAATCCCGTACTGTATAGGTAAAACCCATCAACAAGCCATCATTCACCACACTTATAAGTAATATTGAGCGCGCACCATAAGCACAAGCCCCCATTCCAACCCCCCTGCCTGCTCGCATAAACAGCCCTGAGCGGCTCGTATAAACAGCCCTGAGCGGCCCTAATAAACAGCCCTGAGCGGCTCGTATAAACAAACCCGCCAGTGACAAGCCCTGACAGCTGAGATATCCTCTGCACGGTAAATAAAACTGCATCGCACATGCTACGACCCAAATGGCAAACCGGTCGTTAACTAAAAGTAATTCAATGCTTATAAATGCTTTATTTTTGCTTCGATTTTTACTTCGATCTATAAGCAAATAAGCAAAACAAACATGGCACAACCAGGTTAGCAGACCAGCCTATAGCCCAAATATGGCGAGAGAAGAATGACTATAAAGACTAAAATTACCGAGCTATTTAACATCGACCTACCCATTATCCTGCCCGGCATGACGCAAATCTCAAACCCAGACCTTGTGGCCGCAGTATCCAATGCCGGCGGATTAGGGTTACTCGCCAGCGTGACATTAACCACCGAGGAATTCCACGCAGCCATCAAACAGGTTAAAGCATTAACCAGCAAACCTTTTGGCGTGGGCATCCCATTATTAACCCCCGACGCGGCAGAAAAAGTCCATATTGCAATACAGGAACAAGTACCCGTGGTTAATTTCGCCCTGGGCAAAGGTGCCTGGATCGTAGAGCAGGTACACGCCTATGGCGGCAAAGTCATCGCCACAGTCACCAATGAGCGACACGCCAGGGCTGCCGTAGATGCTGGCACAGACGCACTTATGGTCACAGGTCTTGAAGCCGCCGGTCATGGCAGTACATTAAGCTCGATGATTTTATTATCCCATCTACGACGTATTTTTGAGGTACCGATTATTGCCGCTGGTGGATTTTCTACTGGCGCCAGCCTGGTTGCCGGGCTAGCGCTAGGTGCTGATGCAGTCGCGATGGGCACACGATTCTCTATTGCCCTTGAGAGCCCTATGCACAAGACAAGCAAACAGGCAGTACTGAACAGAAGTGTAAACGAAACCCTTTATACCGATAGATACGATGGAATGGACTGCCGGATTATGCAAACCTCGGCTGCAGACAAGCTAATTCAAACCCCGACTAATTATTATACGGCCTTCAGAGCCGCCCAGAGGATGGCCAAATCTAGTAGTCGCTCGCCCTGGAAGCTATATATTAAAGTCATTAGCAAAGGCCCCGCCTACACCTTAAAACTGGCCCGTATGGCCAGCGCCGGTGAAGCCATGATCAAAGCGGTAAAAGAAGGCGATCATGTGTCAGGCATCCAGCCTGTTGGACAGGCCCAGGGCCTGATTGATGATACTGCCAGCGCTGCCGAAATCATCAACACCATAATGGCAGAGGCTAAAAATATAAGCACCAACGTACATAACACTTTAGGCGGCCAAAATCAGACAACCAAAGATCAAAAGAATACGGCCAGTGCATAATTTCCAACAAGGGCGTCGATCGGACCTGCGCGCAACGGATTTGAAGCCGTTGATATCAACTATTAGCTTTATAACTAGCCGACTTACGATCCCCGCCTCTTGCCTTTGGCGCGACAGGGCGATCTAACTGCTTCGCCATCTTGAGCTTAAATTTATCGCTCCCAAGGACCCACGACTTGTTGGTTGCCTCGCGTATTTCTGTCAGAGTCTTTTCGGCAATTCTTGCCCGGAATAAGGCGCGATAGGCTCGCTGACGAACTTTCTGCGTTTTGCCGAGCTTAATGTACTCTCGATGCGGCACCAGCAAAGGGTTTGGCTCACCCATAGCGTTATACCGATAACTCGACCAGGGGTACTTTGAGGCATGATCCACCCTGCCTTCGGCCCGCACCGGGTTCAATTCAATGTAGCGATAACATGCCAGCAGGTAACTTTCAGAATCAACTAGCGTCGCTTTGTAACGACCCTCCCAAAGAGTGCCGGTGCGCTGATAGGTCGCATTAAAATACTGCACATAATACCGCCCCAACATTTGCATAAATTTACTCATTGCCACTGCAGAATGCGGGGTCAGCAACAAATGAATATGATTGCTCATCAGCACATAGGCATGCAGATCACAAGCGTGTTTTTCGCAGGCTAGCTGAAGCTTTTCAAGATAAAAAAGATAATCTACCTCAGCATTAAAAATCGACTGGCGATTAATACCACGCACAATCACATGCTGAGACTGGCCGGGAAGCACAAAACGGGGCAGTCGAGCCATGGTTTGATCTCCTTATCTCAACGATTGCGCGAGAATATCTTACCTGTGGTCACGAATCAATTGGATCCGACCCTATTGATTAAGTATTTTGCAACTATTGAACCATTATGAAACTATTATGAAACTGCCTTTCAACTGCCGTTAAATCAAGCGCCATACAGATGATTTGTTGTCAGCCCAATCATTATTTACCCAATAAACGACTACTATGTTGAGCCTAATATTGTATGCAAAGCCGTCAACAATAAGATATTCTACTTACCGCCACACACAAGGAGATAAACCATGTTCAATATTGATGAATTCATTTCTGACTGTAAAACCGCCATCGAACAGGCAGAACCAAAAGCAGCGATAAAAAAACTGGTACAGGACGCAATTAACGACCCTGTCGGGCTTAAAGAAGCGATTACAGCACTAGGTAAACCCGCCTCTTTGAAGGATGCTGTACTGTATCGTTCAGACACCCTTACCATATTACCCGCCACTACTGTACCGGGCATGTTAACCCCAGCCCATGACCATCAAATGTGGGCTGTAATCGGAGTATATGAAGGTATCGAGCCGAACGATTTCTTCCTTGATGGCGAACAGGGTCTGGAGAAAAAAAGCTCACGTACAATCGAACAGGGCGACGTTGCTATTCTGGAAGGCAAGACAATTCACGCCATATCCAATCCGCTGGATGTAAAGTGTTACGCCTTGCATGTTTACGGCGGCGACATTGTTACTCGACCCGGTAGAAGCATGTGGAACCCCGATACGCTTGCACGCGAGCCCTATGATATCGTTCAACTAGGTAATTATATTAAAGAAATGCGACAAGCCTCTAGCGCAGCAAAAGCCGCCCAATAATCTTGAATAAATACTAGAAGTGCCTACTACCTACTACAGGCACTTACACAACAGGTCCGACTCAGCGATATACGACAGGCATTATTCTTTGTTGCCTAGCACCGAGTCGGCTTATTCCTGCCCTGGCAATTTTTAGCGCCTTGCCTCGCCCAGCCATACTCGTCATTGCACCATTTATAGCCGAGCAAGTTATAGCCGAGCAAGTTATAGCGCCGCAAACTCGCTTTTAACCTACGAGCAAAAACAGTTATGCCGATTAAATTATTTCGTATGTCCGCACTTATCATTATTATGCTTCTGCAAGCTTTTGCAATGTCAGGATGTAATCAACAAGCCGACACCACACAATCCAATGGCAATGGCAATCACACCACAACCGAACAACTGAATGGCAACATTGTTCATGCCATCATCGTGCCTGACGGCGGCACCTATAGCCGAAAAATATCAACTACCTCGGTTGATACGCAAAAATTCTTCGATCAGGGCTTACGTTTTGCCTGGGGGTTCTTTTTCCCTGAATCCATTGCCTCATATCAGCAGGCAGCCCTAACCGACCCTGATCATCCGATGCCCTACTGGGGCTTAGCCCACGCCATGGGGCCAAATCCAAACAGCCGATATGCACGTATGCCCGATGATCCAAAAGGCGAGGGATTAAAGGCGATCAAAAAAGCCATCGCTCGCATAGACCGCGCTTCCCCCCTGGAAGCCAGGCTAATTAACGCCTTGTATATTCTCTACAATAAAGATGCAATTGCCGATGATAAACAGCGCGACCAGGCTTATCTGGCGGCCATGCGCACGCTCAATGCCGAGAACCCTGATGACGGCGACATTGCGGCACTTTATGCCGCCGCTTATATGTCTATTGCACGCTGGAACTACTGGAATATTGACGGCGAACCACTAGCAGAAACAGAAGCAGTTGCACGCGCCCTGGAACACATCATGGACAACAATTTACTCAACCCCGGCGTATTACATTTGCATATTCATCTAGTTGAAGCTTCCCTTACGCCAGAGCGGGCATTGATTTCAGCTAATGCACTAGAAGCGACCGTACCTATTGCCGGCCATATCATACATATGCCATCACATATCTACGTGCGGGTGGGGCAATATGACAGAGCCATTGACAGCAATCTTCGCTCTCAGGTCAGAGACAAGGAATTCGCGAAAATTTGGGGCGATTTACCTCTACCTAATTTAGGCACCTATCCCCTGTCACATAAAATTCACGCCGGCCATGCGACAGACTTTATTCGCTATGCGGCAACTATTCAGGGTAACTACCAGGTGGCCATTGACGCCGCAGAAAAATTAAAAGGCATGGCAGCCCACAGCACAATGCGCGGTTATGAGAAGAACATTGCCTCACCCTGGCACCTGAATAAAATTTTTGGCCAATGGCAAAAACTCATAAACCATACCCCCTCGCATCAAGACACCCCTTATATAAAAGGTCTTTGGGCCTATAGCCTGGGCAGTGCATTGGCAAATACTGGGGATATTAAAGGCGCTAACGTCCAGCTCGATAACTTACGCGCAATTATCCGCGCCCCTGAGGTCAATAATTCTATCGTTAGCGTAGTCAAAGTTTCTGACCTGCTAAGTATCGCAGCCCACGGGCTGGCAGGCGAAATCGCCTTTGTTAGTGATGATCTGGACAACGCCATAATTGCCTTCAAGGCCGCCGTTGCCATAGAGGACCAAAGCAATTACACCGAACCACCTGCCTGGGCCCAACCCATGCGTCATTATTTGGGCAAGGCATTACTGGCAGCTAATAAACCTGGCGAAGCAGAAAACATCTACCGACGCGATCTTCGCTGGAATGCCGAAAATGGCTGGTCGCTTTATGGTTTATACCTGTCGCTTAAAGCCCAGGGCAAAAACACTGCAGCCCAGGCAACCTTTACTCGTTATGAAAAAGCCTGGCAACATTCAGACACCGCGTTGACCGCATCTACTATGTAATGTAGTCACGCATGTGTTGCCGTCATGTAATTTAGCGGCCTGATTTGCACATAACATCAGCGATTTTGACTATGATATTCCATATTTGGCATCATATCGATACTGGAGGCCATACGGTTAGTCATGTTAAAGAAAGCCACAACGGCTGCAATATCCCAGATATCAGGGTCTGAAAACCCAACATCACGCAATTGTTGGCGGTCGCTCTCTTCAATTTCATGGGCCCGCTCTGTTTCTTTGACGGCGAAATCCAGCATGGCTCGATGCCGCTCACTCAGTTCCCCAACCCTATAGTTAACCACCAGGCATTCCCCCAGCACCGGGTCACCAGATAATTCTCTTAGCGCAGCGCCATGGGCGATAATACAATAAAAGCAGCGATTAATGGATGACACAACCACAGCGATCATTTCACGTTCCAGCTTACTCAGGCCGGAATCGGCCAACATTAAGTCGTTGTAGAAGGCAACAAATACCTTGAGCTTATCCTGATTAAAATTATAAGCCTGAAGTACATTTGGCACTAAGCCAAGCTTGTCCCGACAAATATTAAAGTACTTTACCATCCCAGGGTCTAATTCATCTGGGACTGGCAGGTTTAAAGCATGTACGTAATCAGGTTGAGTCATAATATTTGGTACTCTATATTTCGGCTAACGACATCAATCATAACAAAAAAATATAAAGAGGTTAGCCTCTTTGAGCTGTCCTAGAAAGGACGCGAGCCACCCGCCTGACTACGATGCATTTCGCGCAGATAATCACGATGCCATGAATCCCTAGAATGCATAACGCAACGATTATCCCAAAATACAACGTCGTGACGCTGCCAGGTATGGGTATAGATCATATGCGACTGGGTTAAATGCTTTTTAAGACGGGTCAACAACGCCTCGCCAGCCTGCGGGTCAGCATCAAAACCAAGTAAACAGTCAACAAACCCAGGCGTTGCGTCGCGGCATTATGCCGGTCATCTTGTTGTGAAATCACCTGTTTACCTGGCTTGCGTGTATCTCGGTTAGACAACAGCTGTAGCGGCAATTCGCCCACCATAGCCAGCTTATCTCCAGCGCCACCACGATAGAAACGCCGCCCAAACCATTCTGTGACTTCACACTGGCGCTCAGGTGTTAGTTCTGTCTGACCGCGCAAAATCATAATCCCAGCATTATTAAATATCTCGGTAAGCGACCCAATTTGCGCGCCATTCAGGTCATCCTGCAAATTAACACCATCAACAAACGTACCACAGGGGCCACCCGTTGGCCGTAACCTTATACCCGTATACCCGTCGTTATATTTAACGCGCTATAGGTCTTACCGCTCATCAATATTGGATCAACCGGTATCAATGTTGATTCACTCATAACCAAATATCCCTGGGTTCAGAAATTATTCGACTTGCCAATAACAGCCAATAGCAGAGAATTAATAACTAACATCCCCAACTTCGGCGCGTAGCTGCGGCAAGACACGCTCGCAAAAAAATGCCAAATCTTTATGCCAATCAAGAAAAACCATATGGATGCCGTCCACACCCGCTTGATGCAAACGGACTAATTTTTCCAATACTTGTTCCGGAGTGCCGAATACCTGGAACGTGCCGATAAATAAATAGTCTTCCAGCTCACGTCGCGTCTGGCTATGCGATTGCATCATGCTATCTGCCCCTTTAAAGGCCCGAAACTGCTGTGCTACGGCTTTCATATCAGCATGCTGCCAGATATGGTCACGTACCTCCTGTACTTCAGCTTCGGTTTCTCGACAGATAATATAGGGATGCATGCAGATTTTCGCCTTGCGACCGTTTGCCGCATAACGCGCTCTTATCTGGTTAGATCGACGTGTTACGGATTCATAATCTGTGGGTGAATCTGAAACAATAAAAGACCAATCACAAAGTTCCGCCGCAAATGTCTGTCCCGCATCCGAAAACCCCGCATTAACCAATAATGGGCTCGGTTGCTGCACCGGTTTGGTATCAAGAAAAGCCCCCCTGGTCTGATAATACTTACCTGAAAAATCAACTGGATCATTAGAACCCCAGATCAGTTTCAGCATTCGAATAAATTCAGCCGCAGCCAGGTAGCGTTCATCGTGATCACCGCTATCTTCAAAATCAAACATCGCCGGCGCATTTGGCGTCAAACCACAGACCACATTAATACCAAAACCACCATCAGTAATCTCGTCAATACCCGCCGCCAGCTTGGCAACAAAAAGTGGCGCATGCCGATATAAAATATGCCAGGTGGCAATCACCATGGGCTGAGTGGTTAGTGCGCCCAGCGCAGAAGCTAACCCAATAGCATCACTGATCTTGTCTCGAAATCGAAACTCGGCAGTTAACTTTGGCGTATATCCGCCAGCAAGAAACAGATAATCTAGTTCATATTGCTCTGCTTGCAGGGCAATGGTTTTAAGATAACTAAATTTATTAGTATTCAGATTGGTTGCCCGCGACACGGTCCAGCCGCCATTCATGGTGGGCATAAAAATACCTACCATAAATTTACGCGCTTCAACCCTTTCCCTGCGTGTAACAAGGGGCAAATCATCGCCATTCATCGCGTCAGTAATCTCCTGTATGGCTTTTATAGGTACAGTTCATATAGGCCCTTGATCTATATCTTTCACATAAGGCATATATCAATATTTTTTTGTTTCGCATGATGCAGATTATTAAAAAGACTCAATAACAAAATCGCTATTACCCGCGTCGGCTAATTCCCTTCGCATACGCCCAAGCGTGCCGGGGAAAAAAGCCAGTACACGGCCAGTTGAATCGCGATAAAAATTAGTACAGTCACCGGTCGCCCAGCTCATCTGCTGTAACTCCGCCTGAATTAACTGGTTATATTCAGCCGTCACGGCTGCCTGCACCTCGATCGATTTGGCTTTTTTCTGCACCACTTCCAGCACCCGGTCAGCAATAAATTTCGCCCCCAGCTCAGCAGAGGCGAATAACGAGGTATAAGCAGCGACGCCGTTGATTCCGCAAACGGTAAAATAGTTTGGGAAACCTGGGATCGCCACTCCTCGATACGATTCAGGCCGCTGCGCCAGCGCCGCAATCAAACGCTTGCCGTCACGGCCATAAACTTCTAGTGCCGGTCGGCCATCGGCACGACCACCTAATTTATAACCAGTACAACAGATGATGATATCAACCTCGGTTTCGACGCCATCCGCCATCAGGCCGGTTTCTGTAAAAGCGTCCACCGCATAGGGGCGAAGTTCAACGTTTTGCTGGGCCAACGCTGGATAATAATCATCTGATACAACAATACGTTTGCAGCCTGGATCATAAGCTGGGGTCAAATGCGCAATCAATTCTGAATCGTCAATGGCTGATTTCATATGTTCCAGACCCACATAGCGCAGCATAGCTATTGCAGCTGGGCGTTTTTTAAAGGCCTGCTGCATATGCATCGATTGCCGATAAAGCCTGCGCGCCAGTCTGCGCCGATTGTCGTCATCTTTAAATGCCTGCTGATCGGCAGCGCTATAGCTCTGGTTATTGCGTGGCATAACCCAGTTTGGCGAACGTTGATAAACAAAAACCTGTTGCGCATGTTGAGCCACTTCAGGCACCACCTGCACTGCACTCGCGGCTGAACCCACCACCGCAACACGTTGGCCGCGCAAATCAACATCATGACGCCATGCACCTGAATGCCAACTAATACCCTTAAAACTATCCAGCCCCTCCACCTGAGGAAACGCCAGCTCAGTCAGTCCACCGGTGGCTGAAATCAAAAATTGATGGGTTATACTTTCAGCGGGTGCATTTTCAGCACCCGCTGTTTGAATAGTCCATTGACCGGTTGCTTCGTCAAAATTAGCATTATCGATACAGACGTTAAACCGCAAATGATCGAATAAACCGTATTTTTGCGCGCAGTTGCGAATATAGGCCTGGATCTCTGGCTGGCTAGCATAGGCCATCGACCAGTCGGGATTCGGTTCAAAAGAATAACTGTATAAATGCGAAGGCACATCACAATGCAGGCCAGGCCAGGTGTTACGCAACCAGGTACCGCCGACATCTGGCTGTTTTTCATAGATAACAAAATCATCAAAATTGGCGCGCTTAAGCTGCATCGCCATCAACACACCACTTAATCCTGCGCCAAGGATTGCCACCGACGCACTCATCGTATTCCCCGCCACTGCAGGCCTGGGTTTACTTCAGCCGGTATTTTAATTGGTATTGTAGCCAGTAGAACAGCAGCAAAATCAGGCTCAGCTTTAGTGTTTATCACTGGATTTTTAATTGCAGGTGGAATCACATTAGGCATCATGTTTATAGTCAAACTTTTAAGGTTGTTAATCTTTAGCGATAGATCTCAAAGGGTAGAGCAAGAAAAAGAAACCATTTATCTAGCTATCTAGCTATCTAGCCACCTGTCTAGTCACTTATGGCCACCCATTTCTCGTCGCTTGCTGCCATTAAAACAGCAACCCTCGACCCCAGTAGACCTCAGAAGTCGGACAAACTTAACATATTGCTAAATAATTGACCAACCTGTTTCCGCAGCCTTCGGCCAGATACCCGTTGGCAGATAAAAGCAGCTCAAAATGCAAGCCATCGGATCCAGCCGCATTGATTTGTTATGCATTAAATTTGCCAGTCTAAAAACTAATGCCCTTGGCTACACCCTGTTTGTAAGCATCATACTTCTATGTTAGCTTTGTCAACTCTATGTGGTACATGCGTTCCATTTAATGGAACATAATCCTTGTGCACCCATAAGATAACATCACAACAATGACCAACATCACAGAGCAAAGCTATGCCCATTACAACAGAAAAAATAACCGCTATCGTTGACCAGGTCGCCTCGGTAATCGCCAGGGAAGCTGAAGCAAACCATAATGCTGCCACCCCATCTGCGGCTACCCTTGAAGTACTGCGTAGCTCCGGCATCCTCGGTGCTACAGTGCCAGAAGAATACGGCGGCTGGGGTTTAGGCGTCCACAACGGCAAACCATTACAATATTGGCAAATGATAAGAACACTGGCCAGGGCTGATACTTCTTTTGGCCAAAGCTGTCAGGTGCACTGGAACACAGTGGACTTCAGCTGCGCTTTGGGCACCCCAGCGCAGGTCGAAACCATCTGCCGTCGTGTTTTAGACGGGGCTATTATGTGTGCCTGGGGTGCCACCCGCCCAGGCCTGGGCAAAGGGTTCGGCAGTGTAGAAGCAGACGGCGAGCAGTTTGTTATCAACGCTACCAAAGCCTATGCAACCAATGCGGGGTTTGCCGACATCGCCATGCTGATGGTCTCTGGAAAAGATGCAGCGGATAAATCAGGCATACAATGCGTATTGGTAGATTGTAATAGCGAGGGCATTAATATTGATTATGACTGGTGGCAAGATGCCCAGGCGATGCGAACCACAGCCAGCCATAAGGTCATTTTTGATCAGGTAAAAGTAAGGCCCGATGCGCTATTGGGCGGGGTCAATGAATATCTTGAGAAACATTTGCAGGTACGGTCTTTATCGGCCTTTGCAAGCAACTTTTTAGGCACCATAGAAGCGCTTACCGCCTTAGCCACAACCTACGGTAAAAAATCTAAAGCCCTCGAAGAAGATCGATTTGTACGTCGCATGGCCGCATTACATCTCAGCATTATCTCTCTGGAGGGCATTATGCATCGAGTTGCCAAGGCCTGGGATGATGATGACAAAGAGGTATTATTGCTTTCTAACCTGTTCCGCTGGAGCGCCGGCGAAGCATTGGTTGAAGCCATTAATCAAGTATCGGTACTCACCGGTTCAAGTACATTATTTGCTGGTAACGAACTAGGCAGGCGTTTAATTGATGCATTGATGTATGTCCGGCATGAAAATAATGACCGTCTGGAAACTACAGTTGGGCGCGGCTTTCTTGGTCTTGAAGCAGACTTTAACTTTGCCGGACTACGGGTAGCAGATGGCGCTGCGGGTACTGGATAACAGGATAGGAATATAACTATGACTGACAATACCAACATGCATCTGGCGCTAATAATGAATTTTAGCGCCTCCCCACATACCATCGGTCAATGGCGACTGCCGCGCTCTTTTCGCGGCGACAGCTATCTTGACGCCTCATATTGGGAACGCATTGCCCGCACTCTGGAACGCGGCTGTTTTGATATGCTGTTCTTTGCCGATTCCTACACCCTGCACGACCGATATCAGGACTCACCTGATGCCGCTATTCGATATGCCGTGCAGTATCCCCGGCTTGACCCACTGACACTAGTACCCATGTTGTCAAGGGTTGCGCCCAACTTAGGTTTTGGCGTTACCGGTTCAACCACCTTTATTCCGCCTTATTGGCTGGCACGCAACATGGCCACCATGGACCACCTGACAGAGGGGCGCATTGCGTGGAATGTGGTCACATCCTATTCTCGCAGTGAGGCGCAAAATTTCGGTCTGGATGATATCCCCGAACATGATCTACGCTACGATATGGCCGACGAATATATGCAGGTATGCAACAAACTCTGGTCCAGCTGGGATGAAGATGCCATTGTTATGGATCGGGAAGCCGGAATTTACGCCGACCCAACCAAGGTTCATCGGATAGACCACGAGGGCGAATTTTTCAAAAGTCGCGGTCCCTTATGTGTACCTCGCTCCCCACAGGGGAAACCAGTAATTATCCAGGCAGGTGCATCGCCAAGAGGCCTGCAATTCGCCGCACAACATGCGGATGTCATTTTTGCAACACCCACCGCTTCAGGCGGCATGGCCAAACACCGGGCTGCTATTAATGCAGCATTAGAAGCAGCAGGCCGAAGCCGGGACGATGTTAAAGTTATCTGGGGTATTACCCCGGTCGTTGGCGAATCTGAAGCTGAAGCCAAAGCCAAACGAGATGCTATCCAGGCCAACATTCACCCTGAAGCAGCATTGGTATTGCTATCTGGCCATCTCAACTTTGATTTATCAACCCTACCCGATGATGTGCCACTATCGGATATCGAAGTTTCAGGCGTACAGGCTTTTGCCCGCGGGCAGAAAATGACCGCCAAACAATATGCCCAACGCATGGCCGAAGGTGGCAACAATCTAATCACCGGCACAGCCACTCAGGTGGTTGATAAAATGGAAGCGCTTTATACCCAGGGCGAAGGCGACGGTTTTATGATAGTCACTCACGCGCTGCCTAGCTCTATCGATGACTTTGTTGATCTGGTGGTTCCTGAAATGCAACGCCGCGGGCATTTCCGCAGTCAATACGGTAGCCAGCAATTACGCGATCGTATGTTCAATGAAACACCTAATGAATAACCTAATGAATAAGAGCGATAACTATATGTCAGGGCCTAACACTGTATCACTCTTTGCGGTCGGCGATATTTATTTCAACCGACAGGACCGGAGCCGCCCCTATGGCGATATGCTGCCAATGATGCAGGCGGCTGATCTTCGCTTCTGTAATCTGGAGGCACCCATTGTTACTGGCCTCGAACCGTCGCCAGAACGCCCCTATCCACTGTGCACGCCCCCTGATAACCTTGCCCTGATCAACGCCGGTAATTTTGATTTCATGGCTATTGCGCATAATCATCTACTGGATTTTGGCCCAGCCGGACTAAAACAAACACTCGACCAGCTGCAATCAGCCAAACAGCCTTATACAGGCGCGGGGTTATCAAGCAGCGATGCAATTCGCCCTATCATTTGCAAAAAAAATGGCCAGAGCTTTGGCCTACTTGCGGTAGCCTGCGCCTTCCCTTCAAAATCCGCCGCCACCGATTTAGCCCCAGGTATTGCGGGGCTGCATATAGAAACAGAATATCATCCGGTTACTGGTCTGGCAGACGAACACCCTGGTTTTCCTCCGCAGATTAAAACCCGGCCCAATGCAGAAGATTTAGCCAACCTGACAGCAGCTATCAAACAATTAAAAGATCAGGTGGACCACGTAATAGTATCGTTTCATTGGGGTGTGCCGGGTCAATCCGAAGTACTTCAATACCAGCGATCAGTTGCCCACGCAGTAATTGATGCCGGCGCGACGTTAGTACTTGGGCATCATGCCCATGTTTTGCAAGGTGCTGAACGTTATGCAAACGGCCTGATCCTGTATGGCCTGTCGCATGTCATTTTTGATATGCCGGGCATTATATCCGGCTTTGGTTTTAGTACAGAAACCGCAGCAACAACCATTAATTTTTCAGCTGCCGGGATAGAGTCCGCCTTTCTACATCCTTTAATTATGCAGCAAGGCACCAGCGCAAGAAAACCAACAGATGTAGAAAGCCAGCTGATCACAGCGAACCTATGTCGTTTATCGGCCGCGTTAGATACGACCCTCACCTGGGACGAAGAAAAATCAGCACTAAAAATAACATAGCCAAAGGGAAAACTATGTTTAACAAACGATGCGCACAGCAGTAATCCATCGTCAGATATATCAACACCCGTCAAGCTAAAAGCAGACCCCAATTACTGTACCTGCAATATCAAACTGCCAGCATTTCCTCTACTGGTAAATCCCGAACAGGACTACGCTTTAGATATACTGACTCTGCGCGCAACCAGCCAACTGGTTTTACCGCTAACAGATATGCAAACAGCAACTGGGCAAGAAGCCATCCGCAAGCATAACCTTTATGTATTAAAAACCTGAAAGGAGCCCCCCTTAACTACCAGCCAGGTTCGGTAGGTTTATTCCCCAGCAGGATACCGCCTGAGGCATGATGCAAACTACGCCGCGCATCAATGGCAGAAATAATGGCGTGAATATTTGCCAGGCTGCGCTCCAGTGCATGCCCCTGCATAAATGCCGCCCGTGAACCTTTGGTATACAAATTACTGATCACCTGCCTGGCCACATCACCGGCATAAAAGCCGGATGCATACACAGCTGCCTTCTCTTCGTCTGACAATGCCTCATCTACGGCGAAACGCGCATCCACCTGTCGTGTCGCCGCAAGACAACCAGCCAGTATTGCCCGCATCGCCGCATCTGCATCTGCGACGGCAATTTGTGTTTCCACCTGGTCTTTTAGCGCCTTACCGGTCATGGAGGATACCTTGGCCTTAATCTCTGTAGTGGCTGATTCCAGCGCCCCCTTGAGTACACCAATAGCCACCGCGGCAAATATTGGCAAAGTGACAATACCGCTGGTTCTAAAAACCGGCCGATTAATGACTAGCTCGTCAGCAGGCGATACAGCCATCACATCGGGTACAAATAGATTTTCAGCATCCGCCTGATTACTACCTGTACCACGCATGGCAGCGGCGTTCTGCCAGGTTTGTGATATTTTTAACTCGGCTGTTGGCACTAGAAAAAAACGCACATCAGGCCGACCATTTAACATCCGGATGCCCTCACCATCGGTCGCCATACCCATCAACGCACACCATTTTGAGTCTTCGCAGCCTGTGACCACTGGCCACGAACCGTTCAACAGGAACCCACCCTCGGTTGGCTTAGCCCGCGCCAACGCCACAGCAGAAAAACCAAAATTTCGATCAGGCTCTGCAAATAATGTATTGCGTTGCTCCTCTGGCAACTTGGCCGACATCATACAGGCACCCATAGAATTCACCATATACCAGCCAACTGCAGGATCAGCCGAACTAATCTCGACTGTCGCGGCAAAGGCGTCAGTGAGACTGACCTCAAGCCCACCCACTTCTTGAGGCGCAAATAAACGGAAAAAACCTGCCTTACCCACTGCCTCAACAACCTCAGGCATGAGCCTGGCGCGCTTCTCACCGGCATTACGTTGTTCAACAATCAGCGGTTTTAACGTCCTTGCAACATCAACGATCGATTCTTCTTGCATAATTTAATACCTAGTTTTATTTACAGATGGTTTTATTTACAGATAATTCTCTACCAAATTTATCAGCTGGGTCCAATTACTAAACGGTCGTTGCTTTAGCAAAATAAAAACAGATTTTGAAGGCCTTCTAACCAATTTTTTCAACAATCATATCTCGCACTGGGCTCCCCGAAAAAACCCAGTGAATACCAAAAAATAACGCGGTCGATATGACCAACGAAATAATTATGGCTCCAACGCAGCCGCCGCCGCGACCAGCCTGGTCAGGAACTCTGGTTGATTTAATGCTTCAATTCTGTGAATCGGACCAAATATGGTTAATACAAATAATGTAGTATCAAAGCGTATAGGTGTCGCTAATGACCCAACGGCTGATTCCCGCAGGCCCAGGCCTAGCTCAAACCGCTGTTGGCGAATTTTTTCCAGTTGTTTTTCCGTCACTGAGTCGTAATCAATCTGTAACTGTTCAGGCGTATCAAGATCCATCAAAGAAGGCTTTTCCTCACCAACTAGTACCTTATTAATCACTTCACATATATCTGCCACTTCAAGTTCAGTAGCAAATGCCCGCATCACCCTGTCGGTGGCGCCATTGGTCACCGGCATTGATTCATGTAGCGGCATGGTGTATCGGAGCGGTTTTGAGGACTCATGCTGCATCAGGCACACTCGATAGCCACCGCGCAACACATGCAAAGCAGCAGTTTCACCGGTTTCAATACTCAGCTCTTTGAGTACCTGGCGGGCACTCTGATGAAAGTGGCCGGTTTGATAATAAGCATTACCCAACTGCCCCACCATCCAGCCCAGTTGATAAGTTCGATCTACCGCGTTTTGCTCCAGGAAGCCATTTTCAGCAAGGGTTGCAAGAATTCTGTGGGCTACAGCTGGGCTTAATTCAAGCCGAGTAGCAACCGCCCTGGGACCTAACGAAGTATCATCAGTAAACAATGCCAAAACCTTCAGTGCCCGACCTAAACTCTGCAAACCCTTGCCTGCATCATTAGCCACTGGCGATTGATCTCGGCCCGATACTGATGTCTTTACGGCCATATTTGACCCTCCTATGTATTTGTACCTGCTACTTATCCATGATAGCCTGACACACCAAACGATACAACCGTTCCATTATATGGAACGAAAAGAAAGTCTATCGCAGCAAGCCCTATCACAGAATGACCTAAATCAAATGTCATTCTCAGGGTTTTTGTCTATATCTGCAGCAGACAATGAGCCGACCAAATAATTACGAGTAGGAAAGATGCAAGAACAACATGACCAGAAACAACAAAACAACCTCATAACACCCGAACAGGCACTAAAAGCAGGTGAAGACCATCTGCTGATCGCCATATTAACCCAGGTTACAGGTGACCCAGCCTGGTTAGAGGAACCATATAGCTCACTCTGCCATCAGCAGCGCCGCAACAGCAAATCATCAGCTGAAATCAGCGAGGCATCTACCGACACGCTCAAACAAACTCGACAGACACTCCATACAGCCTTTATGGAGCAGGTAATCAACAACCCAGCGGCACACCAGCTACCACTACCCGACGACCAGCTAATGTCGCAAATTATGCGCTTTGTAACCAATGAAAATTTACCCGCCAGCCATCTTGAAAAACTCAAATACGAACTAAAACCGGTCACCCAGCTAGCCACTCGAGAAAACACCCCCAGGATTATAATTATTGGCGCAGGTTTTTCTGGACTGAGTGTCGCCATCAAACTAAAAGAACAGGGCATTCCATTCCGACTGCTAGAAAAACATGCCGGAGTCGGCGGCGTGTGGCTGGAAAACAGCTATCCAGGTTGTGGTGTAGACTCACCCAATCATGTCTATTCATTCACTAATGCCAGCAACCCAGAGTGGTCGCGCTACTTTGTCAAACGCGACGAAATCCTTGAATACATCCGCAGCACTGTCAAAAAACTCAATATCATCGATAGCATCGAATTTGGTACAGACGTCAGCAAAATGTCCTGGTCGGCAGCCGACAAACAATGGCATATTGACCATACATTTAGCGACGGCAGCAAAAATACCACCCAGGCAGACATTATTATCCCTGCCGTTGGCACGCTAAACCAGACAAAATATCCGGAAATTGAGGCAATCGATGATTTTGAAGGTGACATATTCCATACTGCAAGATGGCAGCACGATGTGGAGCTGAAAGATCGAAAAATCGGCATGATCGGCAACGGCTCAAGTGGCTTTCAAGTAGGCCCGCAGGTTGCAAAAGTTGCCTCTCATCTAACGTCTTTTCAGCGCTCACCGGCGTGGACTTCTGCCAACCCGGAGGTCAATACGCTGGTTTCCCCTGAGGTGCGCTGGCTAATGGGACATGTTCCCCTTTATGCGAGCTGGCACCGCTTTGCTGGCTACTGGTCTTCAGGTGATGCATCTTATGCCAATTTAAAAATTGATCCCACATGGGATGGCGAAGGTATTTCTCGCATCAACGAAGGGGTGCGAAAAAAGCTAACCGAATATATCCGCGGGCAATTTCCCGATCGCCAGGACTTACAGGACAAGATGGTACCAACCTACCCGCCCTTTACCAAACGTATGGTGGTGGATAATGGCTGGCTGAAAAGTCTTGCGCGGCCAAATGTTGCCCTGGTCACAGACGAAATAGTCAGCGCTACTGCAACCGGCCTGGTCACTGCCGATGGCCAACACCACGAACTGGACGTGATTATTTTCGCCACCGGTTTTTACGGCACACGATTTTTATGGCCCACAGAGGTCAGAGGCAGCAAAGGCCGTACACCAGCAGAGATAGCTGGCCAAAACGATAACATCCTGGCATATCTCGGCTCTGCCATGCCTGAATTCCCCAATATGTTTAGCGTATTTGGGCCTAATTCCAGTATCGGCCACGGCGGTAGCGCGGTTCATGTGGCCGAATGTCACGCCACTTACATTTCCCGCTGCATCGAAGCAATGATCGACCAGAATATTCAGGTACTGGAATGTAAAAGCGATGTTTGCGCGACTTACAATAAGCAACTGGACCAGGATATGCAGAGCATGGTCTGGACCGAGCCTAATATCAAAAGCCGTTATCGCAACAATGAAGGGCGCATCGTCGCTAACCATCCCTGGACCCTGCAACGTTTCTGGGAACTGACCCAACAACCCGACCTGAACGACTACCATATTCAATATCGTCAGGATGATTAACTAACACCCTGCTTCATAGCTTTTTAAATAAACTTTGCCGACCACTATTTTAGTGGCATTTTATGTTCAACAATGTTGAACAATACAGGTATATACCTATGAGCCTTAGAATTGGTCTGTTTTATCCCAACGCGCCGTCTATCCATGTGATGTCGCGTACCATTGCTGCCATGAACCCTGACTTCCTGTCCCTTGAAGTACATAAAGAAATTGGCCAGACCTGTGAGCAGCTTGGGCTGGACTATCTATTTTTAGCCGATGGCTGGGCAGGTTATGAAGAACAACGCGACAAACCCAGTCGCGGTATGTTGATGGCACCGGTGCTTGCCAGCGCACTGATGGCCGTAACCGAACGAATAGGCCTGATCACCACTATCCATACCTCCTGGTTTCATCCGCTGCAAATCACTCGGATCGGCGCCGCCATGGCAATGCTTAGCCGAGGCCGCTGGGGTATCAATGTTGTTAGTGGTAGCGGTTTTACAGATCACCTCTTGGGCCAGGCTATGGCCGAAACCAGCCACGATGCCCGCTATGATCGCGCCGCCGAATGTATGGAAATTGTTATGCAGGCCTGGCGGACCGGCAGGATAGACAACCATGGGGAATTTTTTGATATCGAAGGTTACGCCCCAGGACCTGTGATCCCTGAAGAATTCTGGCCACTCATTGTCAGTGCCGGGGCTTCCGATGCCGGCCGCGCTTTCGCTGGCAAATTTGCCGACTTCATTTTTATGCCAGGCCGCACACCGCAAAATCTACTCGACGAGCGAGTCAACGATATTCGCAAAATCGCCACTACACATAATCGCCAGGGCGCTGACGTTAAATTACAGATGCATGCCTCCATAATAGTCCGCGAAACACAAGCCGAAGCTGACCTGGCAATCCAGCGAGTGCGCGACAGCGTGGATATGGATGCAGCGCTAGGGTACCTTAAATCGGTACGTAAAAACGTCTCTACCTACGATGATATCTACCGCGAAATGGGCGAATTACAGGTACGTGAGATCGGCATGGTCTCTGGCGCAAGAAGCATCCATGGCGACGTTGCCGAAGCTGTTGCTCAATTTGAAGCACTGCACGATATGGGCTGCGACGGGGTGGCCATGACCTTCCCTATCTGGTCACCAAAGGAGATTCGTCGATTTGGCGAACTGGTATTACCAGAACTTGAAAAACGCGGCATCTGGCAACCGGCGTGGCAGCGTGAGGGCGGTTGGTAGACCCCGTCTTGCCAATAAAAGCGGGTTTAAAGCCTGCTGGCCAGATAATCGACGGTGCGAGCCACTGACTCTGCATCCACATCAGGAATCGACGCACGAAAATCGGTAATGCCAATACCCTCAAGCCGCGCAATGGCAGTATCTAGTTGTTGCTCATCACCTAACAGCGCAACATTGGCGGCACTGGCAACCCCTTCTCGGTCAAGCATGGCACGATAAGAGGGCATGGCATCATAAAATTTGAATTTATCAACCAGGCTTGCACGGGTTGCATCAGCGTCATCAGTCAGCAATATCGGCAGCCCGGCGACAATACGCGGCGACCCCCGACCAGCCTCGTCGGCAGCGCTGTGGATGGATGGCACAATATGATTTTCTAAGGTATTAGGCCCGACTAACCAGGTAATCGTACCGTCACAGTGCCTGCCTGCAAGCTTCAGCATCAATGGCCCAAGCGCAGCCAGCAATAATGGCACTGGTGTTGGCGCATCGGCTATATTAACGCCCGCTTTAACCCGGTACAGGTCACCCTCATAGTTAACCCGTTCACCCTTGAGTAAAGGCGCCAGCACAGAAAGATATTCCCGCATATGTCGGGCTGGTTTTGCATAGGATAAACCCAGCATATTTTCGATCATCATTTTATGTGACAAACCAATACCGAGGGTAAAACGACCATCAGCGGCCGCCGCGGCCGTCAATGCCTGCTGCGCTAAAGTCACCGGATGACGCGGAAAGGTGGGCACAACGGCAGTACCCAGCTCCATATTTTTGGTAACCTGGCCAACGATAGACAAGGCATTGATTGAATCGAGGTCAAAAGCCTGAATCATCCACAGGGTAGGGAAACCCTTTTCCTCATACGTTTTAGCCGCATTAATGAGGTTTTTTAAATTACCCGCCGCCGCTGCACCGCATGTGATCCCTATTTGCATAATACTATCCTCGCTATAATTTTTTTGAGCAAAGTCAATTACTACAAAGTTGATTGCTACATGATATACCAATTGCCGTATACCAATTACCACATATTAAACGCGAGTGCGCAACAGATAGCACTATGACTATATATTTAATCCACCAATTTTCCTCGCCTGCAATGCCGCCTTGACTGGGATAATTTCAACCGGGGGTAGAAAACGAAATTGATCTGCCCGGGGGTTCTGCAGATCAATCTCTGTTATTCACACTATTATTCAGGCTGTAGTGGACTAGGTAGTTTCACCCATAAACTTGACTGTTTCTGCAAGCGATGCGCGATCGGTACGAGTCTGGTTAACCTTGTCACTGGTATCTTCATAGCCGAAGCTAATACCAAATAAAACCTTAACTTCTGCCGGCATATCAAAGGTTTCTCGCACCAGATCGGGATAATGCGCCATGGTCCCCTGAGCACAAGAAGCAAGACCATGTGCAGTCATGGACAACATCAATGTTTGCGCATACATACCCACATCAGCTGCGGCTTGCGGGCCAAATACCGCGTTCATGCACAAAAATGCCACATGCGGCGCATCGAACATTTCAAAATTACGAAACGCAACCGCTGCCCGGGCAGGCTTATCGTCCCAGTCCACATCCAGCGCGCCATATAGGGCACGAGCACAACCGCGCCTGCGTTCACGAAAAACGGCCCCCAACTTACCCCGGTCAGAAAAGTCCACCTGCGGCGGTTCATTAGCCTGCACTTTGGCAATAATCTGCGCGCGTAATTCATCACGTACCGCACCTGATGCAACATACACTTGCCACGGTTGAATATTAGTGCCGGAAGGTGACCATTGGGCCAATTCAAAAACCTGGTTGAGTAGATCCTGAGGAACCTGCCGAGGTAGAAAACCCCGAATGGAATGTCGACCGCGAATGCCGTCTGCGAGACTGAGAGCTGTCATTTTGATCCTGTTAAACTATGAAAGCCGCGTACTATAGCGCAATTTACGCCCTGCTCGGGCAGTATACGGATCGGGTTGTTTGCCTTATTGAATAGATCAATAGACCAGCGAATATTCATCGCAGTGATTTTTTTGGCCTGGCTTGATTGGACGCGGCTGGCAATGCGGCTGGTTTGCTGGCCGGTCAATGGACATTACTGCTATGCCATGCAGTCAGTAACCTGTTCGATTTTGGCAGATAGACATTGGGTAGGGGGGCATATAGTGATCCATCGATGCTGCCTCCCCGCTTACTTTCAGATCAGCTTTTACATCAGCTTTTAGACAAGTTTTAAAGAATGATGCGTAGACGCAGCAGTGGTTAGATAAAGACAAGGCTATATGACTCAAGCAATCAGCCGTTAATCAACGCGTTAACTCGATAACGCCAACAACTGCTCCGGTGTTGCCTGGCCTTTAAATTGTACTGCCTCACCTTGAAAAGAAACCCACGACTGAGCACTCCCCGTCCAGATATGCGCGGCAGGTTTAAACCATTGATTATCTCTAAAGGTACCGGCACTTATTCCCAAAATGCCTGGCATATCCGCACTAGATCGCCAGACTGTGGTGCTACAATTTTTGCAATGACTGTTGATCACCTGTTTCTCACCCTAGGTATAATAGCTTACTGATACATTT
Organism: Pseudomonadales bacterium; assembly: GCA_019090615.1. GTDB lineage: Bacteria > Pseudomonadota > Gammaproteobacteria > Pseudomonadales > Azotimanducaceae > JAHRVQ01. The sequence continues at coordinate 7,908 of JAHRVQ010000082.1, read as the reverse complement.
CCCCTAACAACCTGAACCTCGTCCACCATAACCCAAATAGATATAGTACAAGCCGACCCAGTCACTGTTTGACAATCCGTACAATGGCAGGCGTAACAGCATATCGGTTTACCGCGATATTCATAACCTATAGCACCACAATGACAACCACCCTTTTTCATGTCTTTCATCTCACAACCTCATTAAGGGGGCAACAGACATTAGCATACCTTTAATGCTCGAAATTCGGCACTTTTCCAGACCAAATATTTTATGTAAAACCATTTATGACCAACCACTGGTGCTCAGCCACCCTGCCAGTCTCATATTAAAGCATTCAACCTAATCCAGTTTCGTTGGCGCCAGCAATATTGGTAATTGATTCGCCTTTCAAATCCGCTGTAAGCGTCGATAAATTTTACACCTCAACCAACCGGTTTTTGCCCAGCATTGGCAACCAATTGATTTTATGTGGGTATTATTTATCGGCACAATTATTGCTGATTTATAATCGCCATTGAACCGCCCCATGGGGGCCGATTCAACCAGCAACCTTGTTCACCCGAAGATCAATCAATAGTCTATCTAAACCAGTCTAACCACCTATTGCGCGGTCATACGGGAATATCCAATATTACAGGAGCATGTATGTTTAAAAATTTGTCGATAAAATTACTTGTCGCGCTTTCCTGCCTGAGTTTCTGGAGTAGCGGGGTGGTCGCTGGCCCGGTTTTTATCACCGGGCATGACCCAGATTTCCATGCCCAGCTTGAAACCGGCGCTCAGAACCTGCTCAAAATAGGGCTTGACTATGCCACCACCAATACAACCTTCACTACTACAGAGAAATTTCTTTGGGTAGAATCCAGAATGCCACCACCAGGTGGTCATCTTAATTGGTGAAAATGGTCTTGCTGCCATCGGTCTAACGCTTGGCACACACTACGATAGGGTTAATGCGGCAGAGCTCAATAGCGTCAACTTTGCTGACTATACGGCAATTGCTATTGCATCAAACTTCGGCGGCTTACTCACCAGAGCAGAGCTAGATGAACTCATTAACCGAAAACTGGATATTGAAGATTTCATCAACGATGGCGGCGGGCTATTTGCTTCCGCTGAGTGCGATAATTGTGGCGCCGACCTGCTGGGCTCCAACCCTGATTTGTTCGGCTACTTGCCGGTGGACGTAACATCTATTGGTGTCGCAGCGCCATTTACCGCAACAGCTTTTGGCACATCGTTAGGCTTAACTAATGCCGATCTTAACTCCCCAACACATAATTCCTTTGGTCTGGTTGGCGGCCTTGATGTCGTCGACACAGATGCTGCAGGCAATGCAACAACACTAGCAGGCATTGTGAATGTAAGTGGCGGCGGCTTTATCCCAGTCAATGAACCCCCTACCTTTTTCCTACTATTGCTGGCTTTAACCGTGCCCCTTATACAGAAATTAAGAGCACAGAAATTGAGAGCACGGAAATTGAGAGCACAGAAGTTATGAGCACAGAAATTAACGAAAGTGCGAAATGGTTGATTGATAGCAACATTATTGACAGCAACTGCTAACAATGAGTAATGAAGTTATAACCCAGCATTGATCGCTACCCTATCGGTAGTCACAATCGTCACTGCTATTCGCCAGATTTATTCGCGATTGCTCAGCAACCCTGCGGAGCAATCGCGAACTATTGCTTCTCAAAGAACACAAATTTCCAATCGTGCGACCAATCCTGCCGCGGAGGAAGTAACTTTGTTGATGCATGGGTTTCCTACCGCCTCAGGGGATTAGCGTCATATATCAACAACGCTTAGCAAAGAATACCGCCTGACATCTTCATATATGTTACGCTTTGGTCGATCCGACAAACCAACAAATAAAATATATTCGAATCAAGAGCAGTCAGATATCCAGGAATCCTTATTGGCACACCTGGCAATCCAGCAAGTAAATATTCTAGCGCACAATTATGGCGATATCATCGCACAAGAATTAGTCGATCGATCTAACGAGCGTGACCAGCATAGTAATAATATAAAGATAAAATCGCTGCTGCTGTTAAACGGCGGAATTATTCCGGAACAATATAACGAACAAATAACCCAGACTTTATTAAAAAGCCCAGAGCCGATGTAAATGCCGCAGCCCAAATACTTTTATATTGGCAGGATGAGAACCGATTAGGCAGGCCTACTTTCAACCGCTTTGGCTATTGCCATACTACTCGCTATTCCGTTTATGCGTGGTCAAACATGGTCATATTGGGCGATAACCGCCATTGGTATTGTTGAGCATTTGCCATTGCTACTGGAAGCTTATATTGCTACTGGAAGCTTATATTGCTACTGGAAACTTATAATGTATCGACAATTGGTTTCCCAGCCCCCCCCAACGGACAAAAAATGTGACTAAAAAAAAGCGCTATAAACCGAATTACGTTTTCTACTATAATCATCTCTACGTTTCGAACCCACTATGTTACTGTAATCAAATTCACGATCAGAGAAATAAAAGATGAAAAAAGCGCTAATTTTGTTGGCTGTTTTTTGTTCAATTGTTGCCTGTACTGCGCCTCAAAGAGCCTACGTTGGCATGACGGAGAATGAACTCATCAGGCAACTGGGGCAACCCATCAGAATTGCTAAAGGCAAAAACGGCGACCGAATATTGATTTACAAACGGCTTTATCTTCAAGAACAAGACATAGGCGGCCCACAAAGCAGTGGTGGCGGACGATATAATACCTTGATAGACAAACCACTGGATGGCGAAGTCCGAGAAAAGGGCTATTTTATTGACCCTGAAGGTCTGGTCTATAAAATATCCTGGGGTAAGTAGCGACCTATAAACCCTACCGTTTATATAAGCTCAACTGAAAATCTATGCTCAACAGATTGTTGCAGCATTAACCTACCTGTTCCGCGACATTGCATTGCCGTTAGGTAGGACCGACCCCAACAGTTAACAAGTTCTCCTTCATTTCGATTATCTTTTGAGAGCCGATTGAAGGAATTCTTTTAATATCAAAACCCCCTTTAGCCGCTCATCTTCAGAGGTATTGGCAAAACCCAGCACTAGCCCAGACATTTTATTTTTCCTTTTCCCAGTCTCGTCCGGTATATTGCCTGCCGTTATATAAGACGATAACGCTGTGCTGCCAAACCCCTGCGCCATAAAGTATTGTTGCAATATTTGATCATCCTCAATGGCTATATTTAACACCAGATGCATACCTGCACTCGATGCAATTGGTGTTGCCAGACCTGATAAATGTAGCGTCAGCAGCGAGCGTAAATGATCCCACTTTTGCTCGTAGAGATGACGCATTTTTCTTAAATGTCTGCCGAAATGCCCCTCCACTATAAAATCTGCAGTGACGGCCTGCGCTAATAACGAAGATTCGCCACCAGTATATTCTTTAGCCAGGACAAACGTGGCAGCTAACTGTTGCGGCACCACCATGAACCCTAAACGCAACGCGGGAAAGAGTGTTTTACTGAAGCTGCCGATATAAAGCACTGGGGTCTGGTCCGCCATCCCTTGCATCGCGGGAATAGTTTTACCGTGGAAATGGAACTCACTGTCGTAGTCATCTTCGATGATCCAGATATTTCTACTTGCGGCCCAATCTAACAATTTAATTCTTTCAGCAGCAGGTAGGATACCGCCGAGCGGGTATTGGTGGGTGGGTGTCGTATAAATAATCTTGGCAGTGGTTTTATCCGGCAAGTCATCGACGACCAGTCCCTTTGTATCAACTGCGGCTGGCAATAATTTTGCCTTTCTTGCCAGGAAGGCCTTTGCTGCATTCCTATAACCTGGGCTTTCAACGAATACGCTATCACCTTCATTCAGCAGCACTAAAGCACACAACGAAATGGCCTGCTGGGCACCCTGGGTTATGATGATCTGCTCTGGCTCACATCTCACACCGCGGGAAATATTCAAATATTCTGCCAAAGCGATTCGTAATGGCAAATAGCCCTGGCTGCCGTCATAACCCTGCAACAACTTACGATCCTGATGTTGACGCTGATTTTTTTGCCAGATACGGTCGGGGAATGCCTTAAGGTCAGGCAGGCCAGGCGTGAAAGGCAAGTTGAGCCGATTATCGCCAGCGGGCTGTGCATCAAGTTGTTGGCCAAAATATGACAGTTTCGGTAACCGCCTGCCATTACTCTCTAACGACCAATGCCAGTTTTCTTTAGCCAGCGCCACCAAATTTTTCGGCAAGTCCTTGTTGACGAAAACCCCATTGCCTGGCTCCGCTCTAAGAAAACCCTCCGCTTTAAGCTGCTCAATAGCAATCGATACTGTATTTCTACTTAGCTTAAAATCCATCGCTAAACGGCGTGATGCAGGCAGACGCGTTCCGGGCGGCAATTGACCATTGCTTATCTTGCCAACTAGATAACGATGCACCTGGACCTGCAAACTTTCTTCCGTCGTCAGCAGAAAATCATTAAACGCACCAACATCCATCCTTACCTCCACAGCCCTGAGCGGTTCGAATAAACAGCCCTGAGCGGCTCTACTATAAAAAACAACAGCCCTGAGCGGCTCTACCATAAAAAACAACAGCCCTGAGCGGCTCTACCATAAAAGACAACAGCCCTGAGCTGCCCGTAACAAAATGCTGAAATTAATCATTCAGCCAAATTGGACTCATATATTTAACAAAATTGGCACTTACTAATAGTCCAATTAAATTGCACCATAGGCTAAATCACTTGCTAGCTCAACTTATTTAACCGACCTAAATTGACGATGAATAAAACCCCGCAGAAAGCTTAATTGTTATCAAAACCGGCCATTAAAAGATTCGTGCCAGATATTTAAAGGAACAATTGTGAAAGACAACAAATCCGCGCTAGCTGCGCCAATACCTGCCCACCTGGCAGAATCTATTGCTGATGAAATGGCGATTACCGAGCGAGGCCGCGTTCGTCATGCGCGTAAAAGAGCAAACTACCAACGAAAATATGTCTACCAATTGGTGGACGATCTGAAACTCGGTCATATGGGCTTTGCCGTTGACAATCAGCCCTTCGTCATACCGCTCACGATATGGCGAGTTAACGACCATTTGTTTTTCCATTGTGCCAATAAAAGCAGGCTCCAGCGCCACCTCGAAGGTGGCCATTCAGTCTGCCTGTCTTTTGCCGAAGCGACTGAATGGGTAATGGCCAAATCGGCTTTTCATCATAGTACCAATTATCGCTCTGCAGTGGTCTTTTGTACCGGAGAACGGGTCGTAGACGAAGTTGAGTTTGATCGGGCCTTTAAAGTCTTGATCGATCAGATTGAACCTGACCGTTGGCACAAAGTGAGGCCACCGAATAAAATTGAGCGTAAGGCAACAGCACTAATGAAATTGAAATTTTCAGATGGCGCATTTAAATCAAGGACTGGCGAACCCAGCGAAGAACCTGACGATCTATCACTGCCTGTATGGCATGGCACGCTGGACATTTGTCCAGCCCACCAAAGAAAGCCCCGTGACCAGAGTAAAGTGCCAGAATAAATCGTATCGACTACCAATCAAAACAAGCGGCCTCCGATTATGTCCTCCTATTTTTAGGTGAATTCCTCAGCGCCTGGGGTTAGGCCCTGGTTGGTACAATTCGGATTGCTGCAACAACAAACCTGGCGGTTTATAGCCTATTTCATCACATAGTCAGAAAACCCCGCTGGCTATGACCCATGTCACGCAAGCAGCTTTTGATTTTTTGATGCTCATATTTACAGGTGACGATTCCTGGACAATAACTTCATATACAACGTTAGACTGCCAGATTTAAACGGTCAACCATGTAAGACTATGGCCCGATCTCGGCGCGTTTACTCTGGCACTTTACACCGACCCCAGGGGCCCGATGATCTTCTCAACACTGCCTAAATATTTTTTCGTGGTGATACCACTGGCATTATTATTTAAACGTTGATAACGCGCACGGTCTGGCGCATCGCGAAAACTCGTGGTATGGACGCCTTTAATGATGCTGGCGGGCTTATCAAAACCGGTATAGTTAATCGTGCGGTCGTTACTGCTGGTATTATTACCGCTAGCATCATCGCTATAAATATCGCCATCGATGTCTTTTACAGCATGGGGCAGATCAGCATCGTCATTACCATAGGTGCCGACATCGGGTTTATCACTGATATTGCCACGGCTATCATAGATGATGGTTATCGCAGTTTGGCCGGCAATCAGTGCGCTTTCTAGCCGGTTTAAATCATCGTACCCAAAACTCTCCAGCAGGTTCTTATTGCCTGATAATTCGAGTCCGCTATCAAGATTACCCATATCACCCCAGGCAAATATCAGGTCCTGCACATCACCAAAGGCACCATTGGTTGAAGATACCTGAAGGATACGACCTATCGCATCATACAGACGTCCTGTGGTGATAGTTAGCAAGCTTGATGACAAGGCTTGATGTGGCGAGCTGCCACCTTATTTCTTAATCATCCACCGGTAAGTCTTCCGGCAACAACCTCGCTCCATGGATCACAGCGACGATCTTGACCTCGCTAACATCTTCATTGATGTGATAGACCATTCGATAGCTATAGATAAAAACTTCCCGATAATTCTCGTCTTGCAACTCTGGAACTACTCGCCCTCGGAGCGGTAACTTATTTAATTTATTCGACTTCTTAATAATTTGTTCAACAACCGAATGTGCATAGATGGGTGAGTCCTTGTGGATATAAGCCGCTATCTCATCAACATCATCCAGCGCTTCAGGCGACCAGATTACTTGATAATCCATTGACCTAATCGCTGCTCTGCATCAGCCTGGCTAACGCCACCTTCGGTATCCAGTCTCTCCATACCACTGCGCACTTTTTCAAGTACATACAGGTGGTATTGGATATCTTCGATAGAACTATTTTCGGGTAAATGCTGGAGCATTTCCGCGACTTCTTGCTTGGCCGTCTGCATAACATACATCCTCTTTTTACATCCACCGTTTATCGGTATATGCGTCAATGATACCTTCATTCTAAAAATTGTTCCTCAGCTTACTCATCTAATGTGATCATTAGCGCTGCCTTAATGGCTTTCTATCTTTGCCCATGTATCGCTGGATGGGTCAACTCATGGATTTGCTTCAGCTTAACGATACTCACATGGGTATAGATCTCCGTGGTACCAATGCTGGCATGGCCCAGCATCTGGCTCGATGGCGAAGTCGGCTCTCACCTCTTCCAGATAACATGTCAGCCAACTTCACCTTTAACCGGGCGCAACTAGAACTCGATATAACGATCCCATCGGTAACGACCACATCAGTCCCCGAGCCCTCAAGCATTTGTATTATAGCGTTAGGACTAATAGGGTTAAGGCTGCGTCGTCGAAAACCGCAGTAATCTGTTGGTCAATCACTGTCTCGACCTCAGAAATTCAGAGATTAGCGATTAAATGTGGTCCTATCTCGCAGTAGATCAGAGATAACAAGCATTACGTCTAAATCCCCATCCAGGGCAAGCGAGTTATTCTCAGATCTCCCCGGGGCCCGGGTAAAGCGCCATAGTAAATTGACTATGATCAGGTCATATTTTCATAGGGTTGGCGGACAATTTCCGACACAGCACAGGCGAGATGATTACCCCAAATACGTTGCCAATTGAAATATGACTAAATTTTGCTCTGCCTAATGCGGCAAGCCTTATTGCTTTTCTGCCGCTGGAGTCGAAAAAGCTGAAGTAATAATGGGTAATTCGGCCAATTGGCTGTGCCAGTAATAGCGCTTACTCTGGCACTTTACCCCGACGCCACGCGTTTCCAGTTAAGTTTGCGTGCCAATTTAACTGGACCAAGACAAGACTGAACGAACTAATTCGAGGTAAGCGTGGCATTACCGCAAAATCGGCACTGGACCTTGCAGATGCACTGGGAACATCGCCAAAGCTCTGGA
>JAHRVQ010000081.1 GCA_019090615.1 Pseudomonadales bacterium | reverse complement strand
GGGTGCGTTCTTCTTCCCGGCTCACAAAAGAAATCGCTTTACCACTACTGCCTGCTCGCCCGGTGCGGCCAATACGATGTACATAATCTTCAGGCACATTGGGCAAATCAAAATTTACTACCTGTGGTAGCTGGGCTATATCCAGGCCACGTGCAGCAATATCCGTGGCTACCAATATAGTAGCCTCACATGATTTGAAATCTGCTAACGCTTTTGTTCGCTGCGACTGACTTTTATTACCATGAATGGCGACCGCAGCTATACCATTTGCATACAGCTGCTTAACTAGTTTATTAGCACCATGCTTGGTACGACTAAAAACTAGCACCTGAGTCCAGTTATTGGTTTTTATCAAATGACTTAACAAAGCTGATTTTTGCTGCTTATCCACGGGATGTATAAGCTGTTCGATACTATCGGCAGTAGTATTTTTAGGCGCGACATCTATTTCAACAGGATCATGCTGCATGGTTTTAGCAAGCACTCTGATTTCATCCGAAAAAGTAGCCGAGAACAGTAATGTTTGTTTGCTCCTGGGCATAAAACTCTGGATGCGTTTTATATCGTGTATAAAACCCATATCCAGCATACGATCTGCCTCATCCAGAATAAGCGTTTCAATATCATCGAATTTAATCGCATTCTGCTGATAAAGGTCGAGCAGCCTGCCAGGGGTCGCTACCAGCACATCAACACCAGCGCGTAATTTTTTCATCTGCGGATTAATTTTTACACCACCAAATACGACTGTGGAAGAAATATCAATGTGTTGACTATAACGACTAATATTTTCCTGCACCTGCGCAGCAAGCTCCCTGGTCGGCGTTAAAACTAGCGCCCGAGTGCGGTTACTTCTGGCGGCTTTACCGCCCATAAGACGCTCAAGTAACGGCAAAGTAAAACCAGCTGTTTTGCCGGTGCCGGTTTGAGCCGAAGCCATAAGGTCACTGCCCGATAAAATAACCGGCGTCGCTTTAAGTTGAATGGGCGTTGGGGTGGTATAACCTTGCTGCTTAACTGCACGCAAAATAGGCTCGGATAAACCGAGATCTTCAAAAGTCATTTAGAATCCTAAGGGCGTTTTGGTACGCCAAACAAAAAAGAACATTGTCTTAATATTTGCGGCAATCAGAAATTGGCTCTCTAAGGAGGGGCAGGTTAAACCTGGTTAATCAGCAAATAACTGATCAAAGGTCTGGACCGTACAACTAAGGATGACGCTTGCTGGCATTTGCCAACGGCGCGCATTCTAGTCTGTTTCGCTATTATTTGGCAAGCAGCTTCTAAATTACGCGTCAAAATCAGTCCAAATTCTGATAACAGCGACTAATACACATATACACCCACACCCCATTAGCCATCGTTAAGCGATACATATTTTTTGCTATGAGCATTTATTAGAGCAAAAAATAACTCGCTATGGGCATTTATTAGAGCAAAAAAAACCGCTATAGGCATCTATTAGAGCAAAAAAAACCGCTATAGGCATTTATTAAAGCAAACAAAACGCTATGGGCATTTATTCCCATTCCTCGTAACCGGCGATTTAGCCGGCACCTTACTATTGCTCGCCTCAACACTTACCGCCACACCCTTCTATGCCTACTGTGACTATACTCGAACATAACCTTTATACAGTTAACCGCCATTTATTAATTAATAGTCGATGCAAACCCCAACCAATATCAAGCAGCCAATACGACAATTAGGGCAATCATTATTAGATATTTGCCCCAGGCTATTATTTTGTCTCGTCACCATTTATTGTTACTTGTTCCACGCGACTACCGCCATAGCCGACATCAACCAGCCATTTATATTCAATGCGAGCGATGACACTTTTAATGGCCCTGTGAATGTTTCAACACATATTGAATATCTACTTGATAAAAATGCCGAATTTTCACTCAAGGACCTTTTAGGCAAATCTTTACCATTCCGGCCAAACCCATCACCCAGGCTTAATCTTGGCTTCGTTAAGGGCAAACTATGGATAAAACTGGTGTTTCATAACACCGCCATACCACCTGACCCTGAAGCTTCCAGTATCAATGAGCAGGCAAAAGAATTGTCTCACTCGAATGAATCTTTGTGGCACCTCAATCTAGGCATGACACATCTCGAAGAAATTGATTTCTTCCATCAAGTCAATGGCAAGATAGTGACAGAATTTCATGGCGGCAACAAAAAACCCTTTGTAGATCGCCCAATCGCCAATCCGCAATGGACATTTCCCATACCCTTATTGCCCGGCGAACACTTCATTCTCCTACGTCTTAGCTCGAAGGTGATGATTCAAGGCGAAATTATACTTGACCGAAGCGCTTCAACTGCCAGCAAATTCGCCAAGAATCAACTCATTAGCGGCCTGCTGCTTGGTTTCTTTTGCCTGTTAATGATGTTTAATCTGGTTATTTACCTAACCTCTAAAGAACCCGCTTTTTTAACCGCATTCGGCGTTCTAGCTAGCTTTCTACTCTTTCAGATCTCATATTCAGGCATAGGTTTCCAATATTTATGGCCACATTCGCCTGACATCAATACATTTATGATCAGATTTCCACTGGGCATGATATTCGCCATGGTGGGTTGCTTCGTATCGTCTTATCTGACCCTGTCTGGCTGGCCAGGTAACTGCGCAAAAATTCTCCATGTATCTAGTGCTGGCGCATTGGTTATTGCAGTACTTCCAGCTTTTACCTATTTCCCTGCCGGCGCAATGTTGGTTCTATTTTTAGTCCCGTCAATCTCGATTTACGCATCAATCGATGCCTACCAACGTAATATCGCAGGCAGCCAATTCATATTGGCGGCATTCCTGATTTTCGGTTTTTGTATAGCACTGGGTTTTGTTGCCTCTCTCGGTCTCGTGCCACGAAGCCCATACATCATCAATTATTTTGATTTTGGCATGTTATCAACCGCGATCATCATTTCAACCGGCCTGGCCAAACGATTTAACGAGGAAAAACTGACCGCAGAAATAAGCAAACAGGCCGCCGATACGAAAAATGTGTTTTTTGCCAGCATGAGCCATGAAATCCGCACCCCAATGAATGGCGTATTGGGCATGCTCAGGTTAATTATGAAATCCAAATTAACCGACCAACAAACCGCCTATGCCAACATGGCTTACAGTAGCGCCGACTCCTTGTTAACCTTAATTGATGACATTCTGGACTTTTCTAAAATTGAAGCTGGGAAAATGCACCTGGAACAAGTCGAATTTGACCTGTTGACGCATATCGAAGAGGTGGTAGCTGCGATGGCCCATCCAGCACACAAAAAAGGCCTGCAAATTACCCTGGATACCCTTGAACTCAACAATACGCTGGTTTCCAGTGACCCAGGCCGCATACGCCAAATACTCACAAATTTAATCAGCAATGCCATAAAATTCACCCATCAAGGCGAAATCACCATTACCGCCGCGCTGCAGCCATTGAGTAATCAACAATTAAAAGATATACAGCGAAGAGAAAAACTATCTAAAAGAACCCGGGCTAAAAGAACCCAGGCGAAAAAAATACCGCTCAACAATACCCTACCGAACAATCTTCTACCGGAACAGGTTCTACCGGAACAGGTTCGCACAAATGAAATGCAGTATTTTTCCTGTAGTATCAAAGATACCGGAATGGGTATCGATAAAAATAAAGTCAACCAGCTTTTTAAAAGTTTCACCCAGGCAGACTCTTCTACCACTCGGGAATACGGCGGCACTGGGCTTGGCCTTGCGATAGTCAAACGCCTTTGCGAATTGTTAGCAGGCAATATCAGCGTGACTAGCAAAATCGGCGTCGGCAGCAGCTTCGCCCTTACAATGGCTTTAGCGGTGAATGCCAAGCCAAAATCAGTACTAAACAATGGCATTTATATCAATCAAAACATACTGATCCTTGACCCCCACGACACTGCCCAACATATCACTGAGCAACTATTAAGCCAAATGGGCGCTAAAGTAACCGTGGTGACATCGTCTACTGAAGCGTTGGCGCGTATAAATTCCACCAGTGAGTTTGATTTATTTTTCATAGATCATCATTTTAACAATGTCGCTGAGCATTTAATAAAGTCAACACGCCGCCAACCCTTGTCTACAACCAGGTTCATTTTAATGAGTGAATATTCAGACCAACAACCCAGTTTCGATTTAGCGGCCATGGGCTTTGACACTGACATTGCCAAACCAGTCACCCGCACCCACCTACAATCGTTGCCACTTAGTTATCTAACCAGCGTTGAATTAAATGCCGACCCGAATAACAGTCAGACAAACCAACCCAGCAACGAAGTCGCGCAACCGAACCGTCTGGAGGTTTCCACAGACACATTAGCTAACAGTCATATACTATTGGTAGAAGATAACCTTATTAACCAGGAAGTCGCGCTCGGAATACTGGAAGACCTGGGAATCGTTCCTGAAATAGTGGAAAACGGCCAACAGGCTATAGAAACGCTCAGCCGCGCAGACCAACCCTATGACCTGGTATTAATGGATTGCCAAATGCCTGTTATGGACGGCTATCAGGCGACTCAAAAAATCCGCAATGGCAGCGCAGGCAAAGCCATGAAGGATGTGCCGATCCTGGCAATGACCGCCAATGCCATGAAAGGTGACCGAGAAAAATGCCTGCATGCTGGTATGAATGACTATTTATCAAAACCTATCGACATCGACAAATTGGAAAGAAAATTAAATCGCTGGCTTAATGAATAGGCTTAATGAATAGGCTTAATGAATAGGCCTGACCAAAACCTGCCGTCATAAAAGCAGATAAAAATTTATCGCATTAACTTTTAACAACAACTTCTTAGTAACAACTTTTTATAAAAAAGGCACGCCATTAGCACCCTGTTTATCTCAGTTTAATTTAATCGTTTTTTTCAAACACCAGCAATTGGTTATTAGCCGGCATAGGAACATCAACGTTCAATTGTAATTGACAGCTTGCTGCTAACTCCACAATCCATTCAATATCCCGAATGCCAGAGTCTACGTCTCTTGATTTTAACCAGCCATCAAATCGCTCATTACTGGCACTGGTGAATTCGCCTTTATATTTAAACGGTCCGTACAGGCACAACTTTCCCTGAATTACCGTAGGAAGACCTTTAAAAAACCCCTCAACTAACGGTTTGGACACTATATGTAACACATTTGCCATATAGACATGGTCTATGCCAGCGGCCGTTTTGTCTTTACCAAGTCGCCTGACACCATTTTCCGCAGGGCTATCTGGCCAATTGGAGTTGGATAAATCAAGATAAACTGGCGGTAATATATTATCCAGCTCACAGGCAGATATATTTTTCTTGAGACCCTGAAAATACGCCGCCTGGTCAGCTGGCTGCCACTGTAAATGCGGCAACGCCTGGGCAAAAAATACCGCATGCTGACCCGAGCCACTACCAATTTCCAATACCGTTGCAGGCACACTAAATTGTATTTTTAGCTGATCAAGTATTGGCTGCTTATTATTTTCAGCTGCAGGGGAAAAATTATCAAATTGCATTTAACACACCTAATACTGGAGGTTACAACAACTAAGAGCCACAACGATTGATGGTTACGACAATTGAATATTACAACTGGCATTGCTAGAAGGTTTAACATCCAGTAGACAAATCGTAACACGGCCGTGCATCTTCTGTGTAATTTATGCATTATTCAGACTATAAAAAAACCAAAACTATAAAAAAGCAATTTAACAGGGGAAATCGATGGCCAATCAAAATGTAAATGTTCAGGGCGAGGTGTCCGCCAGTAGTATGCGCCGCGTCGCCACCACTGCGTTGGCTGGCACCAGCATCGAATGGTTTGATTTTTTTATCTATGGCACGGCTGCGGCATTGATCTTCCCGCAATTATTTTTTCCTGCTGATCTAAGTCCCACGGTCGCTTTAATCGCATCCTTCAGCACCTTCGCAGTCGGTTTTTTAGCCCGCCCCATTGGCGGTGTGGTATTTGGCCATTTCGGCGATAAGGTCGGACGCAAAGCCGCACTTGTAACAGCACTTATGATGATGGGCGTGGCGACAACTCTAATTGGCATTTTACCCACCTACGCATTGATTGGCCCCGCTGCGCCTTTAATACTAACCCTGCTACGATTCACCCAGGGGCTAGCTGTGGGCGGCCAATGGGGCGGTGCGATGTTACTGGTTACAGAAAGTGCACCCAGTGACCAACGTGGTTATTACGGCGCATTTGCCCAGGCCGGCGCGCCCATCGGAATAATACTCGCCAATGTCGCATTTCTTGGTATTAGCTATGCCTGCACTGACGAACAATTTATGTCCTGGGGATGGCGCCTGCCATTTTTGTTTAGCATTGTCCTCATTGGCATCAGCCTTTACGTACAAATCAGCCTTGAAGATACCCCAGCATTTAAGGAGCTTGAAGCCAACCGAGCCAATGCCCCTGAAGCAGACCAACCCGTAAAAACAACCAGCGAGCGCTCTCCTGTATTACAGGTTATTCGCACCCACCCAAGACAAATCCTGCTCGCTGCCGGCGCATTTCTTGCGGTGCAGGTCAGCTTTTATATTGTCGTGGCCTTTTTGCCGGCTTATGGCGCCAACCCAGATGGGCTAGGGTTGTCCAGAGATTTCATGTTAGCTGCGGTACTGATTTCATCTTTTGTACAAATACCCACACTATTTTTGTCTGCCGCCTATTCCGACCGACATGGCCGCAGAGGTGTCTATATGTTGGGCGCAATACTGGGTGGCTTTTTCGCATTCGCTCTGTTTCCACTCATCGATACAGGCAACTTTTGGCTAATTGTTCTGGCCATGTCTGGCGCGCAGATCTTTTTATCGATGATGTATGGCCCTCAGGCGGCCTTTCTAACCGAATTATTTAGTACTGAAGTACGCTATTCAGGCGCATCCCTTGGGTATCAGCTAGGTGCAATATTGGGTGGCGCAATGGCACCCATCATCGCCACGGCGCTATGGAAGGATTTTGGCACCATTTATATCTCAGTATATATTGCCATCGCCAGCGTGCTGACACTCATCTCGGTCATTTTATTGACTGAAACCAAAGGCCTTGACCTGGAACAAACCAAACCGGTAAAAGAGCTTGAGACCACCACCTGACAACCGCCAGGTAACATCTGATAAAACCCCTTTATCGCACTTAATCAGGGGGACGCTAAGTCAGTTCTCCTGGCGTTCACCCTGAATTTCCCGCGGCAAAGGGCTAGCTTCATCTTCAAGTTTAGTTTCTACTATTGATATTAACTGTGTGAAAAGCCAGTCTGAACCGGCAAACAGGCTAAATTTTATTGTCCCCAGGACTAACGCCCTGAACAGCTTTCACCACCCATTTGACTAAGGATAACTATGGCCTGGCTTACCCATCGCCGCATCGGCTTAACTTACCGCAATGAAAAATCTAACGGTGGATATACGCTATTTTCATCCGTTCGAGGCCATCACGCAACGATCCTCGATAGCCACGGAGAAATCATTCATCAATGGCACCATGATGAGGGTATCCAACATTTAAAACTACTTAATAATGGTCACCTGCTGATCCATACATTGCCCCCCGAAGATGCTGACGGACGAGAAAAAATTGGCGGCTCCGCTGGTGCACTTATCGAATTAAACGCGGCAGGAGAAACCCTTTGGGAACATCGTGATAGCAGTATGCACCATGATTATATTCGCTTAGCTAATGGCAATACTCTTTATCTTGCCTGGGAAAAACTGCCTACAGCAGTGAATGACCAGGTTCAGGGCGGTCATCATCATGAAGAAGACCCAGAGGTAATGTGGGGCGATGTGGTGCGCGAAATCGACCCCCACGGTACGCTCATCAAGCAATGGAATTCCTGGGAGCATCTAGAATTTGACGAAGATATCATCTGCCCACTGGAAAGCCATAAAGAATGGACCCATGCTAATTCTCTTGAAGTCCTGGCCAACGGCGATTGGCTCATCAGCTTTCGATTAATCAATACGGTGGTCATTGTTGATGCCATTTCAGGGGCCATAAAGTGGAAGTGGGGTGCCGATAACCTTTCTCATCAGCATAATGCGCAACAATTAGATAATGGCAACCTGTTGATCTTTGACAATGGCTGCCATCGTAAAAGAGGACCCAGTTTTTCACGGGTTATTGAATTAGACCCAGACAGTAAAAAGTATGAATGGGTTTATACTGCTGAGACTATTCTGGCATTTTATAGTTTTATGGTGAGCGGCTGCCAACGCCTGCCAAATGGCAATACACTCATTACCGAAGGGGCAACTGGCCGCATATTTGAGGTAACCAAAGAAAACGAAGTTGTCTGGGAGTATATTTCACCCTGGACTATACCCAGCGTATTTGGCCCAACACCGGCGGTTTTTCGCGCCTACCGTTTTAACGAGCAGGATCATCGCTTCAAGCATTATCAATTCAACGCCAACAACTATACAAACCTGAATGCCGCGATCAAAAATGGCGAAGTACAACGTGAAACCGAATATGACCACAAGATCGCCAAAGCTGATATACCCTGAGCTATTTACCCATGGGCATCTTACTCAGGGGCATTGTGCACGACCGTTCCCGCCACCGGCTGACCCCGCAATAACATCACTGGAAATCACAGCACTGGCAATCCACAGCGCTAATATAGTATCTTAAAGCAACTATCTTTTAGCACCTAATATCAAGCAGAAATGTCTATGCCAGAGAAGCCTAATTTTCTCTTTATTATGACCGACCAGCATCGGGCAGATCATGTCGGTTTTGGCGGTAACAAAAACATTAAAAGCCCTCATTTAGATGCCATCGCCAATCGAGCAATGGTTTTTGACTCAGCCTACGTCTCTAACCCAACCTGTATGCCCAATCGCGCGACCATTGCCACAGGTCGCATGCCTTCAACCCATGGCACACGACAAAATGGTATTTCACTGGACTGGCGTGCCAACACCTATATTAAATCGTTACGTAAAGCAGGTTATCGCACCAGCCATATTGGTAAATCTCACTTACAAAATATTGGCATCAGCAAACAGGGCATGTTGCGTTATGTAGACTACACCCTGAGCACAGAGGCTGTTGACCGAGAATTGGCACCTGAATGGGATATGCTCGAAGATATAAAACGCTACCGGACCACCGCCAGCGTTAATCTGCCTGGCGATTTTTACGGTTTTGAAAACACTAATTTTGTCACCTCCCACGCCGATATTTGTGGCGGCCATTACTATCAATGGCTACTGGAAAACGGAATCAATCCGCGCCAATATCAGGGCATTAGCAATGCCCTCAATCGCGCCACGGACTGGCAACAAATTTATCAAACCCGACTACCTGTAGAACTTTATCCGACAACCTATATCGGTGATCGAGTGGTTAAGGAACTCAAACTTGCGGAAGCAGATCAACGGCCATTTTTTATCCACTGCTCCTTTCCTGACCCACATCATCCTTTTTCACCGCCAGGAAAATACTGGCAGATGTATCAACCTGAAGCCTTTGACTTACCGCAGGATTTTTATCAGGATCATTCTCTATCCATGCCTCATGTGCAAAAAATGATCACTAATCGAGGTCGACAATTAGGCGCTGCCACAGACCCATTTTCACCAACAGAAGATCAGTTCCGCCATGCGCTGGCAGCAGAATTTGGCATGATCAGTCTTATCGATGATACCGTCGGGCAGATCATGCAGGCACTTCAACAGTCTGGCAAAGCAGACAATACCATTGTTATTTTCTCCTCCGATCATGGCGATTTATTTGGTGACCATGGGTTGATGCTCAAACATGAAACCCATTATAAAGGACTGACTCGGGTGCCACTGGTTATTTACCATCCACAGCACCAACCAGGTCGCAGTAGCACATTGGTCAGCTCTATTGACCTCGCCCAGACCATCCTCGACCTTGCCGATGTCACACCTTACTACGGCATGCAGGGGTTTAGCCTGAAGGCACTACTCGACGACCCAGGAAGAACCCTCAGGCAAGGCGTATTAATCGAAGAAGATGAAAAAAACGACCCATTTGGCATTGGTCATCCATTACGGATACGCACTCTGGTCACTGCAGAAGCACGAATCTCTCATTTCCAGGGTATGCAGCAGGGCGAGCTGTATGACCTTCAGTCTGACCCACAGGAAAGCCATAACCTGTGGTTTGATGCAAATGCCACGGAATTAAAGACGCAGATGCTTATCGCACTAAATCAGGAAATGATGCGCGTTGCTGACCTCTGCCCAAGGCCAAACTTTAGCGCCTGAAATTCCAGGCCTTAAAGCCTGTTTACCGCACTGACTCTGAATTTGAGTCTCGGCCACGGAACTCCATAACCTGATCGGTTAAGGGTCCAAACCCTAAGGTCCATAAATCTTTAAAATAATTCTGATTTAGCCGCCAGGGTTTAGTGCTGGCCTGCTTAGGCAAACGCGCCCTGGCGCGCTGTACATAACCGGATGAGAAATCCATAAAAGGTTCAAGCTTAAGCGTCCTGTCTTCACGCCTGGGACAAAACCTGGTGTAGGCATTTGTCGTCATATAATTCAGCAGGCGGCAAAAATAGGCGCTGGTTAGATCACTTTTCAGCGTCCAGGATGCATTGGTATATCCCATAGACATGACAAAATTAGGCATATCGGAAAACATCATACCCTTGTAGGTAAGGCTGTCAGCCATATTAACTAGCTTGCCATCAACGTAAACTTCCATACCACCGAATAATTGCATGTCCAGTCCAGTTGCAGTGACAATCAAATCTGCCGATAGTAGTCGGCCCGACTTCAATTTGATGCCCAAAGGCATAATTTCATCAATATGATCGGTCACCACATTGGCTTTACCCTGATTGATTGCATTAAACATATCTGCATCGGGCACGAGGCATAATCTTTGATCCCAGGGGTTATAGCTCGGTGTGAAATCTCGCTTTACATCCGTGCCTACTGGCAACAGATCAGCTACACCTTGAATCAACCATTTGGCCACTCGGTTAGGGTATTTTTGGCAGTAGGTAAAAAATAACAAACCCAGGGTTACATTCTTCCAACGGGTTAACGCATAAGCCCACTTTGCCGGCAGATATTGTTGTGCACGATTAGCAAACCGGTCTTCTGCCGGCCTGGAGACCATATAGGTGGGAGAACGTTGCAGCATTGTAACCTGTGCAGCCTGACGAGCCAGTTCGGGCACCAGCGTAACCGCGGTGGCGCCACTGCCAATAACAACAATTTTTTTATCCGTATAATCCAGCGCGTGCGGCCAATGCTGCGGATGCACAATCTGTCCAGTAAAATTCTCTATACCTTTGAAATCAGGCGTATAACCCCGTTTATAGTTATAGTAACCACTGCACATAAAGAGATAATTTGCGGTCAGCGTCGTTACTTCAGTCGCCGATTGTCGAATTTTGACTGTCCAGCAACCATCGTTACTGCACCATGCAGCAGTTTCAACAGGATGATTATATCGAATATGTTGTTCGACATTATTTTCAGCTGCTGTCTCACGGATATACTTGAGTATCTCAGAGCCATCGGCAATCGCTTGTCTGGCCAGCCAGGGTTTAAAGGCATAACCCAGAGTATGCATATCAGAGTCAGAGCGCACCCCAGGATAGTTAAATAAATCCCAGGTTCCACCACTGCGTTCTCGACCTTCTAAAATCGCATAACGCTGGTTCGGGCATTGATCTTGCAAATGCACAGCTGCGCCAATACCGGACAGGCCAGCGCCGACAATTAACACATCAAAATGCTCTATCTGCATAAAAAAACAACCGTTATTGACTTATAAATTGACTAACAGGCGACGCTGCATTGGCAAAAACTGGACTTAATCTGGAGAATCGCTGATGAATGCTGACCTATATGATACCGTACAGCAGCAAATATTTTAGCTCAGTCCAACTAACCTGTCAGACGAGAAAATTAGCCTAGGCCATCAGAACTAACAATAAGAACTAACAATAAGAACTAACAATCAGGAAAGATAACCACATGATCATTGTGAATGCCGTAGTAGTCACCAACAAAGATAATATTGAGACCATGAAAAATGCGATCGCCAAAATGGAAATTGCAAGTCAGGCTGAATCAGGCTGTACAGATTATACCTTCTCAATAGAACTCAATAACCCCAATATATTGCGCATCACTGAATGCTGGGAAAACATGGCGGCGTTAACAGCGCATTTCCAGACTCCCCATATGGCAGAGTTTCAGGCCAGCATGGCAGCACACCCAGCTGAAGACATGCAGGTCAATTTCTACGAAGCTGTTGCGGTTACACCGCCCGGCCGCTAAAAGCTCAGGTACGAAAATGGAGTATTTTGAGGCCTCTTTCTGGATAACGGTCTGCAAACTCAGGGCTAATAGGAAACCGGCCCAACAAGCGAAATTTTGGCTGGTATCGCTGCATTAGATTTTCTATATAATCAAAGCCCAGATAGGGACTGTTAAGCGTGACAAACAGATCACCGGCCGGCAAACAAAGCCGTGACAATTTTTTTAAAACCGTGACATAGTCGCGCTCAACATCAAAACTGCCTGGTTGACGACTAGGAGGGTCAACAATCACCGTATTATAAGGACCGAACTTCTGCACTCTGCCCCAGGATTTAAAAAGATTGTGCGGAATCGAACGCACTGATCTTAAATCCTGATCATTCAATTGATGGTTTCGTCGACCCCAGTTAATACTCGGTTTACTCATATCGACACTAACCACCTGCCGCGCATCACCAGCCAACGCAGCTACAGATAGAGAACAGGTATAGGCAAATAAATTAAGCAGATTTTTACCCTGACTATATTCAGTCAACCATGACCGCAATGGTCGCATATCAAGAAACAATCCAGCATTTTGCCTCGCCCCTGGCTGCACCTCAAACTTGATACCATTTTCGACAACAACCACACTTTCTAGCTGTTCACCCCAGATACAACGCGACGGCGCGCCGCTGCTAGAGCGCTTTTGGTAGATGACCGACTTAATCTGATGCTGCAAATCGTAGCGTAAGATCAACGCCAGTAAAACATCTAGATTGTCTATCTCAGAATAAGCGGTTATCAATAATACGGGGGCAAACCAATCCAGGTTCACATGCTCAAGACCTTCAAACTGATGCCCTCGACCATGAAACACACGCCTTGGTTGTACATCGAATTTATTAAATTGTTCCGTGAGCGCTAATTCAATGGGTTTATACATCGGGTTTATACATCGGGTTTATACATCGAGTTTATACATCGGACTTATATATTGGCTGTATTGATAGGGGTTAATTATTATACCTGACAGGAGTAGTCTGGCTTAACGCCAGTTTAATAACGAGAGGTATTTTAAGTATTTGCAGTCAGGATGACTGATGGGATGCCAGCGATTAAACTGGATAGGCTTTAGTAAATCTCTGTAATTTATTATAACGGATCATCGACTGAACTTCTTGTACGTAAGCAGAACCTCGTTCTGAATATCTAATCAGGCCTCTGGCAAGCTCTTCGCCCTGAAGACTCAGCGCTTGTTGGCGTGCAGTCGAGCGCATTGATCGCAAATCATTATAGGCTACATGGCTATTGATCGTTCGCACATAGTAGCGTACGCCCTGTTCAACAGAAGCAAACGTCGCCACCTCATGTACTCGCCCCTGATCTCGGCGCAACGGCTTCAGACCACAGCCTTCAAAAAAGCACCATAAACCAAAAAAGTTATTACCCTGAGTGGCGAATCGAGAAGTTCCCCAGCCAGATTCTTTGGCCGCCTGCGCAATAACGAGTGACGCTGGCACAATATCAACATGTCGCAATAGTTTTGCCAGTCTTATTGCCACCCGGCCAGTTTTGTCACGAATTGAATAACGTTTCTCGAATCTCTCCATTTCACTCACCTGCTCGGCGGTCAAATGCTTACCCTCAATTATTGTATCTGCCATTAACAACAACCATTGCCGCTCACGTATAACCTCTCGATTAGCCGCATGGATCATAGGCAGCATATAGTTATAGAAGGCTTCCTTCCTTTGCTGTGGGTTAATAATTTGACCAAAATTCGGAGGGGTATAAAGACTGGCATTGCCCAGCATTACAGAACTTGGGTGATAGGCAACGATGACATTCGCTGCGCTTGCGCTATCGACATTAGTCTGGTTACCGACATTAGTCTGGTTACCGACATTATTTCGGTTACCGACATTATTTCGGTTACCGACATTATTTCGG
>JAHRVQ010000080.1 GCA_019090615.1 Pseudomonadales bacterium | reverse complement strand
GCAAAACAAATTGATGAAGGTCGCTTTGCTTCTGCAAGCGAAGTAGTCCGTGCCGCCCTTAGAATGTTTGAGGATAATGAACAGAAAATTGCCACACTCCGGCGGTTGCTTGAAGAACGCGAGCAAAGTGAATTTCTGGGGTCGGAATAAAGTGCCAGAGTAAATCGCATCAATTATCCATCGAAACAAGCGAGCCCCCGGTTATATTTTCAAACTGCTGTCTAAGTTTCTCAGCCGCCTGCCCAGAAACTATATGAGCTTTGATACTACCTGATCATGTTGAGCGGTCAGCAGCAGATGAACATGGTTCGTCATGTTGTGGCCTGCAATTCCGCCTTCGCGGAGCTTACAATGCACAATTACTCATTCACCTCCGCAGTACTACCGAGGTGAATGAGTAATTCCTCGGACGGGACTTGAACCCGCTAGATTGATCGCCGGTCACGGCGCGCACTCTGACCCCAGAAATACCGGATAAAAAGATGCTAAAATTAATCGCCTAAATAGCCAGCCTTAAAACCTGACCAAAACCCTGAATACCCTATCAAACATCTGCTTTGGATCAATTGCCGCGATAAGCGCGCTCTTATTCAGCCCATCAGGATTCAGATAAAATGAGCCTTATATCCCACCGAGCTAGTCGAATACTCTCACTTTGGCTTTTACTCGCCACATCCGGTGTTATAACAACCCTGAACGCAGCACCAGACGACAACTTACTGCGTTTAAAATCAGCTATCGAATCGAATGCAGTTGATGTTATCGCCAGCCTCAATCTGAGTTCAGAACAGATCAACCAGCGTTACTTCAGTGACATATATACCAATACCCAGCAGGCCGCTATCCACCTTGCAGCCGGCAAAAATAAAACCCTATTACAGACCCTGATTGATCTGGGGGCAGACCCAGAACAGACAGACAGCCTCGGTAATACACCCTTACATATTGCCGCAAAAAATAATAAACCATACATCATAGAAACATTAATCAGTCTTGAGGTTGGTTTCAACAAGCTGAATATTGCAGGTAACTCGGCCATTCAAATCGCCAGGTCAGCAGGACATTACAATATCGTCAGATTGTTACTATCAGCCGGCGCGCTGGATTCTGCCGTCTCTGAAGCCCGCAATACCAACAGCGCGACGAAAGATTATTTTGTCGGCAAAGAGATCAACTATGGCCGCAGCGGCGATCAGTTTAGCGGCTTTAGTCTCGACCCAACAGGAAACAGGCTATTTGTTGTTAGCCAACCGAGTAACCGCCTTACTCGTATTGATTTAACCACCCGCTTACCGATGGCCAGTGAAGTACTCGATCAGCCCTGTTCGCAAATAATTTTCCATCAACAAAAACTGATTCT
The DNA here is from genome assembly GCA_019090615.1 of Pseudomonadales bacterium. GTDB lineage: Bacteria > Pseudomonadota > Gammaproteobacteria > Pseudomonadales > Azotimanducaceae > JAHRVQ01. The sequence continues at coordinate 53,407 of JAHRVQ010000080.1, read as the reverse complement.
GGTGTGCCCCAACAACATTCAAATCAGGCACCCACAGAGCCTTAAAATAATCGCTGAACATGCCACCCATAAAATAACGGCCATCAGTGTCCATCCAACGCAAAATACCCTGGCCTACTCAGATGGTTGGACCACCTATATCCTGAACCTGGATAGCGGCCTTAGCAAAAAAATAACTACCGAAGCTCCCCTTCGCCAACTCTATTATTCCACCTCAGGAGCGGTACTTTATCTGGTGACCGATTTTACTATTGACAGCCTGGAAACCGAAAACTATACCCCCCAGGGCCATTTTGAAGGTTTTACCACCAGCAACCTGGTATGGGGTGAAAATCTTATAAATCTTATTCCAGGCGAAGCTGGAGGTGTCGCCTACCAACAAATCAACCCGACTGGAAAAATTGTCAGCAACTTTGCTATAGAACAATCATTCCAGCAGCGGCAGGTAACACTACAAAGCTTTAATGAGCAGGCATTTCTGGCAGAGAGTTTCAATAAAATCATTCTTAGCGGCCTGAATGGCCATAGTTACCAATATGATTTTGGCGACACTCGCTTTTCTGATTTTATTTACCACAAAGATCGGGGCTTTATATTATTTCATCCAGACGAAATTAAAATCATTAATCGCAACGGCACGGTGGAGATGCGGTTGCTGGCGGGCGAAAGAACACATCAACTGGGTATAAGGCTATTGTCAGGCAATACCAAACTAAGTTATCAGGCCAACTATGGCTATGATTTTGAGTTTATCGCTATCAAAGAAGACATCGAAGTCCACCTGTTAGATACGCAGACAAAGCGACCGCCTGCACTGAAAAACCCCAGACTACTTAAAAACCCAAATTCCAATGCAGTTATCACCGCAATCGATGCCAACGATACACTTTTAGCTGCGGGGTATGCCGACGGCAGTTATGCGTTATGGCGCCTGCCTGAGCTTGAACTGATAAAAAATGACAACTACCTCAATGGCCGAATCAGCACTATTTTACTCGATTCAACTGGCGAGAATCTTTACCTTGGCGGCCTTGGTCGCGTCGCCAGCATAAATTTGTTGGATGGCAAAGAAACTATGTTCAGAGGCCATACCAGCTATATTAGCGATCTGGCCCTTTCAGTTGATCATCGTCTATTAGTCTCAAGTGCGCCTGACGGCGCGCTAAAGTTCTGGGATATCAAAACCAGCGGCCTAATACACAGCCTGCAATTTAGCGCCGGCTGGTTAACTGATCTCAACCTCAATAGTGACTTTATAATCAATGCCCAGGGCCCAGGTATTAGAAATTTCACCATGAATGCAGCAGAGCTACATGCTGACCTGCTCGCGCCCAAACCCAGTATTGCGGTGCAGCTATCCAATACCAACGCTGTGGGCAAAATAGTATTTGATCAGCAGGGTTTAATGATGGCCAATGTTGATGGTAACGCGATCAATATATGGGATATCAAAACTGGCCTGCTGCAAAACCGAATTTTCCCTCAGGCAGGCAATGTTAACGATCTGGTGTTTACTACGGATGGGCTCAGCCTTGTTCTGGTCACCGGCGAAAGCGTTGAGTATTGGGACCCGCTTTCTGGCCAGCTACAAAAAAACCTCGACCAACGCATGATTGGCGGCGCTTATCACGAAGTTAACCACCTGCCCAACATCAATATGCTACTTGCCTCAAACATTCACGGTTGGCATAACCCCTATTACCTGCATCCTAATTCTGGACAGCGGGTAGCAACTTTACCCTTCTCGCAACAATCACAAATTGCAGGCGACAATACCCAGGATATCGCTATCTCTGCATCGGGCAAGCGTATTGCAATTTTTGGTTCAAAAGCAATCCATGTACTGCAACTAGAAGGCCGAGACTATCAACCCGTCATCAGCATTAACCGTAACCGGCCGGATATCACAAATAACTACTGGAAAAACTATATCGGGTTTAGCCAGGACGAACGATATATCAACTATCTGAGTTTTGAAGATAAGAATTATACGGTAATTTATGATCTTCAAACCCAAACAGAAGTATTTAAACGCCGTGGCAAGCTGTCTGTCTTCCTGGACCAGCATCGCTTTGTGTATATGAATGGCAATACCCAGCTCAGCCTGGTTGATCTGGATACTGGGGAAGAAACCAGCATTAATAATACCGGCCACCAACAACTTATCTCTACCCTGGCCTATCATCACCAGGAGCAGATTTTTATTTCTGTTGATATATGGGGCAATACTTTTCACTGGGATGCTATTACTGGTGCATCGATCAAAAAGCAACTCCGGTTTGACAACGATGTCTATGTTAGCGAGCTGAGCAGTGATGGCCGATTTATAGCCTACACCAACAAACAGGGCATCCATTTACTCGATCTACAGCAAATGAAACACCTTAGTATAGACGGCAATAATTACCCCTACTTTGGTGCTTTTACAGCGGATGCCAGCAAATTTTATTACCGTCAGGGTGCTGACTATCATTATATTGATCTAACCAGCCTCGAAAGCGTATTCGGCTTCACAACCGCCTGGGATAATGAGCATACCAAAGGCAGTAGCATCAGCACAGACAACCAATACCTGTCCTTTAAAAATCAGGATGAGCAGTATATTTATCATTTACAGAGCGGCAAGCTACTCAGCCAATTTAGCCGTCGTGGTATCGCCGCAGAAAATAGTATTTTTTCGCCAACTATTTTCCAACCAGCGGAATCAACCGTCATCGGCCATATGGTTAGCTCAGAACAACCGGGTTTTGCCAGCCTGCAACTGGCTAAATACAATTTTACTAGCGCTGAAATCACCTATATCGCTGAACCAGTGAAATATGATATGAGCAATGAAATCCAACAATTTAGTTCGAAATCGGATCTCGCTCGAACAGGTTTATCCCGCAGCGGTCGATATCGCGCCTATTCAGAAAACAGTTATCTTAAAGTTATCGATCTTAATAATGGTGAAACTTTGTTTAATAGTTATCGAAATAAGGTCGAACACCTGTTATTTGATGACCAGGAACAATTTTTGATCCTGGCAGACGATACTGGTTATATTGAAAAAATCTCACTACAGAATAGATCGGTTATCGCCCGCTACAAAGCCATTGATGCCAGGATAACCAATATGAAAACCGTCGCAGATAAATTGCTCATTATGGGTGATAACGAGGTAATTAACCTGTTTGACCTGAATACCGACAGCCTCATTATTTCACTGGCACCCAGAGGTGAGGCAGATTTTATCATCATGAATGACAGCGGTTATTACTATGCCACTAAAAACGCCGCCCAGCTTGGTATGGCGTTTAGACAGGGTAAAAAAATCTACCCGTTTGAACAATTTGATTTACAGTTTAATCGTCCAGACCAGGCCTTCAAAGCGTTACTGGCAAGAGGCATCACCGACCCCCAACTGGCACAATCCTATACCCAGGCGTATAAAAAACGCTTACAACGCTTTGGCATCAATGCTGATAACACAACAACCGGCGCGACGGTAGCGCCACCGCTGCTACAGATTGACTCAAGTAATATTCCTGTAAATACCGATCAGAGCAGTCTGCACATCAGTTATCAGGCAACAGGCGAATCATTGACCAGCCTTCATGCCTGGGTTAATAATGTGCCGGTGGGAGCAAATCACGGGAACCGTCTAGCCAACAAGACCGGCACAATCACCATCCCGCTGAATAATGGTGCCAACAAAATTCAACTTGCGGTACGCAATGAAGCAGGCCTTGAATCACTGCGCCAGACCTTTAATACTTTTAGCACCAAAAACTCACCCGTTAAAAGGCAGGTGGTGATCATTGGCGCAAGTAAATATCAGCAAGCCACGCATAATCTGGATTATGCTGCCAAAGATGCCACCGATATAAAACACCTGTTCGAAGACGAAAATACTCAGGTGCATTTATTACTTGATGAAGCGGTAACTAATGACAATATCCGTTCGATAAAAGATTCTTTACTACAAAGCCAGACTGACGACCAGATCATTCTTTTTTACGCGGGTCACGGCCTACTCACTCAGGAACTTGATTATTATCTTGGCACCCATGATATAGACTTTAATAATCCTGCGGCAAAAGGCTTAAGCTTCTCGACACTGGAAGCGCTATTTGACGGGATACCTGCCCGCAATCGTTTGATGCTGATTGATGCCTGTCATTCTGGTGAGGCGGATAAATTTTCGCTTTCGGCACTGGATGCACTCGATACCAGCGCCGGTTTACAGATCAACAAACTGACAAAGTCTCGCGGTTTTGATGTATTTGAAGAAGATGAGCCACCTAAACTTGGTTTACAGAACTCCTTTGAATTAAGTAAAAACTTGTTCGCAGATATCCGAAACGACACCGGTATTAGCATTGTTTCCGCATCTGGCAGTGCTGAATTCGCCTGGGAGGACGAACAACTCAACAACGGGGTGTTCACCTATTCACTACTAAAAGGCCTGCTTAGCGGCAAAGCCGATCGGAATAACGACTTGAACATCAACGTATCCGAAATACAGGCCTATGTACGCGAACAGGTGGTAGAACTCACCCAGGGGTTGCAACAGCCAACCTTTAGACGGGAAAATATTCAAAACGACTGGACAATATATGCTCGGCCCAAAAACAATGACTAGTATCGGGTATCGTATTTGTCGAAGGTTAGTCAGTTCAATATCACTGCCGACAATAATAAACGCTACAACAATAACCGCTACAACTTTGCGCTTACTACTCCTGCTGACACAATTATTGCTCATACAATTCGCCCATGGCAATGATAAATACGCAGTGCTTATTGGTGTTTCAAAATACCCTAGCCTTGATCAACGCTTTCAACTCATAGGCCCAAGAAACGATGCCTTACTGCTACATCAGGTATTACAGCAACAGGGCTTCCCGGCTGATAACATCCAGCTGCTGACCGAAGACCACCCGTTAGCAAAACCACCGACTCGACAAAACATTCTAACCAGCCTGGATCAGGTATTAGACAACGCAAAACAAGGTGACTTTGTCTACCTGCATTTCTCTGGCCACGGCTCGCAACAGCCGGCCAGGGCGCACGATAACGAAATCGACGGCCTCGACGAAATATTTTTACCCGCCGACACCAAAAACTGGAATAACCAGATTAAATCCGTAGAAAATGCGCTGCTCGATGATGATATAGCAACCTATCTGGACCAGTTTACTAACCAGGGTGTTTTTGTCTGGCTGGTTTTTGATAGCTGCCATTCAGGCACTATGACCCGTAGTCACTGGCAAAGCCGCAAGATAACCCCCAATCAACTGGGTGTTCCTCGTCACCGTAGCGGCTTAAGCAGCGCCAATGACGGCCCACCCATTTCATTGAGCCCAGGTTCTGATAAGAGAGCTTCTGATAAGAGAGCTTCTGGTAAGAGAGCTTCTGGCAACAGCGCTTCTGGCAACAGCGCTTCTGATAACACAGCCGCCGCTAAAAATGCGTCAGGTAACACCGCCTCAGGTGAACCAGCACCAACTCCAGACAAGGCTGGCTATGTGGCATTCTTTGCAGCCCAGACAACCGAGGAAACACCAGAAATGGCCTTTCCCAAAGGCGCAGAAAAAGGCCATCGTTATGGCTTGTTCACCTACCAACTTATCAAAGCCATGAGTACAAACCCCAGCCTGACATATCGGCAATTTGCTGAGCAGATTTTACTCAACTACCGCACCTACCCCTGGCAGGGTTCAAGGCCAATGTTTGCCGGTACAGCGCTTGATACGCCGCTATTTGGGTCTAAGCTGGCCACCGATAATAGCCACCAACAATGGTTAATCAATCGTCATGCAGCAGGTTACGAATTAGCCGCAGGCAGCCTGCATAGCCTGACGCCTGGCTCTATTCTGGCTATATTGCCAACACCCTCTGCACCAGTTGAACAAGCCCTGGGTTTTGCCGAGATTACCACCACCGAGGCACTCAGCAGCCAGATCAAAACCATTACATGGCAACATAAAGGCAAGCAATTTATACAACTTGCCTCCATACCCGAGCAGGCCTACGCCAGACTTGTTGAAACCAAACTGGATTTAAGCCTGACGGTTTCCTTACTTGAGAACAAGGTTACTGGGACGCCAGAAAAGTTGGCCGAAATACTCACCGAACTACAGAAAAAAGGCATCGGCAAGTTGCAACTCAACTGGGTTGATACTGCCGCTGCCGCGGATATACGTATTTACCCCATGGACGATACGCTTATCCTGCTAACCGACGGAGAGCCGCTGCCCTGCGCCTTAGATAAGCGCGCCAATGAAAACAGCCCCCTGATTAAGAACTCTGAAATTGGCTACCAGGATAGTGAATGTGCCCGGTCCTATATTCGCGTCGCGATTACCAGCATTGATGCCACTAGCACCTTGCTCAGCGATAAGTTACAGACTGTCGCCAAAGCCCAAAACCTGATGCGCCTCGGCGCTGAACTTGGCAGCGGCTCACTGGATGTCAAGTTACACGTAAAACACCGTAACACTGGCAACATCGAGGCTTATACCGCAGCCGATATACCTCGCCTGTTGGCGGGCGATGAAGTATCCCTGACAATCTCAAACTATCTGGAGCAGGCACTAGATATCACGGTCTTGTTTGTCGGCAGTGACTACAGCATAACAACCGTATTTCCGCGTAAAAACCAGTTCAATCGTTTTATGGAAGAAGAAGAAAAAACCCTCAGACTGGGCCGAATCAATACCAAGACCACTGGCGTTGAACGCCTGATCATCATTGCCAGCCAGGTAAGCCTAAGCGCCAGCCCAGGCAATTTTAGTTTTTTGTCTCAAGCTGGGTTGACCCGAGCCCGTGCTAATCTGGATACAGCAAGTCAATTATTTTTACGCGCTGGGTTTGGTGGCCAGAGTAAAAGCCGCGGTGCAATGGCGATTAAGCAAAGCGTAAAAAGCCAGTTGGATTTACAGACTTTATCGTGGATAACTGCCCATGAATAACTCCCTATGAATAAATATGCTCGCCAAATAATGCTGGCCGCCATTATTGGCAAAATGGCCTAACCCTCCACCGTATCTCTCTCAACAGCCACAATTTGGCCGAGTCCTTTTTTTGCCCAATATCTAATATAACCTACCTATAATTGACTCATATCAATGCTAACAGCGAGGTTTATTGGCACGATTTTAGCCCTTAACCACTCACACTGGAGCACCTTTAGTGAAACCTTGTATTTCAGCAGATTCGCATATAGTCGAACCCCCCAATTGTTATGTAGATTTCATCGACCCAAAATATCGCAAAATAGCCCCGCATATTGAAAAAAATTCCTATGGCGTAGACGCGTTCAAAGTAGCAGGCATGGATAACAGCCTGCCTCTGGGCCTACTGGCAGGTGCCGGCGTAGCCACCGAAGACTTAGGCAAGCAAAAAGGTCTAAATTTTGATGAACTAGTTAGCGCCAGCTGGAACCCCGTCGACCGTCTGGCGATTCAGGATCAGGAAAATATAACCGCTGAAATCATCTATGCCTCTGTAGGCATGGTGTTGTGCGGACTAGAAGACTACGGCTACAAATCGGCCTGCTTTAATGCCTATAATCGTTGGTTAGAAACCTTTTGTGGTGAGGCCCCGACTCGTTACTATGGGCTGGCTCAAACCTCTGTCGCATCCGTTGATGAAACCATTGAAGACTTCCGTCGCGCAAAAGAAATGGGCATGGTCGGCATGATGATGACCGGCAACCCGCAACATGAAGACTATGATCACCCAGATTATGATGCGCTATGGGAATGTGCGGTAGACCTTGATATGCCTGTTGCATTTCATATTCTAACAATGAAGGGGCATGATGTTTCTTCCATTTTCACACCCAGCAGAGGTCCCGCAGGGCTTGGCTTTTTGAATATTATCCGTGGTGTGCAGGATATTATGGGCCTGTTTGTATTTGGCGGTGTTTTTGAACGTTTCCCCAAACTGAAAATGGTAGTGGCAGAGGGCGATGCTGGCTGGGTACCACACTATATGTATCGCGCAGACCACGGTGCGGCACGGCTAGGCGGAAAAGATAAACTAATATCCAGGCCCCCTAGCGAATATGTTCGAGACAACGTCTGGTTTACCTTTCAGGATGATGCTACTGCTTACCAAAACCCAACAATGGTTGAGAACGACAAATTGATCTGGGCCAGCGATTATCCGCATACAGATTCAACCTTTCCAAATTCTCAGATGATTCTTAAGGATCAAATGGTCAATTTGACCGAAACACAGAAAAACGCCGTGGTACATGACAATGTCGCGGCTGCCTTTAATTTACCAGGCGTAGGCTAAAGCAGCCTACTCAGTTACAACCGCCGAGATGCCTCACCGGCAAACCGGCGGTTTAATTTCTGGTATTTTGCAGGCGGTTATTTGCGACCATGTTTATTAGCGACCATGTTTATCAAACACTGTATAGTTGAAATAAGCCCCAGCAACGACGCGATCACTGACAGACTAAAAATTGTCCGGTCAACACAGAATATCAGATATTGACTCAGATCAATTTGTTCCACTCAATGGCATGGTAATGTAAATTTAATACTGTTCTCAGGGAGTTTAATGTGAGCGAAAGAGAGTCGTTAGACATACAACATGGTGCAGTTCTGGACCCTGACGATTTACGCAGCAGACGTTCTAAAAAACTGCCGGTTGTAATTATTAAGGATAATAACCAACTGCGCATAAAGAAAAATCGCGCACTCAAGCAACGCCGTATTCGCAATTTAAGCAGGGCGATTATCAAACCCCGGCCCAATCATTAGACCAATAGATAAGTACGCATAATTTTATTGGTTAGCTTGCATCCATTGACTTAAATCAGGTAATTAATACCCGTGATTTTTTAAAAATAATTTTTGGAAATAAACAATGACAAACGCCTATAAGCTCGCAAAAGCACATCTGGACGCCGGTATAGCTGAAGCCGCTGCTGAAAATATCGACCTTAACGCCTATGGCCAGGCTTTGGTGTGGAAACTAGTAGAAGTTTACAAGCAAAATGGCCGCGACGCCAAAGACATCCAGAGTGAAATAGCGTTTTTAATAGATAACATCGATGACGACGGCACTTACTATGTCTCTAGAAATTAGCGGTCTCTAGAAATTAGCGGTCTCTAGAAATTAGAACTCGCCAGGCATTAATAGTCGTCAGATATTAACCATTTAGCAAACTTTCTGCCGCTGACCTTCTTGTAGAGGCTCCCTTTCTAACTCTGCATGTCGTTTTTAACAGATTATTTGGGTCACCACCAGGGCACAGTTATGCCGCTTCTGTACCAGCGCCAAAAAATGCCACTGCTGCTAATATTGCGGTCAATGCTTCATATCCCAACGCTCCATAGGTATATGAAGTCACCGGGTCGCTAGCGAGTACAAAGGAGATACCACGCGCACTGGCAAGACCACCGATAGTACAAATAATCAGCAGCAAACCTGCCTGGCTATAACCAGGTCTCAAGGCCGCAACCAGGCAAAATATACCGAGCCCTGCTTGCAGCCCGCCGTACATTGCTGCCGTTTCAACCCATGAATCACCATTATTCAAACCGAGACCACTGTATGCAGCGGGTATTTGAGGGTCAAAAAAACAGACCAGGCCATAACCCATAAAGATGATGGCAGTTCCCCATAGTACAACTTTGCTTAACATATCAAGCATCTCCTTTAATTTTTTGATCACTGAATATAACGACTCTATAAAATAGTGTACAGGGTACGATTTCAGGAGTTCGAGGATACACGCCATAACGGCCGCTTTTTTTTGCCACTGCAGTATCATTTTCGATCTGCCGAAAATTATTTAGACGGTAAAAATCAGCAAGAGGTCTGCCGAATCCTGCGCGATAATTGGCCAGCGAACTATTGATTAAAGAGCAATCGCCATTGCGATGCGTAAGCAAAGCAACAATTGACTAAGCCAGCCATTTAATCAATAAGGGCTGACATTAACAGTTATGGCGCGTAGGGTAGGCTATTGTCAATCAACTAAAGATAACTTCATTCCTGGTTTAACTTAAATTATACACAATTCGGCCAACAATAACTTTTGCTGGCGGGTATTCTGGACCAAGTGCAGGCACCTCAACAAGGTAGGTTGCTCAAAGACCAATCACCAAAAGCCACCTGACCTACACTGCTATCGGGTCGTTACGTCAATATTCTATCTGGTGTGTAATACAGGGAAAGCCTAATGGATACTAACGAAAACTTATATTGGTCGCCACTGCTCTGGTTGCGTAATAGCGGCCTGCATTATCAGTACGAGCTTTATTCACTATCGCGAAAAGTCAAACAATTGCGTGTTTTATACTTGTTATTTGCCGCCTTCTCCATTGCCAATGTCATTACTCAGTGGCTAGGCGGAATGCCAAACCTGATTATATTCAATAGTTTCCTGTTTGCCATCACTGTGGGAGGATATTGGCATATCCGAAAAGATATAAACCCTCAACAATTAACCATGAACGCCAATATCATTGGCGCGATATTTATGTCGGCAGTTTTAGCCGTTAAAACAACATTGCCAAGTTCTGACTGGTCAATACTAACAGTTGATCTGCTAATTATTATGGTTCTGACCGTTGCCTCACCTTTAAATTTATTGATCAAAGCGGCCTGTGCGCTTGTGCTTATTACACTTGATGCCTGGATGATGTTTACGGCACCAGAATTTTATACTCTAACCCAGGCTGTGAGTCTATCATTGGCATTACTTGGCGCTGCGAGCTTCGCTCAATTTGCAGCCTATCAAACTGAATCTGCTCATTTTCTGGCATTTCAAAGGCTAAATAGTATCAAGCTACTCAAAGGTATGTTACCAATCTGCGCAAACTGTAAAGACATACGTGATGAGAACGGTCAATATCAACGCATGGAGCAATACATAACGTTGCATTCAGAGGCCAGTTTTTCCCACGGTATTTGCCCAAAATGTATGGTAAAACTATACCCTGAATTTCAACCGATTGATTGATTCAGAAAACGCTTACTTGTCTCCCTGTGTCAACTTTGCTAAACAATCAATCCTACAGAGAAAATTTCAAGACTTTAATCCACCGGCAAATAACTATCTTACTAACCGTCTTAATAACCGTCTTAATAACCGTCTTAATAAGAACGCTCCCAAAACCGGCTACTACTGCTAGGCAAATATCCTGGAACAGTTCAACACCGATTCATAGACAATGCCTGCAAGGCTGGTAAATCCGTAATGATTACTGATCGACTGCTCACGCGCACTATCTGTCGCTTTTGTAAACGTGAAAATGTGCGACTCATAGTCTCTTCTACCAGCCCCAGGTAACTTGCAATATCCCGGCGTGATAATGGCAGGTTAAACTCCGTTGCAGACAACCCTGAGGACTGGAGCCGGGCGGATAGATCTGTCAAAAAAGTTGCCAGACGTTGCTCGGCTGAATTTTGACGCATTGACAATAACGGCTGTTGCTTCTGGAATATTTCTGCACAAAGTATTTCTGTGAGCCTACGTTGAATATCCGGGAACGACTGGCAACTCTGCTCAAGGTTTGAATAGCCAAACTCGCAAATTGAACTAGTATCAAGGGCCTTAGCAGAGTATCTATGTCGGCCTATGTCCATGCCATCCACGCCAAACAACTCACCTGGCAAATACATCCCGGTAATATACTCCTCTCCCTGCTGGTTAATAAAATAGGTTTTTACGGCACCAGAATTTACAACATATAGTGCTACAAAGTCATCGTTCTGGCGATAAAAATGCTCACCTTTGCGTAGCGGCCGAGGGTGTTGAATAAACCCATTTAATACTTGCCTGCTCTCTTCGCCAACAGATTTTGCCAGACACACAATGTGCATGGAACAACAGTTGCAGTTCTGTTTAAAAGAACCCCTGGTTGAACAAGGCAGTTCTTGTAATTTATTGCATTTATCCAGACCAAAGCCAGCCTTGATCTTGACCTTAGCTGCAGCCGCAGTATTTGCTTGCGTATACATGATGTACCCCACGTATTATGGTAATAACTTACGAATAATAATAAACATGTTAAAAAAACTAAGATATGAGAGGTTATGCGCAAAGATATAAGGGAAAACCCTTAGTTTCACCCACAGTCGCGTAATTAATCACGTAATTAATCACGTAATTAATATGGATTTCGACCTCATATACGGCGATAGTTCTTGTTACTATTTGCCTGGCATAGCTCTCAGATACAGAGCTCGCAGAGGCAGAACTCACAGAGGCAGAACTCACAGAGGCAGAGCTCTAAGCGCAGTGCGCGAATTGAAACCCCAACTTCCCCTACTCCAATGCTGGACCAGAACATGAACTACGAACTCACCTCGCATAATTCCTTCGCGGCATTGTTGGATGCAGCAGTCGATAGCATTATAGTGAGCGATAGCACAGGTATTATGCTGGTGGTAAATCCAGCTGCAACAAAGCTATTTGGCTACCAGAAAAAGGAAATTATGGGTAAAAATATAAAGATGTTGATGCCCGAAAAAGATAACCTGCATCATGATGGCTATATGAAAAATTACCTTGAAACAGGCCAGAGAAAAATCATCGGTTTAGGTCGAGAAACCACTGGCGTAAAAAAAGATCATTCTGTTTTTCCAATGTATCTTTCTGTCGGCCATATTAAGAATAGTGACGGTGACAACTTCGTTGGCATTATCCATGACTTAACAACCAGACAGCAACAGCAACGGCAATTAGAACAGCACGAAATAGAAATACGCAAACTACAGGAAAAGCTTGCCCACGTCGCCCGTATTTCCACCTTAGGTGAGATGGTTACGGGCATTGCGCACGAAATAAATCAACCCCTGACAGCAATTTCCACCTACGCTCAGGGGAGCATCCGTATGCTAAATTCAAAGGCTGCGGACACAACAGAATTACTAGCAGCACAGCAAAAAATAACTGGCCAGGCAGAACGCGCAGCACAGGTTATCGGAAAAATCCGTAATTTCGCAAAAAAAACCAATATTAAACATCAACCGCAAAACTGTAATGCGCTGATCAGTGAGGTAGCATCATTGGCCGAAGTTCATGCAAAAGAACTGGGTGTAACCTTACAACTGCAATTGTCAGAACACCCAGATTTACTAGTGATGGTCGATGGCATTCAGGTTCAACAGGTAGCCTTAAACCTGATTAACAATGCGATTGAAAGTATGACGAACGCTCAGGACCAGAAGCAGGTCATCATTCGGACTACAAAACTGGATGAAAATACGGCTGAAATATCCGTCCACGATAATGGAGAGGGGCTGGCAGAAGCACTTGAAGAACAAATGTTTGATGCTTTTTTTACCACTAAATCAGCAGGCCTGGGTATGGGGCTTGCCATCTGCCAGTCAATCATCGCGAGTCACCAGGGAATAATTCGCTTCCGGCGCAATCCGGACAAGGGTTGCACCTTCTCTTTTACGCTGCCAACAGCGGTGGGCATAACACTGTGACCGAACCTTCTGTATTCATTGTCGACGATGATAAATCAGTGCGAGAAGCGCTGCTATTCCTGATGAAATCCGTGCAATTAAATGCCAGCGCCTATGCCTCGGCAAAGGAGTTTCTAACACTATTCGACCCCGATTGCCCTGGCTGTCTGGTATCGGATATTCGTATGCCCGGTATGAGCGGCCTCGAGTTACTGCAGGAATTACAGCAACGCAACTCACAATTACCCATTATTTTTATCACCGGGCACGGTGATGTCCCCATGGCAGTGGGCGCCATAAAAAACGGTGCCGAGGACTTCCTGACAAAACCCTTTCGCGACCAGGAACTTTTAGATTGTATCAATACAGCCATCGACAAGGATAAACAACTACGCAGTAAGAAGGATGCAAAAGACGCCATCATTCGACGCCTGTCTAGCTTGACTAATAGAGAAAAGCAGGTTCTGGACAAGGTAGTGGCGGGGAAGGCCAATAAGGTTATTGCTGCTGATCTTAGTTTGAGTCATCGCACAGTTGAAGTTCATCGCTCCCATGTAATGGAAAAAATGCAAGCGCGGTCCCTGGCAGAACTGGTGAAATTAATACAACTAGTCAAGCAAGAACAAAATTAGTTGAGCATTCACTGCGCCTGATTGATAGGCTTTTTTTATGATCTGTAATGACGCGCTGTATTGATAGGCAGTTGACACAGATCAACTACATATATTCTGCTTGCTATAAATTCTTATACAAGGTCATTGCTGGCCGCACGATTTTAGTAATGCAATCAGAATAAGACCCGACCATTTAGAATCTAACCCATACCCCTGAACTATAATGACCAATAAAGCCAACTGTCTTATCCGCAAGCCAACCGTGGTTTACATCGCCGATAGTGACCTGGAAGTAGGCAACGGCATTCAATTTTTACTCAAAACGGCAAACATTCAGGCAAGTGTATTTACCGATGGCCAGGCCTTGCTTCAAACCATAGTCAGCTCGCCCCCCAGTTGTGTGGTAGCCGAAGCGGTGTTGCCGGATATAAGCGGTATAAACCTTTTACATAAACTTCATGCAGACGGCATCAATATACCTGTTATCATGTTAGCCAACTCTAGTGATATCTCGATGGCAGTTAATGCGCTAAAATCTGGCGCATGGGATTATTTTGAGAAACCGTTCATACAGCGCGTGTTATTAGACAGCGTGCAGCGGGCAATGTTATATCAGTAGCACACTACACCGTAAAAAAGACAAGCTACCAGCTAAGTATTTAAGGTTATCTGGTCGGATCAGTTACAACAGCTATTTTTCCAGGGCATCCCGCACTGCGCGCCAATCGAGCTGAACTGCGGTGTATTTTGTTATAGCGAACAAAAAAACTCACCCATTGGCTGGCGGCCATGCTGGCTGGTCATGTTTTTTGTTTGCCTGTGTCGGTGAGACGACCTACACTCGTTAACATCAGCGACCTTGACGTGATCGCTTCCTGATGCCCTTTGGCACCAGGGTTGACCGTACGAGTAAACACACTCCACCAATTGTAGATCAGGGCGATGATTCTTGACCTTAAACAACTCGATTTCAGGTCGCGGGTTGCTTAGAGTCAGTTTTAGCAATCATCCGCTATATTACTACTAGTGGTTTTTCTAAGCCCCCAACCGCTATTTATTTCTGACCATTTATTATCAAACCAACATCAACTCTGGCTTTTGGCTAACGGCCAACGCTACAGAATAACCCAATAACCTTAATGTAATCCGGCCTGCGGAACCCCTGGTTTTTTATTACGTGTCACGCACAACCCCACCAGCCCAACCAACACCAAAGGCATACTGGCAGGTACTGGAACCTGGAAAAAATTCGGCGCTGCAAATTTATTACAACCCCCTCCCGCCGATGACGCAGCATATTCAATACAAAAAGGGCCATTACCATGGCGGCCTTTGACTTCTAGCAAAAACCCTCTTTCAAAGGGCATTGGGTTGGGGTCTTCATTAAAAAGTGCTCGTCCTTCATCGAGTCGCAGGGTGGCTGAATATGCATCGTCGTGCGGCACAAACCCGACTACACCATCTAATGTTTCTAAGGTTTTAATTCCGGTTCCGCCGCCGACCAAATCTTCGAACTCCCACGTTGGTGCGACATCGGGGGTTAAATGACGGGCGGTCCCAGAAGCCAGCAATTGACGTTTGTTATCAACATTCAAACTGCGGGCAAGCTCTACGCTGCCATCCCAGTATTCTCCTTCCCAGTCAAAATCAACCGAGTCACCTTGATCAACAAAATCACCGACAAAGATTGCATGAAAGAAATTAAAATCTTCACAAAGATAAAAATCAAGCGTGATTGATCCGACGGCACTATTAGTATCCTTCTGATCGTAGCAACCTGCCAGGCTGTTGCCGTCAAATATAACCGCATTTGCATTTGAGCAGATGAAGCATAGACTGACAATCGATAGAACTATAAACCTGGACGGTTTATTAAACATTTTCATAATCAACATAAAACACCTCCGTTAGTCATATAAAATACAATCTAATCTTTCATGAACGTATGTCCTTGCATCGCAGCAAAGGACTCATCATCGAATAGAATTAATTTGAATATTTTTAGATATATTGGGATATTGAAACGTCAAAGTGGGACAAGACAAACAGTTTTGATGGGTGAGTTCGGAAAAGAAGACGATCCATGAGAGTTGCGCAGTTCTTTGACCAGGCTTTTGTTGATCAAGCCCGTATTGATCAGGCTTATGTTCCACGCGCTTATACCGAACAGGATCTCTAAGATAAGTCGTTAGTTTCCATAGCATGGCGTCTTACCTCTTAGCTCTTAGCTCTTAGCTCTTAGCTCTTAGCTCTTAGCGGTGATCCTGTAACGATAACAGGACAAACTCCCTTCCTTTTGAATCAGCCAACCTATTCACCTCAAGCCAACCTGCCCACCTAACATACGCACCAACACGATATCAAGACACCACCCCGATATCAATAGAAGTATCATTTATTTGAGTTCGGCTCAACTATTTTGCCGAACGGCCGTGGACGAACAGACGTCATAATAGCGGCCAATAATTGCCCACCTAACCTCCGATTAAGTACCAATAAACCAACATTATATTGCGCTCACCATAAAATGGGATATGCCAACTCGCCCTTCGGAGCCTCATGATTAAACAAGGAATAAAATATTAATTAGAACATCAAATATTGCAATAGATATCACAAAAAACAAAGGCAAGCTGCCTATTGGTTGTAATTTGGCTATTTATGTAATGGTGGCCTGGACATCAAGGCGCCTGGTGGGTGCAGCACCGGCAATTTTATCCCATAGGTTACGCTGTTGACCAACAGATAATAGCAAGCGTTGTTGCGGCTCATCCGCAACAAGTTGTCGCATTAAAGTTGATGATGGCACTATGTCTGGCTGCGGACGTTCAAGATATTGCTGGACCATAAGATAGGCAGGCGGGTGCATTGCAGACTTTATTACCGGCGCTATTTCAGACGGCAAACCGGATTGTGATTGGTTATCACTTTCAAGCGATGCGCTGGCCTGCAAGTTCGAACTAGCGCGCCATTGCGCGTATATCGATGCTGCTCATTTCTATCATTAATTATCCGGTCTGAGGCAGCTTCAAGCACAGGCATAGTTTGCCTGGGAAAATGCGCCTGGTCCAGGTGCTACCAGCTAAGTATTTAAGGTTATCTGGGCGGACCAGTTACAACAGCTATTTTTCCAGGGCGTCCCGCACTGCGCGCCAATTATCAGCAAAAGGTTCACGAGTCGGTTCGAGTAGTGGTGGTGGCGGCTGATAACCATCGCCACAGGGCTCGGTCATTAGTTCAATAAGCACAGGGCCGGATACTGCTAACAACTGATCTAGCTGCGCCTCTAAAGCTTCAATACTATCGAAACATACAGCTTCAGCATAACCAGCAGCGGCCGCAAGACCAGCAAAACTCACCCCTCCCTCACCCGGCAGCGGCTGACCGCCACTGACTTCATAAACGCCATTATGGAAAACAACGTGTAAAAAAGAGCGCGGTACTGCATCAGCGATTGTCACCAGTGAACCCAATTGCATCAGTAGCGAACCATCGCCATCAAGCACCCAAACCCCCAGATCAGGCTGGCTAAGCGCCACCCCCAGGCCCAGGGTTGACGCACCCCCCATAAAACCGGTACAAACCAGATTATTGGCACTGGGTGAATTGCGCATCCAGGGACCAATGGCCGTCATAGTAGATACCACAACTTCATCACGCCGCCGCCGTGCCAAGCTGTCAATTGCGTCGTCGCGTTGTAAACGAGGTTCATTCATTGTATTCATGAGGGCTCAGCTCCTATCAATATGGCCACTGGGCCGTCTCTATTGGCGAACGACGCCAGGGTATCCGCCAGCTGCGGCAAGTCGTCAGGGCCATCGAGTAATATATAAGGAATGCCAAGGGTATCAAGCAGGGGTTCTGCCAACCGTACCATAGAACCAAAATTGTCCCGCGGCGTGCGTGCCAAATCGCGCCCCAGCAAGCCAACTAGCATCACCAGTGGCATTTCACCATCCATGGCAATACCACGCAGGTTATTAACACAGGCATAAAGACCCGCATGCTGTATCTGTAAGATGGGAAATCGCCCACCAGTGATCAGCCCAGCGCAAAGCGCCACACCCTCATCTTCCGTACAAACTCGGATAACACGCGGTTCAAGTTTCTCATCAAGCAGATCAATAAGACAACGTTGGTGGGTATCTGGCACCATCACTACATCCTGCACACCGGCATGGGTCATAGCATCAAGCAGATCCTGGGCCGGAATTGACTGGGCATTTTTTACCGCAGAACTGGGCTTAGAGGTATTGTTTTTATGTGAATTACTCATAAAGGGTACTGCCTTTCGACAATCGAGAAGGTTACAAGGATAGCAGGTAAATCGGTAAATATACGCTGATATTTTGTAACCCTGCGCTAACCATTAACTCTCCCCCGCGATATTGCCCGGGCACTGAGGATATTTTCCAGCCTTCGCCATCATCTTCCTTGCAACGCATTATAATATTCAAAAATTCTCTCAGAACATCTGCCTAATGCCAATTTCGGCATAGCGTTGTCAGCAGCAAACCCAGCCATTTAATCGGCCATGCCGCTGATCAATTCCCCGCAGACAGCCGCATCTCCAGATAACAAACTTGAGATATTGAAAACAATTGCGTAACGTCGTAGTTGCAACCAGCATCATATCTGGCGACCCAATCTCTATTTATCGCGGGATATCGCCTGATCCATGCACTATTTTTCCTGGCCGACTAGCTAACTACGACAGCCAACTATTATTTCCTATTTCATGTGAAAGGAGACTCAGACTAATGGCAACCATTACCAGAGACGGCGTGACGCTTTATTACGAGGTACAGGGTGCAGGCCCAGCGGTATTAATGAGCCACGGGTTTTCAGCAACTTCACAGATGTGGCAAGCACAACATGACGCGATATGCCGTGAACACCAGCTGATCACCTGGGATATGCGCGGCCACGGCCGTAGTGACTCACCAGAAGACCCGGCAGAATATACAGAAGAAAAAACTGTCGCCGACATGCTAGCACTACTGGATCATCTGGATATCAGCTCGGCTGTTATTGGTGGCCTGTCGCTCGGTGGCTATATGTCGCTAGCCTTTCATCTTCGTCATCCCGAGCGAGTGCGTGCGCTAATGATCATCGATACCGGCCCAGGCTATAATAGCGATAAAGCTCGTGCTGGCTGGAATGTTACTGCCAACGATATGGCCGATGTAATCACCAAGGACGGCCTGGCGGCATTAGCAAGTTTTTCCGCAGAAATGAAAACAGCAGAGCATACGGGTGCAAGTGGTCTGATCAAAGCCGCCCGCGGTATGATGACCCAACATAATGCCGATGTTATCCAGTCGCTGGACAAAATTAAAGTGCCTTCACTAGTACTCGCAGGTGCCAACGACGAGCCCTTCCTTAAGGCCACTGACTATATGGCGGCTAAGATTGCAGATTCAACAAAAGTTATTATTTCTGATGCTGGCCACGCAGCAAACCTTGATCAGCCTGAGCAGTTCAATAAGGCAGTTTTGGAGTTTTTGGGCACACTCAAAAG
The DNA here is from genome assembly GCA_019090615.1 of Pseudomonadales bacterium. Taxonomy (GTDB): domain Bacteria; phylum Pseudomonadota; class Gammaproteobacteria; order Pseudomonadales; family Azotimanducaceae; genus JAHRVQ01. The sequence continues at coordinate 33,844 of JAHRVQ010000080.1, read as the reverse complement.
CTGACACAATTTTTTAGCCATCTTAACGATGAGTCAGACCAGGATCAGGATAGCTGCCTCTTTTTAGTCAGCGTCCTGCATCCTTTGCTGATGATAATTCTGGATTTTCATGCTGGGTTTTTCATTAAGCGCTTTTCATCAAAGTACAACGCATTACTTCTTCCGTATTGCTAACTTCATTGTTTACAATAATTAATTACCCGACCGTCTCAAGCCGTTTTCCACCGACTACCTTTAAGCGGCTACCGACTTTATCCACCACCACATCAACTCGCACATCAATCCGTTCTTTCAACTCAGGCACGTGGGATATAACACCCACCATACGGCCCCCTTGCTGTAGCTCAATCAGCGTATTAATTGCCAGGTCCAGGCTCTCTGGGTCGAGACTGCCAAAGCCTTCATCCACAAACAACGTGTCAAGACGAATGCCACCAGAATGACTTTGCACCACATCAGACAAGCCTAACGCCATTGACAAGGCAGCCATAAAACTCTCACCACCCGACAAGGTTGAAACTGGACGAGTCTTACCGGTGTAGGCATCCTCCACATCCAGTTCGAGACCAGCTTTTTGTGCACCAGTAATTTTCATACGCCGCAATAAGGTATATCGCCCCTTACTCATATGCGTCAAGCGCTGACCCGCCTGGATAAGCACATCATCCAGAATCACACTGAGGACAAATCGTTGCAGGCTCATATTATGCGCATTTTTGCCATTGGCTATGCGGTTTAACGTGCCAACAACTTTGAATCGATCATCAAGTGCTTGCTGGGATATCAGCGCAACCTTTATCTGCGCATCGATACCAGACAACTTTTTCAGCTGGCGATCCAGCTCCTGATATTCATCGTTGGCGGCGGCAAGTACCACTGCGGCTTCTTTGCGCGCCTCATGTAACGACTCAAGACGAGGTTGTTGCTGGTCTTGCAATTCATCTGCCAGCGTTTGACAGGTTTGCTGAAGCGCAAGCTTTTCATCATCATGGGCCCGAATATTTTTCTCTAGCACATCAAAATCAGCAGCTGCCATTATTGCAGCAACAAATGCCGCTTGATGTTCAAACTTACTTGCAGCTAGCGCAGTCTGCCACTTTTGTTGCCCTTCATGCTGTTGACTGGCATCCAGGTCATGCTGTTTAGTCGCCGCCTGTAAGGTGGCTTTTGCCCGGGTATCGGCTTGCAGCGCCGCGTTCAAAGCATCCTGCGCTTTACTAATTTTATCGCCCAGGGCGCTGACCTGCTGATTATTGCTGGCAATGGCTTTATCCAGTGTTCGCTGATCCGGATATTCTGTCGGAATTTCAGTTTTTCGTTGCCAGTAAGCTGCCTTTGCCGCGGCTGCAGCCTGTTGGCCAATGGTTAGTTCTTTGCCCAGTGCTTCCAGGCGCAATTTTTGTTGCTCTAGTTTAATTTTATTTGCGGCAAATCTTTTATCAAGCAAAGGCAGTTTTTGCACCTGGGCTTTAAGCGTATCAAATTTCGTTTTCAGGGCAAGTGTAGATGCCTGTAATTCCGCGGGCGCAACGCTGGCCTGTCCACCTAAATCATTTTCTAACTCTTTGATATTAACTAATCTTAAAGCTATCGCTGCTTCAACCTGCGCCAGTGATTGCTGTTTTTTGCCTAATAATTTCTGCTGCGCCTGTTCTGCCTCGCGGGCCCTGTTAATTTCAGCCTTGTCAGGTATTGGCGCATCACTGCTGGCAGGCACTGGATGATCGAGACTACCACAAACCGGACATGCCTCATCTATTTTAAGCTCTGCAGCCAACAACGCCGCCTGGCCGAGATGCCAGGCATGTTCTAGTTTAATCCTAAACTGCGTATGCTCAGCCAATGAAATTTCCTGTTTGCTGATGGCTGCTTTATTGCCTAAAGCATTTGCCTGCGCCTGTTTTTGTTGGCCAAACAAATCTTCTAGTTTTAACCGCACAGCCAGCTCATTTTTTGCCTTTAGCCATTGTTGTTCATCTGTCGCCAGCTTACTGCTAACCAGCCGCAAAGATTCACGTTCGGCTTCAATAACCTGTTGCGATTGATATAAAACAATATTTTCGGCACTCAGTTTGTCCTTTGTTGCCAACAAACTTGTTTCTGTCTTCAGCGTAACATTGTGTGTATTTTGCAAACCCAGCAACGAGCGCAACTGGTCTTTAAAAGTTGCCAACAGCGTAGTCTTAGCTTCACTTTCCTTAAGCCTGGTTTTATTACTAATCTGCGCCTCATTGTTGACTTCAGCAGCAGCCAATAGTTTCGCCGCCTGTATTGCAGATTGTTGTTGGCGGGTTACATGCTGCCTGGCAATAACCAGTTGGTCTTCGCTACGCTTATGCTGATCAAACACCGGCCTGAGCGTATTGGCTTCTTTAGCCCGTACATATTGTGCTTTTTGTTGTTCAATGACATCCGCCTGGGCCACCAGTGCCGCTAGCCTGACATTGGCTTTATGTAGATCAGCAAATCTTTTTGATAAGGCTTCCCCTATCGTTAATGCGGTCTGCGATTTAGCCGCGTTTTCCGCTGCAATGTGCTGCCTGGTTTTCAGCAGTGCATGGGGGCCAATAATTGCAACTAATGCCTTATCCAGTTGATCACGGGTTTCAAGGTCAATGGTGCTTAATAGTGTCGCCTGGATCACCTGAGATTCTCGCACCTGGTCTTCTAATTTTTTTGCTTCTGCTTTAAGGTTTTGTTCAATCTGGTAATAAATGCGCGTATCAAACAGTTGACGAAAGATATCTTCGCGTTTATTCGAACCGGCCATCAATAGTTCACGAAATTTCCCCTGTGGCAATACCATCACCTGACGGAACTGGTCTGCATCTAAACCCGTCAGCAACTTGACCCTGTCGTTGGTTTCGGTGACCTTTTTTGAAACGAGCAGTTCTATTTCCTGGCCTTTGTCGTTAGAACACCATAACTGCGCTTCGGGTTTATGCACGGTAAAACCTGCCCGCGTTTTTTTAGGTCGATCCTGCTCGGGGCTACGGATAATTTTGTAATATTCACCGCCCAGCTGGAACAGAAAAATAATTTCGGTGAGACGATCAGGCTCAGAAAAATCACTGCGCATTTCTTTACCAGACCTGTCTGCGCCAGTGGTTTCGCCATACAGGGCAAAACAGATGGCATCGAGCAGAGTGGTTTTGCCCGCGCCAGTTGGGCCATTGATCAGAAACAGCGGGTTTTCACCTAAGGTACGAAAATCAAGGCTCACTTCACCTGCGAACGAACCAAAAGCAGACATAGTCAATAACACGGGTTTCATTTGCTAACGTCCTGATCCTCAATGCTATCGATTAAATGCGCGATGTGTGTGCGTTGATCTTCTGGCAGATTATCGCCCGCAACCTGATGGTAAAAATCCTCGAAAAACTGCAGCCGATCTTTTTTCAGGGCCGCATAGTCGAGCATACTGCTGTCGTTAAATTCTCTGAGGTTGGCTTTTTCAAGGTGTAATACATTGGGATAAACCGTGCGCAACTTACCCATAGGGTCAAGGATTGCATGTTTATCCAATAAGCGAACCAGCAGATAGTCCTGTTTTTGTGCATCTGTTTTACCTGCTGCGAGGATCGCATCAAGTTCACCCTCAACAACGCGCATATCCCGAATAGGGTTTAATGCAGCTTCGGATATATCACAATCGCCATTTTTATCCATATCCACCAGGCATACCGACTTTGGCTTTTCTACCTCAGAGAAGGAATACTTCAATAACGAACCCGAATAGCGAATAGTCTCTTCATGCTTATATTGCGGTTGATGTAGATGGCCAAGCGCAGTGTAATTAAATTTTTCAAACTGGGCCGCATTAACCTGGTCCGCGCCACCAACCGACAAGGGGCGCTCTGATGCCGACGCTGCCCCACCCGCGATAAAACAATGTGCAATCACCACAGAGCGACAGTTAGCATGATGCTTTTGATGGTAAGCAGCAATGCGCTGTGTCATAAATGCCATGGCCTCATCAAAACCCTGCACCTCCGTATCAAAAACATTACGTACAGTGGCTGGGTCTATATAAGGCAGCGGATAAAAACAGATTGGGCCATGCGCATCAGAAAGTTCAACAGGTTTAATCTGATCAGTCAGTGGCCCACTAATATATAAACCGGCTTTAGTTAACTGCTTTGCACCGAAACCCAGCCGCACAGCACCATCATGATTGCCAGCAATCATAATTACAGGCACCTTGAGATCATCAACAATCGTATGCAGAGTATCATTTAACAGTGCTACCGCCTCAGCCGGCGGTACCGACCGATCATAGATATCACCGGCAATAATGACTGCGTCGACATTTTCTGCAACGATAATTTCGAGCAATTGATCAAGCACATGACGCTGGTCGTCTAGCAGCGAGACATTGTGAAAATGTCGGCCAATATGCCAGTCGGCGGTATGTAATATTTTCAATTTTTATATCTTCTGAGTTTATTGCTTCTGTGTTTGTGCGTTGGTGTCATTTTCAAAGTGCTGTTAGTTCAAGGAGCACTCAATTGAAAGTGCACTCAATTGAAAGTGCCGCAAAATTTCAACAGCACTTTTATATAACATATATTGACCGGCATGATCGCCATGACCAACATATAACAGTATCGTTTTGATACTTAATTAAGCCATTTTGGCGGATTTTCCTCGCCCATCGCTACTTATGGATAGTATATACGGATACATATCTACAGACAAAATGACGATCGGTAATTCGACCCAGCTCAGGGTAAGGATTCGTCGAATAAAATCACAGCTCAATAAAAAAATCGATGAAAGCGCTACTGGCCTCTGTACAATTTAGTGCAGTATTGCTGAGCCCTATAATCCAAAGCTTCCGGTGACCGCTTGATCGCACTGGGTTCGACATTATCCATAAAACGCTATATGCTCCGCGCCCTCAAGTACCCACCTCGTATGAAGTTACGTGCTTGCCACTCCTTCAAGCACCCAGGATATCCTTTGATTACCACCGCAAATATCACCATGCAATTTGGCGCTGAGCCATTGTTCGAAAACATCTCGGCGCAATTCGGTAACGGTAACCGTTACGGACTGATTGGCGCCAATGGCTGCGGCAAATCAACCTTTATGAAAATCCTCAGCGGCGAACTTACACCCACCTCAGGCAATGTTTCTGTGGGCCCAGGGCTTCGGGTTGGCACCCTCAGCCAGGATCAGTTCGCCTTCGAAGAATATAGCGTGGTGGATGCTGTGATTATGGGCGATGCCGCTCTATGGCAGATCAAAAAGGAACGGGACCGAATTTACGGCCTGGCCGAGATGAGCGAAGCCGACGGAATGAAAGTCGCCGACCTTGAGACAGAATATGCCGAACGCGATGGATATACAGCTGAAAGCCGCGCTGGCGAAGTGCTCATCCAGGCAGGTATTGAAGAAAACCTGCACTATGGTTTGATGAGTCAGGTTGCACCGGGCTGGAAGTTACGAGTATTACTGGCGCAGGCATTATTTTCTAATCCAGATATCTTATTATTGGACGAACCCACCAACAACCTGGATATTCACGCCATTAGCTGGCTGGCAGATGTACTAAACGAACGTAAATGCACCATGATTGTCATTTCTCACGACCGACATTTCCTGAATTCAGTGTGCACCCATATGGCAGATATTGATTATGGTGAGTTGCGAATATTCCCCGGCAACTATGAAAGTTTTATGGAAGCATCCTCACTCATTCGCAGCCAGTTATTAACCGAGAACGCTAAAAAGAGTACCGAAATCGCTGAGCTACAGGGGTTCGTTAATCGCTTCTCCGCCAATGCCTCCAAAGCTAAACAGGCAAGTTCAAGAGCCAAAAAACTCGATAAAATTCAACTCGACGAAGTCAAAGCCTCAAGCCGAGTCACGCCCTCCATCAGCTTCAAACAAGGCAAACAATTGCATCGTCAGGCCCTGGTACTAGAGGACCTGGCACACGGCTTTGATGATGAATTACTTTTTTCTGGCGGCAACATGATCCTCGAGGCAGGGGCAAGACTGGCAGTGATCGGTGAGAATGGCGTAGGCAAAACAACCTTTTTGCGTTGCTTAATGCAACAGATCACCGCCAATACAGGCAAAGTACAATGGGCCGAAAATGCCAACATTGCCTATTGCCCGCAAGATAGCACAGAGGATTTTGATTCAGCGCTGACATTATTTGACTGGATTGCCCAATGGCGTAAACCCGGCGATGACGACCTGATGATTCGAGGTTTACTCGGTCGCATTTTGTTCACCGCAGATGATGCCAACAAGAAGGCCAGGGTTTGTTCCGGGGGCGAGAAAAACCGCTTGCTGTTTGGCAAACTGATGTTATCCAATGCCAATATATTAATCATGGACGAACCAACTAACCATTTGGACATGGAGGCTATCGAAGCGCTCAACCAGGCCCTCAGGCAATATCAAGGCACGCTCATTTTTGTCAGTCACGACCGAGAATTTGTTTCTACCCTTGCAACCCGAGTGATTGAAATCAAGGACCAGGAAGTTGTCGACTTCCAGGGAACTTATGATGAATATATCGCGCAAACAAGCCTACAGAGAAAAGTAGGCTAGATTACGCCAGGTCTGCGTTATATGAAGTATTGACGCTTGTTTACAGTTTTGCTTATCATACTGCGCGTAAGTCAGGCGATTATTGATCATGTAGATTGATCATGTAGATTGATCACGTCAAATGACTCCGTGGACAATACCTCCATCTTTGTGATTTTGCCTGCCCCAGAGGCAGGTAAAGAGGATCCAGAATGAATCAGCTTCCCTATATTATTGACGACCGCGAAACGCCGAAATTCTGGGTCAACCGCGCCACCATGGTTGAGCAGGAAATACTTGATCTGGAAAAAAAGAAAATATTCGAGAAGTGTTGGCTCTATGTGGGCCACGAGTCCGAGTTGAATAAGGTCAATGATTTCAGAACCAGACGGGTAGGTGGGCGCCCCATTATATTCACCCGTAGCGCTACCGATAAAATCAATGTCCTGGTCAACGTCTGCACCCATCGTGGCATGATCCTTGAGACCCGCAAAGAAGGTAATGCGCGCAATATGCGCTGTTTTTACCATGGCTGGCAATTCAACACCGAAGGCAGGTTAACATCAATGCCCGCCGAAGAGGATTATCCTGCGGGCTGGAAACGGGCCGAGCGCTGCCTGCCCCGCCCGGCACATGCTGCCAGCTATCGCGGCTTCTGGTTTCTCTGCTGGGATAAAGAACAGACCCAGAGTCTGGAAGAATATCTGGGCAACGCCACCGACTATATTGACCTGCTTGCTGATCAGGCCTGTGGCGATATGATGCAAGTTTCCAGTGGTACGCAATATTATACTATGCACGCCAACTGGAAATTATTGGTTGAAAACAGCATTGACGGCTATCATGCAGCCACTACACATAATCGTTTTCTGCAAATGGTCAGTGCCAGCGTTAAAGAAAGTGAATTTGACGCGCGCAAGGGCTCAAAGGCGCGGGTCGGTGTACGTCGTAAACGCACCTCCCTCAAAGGCAATGGCACCGCCGATCTTGGTAATGGGCATGTCTCAATAGGTGGTTCTGACCTGTCAAAGGGCAAATCCCGTGGCGGATTAGGCCGTGCGTTTACGGACAGCCATTTACAGCAAGAGCATATGCTGCGGCGTGATGAATATGTCAAACTGTATGGCGAAGAGTGGACCGACCGTATGCTCGGCGGGCGCAATATGCTGATCTTTCCTAACCTGGTCATTAATGACCTGGGCATGGGCGCAACGATACGCGCATTCTACCCAGAAGAACCTGGGTATATGGATGTGACGTCCTGGGAGATTAGCCCGCCAGATTTATCACCCGGCTTACATGAGGCAAGAAAATCAGATTTTCTAACATTTTGGGGCCCAGCTGGGCTGGCAACACCCGATGACGTCGAGGCTTTAGCCCGTTGTCAGAGAGGATTTGAATCTTACGAAATAGATCCGTGGAATGACATTTCCCGCGGCATGGATAAATCTGAAGATGAACTAGTCGGCGCTGGAGAAGTGCAGATGCGGGTATTCTGGCGTCACTGGAATACCATGATGACTGGCGCTGCATCTGAATTAGAAGCAGAAATTGAACCCTATGAGAAGGTTGAAAAGAGCGACCTGATTGTGAGGAGCCGCTCATGAGTGTCAACGAGGAAACCAGCATTTCGCCGAATGACGTGATGTTACAGGACAATCAATTACGCTTTGCTGCGGAAAACTATTTGATTACGGAAGCTGAACTACTTGATACCTGGCAACTGGATAAATGGTTTGCCCTATGGGCAGCTGAGGGAGATTTAGCTTACGAAATCCCCTCAACAGACCAGCCAGACGCTGACCCTGATGTACATTTGATGTTTGTTCGAGATGATCGTTTTCTGCTCAGACAAAGAGTACGCTCAACCATGAATGGCACCAACTGGGCAGAGAACCCGCGTTCCACACTAAGACGTATGGTCTCCAATGTTACCGCAGTTGAACGTGCTGATGGCAGCTTCGTATTCAAATGTAACTTCGTTGTATATCGCTCTCAGGAAGCGGTACAACAAATATTCCCTGGGCATTCCATTTATCAGCTGGAGCGAGGTGGAGAATACGGTTTTGTCATCCGTCATAAGCGCTCGGTGCTCGATTTGCAGGAACTTCGACCCCATGGGCGAGTTGCTTTTATCCTGTAATCACCAGATTATATAAACGGGTAAAAGCTCCTCAGCAAAGGGCGGGTCATCAAGAACCCGTCAATCAAATCAATTTATATTCCTCGCAGCCTGTTTCAGCCTGCTAGCAATTTCGCCGCCGCCAGCGGCACAGATCTTATCCGACCCAGCAATGATCTTAAGATTGATTATCTTGGCACCATTTTCAACATAAGGGCTAAGAAAGTTCGCAACATCCTCTGGGGTACCATACGGCGTATAGCGCTCGAACTTTTCGAAGGGGATTTTATAGAATGCTTCCATTTCAGCAGCGACCAACGCCCGTGCCTCCGCTTTAGTGTCTGCAAGACCTACCCAGGGTTGATAGCCATGCTGCCAATCCACCTTGCGTTGATTGGCAGCAGCGGTTTGGTCGATCAATAATAACGCTTCTTTGAAGCGTTTGACCGAACACCAGGCGGCAATCCAGCCATCACCAAATTGTGCGGTACGTTTTAACGCTGCATTTGAGCGACCACCAACAATAATGGGAATCTGTTTACTGATTATGGGTTTAACAATAGCCCCTTTAACCGTTAGTGTCTCACCGTTAAAGTCGACTTTTTCACCAGCCATCAAGCCACGTAAAATTTCAAGTGATTCGTTAGTCCGTTTACCTCTTGTTGCTGGGTCAACGCCACATATTTCCACTTCATGGCGATCTTCACCACCTATACCAACACCGAAAATAACGCGACCTGGAGCAATTTCGTGCATCGATGCAAGTTGCCTGGCAACAGGCAGTGGGTGGCGTAGCGGTAGCAGATAAATGCTAATCATTAAACCCAATTTGGGATGAAGCTGTGATAATGCGGCGATCTTTACAAAACCATCGCTACCCGTGCCATCGTGAAAAGCAACATGGTCACCAAAAAATATATGATCAACGCCACCGTCGTAAATTGAATTTAATAACTGGGATTTTTCCTCCAGGCTACTAAGCCAAAATTTGCTGGGGATGTCCATACCGACTTTTATATCCATGCTCTATACCCTACTTACCTGGTGTCTACTGTATCTCTACTGTATCTCTACTATGTTGTTTAGGAATGTTTACGTTTGCTGTATACATTATTGTATACTTTATTGTATACATTATTTATCCAATGGCGCTGATTGCACGATCAACCCTACAGTAGATCGTGATTGTTTGACAATCAAAGTTCTGGGCAGGCTATTCAGCCAACAAACCTACAACACGACGTTTGATAGTGCCGGCAATATGACCACGCATAAATTGAAATGCATAGTCTATTTCCTCATCAGGGATTTCTGGATGTAAGCCTGGGTTGGCATGGAGGCGTTTATCCACTGAGGCCAACTGGTCAAATAAGTGTAAACAGTGTTCTCTTTCGAATAGCTCGTCCTCTAGCTGCATAAAAAACACCAGCGGGCAGCTGATCTTTTTTGCCGCCGCAATAACTGCAGCGCTATGCGGAAAATTTTCCGCCGCGCCAAGCAGACCAATTGCCGCCACAATAACATCAGTGCGGGTACCCAAAAACGGGATGCCATAGATAGACCCCATAGATAAACCAAAATAAGCCAGCTTGCCCTGGCCGACTTCTTTTCTTGCTTGCACGCAGGCAACCGCAACGTGCCAGTCTTCAATCATGTCCCGTACAGAATCCTGCCGCTGCAATTCCGGATACAGCGCGGCTCGACCACCTTCACCTTTTTGCCTTAAACCATGTACAGGCCCATCCAGGGATAATACTGGCAAACCGGCTTCAACGGTGAATCTATAGGCTAGCGAACAGATCGGTGTTTGAAACCGGTCACCAGAGGCACCGTGGCCAAAGCAGACTAAAGTAGGTTCGGCAGTTGAATCTGCTTTGCCTGGCTCTGGCAACCAGAGCGCACCGGTAATCTTTCTACCGGATTCATGCAATATTTCAAATTCTTCACAGATCCGATCATGCTTGTCTATTGCAGTTTGCCATTGAATATCGATAAGAAGGCTCCTTAAATGATTCCTTAAATATTAGTACCCCTGACTCACAGGTCTGCAGGCAGTTTCAAATCACGAAGCATGATTTGGCTGCGAACTTCAACGGTCTCTTTCATGCCAGACATCTTGACATAAAATTTCTTTGACCGTTCAACCTCGTTAACCGCTATGCGCATATGCTTGTAACCGATAACCTGCACCGTCAGTGATACCGATTGATACTACTATACCTATAGCCCACTGTGTAAACCAAAGTGAACTCTTGTTAACCCAATCTGGCCATCGATTAAAGCAATAGATTCACCCGCGCAGCTTCGGTTGGGCTGTTATTCACCGATTCTATTGTGGACTGACAACGAAACAACTGCTCAGGATTGGTATCGAATTTTTCAATTAACACATGCCTGGTTTTATTCGCCAGTTGTGTTGCCCGTTCCAATGCCCTGAATTTCCGTACTTGATTTTCATCATCAGGTGTAGACGCTGAAATAGCGAAGTAACCCACGGCACAAAAACGTATCCTGAGTTCTGGCCGTTGCTGCGCCAGCTCGGCTAGTTTCTTTAGGTAGTTATTCTGATCATTATTCAAATCAAGCTGTTCGGGTATAAAAATAAGCGGCTCAAGCTTTAATGCAGCCAGAGATTTACCCTGATCGTAGGCAAACTCTGCAATAGAGATCAGAGTAGCCTGAGGTAATAAGGTATTTTTTAGTACGGTAACAGCTGCATATTTGGTAGCTTTTGCAGCGGCCTGTTTAAGCACATCGTTGATCTTGAATTGTGGATTTTTGATATCTCCAAGGATGGGTATATCGACCTCAACGTTGTTATCATCATCCCGCAAAAGAGAAAGCGCCTGATCTAGTGGCATGATCAACTGCCTGGCAAGTTTTTCGGCCGCTCCATCAGTTGCCGGCACCAGCTTGATGTTATTAAGCGTAATGCCTGCTTTTGAATCCAGTTGATCCTGACTGACATTTATATCAGCATCAAGGTTTAATTTTCCGGTTTGAATATGGTAGCCAATGGCAGGTTCGATATAGGCAGAAAACGGCACTAGCTCAAGCGATGTCATGCTTACTTTCAGGTCCGCAGATATTTTCTTCGCCAGCGGTTTGACAGTACCTGCGGCAGATAATACCGAATAACTGTCAATGGTTGCATCCAGTGAAATGGCAGTATCTCTATCCGGCAACTGATTATCAACAGGCCCAAGCGCTAGCGATTGAATTTCAAAATCTGTTGAAAACATCGGTTTGATATTATCATCGGTAAATTGCCCCTCAAACTGGTTTAATTTTAAACTGCTAATATACCAGCTCAGTGGTTCAACATTGTCTGGCGCATAACCTAGGGTCATTGCAAACCCCGCATTTTGAAGTTGAGTTTCTAGCTGCAAGTTTTCATACTGCAGGGACATAGATTCAATGCTAAGTTCACCCCTGGGGTCAAACATAATTGCCTTTGAATTTTCTTCGTAAGTGATTGCCTGACTACTATTTAGATGAATATTTTGCGCAGCCATTTTTATATTAGATGCTTCTCTCAAATCAACAATGGATGCAACAACCGATAACTCACTGCGTTGGTTAGATCCATTGGTAAGGTCATTGAGTTGCAGTGAGTGAATTTCCAGGGCATTGTTTATCGTCGCGGTGATGAATCGCAGTGTTACATTTTCAACCTGCAATTGTTGCAGCATAAATTGCCAGCCGTTGATATTAAAACCCGCTTTCTCTGCCGGTGGTTGCTCCGCCGGTGGTTGTTCTAGCGGTTCGGCTAGACGCTCCTCTGTCGATAAAACTGGGTTAGAAGCCAAAGGTAAACCGATGATGGTCGAACCGTCGCGCTGCTGCACAATAGGTATCAGTGCATTACGCAGAAAAATTTGTTTCACTGTGATCTGGTTGTTAAGCGCCTGCCAATAGGGCGCATTTATACTCAGCGTTTCGACCGTTAATGCAGGATGCTCTTTGGTGCTGATTAACAACTGATGAATCGAAAACTTGCCCGTGAAAAGGTTGATATCAACATCGCCAATACTGACTTGATCAGCGCCCTGACCTTTGAGCGCATCAACAATAAGCAACTGAATAACAGCCGGTAGGCCAATGGTGATCAACACAGCCAAAGCCGTAATCACACCCAATATTATCTTCGTTGTGCTGCCAGGCTGTTTTTGTTGGCGGGCAAGCGGGTTGTTTTTTTCTACCTTCATAGTCAATGCGCTGTATTAGTAAATGCCCGAGTTAAGATACGTTTGGGCATGGAAAATTATGCAGTTTTACGCCGCTAGTTTACATTGCCATCAAACCTTACAAGTCGAAAAAACCTGTACCTGATTACGCAAGGCCGGCACGATCTAACTATACCGCCTATAAATTCGTCGACATACTTTACACTTTAAAATTCATAAATTCTAACATGCTGTTTTCGCTGCAATTTTTCCGGCGGCTCAAATTTTTCCTATATATTTTACTTATTTTCAAAGTGCTTCATGGAAAATAAAAATAATTTCCGGGTCGTATAACCATTCACCTACTTACTTCCCGTAACTGAGGGATAAAGACAATACATAAAAAGGAATTTTAACGCTGGTCATGGCGCTGTTAGAGCTAAGCATTTTTTTCCAGGACCTACCTAACCTGGCTGTTCGTTAAAACCACTATGTGTTTGGATATTATGTAGCCCATATAACCTTTGTCCTGAGTAACATTCATTGGCTTGGCACATTGGTTTTAATAGCGCTGTCGCTAACAAACGCAACCCCAGAAAATAGCCGCGTTTTACTCAATCCAATTAGTTATTGAAATAATGAGTGGTCATCATGGACAATCTAGGGGTTTACAAAGCTTGGCACGGGCTTAATCAGGGGGGGACGCTAAAACAAGACTTAATGCTTTACTGCAGAGAAATTGTTACGACAGATTTAACCAGCCTGGAATAAAATCTGGGGAAATTCATGGCCGTATTAACGACCATGAACTGAGTTTACCAGCACCCCTAATAGGGGACAACAGGGGGACAACAGGGGGACAACATACATACAGCAACAGGTTAATGTCGCACTTCATCACCCCTTTTTTTCAGATATTCTTTATACTTTCCGTTTTCGGCTAAAAATCAAACCGCAGATACCTAAAGCAATAAGACCAAACGTCGAGGGCTCAGGCACTGAAGATGGCGCGGCAGTACTCCATTTCGCAAATGTCCGGGTAACAAAATTATGGTCTGCGGTATCACCAACAAAATTCCCTGACGGATCTGAACCATGGAAATTTACGTCTTTGCCGAAGACCACGGTACCACCCAGAACGTCGAAAACAGTCACAACATCAACGAGACCTATCGCATCCGCAGGAAAAACCTGATCGAAAAGTGATTGCGCCGCATCAGAAGCTTCTGCTGCACTGGTGAATGTAAAATCATGATTGAATTGCGTACAGTTGGTGAACACGGCAAGACAAGTGCCGGTAACAAATTCAACATCATATAAACTGCCAGCGACTGAAACCCCGGTGGCGCCTATAATATCGCCAGCACTATTCAGCTGATTTACCACGGTAGCATGTGAGGTGCCGGCTAAAAGCCCCAGGACTAAAAAGGCCAGCACTCGAATATTTGACATCAAATAGACCCTGACACTTGAAAAAACACTGCTACTCTTTAACAATCCTGATACGTTCATACTGCCCACCTGTTTATAACTGCTTAACGATTACCGTTCTCTGTTTATGATCAGATATCTCATAGATATTTCGGAGAATTCCTCTGGCAAAACCACCAAGCAACAAACATGTCGACAATAGATTGACTAAAGAAAATAAAATATTACAAGTCAATCTAACTTAACGCTGACTTACGATTTGGCGCATTGTAAAGGAAGTTCAACCTATTTGGTAGGCCGTTTTTTTGCAACAAACTAACGGCTAAACTCTGCTTGTACCACGAAGTACCTCATAGTGAGATAAACACCCCCATGATGTGTTAAATTTAGGCTGACAGGTTATCGGAAAACACATCGATCAATCGCCAAACACAACCTCTTTACTTTATCAACCAAAAAAAACAGCCTTAAACTGGATATACAATAAGATTAAGGATTATGCAGACTGACAAGAAATAAACACGATGCACAACCCATTGAACTACCCATTGAACAACGAAAGCCATTCTATAGCTGAACATATTTACGATTGCAAAGCTTGAACACGCGAACACCCTTCTGAAATATCGCTAAACGGCAAAGGAAATAGCTATTAGGATCACTTGGTGCAGTAAAATATCTCTCCACTTGCCTCAGTTAAACCCATCCTTTCGGCTCGACCTTTATCAACCAGGTCATTAACGCTGATGGTGTTCACAATAAAGCCTGCCGTCTTCAGCCTATCAACATAATCACGACCATATTTACGCACATGATCTGATTGACCAAAAGCTTCCAAACGACTTTCAGGGTCGACTATCGATACATCTTCATAAGTCTTGTCACCGGATATGGGCACCAACAATATTGCCCAGCCATCATCTTTTAGCACCCGGTGAAACTCCGACATTGCGCCGATATCATCAAGGACATGTTCTAGAACATGGCTACAATAAATGATATCGAAGGATGCCGCCGGGTATTGAATATCAGTAATGTCCATTTTGACCATGACATCAGGATCATAAAGGTCGGCTGTTAAATAATCCTGGCGCAGGGTTTTTCTAAATTTGGGTTCAAGCCAACGTTCCGGCGCCACATGCAACATCTTTTTGGCTTTTCCGTCAAAGAAATCGGTCTGACAAGTCAAGTATAACCAGAGCAAGCGATGGCGTTCAAGCGCTCTGCACCGAGGACAGGCAGCGTCATCTCGAGGTATTATTCCGAATTGAACAAATCGATTGGAAAATTTCTCACACAACGGACAATATCTGGCGTAGCCAAGATAACTCAAACGCCACAATATCCTGAGAGGCCTCTTAAACCATTCTGGAAGGTTTGAAAAAACATTTTTCTTTTTCTTCTTATTTTTTGACGATTTGAGTCGCAAAATATTTATCACTCGTCGATTATCGTTATGCTTCATTCAGCAATAGGCGAAAAAAGGCGCCCTTTTGGACGGCAAGATTAATGCTTTCAAATATTAACCACCTACCTTAGACCTACAATCAGACCACAACGCTAACATTAACTCAAACGGCAGAATTATTGCTAACCTGGTCTGCAGCCTTAAAATTGAATGCCACGATAGGGCCGGCCAAAGTTTTTCTGAACCGCAAGCCCTAAAGGAATAGCGCGCAAGTTTTTATTCCATGCGTCTCAGTCCCAATAATTGCCGCTGATCTACGTCAAACCCTCGGTGTCAATGGCATATCATTGCCATGCCGATGGATGTTTTAACAACAGGCAGGCAATATTACGTATAATTGGTAGCCTTGGTATTTCGATTCATGCTGGAATTCGATCCTACCAACCAGGTCAATCAACTTCCGTAATGGAATACGAATTACTTGAATAAACTAATTTCCATGTTACCAGGCAGTTTACTCCGACTGATTGAAAGCGCAGGCAGTTCCACCATTGGGCGGCGAGTCTTGCATGGTTTTTCCTGGGCCATGGTCGGTGCTGTGACCGCAAAAATGTTCGCCATTGTTTCTTCGGTTTTTATCGCCAGGGCTCTCGGCGGCGAAAGCTACGGCGAATTAGGCATTATTCAGAGTACTGTCGGCATATTTCAGCTGTTTGCAGGTTTTAGCCTGGGGCTGACAGCAAGCAAACATGTTGCTCAATATCGCCACCACGACCCGCAACGCGCAGGTGAAATCATCGTCCTGTCCTCCTGTGTTGCTATCGTCACTGGCGGCCTGGTCGCGCTGGTTTTTCTGTTTGCCGGGCCCTGGCTTGCCGCACACACTATTGCCGCACCTCATCTGGCTGATCTTTTAGCTATAGGTGGCCTACTACTTTTTCTTGGTGCCTTAAACGGCGCTCAGGTCGGCGCGCTGTCAGGATTTGAAGCCTTTAAAGAGCAGGCTCAATTAACCGTGTTTAATGGTTTCAGCTCTTTGCTATTTTTGATTACCGGGGTATTGGTAGCAGGGCTACGTGGCGTGGTGTGGGCGATGGTGATTGTCTCAGTTTTGAACTGGCTGGCAACCCATCTCATGTTACGCAAGGTCATGACCAACGCCGGCGTACAATTCCATTTCTCTGGCGCCCAGAGGAACATCAAAGTGCTCAAGCGTTTCAGTCTACCCGCAGTATTAATGGCGTTGCTGGTAACCCCAATAAATTGGGCCTGTAATGTGCTGCTGATCAATCAGCCTGGCGGGTATGTGCAAATGGGCATCTATAATGCCGCGCTGCAGTGGTACAACACAGTGATGTTCATCCCCCTGGCCTTAGGCAAGGTGTTAAATTCAATTTTTGCCGAAAGACTAGGCGCGAACGACACCCAAGGTGTTAAAAAGATTTTGGCTGAAACGACAAAAATAATTCTCCCAATTGCACTCACAGTCCTTATCTTTGCGAGTATTTTCAGCGACACCATTATGGGCCTATATGGTGATGAGTTCAGGTCAGGCACATCGGCCCTGGTAGTTTTATTGCTGACCGCTTGCTTGTATGCTGCGACAATCCCCTTTTGGCAAGCTATAACAGCCAGCGGTAATATGTGGGCCGGATTAGCGATCAACGCAGTGTGGGCGTGCATCCTGCTTGTTGTCACTTATTTGCTGATTGATATGGGCGCACTGGGTCTCGGGATTGCCAGATTCACCGCATACCTTGTTTATGCAGTTATAGTTTATGTGTATGTCAGTAAACGCATAAGTATGACCTCCAGATCAATTGACAGCTTTTAAAAAACTCATCAGGTATTGAAAAATCTATATACGACTAGTTCAGGAGCATGAAGTCTTTGAGTTGAATAATGACTCGCCGATAATGGCGGCATGGGGTCGACTAATTAGCACATCCAATAAATTCACAGGCACCTTACACCCAGATTTCGTCTTGAGCTGGTACAACAATTACCGTCACCACTTTGAACCATTGCTATTTGCTGGCTACGCTGAATCCAATTCAGTCATAGGTCTGATGCCACTGGCTGTTGAAAAGCAGACTAAAAGGCTAACCTTCGCAGGCGATAATCAAGCAGAATATAGTGGCTGGCTTGCCGACAGAGACTATGAGTTAGAATTTCCTGTTAAAGTTGCGATCACCTGCTTCAGTGAATACGGCATTAGTGACTGGCAATGGAAGTGGCTCACGCCGGGCTCTAAGATCGATTTTACAAACAATAAACAGCTTAGAGACAGCAACATACACGTCCATGTTGAAAAAATACAAGCACCAATAATCGACCTTACTGACGACCTCCACATCGAAAAAAAGTCGAAAAGAAAGTCCCTCAAGAACAACGTCAACCGATTAAATAAAAGGGGCACACTGAGTTTCAACAGGATTGAAGAGCGCGGTAAATTTAGCGCTTTTGGTGCCGAACTAAGCAGCTACTATGATCTTGTTAAGGCGGCAAAATTAGGCATTACACCGTTTGCAACGGATAAACATAAATTTAATTTCTTCTCTGACAGGGTTGCAGAAACCGAAAGTTGTCACTGTACTTTTTTACAACTCAACAATAATCTGCTGGCTGCAAATTACGGGTTAAGTGATTCAAACCGGGTACTGTTAGGGCTTTACGTTTATAATCCATTCTACCAACGATATTCTCCCGGCACCATAATGCTAGTTCGACTAGCACGCCTGCTGCGGGCTCAAGGCTACACGATTCTCGACCTGACACCTGGCGCCGAACCCTACAAATGGGCATTCGCCAATAGCGCTCAGGAGTTATATCGCATCCGTTTTTGTAAAAACCAACAACTTGTTTTGTTGTTGAAAGCAAAGTCTCTTGCTAAATCAGTATTCCTGCGATACCTGCAGCCTTTGCCTATTTATAAGCAAATCATTAAAAACGCTTACAACAAGTGCAGAGCATTACTATCAACAATCAAGAACGGTTTTTACAAAACAAGGCGTTATACTTATTATTTTTATGACCTGAACAATTTATCTGCAGCATTCGACCGTGCACAAAGTACTTTGGTGAATAAGAACCAAAGTGAAGATTTACTGCTATACAGAAAAACTGACGGCGGCGTAGACGTTCCCCAATTTGTGAGCCGGGGATTGAGCCGGCTAAACAATGGCGACAGCCTTTATTCAATTGTTAAGGATAATAGGCTAACTCATTCTGGATGGGCCGCAAAGATTTCACAAAATCATCCGCTAAGTAATGTCCCAGCAACCCTGGAAGTTCCGAAAAACAGCGTTCTACTCTACGACTTTGTGACCGATTCGGAGTACAGAAGGCAAGGCTTATATACCGAAAATATTATCACCATACTCGCCGAAAGCAGAGCAACAGGCAGTGATTATGCCTTTATCGCGGTAAACGATAAAAATTTCGCATCGAAAAGGGCAATCGAAAATACTGGCTTTAAAAAGTACAAACAGTATGCTCATACACGCTTTATTTTTAAGGACTACGTTAGAATGGACGGCATTGAGCAATGAATGCGGCGCGAAGACTTGCCTATTTAATCAAGTCTGCAGCCAATTATTATGGCAAATCTCTGGCCGCGAAAAAACCTACCGATAAATTAAAACACATTGTAGTCGGTGTCATGGATCACTATGAACCTGGCACTGGCGGAGTTACCCCGTCAGTTGAAAAGGCCAGGGTAGACTTTCTTCTTGATACCTATCCAAAAGTAGCTCAGAAGCATGTCGATTGCGCAGGCAATATTCCTAAGCGGACCTGGTTTTTCCCGCCGCACTATCACCGCTATGGCACGCTAAGAAAACTAACCGCATTATGTAGAGATGGTTTTGGCGAAATCGAATTGCATTTGCATCACGGCACAATATGCCCCGATGACGCAATTAATCTTCGCCAGACACTTAAGCTTTGTGTTGAAGAATATGCAGCTTTTGGCATCTTTGGTGAACACCAGGGGAAGAAAAAGTTTGGTTTTATTCACGGCAGCTGGGCGCTAAATAATACCCGCAATGGTATGTTCTGCGGTGTAAATAATGAAATCAACATTTTATCCGAAGCTGGTTGTTATGCCGACTTTACGTTTCCGTCATTAACGGAAGCAGACCCTGATACCTTAAATGCGATGTTTTATCCAGTTTTCGGCGAGCAAAGCACCTGTAAAACAGGCACCCTGGTTGAAAGAAACAAGTTTTGCAATGACAATGTGATGATCATCCAGGGACCAACCTATCCACATTATTTGCCGCGAGATGCAGTTAAAAACAAGCTTTTTCGATATCGCACTCTGGGAGACGCATTAACAACAAAATATCCAGCAACAGAAAAACGGATTAGTCAATGGATCAACTGCCAGGTTGGTATTAAAGGTGTAGACGATGTTTTCTTCGTCAAGTTATCAACCCATGGCGCAGTGGATTTTCCGGTTGTATTAGGCGCTGAAATGGAGAGTATTTTTCTCCACCTGGAGAAAAACTATAATGATGGCATTAACTATGCGCTTCACTATGTTTCAGCAAGAGAGATGTACAATATAATAAAGTCATTGGAACGCGGCGAATCAGCAGACAATATTGAAAAATGTAGAAACTTAGTTGTTAACAAACCTCAATATATCAACTCAGAAATTAATGAGGCGTCACAGCAGCTTATAAACCTCGTCAGCAAGACACATCCTTGCTGAGGTCAAGACAGGCATACCCTTTTTCTAAAGAAAGCGCATGAACCTGGATACAAACAACCAACAAGGCGTTCAGATTTGTGTTAGCTTGTTCACTATTGAAATACTGGAGTGGTCTATGATGGTCGATATAAACACACAAGCAAGTTCCCTCGGATACGAACTGCTTGATCTTTCGCCAACCATCGGCACAGAAGTACACGGGATTAATATTGGTGAAGACCTGAGCGAGGCTGCGATCCGTTTTCTAATGCACCTACTGGTTGAACGTAAGGTCATATTTTTTCGCGAACAATCAATTACTGAAGCACAACATGTCGAATTTTCCAGGCGTTTTGGCGAGCTTGAGGTGCATCCATTTCTTCCCAACCATACGGACTACCCAGAAATTATTTTTCTTGATAATGATCGTGACCGACCACCGAATATAAATATCTGGCATTCAGACGTGACCTGGCGAGAAACACCTTCTTTAGGGTCAATTCTGCGCGCCAAAGAAGTCCCCGCAGTTGGCGGAGATACCCTGTTTGCCGACATGGAAGCCGCCTACGAAAGCCTGGATGACGCGACGAAAACACTGATCGATGGGCTTTATGCGATTCATGATAATGCATTATTTCTCAAGCAAATGAAAAACAAAGGCGCCTCTGAAGAAGCTATAGAAGAGCAACGTAAGCGTTATCCGGCAGCCCGCCATCCTGTGGTTCGTACCCATCCAGTTACTGGCCGAAAGTCACTTTATGTCAACAAAATATTTACTCGCACTCTCGATGGTATGCCAGAACAGGCAGCCAGGGTTTTATTAGACAAACTCTATCTGACAGCCTGGGTTCCCGATCATCAATGCAGGTTTCGATGGGCTAAAGATTCTTTCGCATTTTGGGATAACAGAGCTGCTCAGCATTATGCAGCAGCAGATTACTGGCCCCAAGCCCGAAAAATGGAACGGGTGACGGTGACCGGTGACCGTCCCTTTTAGCCGTTTCATTTGGCCGGTAATTTAGCTGAGCCGTATGCGATTGATGCGGCAAGGTTGTTACCCCGATATCATCCCAACCCCACCCAACGTTACTTATAAACAGGCGCACGTTGTTCAAGATTAGCCTTCACAGCTTCAACCTGATTAGGGTAACCAATCAGTTGATCTTGTTCGATAGACTCTGCAAGTAGAATATCCGCTGCACTCTGAAAAGGCGCAGCATTAAGCAGACGTTTCGCGGCACGAATAGCATCCGGGTTGCGCTTGGCGATTTCCCGCGCAGTTTTCATTGCTTCAGCTAAAGGGTCGTCACATACTTTTGTCACTAAGCCTAACGATTTAGCTTCTTCGGCAAGAATAATACGATTGGTATAGGTCAACTCACGCGCTATATCATCACCCACGAGTTTTTGTAGAAAAGGTGTCGCACCCATATCTGGGACTAAACCCCACTTCATTTCCATGATGGAAATTTTTGTACCCGGTGCCGCATAACGCATATCTGCGCCAACACTTATTTGGCAACCGCCGCCGAAAGCAACACCATGCATCGCAACGATCACCGGCACAGGCACTTCGCGCCACACCCAACTACTAAATTGAGGACGATTCGCAAGACCATGAGTACGTTTTTCAAGACGCCCACCAGGCTTACCCTTTGCTTTGCTGCTAATCTCATCGGCAGCTGACTGATCGGCACGACTACCCTCTGCCATACCGGCAAAATTGCTCATATCCAGCCCAGCACAAAAAGCGCGGCCTTCACCGGACAGCACCACAGCCCTAACACTTTTATCCTGTTTTAATTGTTCACCGGCCGCAATAATGCCCTCGAACATGGCATCATCGAGGGCATTCATCTTGTCCGGCCGATTAAGCTTCACGTGGGCAACATGATGTTTAATTTCCACTATCACGCGTTGATCTGAATCCGTACTCATATCGAAACTCCATGGGCTTTTTTATCCGAGAATATTAAACGAATTGGGTTCGATAACGTACATAGATTTGAAACTAAACAACCTTATCGTCGAACTTACAACTGCACTGCGGGCAAACAGAAATTAGATCCTGGTGTTCAAAATTCGTCACAGGGTGCCGATTAAGGTCAGTCGGCGAGCCTGACAAAAATTATTACTTAATTAGAACCATCATTGTTGCGCTTAAGGCAAATGGCGTCGAACGATTGTCGTTATTTTGGCCAATAGTTTTGTTCCATTAACTGCATTATTTGCGCTGCCTGTGGGTTCGCTTTGGCGACAATAAAATATATTTGTAGCGTTTCTATCACTGCACTACGTAAAAGTTTTGTCGGTGATTTTTTCTCGATAACCCCGACTTGCTTCTTATAACCCAACATGAACGTAACTCGGCCATTTTTAAGTCGATCCAGCGCATCACCAACAGTATTAAACTGATGTATATAGCGCTTATTGGCCGCCTGAACCAACAATTCTTTTCTGCCGCCATAACTATATCCGCGAACGACAGCAACATGCTTGCCCAGGATATCAGCAAGCTCTATAGGTAATGGTTGAGCGCCAATGGTAAATATTCTCAGTTCGATGTCGCCAATGGGTTTTTCGCTGTAGAGCACATGCCGGCCATAAACATGATTGGCGATCACACCTACAGAAACATCCGTATTGCCACTAACCAGATTATTGAAAAGCCTTTTCGCCGGATAAACCGTATAGCGATAACTTAAATTGGTTTTTTGCAGCGTCTGAAACAATATGTCGCTCATGGGGCCACTGGGCATTCGATCAGAATGAACATTAAATAATGGTGAAAAATTGAGAATGCCGACGTCGAGCTTATTTACCAACGGCGTTTCCGCCAGTATCGGTTTACAATAAAAAACACTAATCACTACCACTATTAATAGCAACCCGCTGATAATGCTTTCACCAAAAGTCCATAATCGCTGCAATATCAATCTGTGTCGCAAAAAACAAACCCGCTTTAAGGTATCAGACTAAAAGTTTAGTATTCCGCAGACTGAAACTGAAGTGACATTTTCTTATATTCACTGGTTGCGTTATCACGATAATGATATTCATCTGCAGATATATCGAACCGAAAAAAAACTAGGCTTTTTTAACAAACTCAGACTTCAGCTTCATCGCACCAATACCATCAATTTTACAGTCGATATCGTGATCGCCATCGACTAAACGAATATTCTTCACCTTGGTACCTACCTTCACCACAGATGACGAACCTTTCACCTTCAGGTCTTTAATCACTATCACACTGTCACCGTCGTTCAATAAATTACCATTGCTATCTTTAATAATGAGAACATCTTGCTCACTTGCCTCGACCGCCACCTGGGGCCACTCATGCGCACATTCTGGACAGACATAGTTCTCCCGGTCTTCGTAGGTATATTGCGATTGGCACTGGGGACATTTCGGGAGTTGACTCATATTGGGCCTGTGTTGTGATGGATATTTAGGCTAAGGATAAGAATCATAAACGCCCTTTTCCAGATAAATTTTCTAATATTTCTGCCCCTATATAATTTATTGTCGATGGAGCACCAAAATGACATAGCGATGATTTAGCGCCAATGGCAAACCCGTTTAAATTTGGGCTATCCTTTGAGCGTCAGTCTGAAAAATCGAATCTTTTTGAGAAGGCCATAATATGAGATGCGAATTTTGTAGAATCGAGGTTCTGAAAGAAAATAAATTATTAGGCACCCCCATTTCGATTCATAGAATTGGTGCTGTTCACCATGGATGTGCAGACCTTGAAATTTGCACCATTTGCGATGAAGCATTATTAGAAGATACTGACCTGAAAGGTTGGCCACTCAGAAATGAGGGTTATGGTTATGTGCATTCAATTTGCGCGGAGCAGGATGTGGCGAATCGCGTCACCAAGCGCGTTTTCGGTTCAACAATAAAATTATGCGGCATTTCTAAAAATGACCTACTGGAACTTAAAGAACTGGTGCAGCAAGAACTCAATGCCAGAGATGGTGTAAATACAGACGTAGAACTCTTTTGACGCTTTTATAAGTCTCTGTTTAAAATATGTCGGTAAATGACAAATTATCAAATTACTGCGTGCCCTTAATTTCAGCGCTCAAGCTCAGTTACTGATTACAGTCAAATGAAAACTTCAGTCGATTGAATACAGCAGTCGATTGAAAACAGATTATAATCCGCTAATACGTTAATACGTTAATACGTTAATACGTTAATACGTTAATCTTAGATTACAGGCCCATGATTGATATCAATCATATTCGGCAGCCTGAATTTCCAAATAATGAATTTCCAAATAATGAAATACCAAATAGTGAATCACCATACAATTAGCCATTAAACAATTATCCCCCAGATAAAAAATAATCAACCAGGGTATCAAGTCTTCTATGCCATACGAATTGGGGCTATTGCCTTCCGGCTATTTACAGTGCTCGCAAAACCTTGCTGATTCGAGTGACGCCGAAAGCAAAACCTACCACAAAAAGACAGAACTTCAGCCAATCGTAGCTGCATTCAAAAAATCACCGGCAGAAGGTTTGCTGGCGCTCTGCGCAGACCGTTCTGATCTGGGTTTGCCGGCTAGCTTTCGATACTGGAAAATATTTGCCAACCAGTATTTATCTCGGTTATGCCAACTGCCGAATGCCGAGCAAATTATTGGTCTTGAAGCACCGGATGAGGCGTATTACGCAAGCATCGTCAGTCAAGCGCCACCGATGAAAGGTGCTGAATACCTCTCGGTTGCGACACTCGCTTTTATATGGCAAATGTTTGATGAGTTTATTCGCCATGAAGTGCAACAAAACTATAACAACGATCTGTCGCATTTCCTTAAAAAAAGAGCGCCCCATTGGCATCAGGCAGGTCGCGTTTGCTTTCATTTAGCTGAAAATAAAAATGACCCAGAACTACCCTTCGCATTTATGGCCACCTATTTGCCTGAAATCGCTGCAGACAATAGCGGCAGTCACCAGTTGCTGGGC
The DNA here is from genome assembly GCA_019090615.1 of Pseudomonadales bacterium. Taxonomy (GTDB): domain Bacteria; phylum Pseudomonadota; class Gammaproteobacteria; order Pseudomonadales; family Azotimanducaceae; genus JAHRVQ01. Next base: position 8,493 of record JAHRVQ010000080.1, on the reverse strand, counting down.
AAAGCATTAGAACAATATGCCGGTGCAAAGAACAAAAGCCGCTTGCTACATCTTTTGTCGCCGGTTGATCAGGCATCGAAGGTCAGCCCCGTTATTAAGCAATTGGTGGAATCGGGTGATATCTATCATCCTTTGGCCTGGACTGCACAGCAAGCCTATCAATTTTTATCTGAAGCCAATCTGTTTGAAAACTGTGGCATTCAAATCCGACTGCCGAACTGGTGGCGTAAACGCCCAGCGATTAAAGTCAGTGTCACGCTGGGTACCAGTACTACAGGCAATTTTAATGTCGCCTCCTTGCTTGATTTTGATGTCAAGCTTGCCATTGGCGAGCATAAGTTAACCGCCAAAGAGTGGCAGAAAATTCTTGCCAACGACGAGCAGCTGGTTTTCCTAAATAAGCAATGGGTCGAGGTTAATAAAGAGCAGTTGCAACAGGCGCTTGCCCACTGGCAGGCATTCGAAAGCGACCAGGCTGAACAGGGTATTTCGTTTATTGAAGCTATGCGGCTATTGGCCGGTACCACTACGCAATTAAGCGACATAAATATCGAGACTAACGACCAGCAATGGTCCTCGGTGCAGGCCAGCAAACAGCTCGATAAAATCTTATCCCAAATTCGTCATCCCGACAGCATAAAAGCCACCAGGCCCGGCAAAGCACTAAAAGCCTCGTTACGCCCTTATCAAGCTGTTGGCGTTAACTGGTTATGGTATTTACACCAATTGGGTTTAGGTGCTTGTCTGGCCGATGATATGGGGCTGGGCAAAACCATCCAGATTATCGCGCTGCTGCTAATTTTGAAAAAATCTGCGAACGGCAAACCCTCTTTAATTGTCTTACCAACCTCACTGTTAAATAATTGGCAAGAGGAATTGGCCAGGTTTGCCCCCAGCATCCACTATCAATCCATTCATCCCTCAGCTTTGAGTAAACAGGCCTTAACCGATTATAAGGCACCAAACGCCCTATCGGCATTTGATGTGATTCTTACTAGTTACAGTATGCTGCAACGGCAAGACTGGTTATTCGAGTATCAGTGGCAGCTGGTGGTGCTTGATGAGGCCCAGGCCATCAAAAATCCTGGCGCGCGCCAGACCCGAGCAACCAAACGCCTGCAGGCGCAATCAAGGATAGCCTTAACCGGAACGCCGGTGGAAAATCGGCTCTCTGACTTGTGGTCGCTGTTCGATTTCACCTGCCCAGGGTTGTTAGGTAACGCAGCCAGTTTTAAAAAATACACCAAGTCATTAGATACCGATACCCGCGAGGGCTATGCGCCTTTGCGTAAATTAGTCCAGCCCTACATCTTGCGCCGATTGAAAACAGACAAATCCATAATTTCAGATCTGCCAGATAAAACAGAAGTCCATGCCTATTGTCATTTGTCGAAATTACAAGCCGCTTTGTATAACAAAACCGTGCGGGATCTGACGAAAAAATTGGCAAGTGCTGATGGCATGGACCGTCGTGGCTTAGTATTAAGCCATCTGTTGAGATTTAAGCAGATATGCAATCATCCAGCCCAGCTGTTAGGTGATGGGGATTATTCAGCAAATAAAAGCGGCAAATTGCTCCGACTGGGACAAATCTGCGAAGAAATCAGCGCGCGCCAGGAAAAGGTATTGGTGTTTACCCAGTTTCGAGAAATGTGTGAACCGCTGTCGAAGTTTTTAGCAGATTGCTTTAAGCAACCTGGGCTGGTACTACACGGTAATATACCGGTAAAAAAACGGCAAAAACTTGTCTCACAATTTCAACAGGAAGACGGACCGCCGTTCTTTATCTTATCACTCAAGGCCGGTGGTACTGGCCTGAATTTAACCGCCGCGTCGCATGTGATACATTTCGATCGCTGGTGGAACCCTGCCGTTGAAAATCAGGCCACTGACCGTGCGTTTCGCATCGGCCAAAAGAATAATGTCCTGGTTCATAAATTTGTTTGCCCTGGTACTATCGAAGAAAAAATAGATACGCTTATAGAAGAAAAGAAGTCGCTGGCCACAAACCTGCTGCAAGGCGATGGGGCTGAACTCAACTTTACTGAAATGAGCAATGCAGCGTTAATTGAACTGGTATCACTGGACTTAAACAAAGCGCAGTTAGTTTGACAGCTATGGTCATTAATATTCACCTCTGCATAAACAATGAGTAAGGAATTAGTGTTTTGTACAATAAATTTCCACCCTATGTCTCGGTAGCAAGGCGCCGCGCAAAAGCACAACGGGCAATGGATAAATTGCGCAAAAAAGGCCAACATATCCACCCGGTTGAAATTAAAGGTCGCACCATCGCAACTACTTTTTGGGGCAGCGCCTGGTGTACCCACCTGGAGAGTTTTAGTGATTATGCCAATCGCCTACCACGAGGGCGTACCTATGCGCGCAATGGCTCCGTCTGCCACTTAGATGTGCAGCAAGGTTTTATCAAGGCGATAGTAAGCGGCTCCGCGCTGTACAATATCAGGATCAGCATTGGGTCTCTGGAAGAAACAAAATGGCAGCACTTACAAAAACAGTGCGCCGGCGAAATTGGCTCGATGCTTGAGCTGCTGCAAGGAAAAATTTCCAGCAACGTGATGTCTTCCGTTACCAATACCACAGAGGGGCTGTTCCCACTGCCAGAGGAAATTGACCTAACTTGTGATTGCCCAGATGCTGTTTATATGTGCAAACATATCGCTGCAGTACTTTATGGCGTCGGCGCAAGGCTCGATCATTCGCCGGAATTGTTATTTCTGTTACGCGGGGTTAATCATGAAGACCTTATTACTGCGGAAGTTGCAATTGATGCTACCGCTGCTGGCAATAAATCCACATCCAGAAGGGCAAAGGTAAAAGGCAATCTTACGGATATATTTGGCATCAATATGGATACTTCAGCCGATGACACGCCGAATAAACCCGCTCCAAAAAAGCAAATAAAGGCAACAAACCTAAAAGTTCCGAAAAAACCCCAATCGATCACCGCCGCCAGTATAAAAAAGCTTAAAAAGTATCTTGATTTGAGTAATGCCGATTTCGCGCGTTTACTTGGCGTCAGCCCATCAACGATTAGTCGATGGGAAAATCAAACAGGCCCGCTCAAACTGCAAGATCATAACCGCGAACGGCTTTTACAGGTCTTTGACACCGCTTAACCTAAGCCGCATAAATTTTCAGGTTCTAGGTTCTATATGAGCGACCATCACAGCTAAGGAAATTTACTTGTCAGATCATCCCAGGGATTTATCCCTGGAGATTATCCCTGGTCCGGTACGGCTTATAAATTTTTTAGGAACAATCCCTGACTTCTTCCTATCGTTGTATCATCGATAATAATTACTCTGACACTATTTTAATATCCCAGCATCCAGATCCCAGCGAAGCTTGTAACACCCAATAGCATTTTATATGCCCATTTGACCAACTGCCAACCAGGCATTTACGCGTTTCGCAGCTTAAGGTATTATTTTCCGCAATAGTAGCGACATAGACCCAAATCATATCACCCAACTAGTATTACTGCGGCATAAGCATAAACAGGAAAACATGCAATGAACCTATGTGACATGAGCGATGCGAAGTTTCAAGCCAACCCCTATCCATACTATAGTGAAATGCGCAGTGAAGCAGCCGCTGTTCGGGTAGACCCTGGCAATATGTGGGCAGTAACCCGCTTTGAGGATGTCGACAAAGTACTGCGTAATCCTGACATTTTCTCATCGGCACGGTCAACTGATGATCCTGACAACCTGTTTGAAAAGGCCTTCGGCGGACAAGTGATTATCGGCACCGATAACCCCGCACACAAACGAGTCCGATCGATCATGCAAAAACGCTTTCGACCCAAACAGCTGAGCAAAATGCAGGACCGCGTTGAGGAAATTACCAAAAATCTACTCGCTGAAGTGCGCGACCAAGCCGCCTTTGACCTTGTGCCAACATTTTCCGTTCCGCTACCGGTGATAGTCATTGCCGAGCTTTTAGGCGTTCCAAACCACAAGATAGAAGAATTTAAGCGCTGGTCCAACGCACTGGTTACCATCGTTAACTCAACCTCTGGCAGCGAAAAGGAAGCAGCGTTAGCCGAGGTAATGGCACTAGGCCAATATTTTGCAGAATCAGCTGATCAACGACGCACAGATCCATCTGAGGATTTCATTGGCATGCTGGTTAATGCCGAAAGCGAACCTGGCAAGATCACCCCAGGTGAGATCATTGCCAATTGTGCATTCCTGCTAGTGGCAGGCAATGAAACCACAACCAATCTGCTGGGTGGCATGGTAAAGACATTATATGACCACCCGGAGCAGCTTGCATTGCTGCGTGATAATCCAGATCTAATAGATAACACAATTGAGGAGTCACTTCGCTATTGCTCGCCGGTACAGGGCCTATTTCGTCGCGCCACAAAAGATGTTGAACTCGGCGGGGTTAAGATCAAAAAGGGCGAACAGGTATGGGCTTGTTATGCCGCTGCTAACCGCGATCCAGGACATTTCCCTGACCCAGACAAATTTGACATCACTCGCGAAGGCAATACACACATTGCATTCGGCTGGGGCCAGCACTTTTGCCTGGGCGCAAACCTTGCCCGACGGGAAAGCAGGACTGCACTCAAACAACTACTGCCCATTCTCGATGATTATCACCTTGAAACACCCATCGACTGGCTGCCCTCATGGTTCCTCCGAGGTCCTGCTCACCTTAGGCTAAAACGTAATAATTAATAGCAGTTGGATGGCGCAATAATCAAAATACCGATTCATATCAGGGCGAGTGCCCCCTGGCAGCCTGTGATTTCATCACTATTTGCTGAGGCCCAATCATTGGCAATTATTGTGTTTCCTTAATCTTCCTTCTTTAATCTTGCTGCATTAGTGACGATCGCTTGGCGATTGATTGATGTAATTCAACCGTAAACTACTGCCCTTACAGCCAATCTTTGAAGGTTTTTCCTCTAGTTGGATCTCTTCAAATCTATCGCTGCCATAGGTATCGCCATCCAGAATCTTATTACAATTTAACGCTGAATAGCCCATCAGGCTCATTAGCCTTGAGCGCAATATTTCTGGGCTTTCCGGCGCGTCAATTGCTTCAAAATCGACCTGACCAAAATTTATTAAGCCCTGGGTATAACCCATGGTACGACCCGCTTCATCTCGGTATGTATGGCAAGCAATCCAGAGGTTGATGGGTACCTCCTCGTCTAAGCTGGCGGTAAAGTTCTGCAGAATATTTTGCCGTGAAATAACCTGGTTACCCGCTGACCACAAAACACCGGTTGCCTCTTTACAGGTGGCCACTAGTGCACCGACCGCTTGAGAAAGCGCCAGTGAATAGGCAAGCGGCCCGCCATCCAGGCGTACCCCAATCACCATCGAGAGCCTGTGGCGTTGAATGCTCTCCTCTGCATCAGGCCAGTAATAATGGTGTTTGCAGGCACCTTGCAGGGTATTGCTGGTTGAATAAGTCGCTGTTAGTTCATAACTAAAATTAGCGCCGAGGGTAGAGAAGGTTTTTTGAATACCTTTGGTATCTATTGGCCCAATGGCGTGGTGCGTTGGCCATTTACTGGCCAGATAGTCACGTACTCGGTCGATTGACAAACCCTCTATACCATCCAGAAAAACCACAGCGAACATCCAGCCGCCATCCCCTAACCCAGTTACTGCCTGCTCAACTGTGCGTAAATCAAGATTTGAGAGATCCTCTACATCAGCCTGAGAACTGGCTTTTTGCGTACTGGAGATTACATAGATAAGCAATGTAGCGCCGAGAATAAATATAAAACCGAACAATGCCATTAATCATTTGCTCTTCTTTTTGAAGCCAGAGACCTTAAACCTAATTGCTATTCAGCGCCAGCCAGGTTGTCATTCGAATGCGTAGCTATTCCCTCAACCGCCAGAGGAGAGTACTCTGTTAGAGACTGATCTGGACCCACCCAGACCCATTTCATCACCCGAGGGTTTTACCATGACATCAGTAATGATTAAACGAGAGATCAAGGCACCTGCTAGTGAAGCGTGGAAATTACTCGCAGACTTTGGCGGGATTTGTCACATCATGAAAGGTATTGAAGCTGACGATATCACGCTGGAAGGCGAAGGATTGTTGGCGGTGCGAACCATTAATATGCCTACCGGTACAGTGCAGGAGCGTTGTGAGGCGCTGGATAAGGATAATATGATGTTGAGTTACTCAATCCTGGGGCAAGGGCCATTACCAGTTTCTCATTACCTGTCGACTGTGCGAGTATTTGAACTAGGCCCTGAGCTTTGTCGAGTGGAATGGGGCGGTAGTTTCGAAGCCGACGGCAGCGCCCCTTTAGAGCAGGTTATACCTATGATCGAAGGAATTTATAAGAGCGGTATTATCGGCACGCAAAAACGCCTGGGTGTATTTGAGAAACCCGCCTAACGAGGATCATCCAGCCTGCATTATCTCGGAACTTATCCGCCAATCATGTGAAAATATGATCTGATCACTGTCGATTTACCATGCCGATTTACTATGTCGATTTACTATGGCACTTTACACTGACGCCAGCGGGGTCTAGCTGCCCATCCACTTGTAAGCACGCCAGAAACCCATATCATTCGGATAACGCCTAGTTTCCAGCGCAGCACTTAGAACCAACATTCTCTCCTACAAGGACCATAAATGAAAGTCGTACTCAAGAACCCTATTGCCATACTGGGGCTCGCTTTCGCCCTGATTTTCCCCACAATAGCGGTGGCTGGCATTCTCGGACCGCAAATAACAGGCGAGGGAAAGATCGTAGACCTCAGCGGTCTTGAGTGGCTGGAACTGCCAGGCACAGAGCATCTGTCACGTAACGACATTGAAGGCGGAGCGGGTGGATTTATCGCTGCTGGATGGCGCTATGCGTCTCGATCAGAAGCTGAAGCCCTGTTTGATAGCCTCTGGGGCGGGACCGTTGAAGGTCTATCGGCCGACAATTACGATGGTGCACGCTGGTTTCTGGATCATTTTGGCGTAGCCGACGTATATGGTGATGGCTACTCATCCGGCGGTGGGTCTTTTTGGAACCTGATGTTTGGTAACGCACTTGAGTGCTCCCCAAATCCAAACCTTAGCTGTGCTGGTCAGGTAAAAATAGAAGACCTGGCCTTTGCCTCGGTGCCGGCAAACAGCACCTTTGGTTTCAATGTTGGTGGGTTCTCTGACGCGCTTGGACTTTCTACCGGCTTGACGCCGGATAACATCAGCAACACGCTTGCAAACGATTCAATCACAGAAGCGCGGGGATCACTTCTTGTTCGCAGCGTACCAGAACCATCAATGTTGGTATTATTGATGCTCGGCCTGATGTTAATGGCACGAGGCAAGTACTCCCGCTGCTAATTGTCGAGCAAAGCGGAATGAACCAGCCGGCTTTCAGACAGCGTTGCTGAAATAAAAGCATCAATCAGCCTCTTGCTCACCTGGCTATTCAGGCGGATGTGGTTCAAAAGGCTGTGCTCATTATTCCTCGCGGAATTCTAATCGACATTTTTCACGACAATAGGGTTTTTAGGTTTACCGCGATACCGGCTGATTTTCACGGTCGATGAATTACAGGGTGCCGTTAATCATTTTTTTAAAATAACCTAATCACTATATTGATCATGACGGCTGAGCCATGCCATATTCCACGGCAACGCTGTTTCGTCACGGCCTTTAGCGACAAGATCAATATGATGATAGGCACCATTTAACATATCCAGGCCCCGCGAATAGCAGGAATAGGTATGGAAAATTTCGCCTGCTTCATTTTTATAGAATACGCTGATTCCTGGTGCTTCTTCGCTGGGAAACGTTCTGATTTCATAATTGTAGAGCAGCCCCTCTTGCGCCATTTCTTCTTCGGTAAAGGATACCCGGTAGTCATAATTAAAATCGCTTTGATAAGCCGACAACCAGGGAAAGGTCCAGCCCATGCGTTTTTTATAGGTTTCAAGTTTGGCAAGCGGAGCCCTGGAAATAGCGACCATATTGATATCCCGGTGATTCAGGTGAATGCCAATACCATTAAAATTATCAGCCCAGAAAGAACAGCTGGGGCAACCTTCGTCCCAGTCTGGGCCAAACATAAAGTGATAAATGATTAACTGAGAACGGCCTGCAAATAAATCTGCCAGGCTTTCTTGGCCGTTTGCCCCCTCAAACTTGTAGTCTTTTTCAACCCGTACCCAAGGTAGTGCTCTGCGTTCACGGCTGAGCTGATCTCGTTGGCGGGTAAATTCTTTTTCCTTCACTAAATGTGCTTTGCGCGCCTCGAGCCATTGATCTCTTGATACCACCTTATGCTCTGTCATATTCATTCTCCGTGGACTGGATGAAACAGGATAATCATGTGCCAGGCAGTGTAAGCTCGATGCCTGGCACTTGTCACGCTCAATAGCTCACATCAGAAGCTCTCGGGGTCAGTGTAAAGTGCCATAGTAAATAAACAATACTCGGTTAATAATTTCGCATGACAGGCAGATACTTTTTGCGACGGCG
>JAHRVQ010000079.1 GCA_019090615.1 Pseudomonadales bacterium | reverse complement strand
TTTTCAATAAACTGCCAGAGCGGTTTTTCAATAAACTGCCAGAGCGGGTTTTCAATAAACAACCAGAGCGTTTTTTCTATATACAACCGGCCTGATCTCTCATGCCCCGCTCAAGCGGCTTTTCTCAACGTATTGTCAAATTAGTGAGTGTCGCTCGGGGGGAGAGTAGTAGCTGTCAATGCTGAAGTTGCTATTTTTTCTTATTGCTCTTATCTTTTTTTGCGTCTTTTTTGTCGTCCTTTTCATCTTCTTTGCTTTCTTCACTGTGCAATGATTTAAGGAGGTCTTCATTCGAATCTGGTAGAGATGTGAGGGCATCGTCTTCAACCAGGTCCTTCAATTGCGTATATTGTTCCTCGCAAAAAGCACGCAGTTCTCGGTAGAGTTCAACAAGTTTGGTTGAATCACTTAACGTGGTCTCTAGTTCATCAACGTTCTTTTGCAGCTTTTGCTTAGCTTTTTTCTGGATTCTTGCTTCATCTTCTGCGCGTTTGCGGGCATTGGTTTCATCAAGTTTTTTCTTGTTCAAAGCCTTAAGCTTTTTTACAACGTTTTCCGGTGAGTCTGCCAGAGTGGTCTTGATTTTCTTTAGTGCTTTGGTTTTCTCTTCGAGTTGAACAGCTGTTTTTTTAACTTCTTCAGCGCTCTGTTTACGCGTGGACTTAATAAGCAGGTCCAGTTCCAGTTGAGTAACCTGAAGTTTCTTATTGACGGACTCGGTTTTTAAACGGCTTTCTTCGCTGGATTGTAGTTTCTGCTCGATAGATGCAATGGCGGCCTGATTGGCCTCATTTGCGACGCTGACCAGGCTCTCTGCTTCTGTAATTTGTTTTATACCCTGATTCAGGGCGAGCTCAAGCTCATCTTCGGTGCATTCGGGATCAAGTCCTAATGCATCGGTAGCGGTTTTAATTAATATTTGTTTGCTGATTGCAATTTCTTTCCAAACATCTAAATCTATAGAACTTTGAACCACATAGATCTCCAGGTGGGTTGTTAAAAAATAGGGCTATATATCCGGCTATTTCGACGTTAATCCTGTGCGGAATTCTGCAATGGGAACCGAAACCGGTTAGTTATATGAGTTTCTCTGCTCGCTCTGTTTATACAGAGGGAGGCTGCTACCGGTTGGTCAATTAGCTGTCCGCCATGCAAGATTTTTTGATTTCGATTAGTATTTTATCGAATGGCATGAGTGGCAGGTTTAACCGGCGAGCAAATTATGGGAATTTATTTGTAAATATCAAGGTTTATCTGCCTTTATACTGCCTATTAAACGAATAAATCTCAAGTCTCATCTGCTTATATTCATAATAGATGATAAGTATTCCATATAAAGCATAGTGTTCAGAGTGGTTTTGTATAGGTCGGTTGAGTATTATTTTGTGGTACTTTTGTTGGCAGTTCGGCAGTTATTTTTAGACTGTTTTCGGCTTTATTTCAAGACCGGCGGGGTGGTTTCTTACTCTGCACCAGGCAATCGCCAAAAAGACAAAGCATATCGATATTGTCATTAGCCAAACCGATATCATTGAGCTTTTCAGGCCTATTTCCATGTCTTTGCCATGATTAAAAATTGCTCCAGCAAGGCCGGTTGCAAGGCCGATGCCCAATGCTGCAGCGACACCTGCGCTACTGGCACTAGCGCCTTCTTTGCCTTTTGGTGTGTGGTTCATGGTGTAGCTGGAAATGCTGGTAAATGCGATGCCTACAGCAAGCCCTGTTATTGGCCAACAGATAAAAATTGCAGAGATTGGCAGGGGTATTATCAAGATCGAAATTATACCAAAGATCGCCAGTATTAGCAGACAGCCACCACAAATAATAAACACTAGTGGCGTGAATAAATAGTTTAGTTTTGCTTGCAGCCAGGCGCCCAACGCCCATGACAAGGCGCTTGAGGTGAGTACTATACCTGCTTCGAGAGGACTGAACTGGTATAGATGGATAAGCATATAAGGCAAGAATACTTCGCTGCCAAAAAAAATAAAATTTATGCAAAATCGCAATGTCATTGCTGTAGGCAGGCCAGGTGCCAGGCGCCAGATTCCGCTAGGCATCAGCAAATTGAATGGTTGATAACTAATGAGCAGGCCGGCAACTATGATTAATGTTGCCAGCGGTATACTGATACTTGTTTGGGAAAAAGCAGTGAGAATAGTAGCCACCCCAAGACTCAGGCGAAACGCGGCCCAAATGATATTGTCTGTCAGATTTAATGAGTTTAGTTTGAATGGAGTGCTGTTAGTTGACCTTTTGAGTGGCAAATCATAGGGTTTGAGGACGGAAATGGTCAGCGTTGCGGTGATAAATAGGATGGGTATCATGCTGGGGAAGATCCACCGCCAATGGATGAATTGCGCAATTGCGGCGGCCCCGCTCGGTGCGATGAGTGAAGGTATTACCCATGCGGCTGATATTAGTGCCAATGCGCCTGGGCGCTGTTGTTCATTGAATGTCAGATTTATTACTGCAAATACCAGTGCCACAATCATGCCGTTGCCGAGCCCCTGGATAGCGCGGGACAGGACGAATACCTGCATGTTGGGCGCGACGCTAGCTAATAATAATCCAGTCGAAAATATAATGAGACCGACCACGAAGGGTCTTGCTGGTCCTATCGCATCGCAACGATGGCCTGCCCATATTGTGCCAAATAAACTCGCTAGTACAAAAGTTGAAAATGCTGTGCCATAGAGATGTTCGCCACCAAGTTCGGCAACGATTTCTGGAAGTACTGTAGTGATGGCCATTTCGTCGAAGGCGCCCACGCTGATCGCTAACATCAGGCCTACTTTTAGGGAGCGTCCATTCATGGTGTTGGGGGAAAGATATACATTATTAATTATCGCGGCTTGCCTGATTGAAGTAAAGTTTGGCTATAAGTCTGTTGCCCGAGATGGCTGGGTTGCTGTTTAATTTTTTACAAGGTTGGTTTATTGTATAGGTGTTTACAGCTGTAATCGGGCAACTGTAACTGAAATCTATCACTTTGATTAAAAGATTGGTTCACGGCTCTCGCTTATCCTCAACAAGATGATTATAAAGGCAATAAAATGGCTATTGTAGTAAAAGACCATAATTTGGATTTTTCTGAGTTACATCAGCGTATGCAATGGTATGTCGATCAAGAGATAATCCCCTGTTGTAATACCTTGATTTTACAAGGTACTGACGTTGTAGACGTAAAGACTTATGGGCCGATTGATCACGAAACAAATAGACCCTTAGCTGAGGATTCAATATTCAGAATGCACTCCAGCACCAAGATGGTGACCTCCATTGCTGCGATGGTGTTGTTAGAAGAAGGTAAATTCAGGCTGGACGACCCACTTGAAAAACATCTGCCAGAATTCGCCGATATGAAAGTTTTAAAACCAGGTGCAACCGCGATTGACGACGTAACGCCAGTTGCTAATAGTATAAAGGTAAATCAGATACTCAGTCACTCGGCGGGTTTTTCTTACGGTTTTATTGAGCCTGATTCTGTTATTGATAAGGCTTATGGTGAGGCCGGTATTAACCCGTTAGTTGGGGGTGGTAAATTAACCTTGCAAACCTTATCTGAGAAGCTGTCTGTTTTGCCTTTGGCCTATGAGCCGGGTTCTTTCTGGCGATATAGCCTGGGTACGGATATAACAGCACGACTGATAGAGGTGTTATCTGGACAATCGTTTGATGAGTTTTTGAAAGAGCGTATTTTCTCTCCGCTGTCAATGAATGATACTGACTTTTATGTGCCGAAACAAAAGCAGGATCGCTTTACAACCATGTATGTACCAACTAATCAGCTTGACCCTATGGCGAGTGGGTATGCAAAAATGGATGATCCTTATGCAGGGCAATATTCTCAGCCAACATCTTTTCTGTCTGGTGGTGGTGGTTTAGTGTCGACCCTGGTGGATTATCTTGCTTTTGCCAGAATGTTAGTGAATGGTGGTGAATGGAATGGTCAACGAATTGTCAGCGCAGAGACACTTGGTTTAATGCGGGTTAACCAACTGGCGTCAGGCGTGGGTGTTAATTTTCCTTTCTGGGAATTTAAAGATACTTCCTTCGGGCTTGGTTTTGGCTTAAAAGAGAAGCCGGCTGATGGCGAGCCAGATTCTGCGGTAGGCGAGTATCATTGGGGTGGAATGGCGGGGACACATATATGGATGTCACCTAAGGCAAATATTACTGGCATCTGTATGACGCAAAGGATGCCCGCATTCTGGCATCCTTTTAGTCACGATTTTAAACGTTTGGCGTATAAGATTGCAGCTTAGGTGGTTAATAGCTGATGCCTGGCGGACTCTAGTGACTGACTCTAGGCATGGACTTTAGTGAGGATCAAGGCAGGCAGCCTGTGATTTATGCAATCATTGGCTGTTGAGCCTTAGGATGATGTCCGCCAACGTATCTTCCGCAAGTGTTGGTGCATAAAATGCGGTTCGATTGATGATGTCGCCATACCGCTTTAGCATTTCATCAACTACATATTTTGGCTCGCCAACAATAGCAAAGGTATTTAAAATCTCTTCATCTATTAAATTCGCCATGGCATCAGTGCGATGTTGTTTCATGAGCTGATTAAGTTCGGTCTGTAGTTCACCCCAGCCATGTAGTTCTAACACGGGTCGATAGCCCGGTGTGGAGCCATAAAAAGCAATCCGGTCGCGAATTGCTGCGGTGGATTTTATTATGTCCTGTTCTGTAGCACCGGTCGCAATCAACGGTGCAAAATCAATAACGAAGTCAGATTTATCGGAATTTTCCAGCCCCTTGTTGATTGCGGGCAGGTTGACCTCGCGGATATATCGTTCGGTTGAAAAAGGATGCATGATAATACCATCGGCAGTTTCCGCTGCGACTTTGGTCATTAGTGGGCCAGTGGCAGATAATAGTATTTTAGGTCTGCCGTATTCGGTATTTTTCGGCGTGAAGGTTTTTGGCATTAAGGTATGGCGATAATATTCACCGACGAAGTTCAGCGCTATGCCATCATACCAGTTGTCAAATATAGCCTGCATCGCATGGATAAATTCTCTCATCTGACGAGGCCCCTTATGCCAGGGCATAGCAAAGCGTTTTTCAATATGTGGTTTTACCTGAGTGCCGAGGCCAAGGATAAAGCGACCTTTACTAAAGGCGTTTAAATCGTGGGCCAGATGTGCCATCGACATGGGGTTGCGAGCAAAGGCAACGGCCACTGAGCTGATAAGCTGGATGTTTTGTGAATGCTCTGCCGCCAGGGTAAGGGGTAAAAAAGGATCGTGATCTGTTTCAGCAATTTTAATGCCCTGGTATCCTAATGCTTCTAAATGTTTAATATCCTGGCTGATGTTGCTCATATTGGAACTGTATGACACGTCTACTTTCATTGCTTGCTCGGGATAATTTGTGGAAGGGGCATAATACAGTGATAGCTCATCAGAATCATAAGTCAGTGGTTTGTACTCAGCGTTATTATTTCCTATACGGCCTTGATATCTGTGGCGTTGTCGATTGCTGGGTCGCCGGATAACTGACGTAACTGGTTTAATTCGCTTTGCAGGGCGCGCTGAAGAATATTGGTATCCTGCGCATGTAAGATGAATCGGGCACCAAGATTAATTGCCATAGTTGAGGTTTCGATGCTTTGTTGGTGGACCATCACAGGAATTTTTTTTGCTTCGCAACGGTGAATAATATCCCCTACTATCTGTATATATTGTTGGTTGGTATAGTCATCAGGGATACCCATTGAGGTGCTCAGATCATTGGGACCAATGAAAATACCATCTATCTGGCCGATGGATAATAGCCTGTCCAGGTTCTCGTAAGCGGGCACTGATTCAATACCGATTATAACCAGCGTATCGCGATGAATATTTTCGAGATAATGCCGGCTGGCATCGCTGGGAAATATATTCTCTTTAATGGCCCGTTGCAGGTAAGCCCCTTTGAGTGGATGCCATTTTGCAGTGCCGACAACATCGGACACTTCTTGTTCGGTTTCGCAATAGGGGGCTAATATGCCTGTGGCGCCTGCGTCCAGCGCCATGGACACCCATTCTGGCCTGGGTACAGGTATTCTAACTACGGGTGTGATATCGCATTGTTTTAGCATAGTACATAGTTGTTCGATTTCAGCTCGATCTCTGGAACCATGTTCTGCATCAATGACAGCAAAATCTAATGAGCTGCCTGTTAAAGCCCTGGCGTATCGTGTCGATGCCATTGCCGACAACATGCAGCCATAAACACGACCGCCTTTATTCAAAGTTTGCTTCAGTATCTGTGGCTGCATTGAAATTACTTATCTGTTTTTTAGCGACCGCGTTGAGAATATTCTCGGAATGAAATGAGCCGCTGCGCGTCCTCATCCCATAGTGCCAGCCAGGCAGTTGTCAGGCTCTCTCTTAGTGAGAGTTTTCGCGCCTGTTGTAAAACAATACTGTCAGCAAAGCAGGTTTGCAAATGGTAGTTGGGTACGCGGGGATTAAGATGGTGGATATGATGGAAGCCAATATTGCCGCTAGCCCAGTGTAGCAATTTCGGTAGATTATAAAATGAACTGCCCTGTAAGGTCGCGTCGTGGTAAGTCCAGCTGTCGTTGCGTTGCCAGTAGGCATCTTCAAATTGGTGTTGTACATAGAAAAGCCAAACTGCAGCTGCCGAAGAAAACATCACCACCGGGATATAGACCCACAAAAAAGGCGTAAGCCCAAACCAGGCTATGAGTGCGCCGTAATAGGCGCATATTCCTATGTTGGTGCCAATAACGCTAAACCAGCCTTCGCGTGTATGCCATTGTTGGCCTAACGGTACCCTTTGTAATAGGACGAAGTGGAGCGGTGCAGAAACTAAAAATAACATCCATGGGTTCCTATACCAGCGATAACAAAGACGGCTTATAAGACTGCTTTCTCTATATTCGGTAACGGTTTTTGTGATTACATCACCGTCGCCCCGTTTATCGAGGTTGCCTGTGGTTCTATGGTGTACCAGATGTTGTTTGGCCCAGTACTGGAATGGCGTATTGGTTAGCACGCCAAGGAAGCCGCCAAGTATATTGTTTTGCCTTCTTGTCGGTAGATAGGAACCATGGCCGCAATCGTGCCCAATCATAAATAACCTTAAATAGGCAGCGGTTGCCAAAATCGCAAGCAACAGAGTGATAGCATAATGAATCGACAGGGAGGCAAACATTAAACCTATTACGCCAGTATATAGCGTGAGTGTGGTGAATAACTGTATTAAAGCCATCGTATAACTTGAATGGGCGAACCTGGCTGATGCCAGGAAGGCGGGCGTTCTGGAAACTTGCATAGTGTAAATTAGCCTTATTGTGGCGTCTGGTTTTTTTGGCATTTGCGATTATGGCGTCTGGAATTCTGGGCTGGTGTGGCCCGCGCAGGTTTCAGGCGTATTTTAATAATAATTTTATACCACCGGTATTGATTTGGCCAAGATACGCGCTTTATAGGGTTCTGGCATATTTGCTGTCCGATAAGCCCGCAAATAGGGTAAATTGAAAAAGTCCTGGCTGATGGTTGCTAGCCCCTGCGATTTCGACTCTGGCGGTTCCAATCGTGGTTATTAATCGTGGTTATTAAGGTATGGCAGGTTATTGCTGGATAAAGAAAATGGGTTAGTTAATATCTTTCAAAACCATTTACGACAACTATTTACGACAACTATTTACGACAACTATTTACGATCACTATTTATCACATAAGAAGGAAATAAAAATAATGTTGGCAGCAGTGCGAATAATTCTGGGGTTCGTGGGAATGTTATTTTTTATGCTTGCACAGGGCAATGAACGAAGTGTTAATAACGGTAACCTGCAACTGCAGGATATCCCGTTAATTCCTGATCGGGTGGTGCAGGACCTTGGCCGTTTTCAAAATATGCGGTCAGCCAGATTACTTGACTGGAACCTTGACGGCAGTGCTATTTATATTCAGACGCGCTTCGGTGATGTTCAACAAATTCATAAGGTTGCGGCGCCAGGCGCCGCTCGCCAACAATTGACTTTTTATACTGAGCCGGTTGGCAGGGTATCGCGTCAGCCCCAGGGGCGTGAGTTGATATTTACCCGAGATGCAGGCGGTAGTGAATTTTCTCAAGTTTTTTTATTTGACCCGCAAACCGGTGAGTCACGCTTGCAGTCGGATGGTGAATCACGCTATGGCAGTGTTCTATGGGATGCAGGTGGTCGGCGTTTTGCGTACCAGAGTACGCAACGCGATGGCAAATCGAATGATGTATGGATGATGCCGAAGGGATCGCCAGCAGCGGCCAGAATGTTATTTGAAGCGACAGATGGCACCTGGTGGGCGCCTGCAGGGTTTAGTCCGGCGGGAAATCAGCTGCTGTTACAGAATTATGTTTCAGTGGTGGATTCTCGAATTCACCTGTTAAATATTGAGACCGGTGATACCCAACTGTTGTTTGGGGGGCCAGATAGTGGCGGGGTTAATTTAGCCACTGGTTTTGATCAAGCGGGTAAGGGTTTGTTTTTTATTACCGATAAACTGGGCGAGTTTGCTCAGCTGGCCTGGGCAGAGATAAATTCTCCCAGTGCTATGCATGTTATCACGGAGGCAATTAACTGGGATGTTGAGGCTATGGTGATGAGTGAAGATGGCCGACGGGGTGCGTTTATTGTTAATGAAAACGGTATTAGTCAACTTTATTTATTAGATACAAAATCATTGGCGTATCGAAAAGTAACAGGGTTGCCAGTGGGTTCGATGGGTAAGATGGTTTTTAATCCGAATGGACTCGCCCTCGCCATTACCATCAATACCCCGCAATCCCCCTCGGATGTCTATGTTTTAGCGCTGGGTCCAGAACCCTTAGCTGCGGGGGAAATTCGAAGATGGACTTACAGTGAAGTTGGTGGGTTGAATACGAATGATTTTATTGCGCCAGAACTTGTACATTATCCTAGTTTTGATCAGCGCAACATACCATTGTTTGTTTATAAACCAGCTGGCGAGGGGCCTTTTCCAGTTATTATTTCTATTCATGGCGGGCCCGAGAGTCAGGCATTGCCGCGATTCAGCAGCACCTATCAAATGTGGTTGGCAAAACTTGGGGCTGCTGTATTGCTACCAAATGTACGTGGCTCGGCAGGTTATGGGAAAACTTACCTGCAGTCAGATAATGGACTAAAGCGCGAAGATTCAGTGAAGGATATCGGTGCTCTGTTAGATTGGGTTGCGACTCAGCCGACGCTTGATGCCAATCGTGTTGCTGTCTATGGTGGTAGTTATGGGGGTTATATGGCGCTGGCAGCGGCGGTTTATTACAGCGACAGGCTGAAAGCCGCCGTTGATGTCGTGGGTATCAGTAATTTTGTTACATTTTTAGAAAATACCCAGAGTTATCGCCGCGATCTACGCCGAGTGGAATACGGCGACGAAAGGAATCCTGCCATGCGCGCGCATCTAGAGGCAATTAGTCCGCTGAACCTGGTGCATAAAATTAAAATACCGATGTTTGTTGTGCAGGGCCAAAATGACCCCCGTGTGCCGGTCACAGAGGCGATACAGATGGTCGCAGCGCTGAGAAAGCAGGGATTGCCAGTTTGGTATATGAACGCCCTTAATGAAGGTCATGGCTACCGTAGAAAAGAAAACCGCGATAAGTATCAGCAGGTAAATATGATGTTCTTCGAAAAATATTTATTGAATAAATAGCCTGTATTTACTCGATGTATAGCCTGACGGCGTGGTTACCATTCGAGGTCGTCAGGTATCTGGAAATCCTTATAAGGATCATCTTCGTCCACAACCTCATCAGCACGGTCGTAGAGATAGAGTACGATTTCAGCTCTTCTTTGTTTTATTTTTTGCGCGACTACTTCCGGGACAAGATCGTATCCGGTATCAGTTTTAACAACGGCCAGTAAACCCTTGTTGAGATGGTTTTTATTTTCTGACGATATATAAATACTTTTTATCTTGCCCTGGTCGGAAAATTTATAAGAATTATCGCCTTTTTGGCGTTGGCTGTTCGACGCTATGAGCTGCTTTACCTGTGCATCGATGGCCTTTTCCTGGGCTTTTTGATCTCGTTGCTGGTTCTTAACTTTATCGGCTTCGGCTTTGTCTTTAATAATTTTCTGGGCGGTTAACTTTTCCTCATCGACTTCGCCCTGTTGTCCCCTGACGTCTTTCCTATGTAATCCTTTTTTTGCTTTACGTAATTGTTTTTCACTCACCAGCCCTACTTTACGTAATTGGTCCTGCAGCGATGATCCGCCTTTATTATTTTTCTTAGCCACTGATACCTCAAATTTCATCACAGATTGTGCTGGCTGAATGGGCTGACGTTACTCAATCACCGACCGCAGCAGCGAGTTTCAGGAATTATGAGCCATAGCTGCTTTCTGTGCCAGTAGAAACGCCGTGGCTATATAAATTGCCGTGGCTAAATAAAACACCCGGGCTCATTAAAATGCCGGGGCAGAAGAAGGTGGTATTGGTGTAAATGAATCTTGGTGACAGTTAGCTGCGGCTAAATGCCGCGAAAATTATAAGAATAGCGTTTGCGAAGTACGGTAAGAATAAAGCACTATGTTCGCAACAGTGTTATTAATGTTGATGACGTCATTGGTAATAATGCCGTGCAGGTGTTAGTAGCGGCTACTTACATGGATGATATGGACATGGATGATATGGAAAATCGAATTTAGCAGGAGAAGAAAAGCTATGGTGATGAAGACTGGTGCAGAAATTGTTGCGCAAACCCTGAAAAATGCTGGTGTCAAACAGGTCTTTGGTATTGTTAGTATTCATAATATGCCAATAGTTGATGCGATTTGCCGACTGGACGGTATTGATATGATAACGGTTCGGAATGAGCAGAGTGCAACCCATATGGCGGATGGATATGCGCGAGCAACTGGCGGCTTAGGTGTTTCCCTCGCAAGTACTGGCCCGGGTACAACCAATACGGTGACCGGATTATATGAATCGGCTTATGCTTCATCGCGTGTGCTGGTGGTTACTGGCCAGGCCGAAACGGCTTTTTACGGCAAAGGTAAGGGTTATGTACATGAAGCTGAGAAGCAGAAGGCAATGCTTGAGTCTGTTGCTCGTAGAGTTACTTCGCCGAAATATGTGACTGAACTTCAGGTAGCATTAAATGCTGTGATTGAGGATATTTGCACCGGTAGGCCGCAGCCTGGTGCTATAGAAATTCCGATTGATTTGCAGTATGCAGAGACGGCAATGTCGACCGAACCATTAGCTATTCCTGCGGCAATTGAGGCAGATGAAAAAACTATAGCCCAGGCGCTGACGGCAATTAAAGGTGCCAGGCGACGAATTATATTGGCTGGCGGCGGGATTGCCCTCGCCGGTGCAGGAAAAGCGTTACTTGAGTTTGCAGAAAAGCTGGATGCACCCGTATTAACTACCCCTAATGGTAAAGGTGCGATACCAGACGATCATCCATTGTATCTTGGTCCTGTGCTAATGACAGAATCAATCTTGACGGCGTTAAAAGAGGCCGATTTGTTCATTGCCATAGGCACGCGGTTTCAGGCGGGCGTTGGCGGCGCGCAGGTTTCATTGCCCTTGCCGCCTATCGTGCATATTGATGTTGATCCAAGAAATATCAACTTAAATTATCCGGCGCAAGTGGGTGTAGTTGCGGATGCAAAGGCAACGCTGATTCAACTGACAGGGCAACTTGATGGAAGTGGCGATGCTCAGTTTCGCGAAAAAATGCAGGGCGCTGCGGTTGAGGCCAAGGCAAAGAATATTGACCGTATCGGACCGGACCACGTTAAGGTGCTTGAATCTATGTCTCGATATATGAATCGAGATGCCTATTTTGTAAGAGATAATACTATCCCTGGTTATTACTGGGCTAACGGCTTGCTACCAATATTTAGACCTGGCGGCTATATTTTTCCTACCTCAGGGGCTATTGGGCCAGGATTGCCGTTAGCGATAGGTGTAGCAGCAGCCACTGGCGTGAAGACCATACTCATGCAGGGCGATGGTGGTTTTATGTACCATATTGGCGAGCTGGTGGTTGCAGCCCAATATCAGTTGCCAATCGTGGTGGTGGTATTTAATGATGGTGGGTATGGGGTGTTGAGGGGATTGCAGGCCAATAAATTTGATGGTCGGATCAATGAAACAGAGCTGTATACACCTGATTTTGTGCAGTTAGCTGAAAGCATGGGTGTCAAAGGTATAAAGGCCGACAATACCGATGAATTTGATACCTGCTTAACCCAGGCGATGGAGCACGATGGCCCCGTATTAATTGAGCTGAATGTCAGGAATATGGTGCCAATGCAAGGTATTGTGCCAGCGCCAGACAGCAATAAATAACCTTTTACTAATAACAAAAGCGAAGAAGCTTCTGAATTTACCGATAAATTTCGGCTAAATCCAGAAGCTTGTCTATACTTTAAGGCATTAAAATAAAGCATAACAGGGAGGTTGTGTGCTGAATTGGATGCCGAAGAGATTTTCTCACACAGGTGTCATTCACACCTGGTTATTGGTGGCGGGTATAGCGGGCATAATCAGTCTTGTCCTGGCTGCTGACACTAGCGCTAATGATATGCCTCTGCCTGGCGCAGGTAATAATGACTATCGGTGCGGCTGGAATAATACCGTGTCAGGACGCCGGACATTTACCTGCGTGCCGGTAATGCCAACTGATAATACTTCTCTAACCGTAGATCGTGACGCTGTGCTCGCTCATCCAGAGGTTGATGCAGCTAATGGTGCTATCTCAGCCAGTTACTTGACGGCAGAAGCCATTAGCGAGTTAGAAGCCCTTAGCGAATCAGAAGCCCTTAGCGAAATAGAAGCCCTTAGCGAGTTAGAAGCCCTTAGCGAATCAGAAGCCCTTAGCGAATCAGAAGCCATTAGCGAAATAGAAGCCCTTAGCGAAACTGAAGCCTTAACATCGGCCAATAAAAACCGTGCAACCGAAATACTTCCGGCACGGATGGTCAGTTCAAACCAGCTGATGAGCGAAGTTGCAGGTGGCATTGTTGCAGTTAGCGGGGTTTTTAACGGTAGAACCACTGAGGCTGTTAATAATAGAACCGCTGAGGCTCTTGATGGTAGAACCGCTGAAGCTGTTAATAATAGAACCGCTGAGGCTCTTGATGGTAGAACGGCTGAGGCTCTTAATAGTAAATCAGCGAATGCTGGATTTATTGTACTTGTTGATGATGAGACGAAGTTGGCAGTGAATCGCCTTAAAAGCTTGTCAATTAAGGACTATTTGATTTTAAATCGCCCTCCGTACCAGAACCGCATATCTCTGGGGGTTTTTAAAAGCCGCAAAAATGCAAACAAGCGCCAACAGGCTATGTACCAGCAGGGTATAAACTCTTCGGTGATACAAAGGAATAAGGAAGTCCGGGCTGCAAAAATCAGTCCTGCTCTCGGGGACACAGTAAGGTCATCTTATGGGTTGAAAAATGCACCTGAAACATTGTCGCCAGATTTGTTAAGCGGCTTGTCTCCTGATTCAGAGCCGTCAGGCTCAGGTAGGTTACTGTTAGATGAAGATAAATCTTTGTCTGATCAAAGGGTAAACCAGAATAGCGTATCAAAAACCGCGGGTACAGAAGGACAGGAAACCAAACTAGCAGCGTTGATTGCAGATCACTGGTATGGTTTGCCACCTGAAAACTCTGTCGAGTCGGAATTGACCCAGCTAATTTCTGAGTTCTGGTTAGATAAAAAATATTTGCTCGCTACAGTGGGTAACGCTAATTCTATGATTTCTCGACTGATTGCGCTTGAGATCAGGGAGTACAGTAAAATACCCTATCCAGGTTTTGCTGGGCGACTTTCCCTTGGTTTTTTTGATGATCTTGATGTTGCGCTTCGGTACCAGTCGCAAATGCGTGATTTGGGTATAGAGACTGAGTTAATTGACTGGAGTGTTGATGAAGAAACGCGCTGGGCTATGGATGAAACTAGCGCAATAGTGTTTTAGTCGAAAATATGACCGTGTTCAAAAAGCGCTGGCCGAAATTAATATTGCAGCCTGGGCCTCTTTTGTTACGGATGAGTTACGGAGCCAGATTGAACTTGCTCAGTAATTCCAAACCCTTGTCGGTTGATATAAATTGTTGGGGGTGATTAAAAAAATAAATGTCTGAGTCTGAGTCTGCGAAGGTTAGGAGCCAGATGCCGGTTTGGCCTTTGATGGGCTGCATTGTTTCACTTGAGACTGGTAAGCCAGGGGCAGGCAAAGAAATATATATATCCTGCGCTGTGGGTTTTCCCTGGTAGAGGGTCTCGATCCTGAGCACGCCAACATACTTTTCAAAGTCCAG
The DNA here is from genome assembly GCA_019090615.1 of Pseudomonadales bacterium. Lineage (GTDB taxonomy): Bacteria > Pseudomonadota > Gammaproteobacteria > Pseudomonadales > Azotimanducaceae > JAHRVQ01. Next base: position 48,714 of record JAHRVQ010000079.1, on the reverse strand, counting down.
TTTGTCTGCGTTGGCGACATTAAATTTTAGTGTCTGTGGGCCTAAATATTCACCCTGGAAAATAATGTCAGCCTGTTCGATAAGTGCTGTATCTGAAAGTCTGGCAAACATCGCAGCGGCGCTGGTTGGTAATATAATACAGAGCCAGCCCAGGAACAGCTTGAGTAAAATTTGATCTGCAACAGGATGAGTGATGGTCATTAATATTGTCATCTATATTGTGAGCCATTGTGAGTGATTTAAAGTCATCGGGCGCGAATCTTCGGCAGAAAATTTTGCCTGATCTAGCTGCGTAAATTATAGCCAGTAGTGCAGCGGTGTTTGTATCACTCTTTAATGTAAATTAGCGCAATATTATTTACGGCCTAAAGAGTGATACGTCCAGATCAGTATGTAAGACTATACCGCCAATGGAACTAGCTGGTTTGAGGTCTTCTTATCACCATAAGCATTAAGCCAAGCAGCATTAAGGTTATGGTTATTGGTTCATCGACCACAGAAGAGGGTCCGTAGATGAATTGAGCGCCGGCAATATCATCAGCCTGCAAGCCAGTAAAAGCTTCTGAATAAAATGGGTTCATCAAGGCTGTTTCGGTCTCTTCGTGACCAAGGCCAATAGCATGGCCAATTTCGTGGGCTAAAACAGTAAATATATCAAACCCTACTCCACCAAAACCTAGCTTCCAGGTTTTGGTGGTATCAAAATGAATATCCCCAGCTCCGCCCAGAGCATTTTCTGGAGGAAAGAAAGCATGTGCGAGCGTAGCACCAGTTCCATCAAAAATATGCCCGCTCAGGCGTATATCTGCGCCAGGTATGCCGCCAAATACTTCTCCACCATCCGCAACTTCAGTGAAAGAGATGTTAGCGACTGCTGCCCAGGCGTCAAAGGCGTCATTAACTGCTGACTCAAATCCTGTGGGCATAAAATCACTCAGTGCCTCGCTGGTGCATCCAACAGAGTCAAAACTGCAGCTGATCCCTGTTGCGACATAACTCCAGGTCACTGATGCGCCGGTACCGAAAGTGGGAGAACCCCATTTTCCGGGAATGATGGGCGGTGGGGTTGGGTTGGTGATGGTTGGGCTGGGGCCCACCACAAAAGCATTTGCGCTTGATACAAGCAGCATCACAACGGTTGTTAGTAATGCAAGTATTGCTGATTTTAATTTCATGGTCTTCTTCCTTGTAAACCTGAATGTCATTAAGAATTGTCTGTTGGAATGGTTTGTTCGAACGGACATTAAATGCGTATTAAAAAGTCGAGTCGTTTTACATCGTAGTTAACTGCCCTTATTTAAAAGCAATCCGTACGCCAGATAAATTTATTAGTAAAAACAGAGGCTTATATATAGGACGAAAGTTTGTGTAAGAACTATCGACGTTTTTGTCCTGTAGTCAGCCCCTTTGATACAGAAATGGCACAGTTCGTCGTCAAGTTTTATTGTCTACTTGCTGGGTTTTACCCGCAAGGGCAGGCATCGGAAGTCTGGTTGTGGTATTTTTGTTATTTAGTGATTGTGTAGAAGTTTATATGTCGGAAATAGCAAAATCGAGCACCAGGCTCAGCAGAATTAGTACCGCACCCTGGTATCGTTGGTATGCGCTGGGGATACTTGTTCTGGTATATGCCTCCAGCCATGTTGATCGTCAGATAATGGGTATTTTGCTGGAACCTATTAAGCAGGATCTGGGTGCTTCAGATACCCAGATGGGTTTTTTAATTGGTCTGACCTTTGCGTTATTTTACGCCACTTTAGGCATGCCGATAGCGATGTTAGCCGATCGAAGTAATCGCAGAAATATTATTTCCCTTGCTGTGACTATATGGAGTGGTATGACGGTTGCCTGTGGTTATGCCGGCAGTTTTTTCCAGCTTGCTTTAGCTCGTATCGGCGTAGGTATTGGTGAAGCGGGTTCTAGCCCGCCATCACATTCTATGATCTCAGATATGTTTCCGATGAAACAGCGCGGTACAGCCATGGGTATTTATGCGCTTGGGGTAAACATCGGTTTATTATTTGCTTATCTTTTTGGTGGCTGGATGAGCGAACACTGGGGCTGGCGGACAACTTTTATAGTTGTTGGCGTGCCTGGGCTGGTCATTGCTTTATTAGTTCGGTTGACCGTCGCAGAGCCTAAAAGAGGTGCGTCAGACCCTACAATCAAGGTTAAGGATGCGCCGCCATTTTTTGATGTGGCACGTTATATGTGGTCTACACCAGCCACTCGGCATGTGGTGATTGGCAGTTCACTGGCAGGGTTTGTGGGTTATGGCATGGTGCTCTGGTTGCCAGCATTCTTTTCCCGCTCGCACGGTCTTAGCCAGACTGAAATTGGTATGACGCTGGCGCTGATGTCGGGTGTTGTGGGTGGCATTGGCACATTTGGCGCAGGCAAATTAGCGGATCTGCTCGGACGCCGCGATGAGCGATGGTTCGCCTGGATTGTGGCATTGGCAAAAGGTGGCCTGGTGCCCTTTTTAATTGCGTTTTTTGCGATGGCTGAGTTTTTGCCGGCAATCGCTATCTATATTGTGCCAGCGTTATTTGGCGGTTTTTATCTAGCGCCTACTTTTGCTATGATTCAAAGCCTGGTTAAACCGGAAATGCGTGCGGTTGCTGCCGCAATTAGCCTTTTCTTGCTGAATATTATTGGCTTAGGCTTTGGTCCTCAGTGTGTGGGTATTGTTAGTGACCTGTTGTCTTCAGAATATGGTAAGGAATCACTGCGTTACTCGTTAATGATCTTTTCTCTGCTGAATGTTTGGTGTGCGGTGCACTACTTCCTGGCTGCCAGAACTATCAGTGCAGATATTGATAAGGCCCGAGCCTAACTATAAATCGGTGTAGCTAGAAATCGCTGTTGTCAGGGAAAGTTCAATGGCGTCATTCAGAGAAGTTTGACGCTCATCGGTACTGAGTTTTTCCTGGCGTTGCAGGTGATCTGTGACGGTACAGATAGTTAACGCCTGGGTGCCGCATTCTGCGGCGACGCTATATAGGCCAGCTGCTTCCATTTCAATGCCAAGTATTTGATATTGTCGCATAAGGTCAAGCAGTGTGGTGTCGGGATTATAAAACAGGTCAGTGGAAAATAGATTACCAATATGGAATCTAAAAGGGCTTTTGAGAGCCATTTTTTTTGCTGCTACAGCAGCGCACGCTAATAGCTGATAGTCGGCAATTGCTGCAAAATCATAACCGCCAAAACGGCTACGATTTATATTTGAATCTGTACAGGCACCCATACCAATGATGATATGTTTGAGGTTGATATCCGCTTTTGCGGTACCGCAGGTGCCAACACGGATGATTTTTTTTACGCCAAACTCTGAGAACAGCTCCCTGGCATAGATAGATGCAGAGGGCATGCCCATGCCTGAACCCATTACTGACAACCGCCTGTTTGCATAGCTACCTGTGAAGCCCAGCATATTTCGCAGGTTGGTTACTTCGATAACATCAGTTAAAAATGCGTTGGCAATATGTTTTGCCCGCAGGGGATCGCCTGGCATTAGGACAATATCGGCAAAATCACCTTGTTTAGCATTAATATGTGGCGTCATTTAAAGGCTCTTCCGCTTTTACCAAAAGTAGTGTGGGTATTTAAAGCCGTTGCCATTTAAGATTTGGCGCTAATGTTTTAGTGCTAAAGTTTTTATGCAATGAAGGCTTTGATTAACTATCGCATCTATTATAGCCAGAATCATCAGTTAGAATAATTGCCGCTTCATTGGCTGATAAATTAATTCAAGTTAAAGAGAGGATTGTTATGTTTCAATGCGAGACAGATACTACCTTTAGATGGCCTTATAGTTTCCTTGCGGTGATAGTAAGTGTTTGTTCATTTATATTGTTAAGTGCTAGTTGCACAGTATTCGCGTGGGGCCAAACGGGGCATCGCATCACCGCCAACATTGCCGAACGAAACCTCAGCCAGTCAGCAAAGCAGGCAATAGCGGGCCTAATACCCAATGAGAGCCTGGCAGAAATGTCCACCTATGCCGATGAAATGCGATCTAACCCAGGCTACTTTTGGCAAACAACGGCGTCACCCTGGCATTATGTCACTGTGCCAGAAGGTAAAGCCTATCAATCAGCGCCAGCGCAGGGCGATGCGGTAACAGCGTTGGTTTTGTTTCGACGAATCTTGCAGGATGACCAGGCTGCCGAGGTGGATAAACGCCGAGCATTGCGTTTTATTATTCATATTGTGGCTGATTTACATCAACCATTGCATGTGGGCAACGGTCGGGATCGAGGTGGAAATAAAAGACCCGTTAAGTTTATGGGGTCAGGTTCGAACCTACATCGTGTATGGGATAGTGATGTCATTGAATCAAAAAAATTATCTTTTAGCGAATGGTCGAGTTGGTTAGGGCCGAAAATAACTGTTGCCGAAGCGGCGCAATGGCGTCAGACAAATCCATTGGTCTGGATTGCTGAAAGCCAGAAAATCAGGGGTCTTATTTATGCTGAACTGGCGGCTTCTAAAACATCCAGTTTGTCCTGGGATTATATTTATTTCTCAATGCCGATCATTAAAAAACGCTTGCAGCAGGCAGGGATACGGATATCAAGCTATCTGAATGAGCTATATGCAGACCAGTAACCTGGGTCGTCAAAGTGTGCGCATTGTAGAGCATTCTAGAACAGTGCATAGGGCGGCAGGGAACTAATAACCTTGCAAGGTGAAAAATAACCCAGCCAGGGTGGCGCTCATTAAATTCGATAGTGTGCCTGCTGCAACAGCCCTTAAGCCCATGCGAGCAATGTCGGGGCGACGATTTGGTGCCATACCACCTATACCGCCCAGTAAAATCGCAATGGAGGCAAAATTGGCAAAGCCGCATAAAGCAAATGTAATTATGATTTGCGATTGTTGTGATAGATTAGCTTTGATATCAATAAAACCGATGTAGGCGACAAATTCGTTCAGGACGATTTTTTGGCCGATGAGTCCGCCGGCCGCGACCGCCTCATGCCAGGGAACCCCCAACAGGTAGGCCAACGGTGCAAAAACATAGCCAAGGATAGACTGGAGCGATAGTCCTTCTATGCCAAGCAAGCTGCCAGCTGCACTCAGGGCGCCATTAAATAGCGCGATTAGCGCGATAAATGCTATTAGAATAGCGCCAATATTAAGCGCTAGTTGCATGCCTGTTAATGCGCCAGTTGCTGCTGCATCAATGATATTGGCAGGTACTTGATCCTGGTCGAAAGTTATTTTCTGGTTGTTAGATGCTGGTTTTTCTGTTTCTGGTTTAATTATTTTTGCCATTAACAACCCACCTGGGGCTGCCATAAAGCTTGCCGCGATGAGGAATTTTAATTCGACCCCCATGCTGGCATAACCGACCATTACTGCGCCGGCAACAGACGCCAGGCCGCCAACCATCACCGCAAACAGTTCTGATTGTGTCATTTTGTTGATATAAGGTCGGACCATCAAGGGTGCTTCAGTTTGGCCGACAAATATGTTTGCTGTCGCAGACAACGATTCCACCTGACTGGTTCCGAGCGCACGACTGATCAGGCCGCCAATACTACCAACAATTAGTTGCATAATGCCGAGGTAATAAAGAACAGCCACCAGCGCTGAAATGAATATAATAATGGGTAAGACATTAATGGCGAAAATAAAGCCCTGCGATCCGTTGAGTAAATTGCCAAACAGGAATTGGCTGCCGACGTTAGCATAGTTAATAATGTGTTGAATGCCGTTGGATATTGCGGCCAGTAGGGTTTTTCCAACAGGAATATAAAGGACTACTGCGGCTATGCTGGCCTGGAGTATAAAGGCACCAATGACCGTGCGTAGATTAATTGCCTTGCGATTGTCTGATAGCAATATTGCAATGGTGAATAAAACCACAATGCCCAATAAACCCACGTTAAATGGCTCCTTCGATAAGGTTGGTTAGAACAGATATGAGAGGAATAATCTTGTATTCTATGTGGGCGAATATATAACCTGAGGTGGAAGCTCGCAAGCTGCCAGGTGGTTTGTTTTGCACACCAGATAAACTGTCAGGCTAGTATAGGCGTGAGTTGATTCGGAGTCATAATGGAAAAAACGTTTATTTCTGCTAACCAATTACTGGAGGATTCATATCGTCTGGCGGCAAAAGTTCTCGCTGATGGTTTTCGCCCACAATGTATTGTAGGCATATGGCGTGGTGGTGCGCCTGTTGCTATTGCGGTACAGGAGTTTTTCGACTTTAAAAAGGTAACCACGGATCATATTGCAGTACGAACATCCTCTTATTTTGGTATCGGCCAGCAAGCAAGGGAGATCGAGGTACATGGGCTGGAATATCTTATACAAAACATTCGGTCGGTAGATAGTTTGTTGATTGTTGATGATGTGTTTGATACGGGACGAAGTCTAGAAGCTTTGCTTGAGCAATTATCGCAGCGGACCGGTTTAAATATGCCGACGGAAGTACGTATCGCCTGTCCTTATTTTAAACCAGACAGCAATATGACCAATATTATGCCCAACTACTATGTACAAACAACGGATAAATGGCTAGTTTTCCCCCATGAATTATCTGGTTTAACGGATCAGGAAATCCGTACGGGTAAGCCGGAACTCGCCAGCATCTTTGATTTATTGCTTTAGGCGCCCGAAGCCTAAATTACCAATAACCTGTCCGTCCAAATTGTCAGCTACTGGTTGTAAATATTGGCAGCTGCTGTACGTTATTTTGGTGCTGGCGATAGGGAGGCCCTGTGTGTCAACAGGCATTATCAAAATTCCCCGGCTGGCTAGAGCCCTGGGTATATTTTTTACTCTCAACTGAGGTTTCCAGGATCATTCGTCTATATTTAGACTACTGCATTTAGTTCTGCCCAGTGATTTTAGACTGATAGATAACACGGGAATTTCCATGCCCATTCGAGTACTAATTATAGATGACGATCATTTGGTTCATACTATCGTTCGGCAGGCATTGGAGCCCAACGGGTTCAAAGTTGAGTCGGCCGATGAGGGCGAGTCGGGTATCAAAAAGGCGCTCGATATAGTGCCAGATATTATTCTTCTAGATGTGGAAATGCCCGGTGCGAACGGTTATCAGGTATGCGAGGAATTACGTGGTTTGCCCGAAACTGAAGAAACGCCGATTGTTTTTCTGTCTGGTCATGGTTCATTGCAACAAAGAATGCAGGGATATGAGGCGGGGGCTGATGATTATTTGACTAAACCCTTTGAATCACAGGATCTGGTTGCCAGATTGCGCGTACTGGGTAGCTATCACCGTGATCGGCATGAATTACGCAACCAGTATCGGTTGGCGCAAGCCACTGTACATTCTGCGTTGACTGGCACCAGCGAAATCGGCGTGGCTATGGCCTATATGGAAAAAACCATAGGTTATACCACCGTAGAGGATACGATAGAGGGCTTGCTGGAAACTGCCGATCGACTAGATCTTGATATCGCTGTGCGGGTTGATACTAATACTGGACATGAGGGTTTTGCCTCAGAAGGGACCATTAGCCCGCTTGAGCAGGAACTCCTTGATATGAGTAATCGTGAACGGCGTTTTATGGATTTTGGTTGTCGTACCCTGGTGCATTTTTCAGCAATTACTATCCTCATCAAAAATATGCCGCTGGATAATATGGAGCGCTATGGGCGGATCAAAGATTTAGTGCCGCTGCTGTTGTCTGCGGCCAATACGCGCTTGAGTGCACTAACAACACGTAAGGCGCTGGTGGATCAAAGTGACGATTTAAAACATGCTTTTAATGGTATTCGAAAAAACCTGTTTAAATTGGCGGAATTGATTGTCACCAACCGAAAACGTGGTGCTGAATTGATGGCGATGACGATTCAGGATTTGAGTATTGAATTAATGCGTATGAGCCTGGAAGAGGATCAGGAGAAGTACCTGCTGGATAAAATTGAATCCTCAATTACTTCATCTCTTGATGAACTAGATGTAGGTTGTGAAATCAAGGAATCACTGTCCTTTGTGTTAGAGAGTCTTGAAGAAACGATGTCAACCCATGATGATTTGCTTGATGCATTTATCTCTGGGCAAGAAAAACTGCTTAATGTTGTAGAACAAACTGATGATTCGATAGAGCTGTTTGAATAATAGCTCTATTTAAATGGCATCGATTGGCGTGTCAATATAAATAGATCAATATAAGCAGTCCAGCTCTATTACGGTCGAGAAGATTTTGTTTGGCTTAAATGCGCATTTGCTCGGCTTTTGCTGAAATTATTTGCCTGCCATTGATTGATATCGGTTGTTTCAACATAGGTTTGTAGCAGTGAGTTAAATAGATCGAAGTCGATGGGTTTTGCAACCATGCCATCCATACCTGCTGCGAGGCAACTTTCTTCATCTTCGGCACTGGTATTAGCCGTCATGGCAATGATCGGTATTTTATCGTAAAGGCTGTTTTTGCGGATGAACTGCGTTGCGCTAATACCATCCATTATGGGCATTTGCATATCCATTAGTATGAGGCCGAAGCTATCGGATTCCAATAACGATATGGCGTGTTGGCCATTATCAGCAAGAGAAAATTCGATACCGATATCCTCAAGCATATAGCTGATGAGTTGTTGATTATTTTTATTATCCTCGACGATCAGAATTTTTTTGTCGGCCGACGTAACATAACAGGTATCAAGTTCTGTCGGTCCTGTTTCTAGTTCGTTATGTAGCAGGTCTCTCTGCTCGTTAGGCGAAGACATTTTATTGGTTGAGGGTGAAGTATTTGCTAGATAGCTGTCGAGAACGCTATACAATAAGCTGGTATCGACCGGTTTGGGGACGATATCGTTCATCCCTACTTCCTTAATTCGGAGACAATCGTTAGGTGTTGTATTGGCTGTGAGCGCCACCACAGGCATGGCTGTTTTGTCCAGGTTTTCGCGAATACAGGTAGTAGCGGTCAGGCCATCCATAATTGGCATCTGCACATCCATCAGCACCAGGTCGTAATTTGTGTTTTGCATTTTATCTAATGCCTGTTGGCCATTTTCGGCTAGATCAAAGGCAATGCCATAGTCGTCGAGTAAATATTCGATTAAAACCTGATTGTTTATATTGTCTTCTACCACAAGTATTCGTTGATTTTCGTGGGATTGGGCGGCGTCCGTTGCTGGATTCAATTCCGTGGCGCTAGCAGCTATGTCGTTGACTTTGTTGACTGCGTTGGCTTCGTCTATCTGGAAGTACTCAACAAAGGCATCGATAACCTCTGCTTCTATTAAAGGTTTGGTAATCAGCGCATCGTATTGGCTGGTGAATTCATGCAAATGGTTATAAGGCAGCATAATAAATATGGGCAGGTCTTTTATTCCTTGCTCAGCTAACAATTGCATAGAGCGTTCGACATTATTTTCAACCAGTGGCCAGTCGAGTATTATGCCATCGAAACCCTGGCCCTGTGCCCGTGCTTGATGATAGAGGTTGGGTGCTGTTGAAATTTCGTTGGTAGCTTCACATTCAATAGCATATTTTGCGCATGAGTCGGTAAGCAAATTAACTATGGCGGGGCAGTCTTCGATAATAAGAAAACGTTTGTTGGCCAACAGCGTCCTGGTGTTCTGGTCGATATCTTCGATTGCTGGAGACTGAGATGGCTGTTGTTTTAAAATTGCTCGAAAAGTGCTGCCAACTCCCAGTTCACTCTTTACCGTTATTGATCCTCGCATTTGCTCGGTTATTTCCTTGGCGATTGTTAGCCCCAGGCCGGTACCGCCATAGGATTGAGAAATAGAGCTATCAGCTTGTGTGAAGGGGTTGAAGATATGCTGGCAGGCCTCTTTTGTCATGCCCACACCAGTATCGCTTACTTCGATAATCAGATCTAACGAATTATCTGCTGCAAGTTTATAGTCAATATTAATTTGTACATAACCGTTATGAGTGAATTTGATCGCATTGCTAATTAAATTCAGTATTACTTCGCTGGTACGCAAACAATCGCCAAGGATGCGTTTTGGTAGTGGTCGGGTTATCTTTAGAATTAGATCAATATGCTTTTCGGCAACCTTCTCACCATTCATTTGTATCAGTTCTACTAATTCAGAGTAAAGGTCATATTCTTTGATATTTAGTTCAATTTGCCCCGATTCCAGTTTCGACAGATCCAGGGTCTGGTTAACCAGTCGCATAAGGTTGTCGGAAGCATTAGATATACGGTGTAATAGTAATTCGTTTGCCTGTTTCTGGTTTTGTTGTAATAGTACTTTAGTGAAACCCATAATTGAGGTCATGGGGGTGCGAATTTCATGGCTCAAATTTGCCAGGAAGTTGTTTTTCGCGTTAAGAGAAATTGTTTTAGTGTTGCTTGAGAGAGCAAGGTCTTTATTGTGCTGTTCTAGGTCGCTTAGTTGTTGCAGTCTGTTCATATTGGCCTGGTCTATTTCGTCGGCCATTTTATTGAAGTCAGAATAAACCTGATTAAACTGATCGTTACGCTGGTCTCTAATTCGATATTGATAATCTCCCTGAGTAATGGCATGAATTGCCTGGGAGATGTATTTGAGTGGTCTGGTCGAATAGCCATAGATATAAGTGGTTGTATACATTGCAGCTAACCAGGAAAAAAACGCGCTGATAATTATTAATACAGTAGCTGTTATCAGATAATCCTGTTTCAAATCTACAAGCTGCTCAAAGTAGCTGTCAACGCGCTTGTCAGCCTGGACAATGCCAATCACAGAATTATCTTTGCGTAGTGGTACAACGGCTGAAATCCAGGCACCATCACTATCATGATAGATAGGCGTGACCCCTGCTGCACCTTCAAAGGCATTCAGCTGAAATCCCTCGATTAGCATTCGGGTGCCGGTGTAAAAGTTTGTACCTTTATCGGGATCGCTCATCGCAACAAATTCGATTTCGCTGGTCTGATTAAAGTCTGAAGTTTTACGTAAGGTATATATCGGGCTGCTATGGCCATTATTCAGACCATTGATGTGCTTAATAGAAGCCAAAATTACCTGTATCTGCCCCAGTTCCTGTTTGCCGTGCAAACTGTCGTCAGGCGTCAGATAAATTTCTTCGTGTAGATTGAGGTCGAGTTGTGCTGCTGTGGTTTTGACCACAGATAGAAGTTCAGTTGCTAGATTGGAGGCTTTCCTTGCCGATTCTGTTTGATATCCTTGATAGCCAAAATAGCTCACAACTGCTGTGACTAAACAAATCGAAATAAAACTGATTTGCAGCGCCACAGTATTATGAAATTGGATATTTTTCATTATTTGCCGTTACCACTATGAGGTTTAATGTTCTCCTTATTGAGTATAGACATAAAAAGGCACGCATTTTATAACCATAAATTGGCTTTTTAATGTACCTAATAGCGTTTGGTACTAGCTTAAATCGAGCAATTGGTTAACAGTTTCAGTGCCTGAATAGGCTTTAAATTCAACCATTTTATGCCGGATGGCCAGTAAGCAGAGACGGTCTGCAAGTTCATTACCTTCGGTACCTGCATGTGCCTTTATATGTTGAAATTTTACCTGGTTATCTTTTACCTGGTTATCAAGGCTTAGATAAACTTCATACATTGTTTGAATTAGTTGGGCATTTGCTAGTTCGCCAGTTTTACGTTTCCAGCCGCGTTTTTGCCAGCCAGCGGCCCATTGGGTCATGGCCTTAAGTGCATAGCTACTATCAGCTAATATTTGCACTTTTAACCCTTTGGCCAGGTAGTCAACGGACAGGCGCATCGATTGATGTAGTGCATGAAGCTCGGCAGTATTGTTGGTGCCGTTTGGATTGTATAGTCCATAATAGAGCTGTTTTACTTTGAGGCCTTGGTATAACGCGACACCTGACCCTGATTTGCCGGGATTTGGATCACAACCACCGTCGCAATAAATATGAATATCAAACGTTGTATCGATGCTGGCTGTGGCATTTGAGGCATGGGCGTTTTTTTTTGCAGACTGGTTGCTACTAGCCAGGTTTTGCGGGGTTTTTTTTTGTCGTGGTGGCGCGACTTTTGGACGGCTAGCAAAAGCCGCTTCCGCTTCAGCTTGCGTCTTATAGCTCTTATGTTTTGCTTTGGGATAGCCAGATACTAACTTTTGCACTGTTGGCCAATCAGTGAAAATACCTTTTTCTCGACCTTCCCAGACGACATAATATTTAGTTTTTGGCAATGTTTGTTCCAACTTGGAGAGGGATGCGGAGAATTTTTTGGGCTATTGCAATAACATTGATTGTATCCTGCTTTGCAGTATGTCCATTGCTATAGTATTTTCACCGCCATGAGGAATGATTATATCTGCATATTGTTTAGTGGGTTCAATAAATTTGAAATACATTGGCCGGACAGTTTGTTGATATTGCTCAAGAATTGATTGCACGGATCGGCCGCGCTGGAGAGTATCTCGTTGTAGGCGCCTTAGCAGACAAATATCGAGTGGCGTATCGACAAATATTTTGATGTCCATTGCCTGTCGTAAAGCAGGGCTGGTAAATATTAAAATCCCTTCAAGTAGAATGAATTTAGCGGGCAGGATAACTTGCGCCTCTTTTTTGCGTAAGTGCAACTTATAATCATATTGTGGCACAAAGACTTTTTTACCTGCTCTGAGGCTGGTTAGTTGTTGTTCTAACAGGTAATGATCGAAGGCATCAGGATGGTCAAAGTTATGCAGCGGCCTTTTGCTGATGGGCAGGTCCAACAGGTTTTTGTAATAGCGGTCTTCACTCAGCACAGCTACTTCCGTTGGGTCAAAGTGCTCAGTCAGTTTTTTAGTGATTAATGTTTTGCCAGAACCAGAAGCACCTGTTATGCCGATTATGATACTTTGACTATTCATTGCGCTGGGCAAATTACTCTAGGTGATTTTATTTTCAGTCACAGCTGCAACAGTAAAATCGGTTGATGCGACTTTATTCAAGCATGTATCAGCAATTCAAATTTCGATTAGCAGTCCGAAAGGGGCTCATCTTCATCCATATTACGCATATGGTCGGCCATAGGGCTAATTTTGTCTAACAGATCAGTGGTTAATCTGGCTGAAAGATTCATTTCTGCCAGCGCCTTGTCAATACAACTAAGCCAGGCATCTCGTTCGGCAATACCGATGGCTACATGTTTATGCCTGGCGCGCAGTCGTGGATGGCCATATCGTTCTACAAAAAGTGGTGGGCCGCCAAACCAACCGGTAAAATACTGATAGAGTTTTTGTTGCGATTCACTTAAATCGGGCGGGTGTAACGAACGAATATGTTGCGCTTCGGGCAGGCTGTTCATATGGTAGTAAAATAGAGTTACCAGACGCTGGACGGCTGGGCTGCCTCCGATTCGTTCATATAAACTTGGTGCCTGCTCAGCTGGGGCGTCGGAGTTTGCTTCGTTGGCAGCTGCTGGTTTGGTATTTGATGGGGCATTTGGCATACTAAACGTCGCTTTTATTTTAATCAGAGGTTATGTAGTTAGCTGGGCTATTAACTTTTGAGTTATAAGTTTTCGAGTTATAGGTTTTCGAGTTATAGGTTTTCGAGCTATAGGTTTTCGAGCTATAAATTTTAAGGCTCAGGGGCTTAGTTGAGTTTGCAGCCAGATTACCAGGTCGTACCACATCTGATCGATTTCCTGCTTTAGCGGCATAATCCCCGCAGATTTTAATTCAAGGGTAACTACAGGCTTGTTTAAATCGTTGCCTGCATAGTTGCCAAGTGAGCCTGGGAATACGCCGAGTCTGCGTAAATATAAACCGCCCAGGTTGTCGGGCGCAGAAGGTGGCCCGTCGTAGTCTACCAAATGATAGGGGGCGTGTAGGGTAATAATCACCTCTGGCGCAAAGGTGTTGATCTGGTCAACCAGCCACTTTGTTTCTGGTTCGCTGGCGGGTCTGGGCCCGGGGCGTCGACGCGGATTCCTATGGGTGACATTTTGCCAATGGTTTAGCGCGTGATTTTGCCAGTCTGCTGTCGGAAAATTACGATTGAGGTCAACGCCATTATAATTTTGCCGTTGGGACTTAATTTGTAATAAACCGTCAGGGTTGGCAGAGGGTATAAACCGCCAGTCAAATAAATTTGAAGGCTGTTGATTGAGTATCTTCATCCATTTAACGATGACTGAAACAGAAGAAAATTCATCCCCGTGGATGCCACCGATAACCAGTATTTTACCGATTGATGGCTGGCCAGAATTGGCAGGATAATCCTTATAGGCGAGTGAGCGATGTTGTATTGTGAAGGCCGAGTGGGTCAATTGCAGTGCTGAACATTCTGCCATGCTCACGCTGCTTAGCTTGGCACTCAGTTCACTGCATAACCTTGTTATGACTTGATTAGCAGGTTTTACAATTAGCTTTTTGGCAGGTAATTTGACCGGTAACTCGACGGAGTGTCCAGCAGGTAATTTGCTGGCAGGGTTGGCAGCTGTCGGCATTGGTGTTTGGGGTTTCTGAGGTTCCTGGGGTTTCGGTGTAGTCGCAGTTGGCTTGTAATCAACAGGTTTTTTATTGGTGGTGGCTACGTCATTGGTGCTGTCTGTCGCATGTGGGGCCACTGTTTGGAGTTTCTGCTTGGATTGGGTGGTTGTGTTGCAGGCAGATAGACAGCACAGCAGAACAAAAAAAAGTGGCAATGTATATTTGTTGGCGCTTATTAATGCCATGAATAACTACCCGTTACCTTCATATAAAATTCGCCATCCACCGCTGTCATCTCTGCGCCATAAAAGCTGCTTCCACCCTGCCCAGTTATAATTGCTACTTCTATAGCGTTGAAAAAAATGCATTGAAACAAGATTTTTTTCTCCTGGGTAGGCGATAATACTAACTTCGGACAGGTCGACCTTGATGTAACTTTTTTGGGCATTTACCCGGGTCTTATAAATCCGCCAGGCGGGCAAATTACGTTTGTTGTCTGAAAAAGCTGAGTGGTAGCTGTGGAGATAAGTCTCTGTATCATTTGCTTGCCAGGCTGATAGCCAATTTTCGATAGCCAGGTTTATATCTGCGTCCGGTTGGTGAGTGCCGTCGTTGAGCCAGTTCATTGTTTCTGAGACGACGATTAAGCTTTGTCCTGGTTTAATCAATTCACCAAATTCTATTAGTGCCTGATTGTTGATTATGATGCAGCCCTCGCTGTCTAACAGAGGGCGTTGGTTAACACCTTTAGGCAACCCGTGCAGCCAGATTCCGTGGCCGGTTCTCGATAATAGTTTATCCCATACATTGGGATAATTGAGCGGATAAGCGCCGGCGCCATAAAAGCTATCGAGCTGGTTGTCGGACAAAAAACTTTTTAGGCGATAAACCCCGATGGGTGTTTTTTTATCACCTTCCACCATTTTGCCTGTACCTGCCTTACCGATGCTAATCTGGACTGTTTTTCGTTTGCTGTAGGTGTTGTTGGTGGTTCTTTCTAGTAGATGTAGTTTGCCCGTTTTGGTTTCCGCCCAAAATAAATGCTTCGGTGATTGAGTATTAAAAAATAGCCCGATTGGCAACCCTTCGGCTGGCACTTTGGCGACAGGTTCAGACTGTTTGACAGGTTCAGACTGTTTAATAGGTTCAGACTGTTTAATAGCATTAGTGGCGATAGGGTTTGCTTGCGCCTGGATGAAGAACAAAGGGCAGCTTAGCAGGATAAATATAGCCGAAAAAATCAGATGGCGCATAGGATGAAACAGATTTCCCTGATCGGGTGTTTTATAGAAGCGCGAATTATTACAATAATTCCTGGAAGAGTAAAAGATACTTGTATTGCTAAGAGTTAAAGCCCTTAGCTGCTCTTTAATATGAAGCCCTTAGCTGCTCTTGAAAAAGCCCTTAGCTGTACTTGAAAAAGCCTTAGCGGTATCTTGAAAAGAGCCCAAAATTAAGAGGAATGGTAGTCACAGACCAAAGCGGCTATGATTTAGGCACAGAGTGATTTGAAGAATATTACCGGTGGCCAGGAACCGATTATTAATGTCGGACGTAAAATGCATTGAGGTTGGAGTAACACGCACCTGGTGTTCATTTTTCTGAACTATAGCCTCGCTAATATTCGGCTGGACCAAAGTGTCGGATTCAACAAATCGGAACTAACGTGACGGATCTAACGTGTCGGAACAAAAGTTGTCAGGTCAAATTATAACCGAAAAAGAATTGTCGGTGAACGTCGGTAGAGACCAGTTGATGCTCGTGGCAGACGAGAACGGGTCGCGGCTAAAAGAATTTAAAACGATTTTAGCTCAATCGTTCGATGTTCTTTATATGCCTGAAAGTCAAACTGCTTTGAGTGTTTTGACAGACCGATCAGTTGCCGCCGATTTGAAGATTGTGCTATTTATTTCAGCGGATTGTGCGGGTTTGTTGCCTGTGGACGGTAGAGACTTTTTTCGTCAGGTAGATGCTCAGTGGCCCTGGTTGGTTAGAATGATGCTCGGCCCCGAGGAAGCAGAAGGGCAAGCGTCCATCCAGGCAGAGTTTCATGGTTATATTGCTCAACCAGTTAGCCCAGCAGAATTGTTGTCGCGGCTCAGTCAGATCTGGGCGGTGCATCAGAAACAAGCGCAGGATGCAGCTTTGATTCAACGTCTGGAGGTGCAAAATGAAGCCCTGGTGCTGGACAATGCAAATTTAATTGAAGCACTTAATAATTTGCAAATTCTTAAAGTATGCGCAGGTGTTTATTGGCTTCAAGTACCAGAAGTGAATTTATATGTGTTATGTGGCTGTCCGGCTGATGTGGTCAAGCACTTAAAACAAACTCAATATATTGCAGAGACCGATAAAGGTGAAACTGGCCCTAATGCTATTTTGTTATCAGAGAGTTTGATTCAACAGGGTTCGTTCTCTAATCTGGCGGAATTCCCGATTCTACAGATGTTATATCTACAAGGCATGATGGTACCTGGCCATCCTGGAAATACCGGCCTTAAGCCAATTTTGATTGGCTGCGAAGCGCAGCTATCGGCACAACTAGAATACATATATCGTGGCAACTATGGCCTTACCAGCGTAGATGAAATAATGGCCGCTGATGCAAATATTGATCGTACTGAAGCTGATGCACTAATGCGTATGAAGTTGAAGTTTGCATTTGGTGAAATCAAGCCTTCGGCAGCGCTATTTGATAGCTGCGCTGTGCCCAAAGGTGAGACGTGGACCGAGATTAGGGATGGGGTAAATATAAGGCGGCTGTCATACAACCATTACGAATTTGAATATAAGGGCCGTAAGGTTGCTGTTGATTTAAATCTATCGGAGGAGGAGCGTTATGAATCTCCCTATCAGTTGGGTTTTCATTCAATTGAGCGGCAATTTTTTGGCGTTATACATATTGGCGAAGGCGATGGTTGGGATACTAAACGGCCGGCGATGTCGAGTATTTTACTCCATCAAGGTGATATATTTCTAATCGACGCTGGGCCAAATTTATTCAATATTTTATTATCTGTTGGTATAGACATTAGCGAAGTGAAGGGCATCTTTCATACTCATTGCCACGATGATCATTTTGTCGGCCTGCCAGTCCTGATGCAGGCGGATCACAGGATTTGCCACTATGCTACGCCATTGGTACGGGCTTCGGTGCGTAAAAAACTTTCAGCGCTGATGTCTATTCCAGAGTCTGCTTTTACCAATTATTTTGAAACCGTTGATCTCGAGTATGACCAATGGAACGATATCGACGGACTGGAGGTTAAACCTCTGCTGTCGCCGCATCCTGTTGAAAATAGTATTTTTGTATTCCGTGCTGTTGGTGGCGAGGGCTATCGGAGTTATGGGCATTGGGCTGACCTGACATCACTTAGTAGTCTTAACTCAATGGTGGATGAAAATTTGGCCAATCCGGGGATTACAAATGATCTCAGGGAAAAGGTGAAGCAAAATTACCTGTACGACGTGGATCTAAAGAAAATTGATATTGGCGGTGGGCTCATTCATGGTGTGGCGAGCGATTTTATAGATGATCCATCGACTAAGATTGTTCTGGCTCATACAGCGAAGCCATTGTCTGCCGAGGATAAGAAGGTGGGTGATAATGCAGCGTTTGCATCGGTTGATGTGCTCATTGAAAAAAAGGAGGATTATCTACGGGTAAAAGCGATGCAGTGTTTGGTTCAGTATTTTCCTGAGGCGTCCGGCGCGCATTTACGCAGTTTTCTCAATTGCGACTGCGAGAGTTATAACCCAGGTGAAACAATTCTTAAGGCTGATGAAATGCCCGATGCTTTGTTTCTTCTCATTGCTGGTAGTATGGAAAGAATAGAAGACGGTAGAAGCCATCGTCTGTCGACAGGTTCCTTTATCGGCGAAGAAGCGCTTTTTTCAGGCGGTGTTGCGATGGCTACATTCCGCAGTATTTCTCATGTTGAGTTATTTCGATTTTCCCATGAAAATTGTCGAATTTTTCTTGAAAATACTGGTATCGACCAATTGATATCAGAGTTGCAACGGCCTATCTCAGCGCTTATGGGAAGTTGGTTGTTTGATGAGGGGATCAGCACTCAGGTCAAAAATAATATAGCCCGCTCAATGATTGAAATTCAACTGCCAGGTGAGGACAGGCAGGTGCGTGAAGCCTGTGCTGGTTTATATCTGGTGAGTAGCGGTACGGTTACGGTAATATCCGCTGCAGCGCAGGTTATGGGTGAGTATTCAATTGGCGAGTATTTTGGGGAGGCGAGTCTAACGGGCCCCCTGATAGAAGAGTATACCCTGGCGTCTGTAGAGCCTGCCGTAGTATATTTTATTCCTGCGAAAATTTTGCAGGATATTCCTTTGATTCATTGGAGAATGCTAGAGCGGCGAGGCAGGCACTGACCTACTCGCAAACAATTTTGGCGTAGAATTTTAGCGGTATAGTACAGGTTTTAAGGCCGTCGAGTTATGTATGCCAGTTCTGTTTAAGATCGGATAGTTAATCGTCGACCGGGTTATAGTGGAATTTTTCTACTCGAGCTTTTCTACTCGAGCTTTTTCTACTCAAGAGCCGTCAGAGTAGATGATGTGACTGGATCGCACGGATGATCTGATAAATTGTTAAAGGCTACAACATTTTTTATATTTTTTGCCGCTACCGCAGAGGCAGGGGTCGTTTCTACTGGGTGTTTTTTCAGAGACCTGGGTAGGTTTTTTATTCTGTAAGAACTCAAGGTCGAGAATGTTTTCGTCTTGATCAGCATCGATGTCAATTTCACAGGCCCAATTATTGTCCGCGCAAACTAATTCGAGCTCACGCTGGCGCTCCTGAGATTGGACCAGCAATTTTGCTGGCAGTCTCTTAGAGCCAATACGCGTTGATTTTTTGGTCTCAAAGGGCGTTTTGTTCAACGCCGCCTTTTTAAGGGGTAAATCTTTATGGAGGTATCGTGACATGATGTTAACTCTAAAAGCGTGGCTTCTGACTATTATATTCTAAGCTAAATATGTACTAATTGCTGTGTTTCATCATAGCGCATTAAAGATATAGGTGTTCTAAGAGCCATTTTTCCAATAATGGCAGTTACTGATTTATAGTTGATGCCTGATTTAAGGTGAAGAGCTTCGGTGAAGAGCTGCGATGAACATCTTATATTGAAGAGCTTATGCTGAATTGAGGGATCGATTTAGATGACAACCGTATTGAAAAAGGCTGTGAGTGACAAAATTATATTAAGCAGGCATATTGTCTATTAGCGTGTCTATAGCCACGTAGAGCCGCGCGTTGATAACTAACAGGGTCTGAATTGTCAGGCCCTGTTACCCTTGATATTAAAAAAGACAGGAACGTCATATGATTACCGGAATGCCTCGTATCGCTATTGCTGTTCAGGATATACAACCAATAGTGTCTTTTTTCCAGCACCAGCTCGGTATGCGAGTTGTTGACCTTTCAAAAGATAAAACAGCCAATAAATTGGGTGCCAATCTGGCGATGTGTATCCCTGAAGGCGGTAGTAATATTGAATTAATGGCTCCCGATGCGCCTGATGCTCCGCTAAGTAAAAGTCTGCAAAAGTTCATCGACGGTCGGGGCGAAGGCATTTTTGCCTTGATGCTGGAAGCGGCTGACCCTGATGTAGAGGCAGCGCAGTTGATGCAGCGGGGTTTGCAGATTATGCCCTTAATGGCTGGTGCCAGCGGCCGCGACATCCACCCCAGACATACCCATGGCGTGCTTGTCCGGATCTATCCAACTGATTCTTTTCGAGCGCCAAAATCAAAACATAATGCTTTTCCCAATAGTGAATTGACGGGTATTAATAAGGTGCTTATTGCTGTCCGGGACCTGGGACATGCGGTCGAGGTTTACGGCAAACAATTAATGCTTGAGACTGGCGAGCCGATAAATGATCCACTTCGTGGTATTTCTACGGTGATATGCCGGCCGCCAACAGGGGGGCAAATCGAACTTTTAGCGGTTCAAGATGCTTCGCAGCCATTTGCGAAAAAAATCCAGAGTTTTATTGATAGTCGAGGCGAGGGTATGTTTGCGTTGGTTATCGGCTCGAAAAATATGCCGGCGACCATTCAACGATTAGCTGAAAACGATCTTAAAGCAGCGCCGGCGATAGATAGTACCGATATTATAGAAATTGATCCGAGCGGGGCATTTGGGGTGTTGATACGGATTGAATCTGCCTGAATGGTTTGTCCGCTTCAAGTTGTGCCATCTTTTAGTTTATGCCACTTGTAACAGGGGTTTTGGGATGAAAATTGAGTATTTCACAACAGATGTGTTTACAGAGCAATGTTTTGCTGGCGCGCAGATAGCGGTGGTCGCTGACACCGCCCAGCTTGATCAGGAGCTGATGCAAAAAGTGGCCAATGAATTCGGTTTGTCTGAAACTGTATTTGTGACTTCTATGGCATCTGGGCATTATCAGGTGAAGGTTTTTAACCCGTTAGAAGAGGTAGCGCTGGGGAGCCATACTACGGTCGCAGCCGGTTATGTTTTGGCCGCGACCGGCAAGCTTCGCCTGTTACAGGAGCATACACCGGTAGTGTTTGTGCATAATGGCAAAGAACTTAAAGTTCATATTAGCCATGAATCAGGTAAACCCACGCTGGTGCAATTTAGTATGATCACTGAGCCGATTGTAGAGAACTTTGTACCTGGCAGGGCTGAGTTTGCTGAAATACTTGGTTTGGCGCCGGCGGCTCTGGACGTTAATGATTTTAAACCCTTACTGGTATCCAATAATGGTCTGTATTTAGTAGTACCGATTCGATCCTTGAAGGATATTTCACAGGTTTCATTTTCCGATCGGGCCTGGAACCAGTCCTCAGCGCCAAGTATGTTGGCGCAACAGATATTATTGTTTTCTACTGAAGTAGAATCCCGTGCAAATTTTCACTTACGACTGGTGGGGCCAAAAATTCATCCCGATGCAGATCCACCTGTAGGTTCTGCTATGCAGGCTTTTAGTGCGTATTTATGTGCGCACCAACATATACGCAAGGGCACTTATAGTTATACTGCTGAACGTGGTTTGCAATCAACTCGCCAAAGTTTGCTTGACGTTGAAATGGATAACAGGGCGACAGACCAACTAACAGTGAGGGTGGGCGGTAATGCGGTGTTGGTCTGTCAGGGAACGATGCAGATCGACTAGGGCCCGAAAACCCCCTGCTCTTGCATGGCCTTAATTTCATCGTTGCTGAACCCTGCCATTAAAGCAAGTTCGGTATTATGCTCGCCTAGTGCAGGTGCTTTGAAATTGATTTGGCCAGGTTCAAGCTGGAATTTTATTGGGATGCCGATATGCTCGGTACCGGTGCTATCCTCGACAATCATATTTCTAGCCCTGATTTGAGGGTCGTCCGCGGCCTGACGTAGATTATTAACAGGTGCAAAAGCTACATTTAAATCCTCAAACCAGGTTATCCAGTAAGCCTGGTCCTGGCTAAGGAAAGTTTCTTTGAAGAACTCTTTTACCGGTTGTTGTGAAGGCCCTGGCGGCGGTTCACAAAAAGGAATTAGATCGGGTCGGTTAAATTTATTTAATAAGTTTTCCGCGAAATGAATTTCTGATGCGCCGAGCACGATATATTTATTATCCTGGGTTTCGTAAATATTGTACATCGCATAGCCACCCCAGGTTCGCTCTTCTTTGACTACCGGCGGTTCCTTGTCAGCAAATACTGAACCCAAATTATTGGGGATGCAGGCCATCAGGGAATCCATCATTGCAAGGTCGATGTAGTCACCTTCATTGGTATCCTTGCGGCGCAGTAAAGCCATAAGTACCGCCGAGAGACCCATCATAGAGGTAAGCATATCGGCGCTGGGGATGGCTGGCAGGGCAGGTTTGCCGTCAAAGCCCAGGTTCGCGCTTAAAATGCCCGCGTAGGCCTCTGTAGCGAGGTCGTGCGCTGGTTTTTTAACATAAGGCCCGGTTTGTCCGAAGGCAGACAGTGAGGCGTAGATTACATTAGGGTTGCGGGTTTTGATCGATTCGTAGTCCATCCCGAGGCGCGCCGCAACGCCTGGCCGGAAGGCTTCAATGACCACGTCGCATTCGCTACTGAGTCGCAGTGCGAGTTCGCGTCCCTGTTCTGTTTTAAGATTGACCTGGAGACTTTTTTTGCCTCGATGGGTGTTGGCAAAATAGACGGACTGGTCGCCTCTTTTGGGGCCGATTTCGCGGTTTGGTTCACCGCCATTGAGGGGTTCGAGTTTGATTACTTCTGCGCCATGGTCTGCCATCATTTGGGTCAGTAGCGGGCCGGGCAGAAACAGGGATAAGTCTAATACTTTAATGCCGGTTAGTTTCATTAGACTGGGTTCCGTTCCATAATTTGTCGGGCAATGATAATACGTTGCATTTCATTAGTGCCTTCGCCGATACACATCAACGGTGCGTCTCGATAATAACGTTCGACATGTTGTTCTTTAGAATAGCCGTAAGCACCGTGGATACGCATGCATTCAGCGGCATTTTCCATTGCCGCTTCCGAGGCGAAAAGTTTGGCCATGCCAGCTTCCATATCACAACGCTCGCCACGGTCATAAGCCCTGGCGGCATCTTCAACTAATAGTCTGGCGGCCTGGCAGCGGGTGGCCATATCGCCAAGTTTGGTCTGGATTGCCTGGTGTTGGCCAATGGGTTTGCCCATAGTTTCTCTGATTTGGGCATAAGCAGTAGCAGCTTTGAGGGCTGCATTGGCTACCCCAACCCCTCGTGCGGCGACATTAATACGGCCTAATTCCAAACCACCTACGGTATGATGGAAGCCATGGCCTTCCTCTCCGCCAATAAGGTTGTCGGCTGAAATGCGGTAGTCTTCAAAAAACAATTCCGCTGAATCAATGCCTTTATAACCTAGCTTTTCAAGTTTACGGCCAACGTTAAAGCCAGGGCCCTTTTCTGCTAAAAACAAACTCATGCCGCGGTGCCGAGGTTGAATTTCTGTATCTGTCTTAACCAGTAAGGCGACACAACCGCCTTCTATGCCATTTGAGATCCAGGTTTTACTACCATTGATAACATAGTCATCACCGTCGCGAACCGCTTTGGTGCGAACGGCCTGTAAATCGGTACCGCAATTGGGTTCGGTGAGGGCAAGGCCACCACGCAGTTCGCCACTGGCAAAGCGCGGTAAAAAATGTTGTTTTTGTGCTTCGGTACCAAATCTTTCCACAGCAGCGGCCATGATCAGGTGAGAGTTGAAAATACCCGTTAAAGACATCCATACTTCAGACACCATAGTGACAATTTTGGCGTAGCTTGAACTGGGCAGGCCAAGACCGCCGTACGCCTGGCTGATAGTGGCACCGAATAACCCCAGTGACTTCATTTGCTCTACCATTTCATGTGGATATTCATCGGCATGTTCTAGTGCCAATACCTTGTCTTTAACATCTCGATCAAGCCATTTTGCTATAGCATCCAAAATTTGAACCTCATCATCTGAGTCAAATTTTTCTCCGGTTCGAGTGAGAATTTCGTCCGCCATGTTGATATTGCCTCTTTATTTCTGAACTTATTGGTGAGTGTTGTTGGTGATAGTTGTTGCTGATAGTTATCGGTGTGTAATTACCAGCTAGTAAACTGTTATTCGCTAGTCTGTTGGTTGATATAATTAAGCCGTCAATAAATAGATCAATAAACCAGATAGTGAACTCAATAGCCTTAAAAATAGTGCGCAAGCTATTGCAGTTGCATCGTAGTCTGAGTGGTCGCGCTAGAGTAATTTGTCATCCACGCCATGGCCTTGTTTGGGTATGAGGGCACTGCGACGGAAGATCATGACAGGGTCGCGATGTTGATTATAGGCACGGGTTTCGACGTCAACAATACCCTGGGTTGGTCGGGATTTGGATTCGCGTTTGGATAAAATTTCTGTTTCTGCGGTTATGGTGTCGCCGGGGAAAACTGGGTTGGGCATGGTGATATCCGTCCAGCCGAGATTGGCGATGGCTTTCTGACTGATATCTGAGACACTCATGCCGACAACGATGGCCAGAGTAAGGGCGCTATTAACGATGGGCTGGCCGAATTCTGAATGTTTGGCGTATTCAACGTCGAAATGAATCGGGTGCTGGTTCATTGTGAGGAGCGTAAACCAGGTGTTGTCCGCTTCCGAAATTGTTCTGCCTGGTCGATGTTCATAGGTTGCGCCGACCTCAAAATCTTCCAGGTATCTGCCAAAAGATTCTCGATATCTTGCTTCGCCGACTTTGATGGAACCGCTCATATAGAAACTCCCGCAATAAAAACTTAAGAATGATAAAAGGGATATTTTGACATAGCGAAGCCGCAATGTCTCAAAGAGACTCTATGGCGCTGACCGTGTTGCTGACGATGGCGCTGACAACGCCCCTGATTGAAAAATCCGGGTTGAAAATATAGTCAGGTTTTAGCGGGAGCAGAGGCAAATCCGCTCCGTTCTGAGTGATTCAGAATGAAGCGGAGAGTTTTCCTGGCAGGCCTGAAATGGGGTAAATTATACGGGGATGATTCTGACAGGTAGGTCTGAATAACCGCGAATCAAATTTGACCGAACACGGGTGGGTGGAGCGACAACTTCGACTTTAAAGCGCGGTATGATCTCTTCCCATAATACCCGCAATTGCATTTCTGCCAGTCGGTTACCCATGCAACGATGGATACCATAGCCAAAAGATAAATGCGAGCGGGCGTTTTTTCTGTCAATAATGAGTTTGTCTGCATTTTCAAAATGGCTCTCGTCGCGGTTGCCAGATATATACCACATGACTACCTTGTCGCCCTTGCGGATTTGTTTGCCGCCAATTTCGATATCTTCCAGGGCGGTCCTGCGCATATGCGGCAACGGTGTTTGCCAGCGAATAATTTCGGGCACCATATTGGTCACGAGAGACGGGTCTGCCATAAGTTTTTCATATTGATCGGGGAATTGATTTAAGGCTAATAGTCCACCAGTGATGCTATTACGGGTGGTATCATTGCCACCAACGATGAGTAGTACGACATTGCCAAGGAATTCAAGGGGCGGCATGTTCTGGGTAGCTTTACCATGTGCCAGCATGGATATCAGGTCGTTGTTGGGTGCCATATCGGCACGATCACGCCAAAGTTTCTGGAAACACTCCAGGCATTCCATGAGTTCTTTTCTTCTTTGTTCGGCTGAGTCTACGACGCCTGAGGTTCGCCCGCCAGTAGCAACGTCAGACCAGTAGGTTAATTTGTGGCGGTCCTCAAAAGGGAAGTCCAGCAGGGTGGCCAGCATTTGTGTGGTGAGTTCAATTGATACTCGCTGGACCCAGTTAAAAGTTTCTCCGCGGGGCAGGTCATCAAGTATCTTGATGACTCGTTGACGAATGGTTGATTCAAGCACCGCTAAGTTTTTTGGTGCAACAACGGGTGATACTACTTTACGTTGTTCGTGGTGTTCTGGTTGGTCCTTGGATATAAACATGGGTAATTCGAAGCTATCGGGCTGATCAAAAATAGTGATATCTCGATCAGATGAAAAAACTTTTTCATTCGAATCAACGGCCATAATGTCTTTGTAATTACATAAACTCCAGTAAGGACCGTAACGGCTTTCGGCACAATAATGTACTGGGTCTTCTTTCCTCATTCTTTCGAAATAAGGCCAGTGGGAGTCGGTTAGAAAAAGTTCTGCATCACTGACGTCAAATTCGTTCAGCGGTAAGCGTGTGGCTCTTTCTTTAGCCTGAGTGAGCGCATTATTATTGAAAAGATCATTCATTATATAGCCCTGTATAAATTGGTAATGGTCTTCCGCTAAGATAATAGGCGTAGTTTAAATCAATAGTTGCGTTAAGCAGGTCAGTATTATGGCTGACTCAAAATGTTCCTATAGGATCAAAACGTCGCTACGGCTATTTAGGTCGTTATAGCTTCCAAGTTAGGTTATTTGGCCGCCTTGTATACGGGGATTTATCTTAAGCGGGATATTTTGCCGTTGATACCAAAGACGATAGCAATTAAATGGGTTGCATTCAACTTTCGTCCAGCTGCCTGGGTAGATGGTTGAGACCGAAGTTGATCAGACATGTAGTTTGATGGCGGAGAGCGTGTCTGGTTTTTCCGACAGGCTTAACATACAGGCTCAATACTGATTTTAATGTTTGGCTTTGAACGCAGCTTTAGTTTAACAGCGGGTGCTCTCGTGGTAATTGCTTGGAGACCCAAAGTGCTAATTTATGCGCCATGGACTTTTGTGAAACATCCAGTTTGGCCAATGGCTGAATTAGCTTGTCGTGTACCAGTAACCGATAAATATATTCAATTTTTTCATGGGCTGAATCAGATGGCTCAAACTCTGCTGCGCCACGTTTTTCGGCGTACTGGATGCCAAGTCGAATGGCTTCTTTTAGTAATTCTGCTTCATTGGGTAGTTTTTTATTTTTTTTAGTCATCTTGAGTGGCCAGTTTGATGCGCGTTTTAGTGAACGTTTTGGTGAACGTTGTAGCAAACGTTGTGTTGACAATTGTAGCTATTCAAAATCCAGTGTAGTTATACGCTGTTATTGGTTGATGGGCTATAGGATATTGAAGTCAGCTTTTAATGGGCGGTTTGTCTGACTCAGGGCTGTTTATTGTCTCGCCCAAGGCTGTTTATTGTCCGGCTCAGGGCTGTTTATGTTTTCGCTCAAGGCTGTTTATGGTCTGGCTCAGGGCTGTTTATGTTTTCGCTCAGGGCTGTTTATGGTCTGGCTCAGGGCTGTTTATTGTCTCGCCCAAGGCTGTTTTTATGTGCGAAAAGAGGCCATAATCCCCCGCTCAGTTGATATGCATGGCCCTCTATATGACTTCTCCAAATCTTTTCAGCTTCGCTTTTGGTATTGGCACGCAAAATAATCAAGGCGAATGGCTTGAAGTATATTATCCGGTGCCGGTATTTCAACCGTCAGCTGCGGATACGCAAAAACTATCTGATGTATTAGGTCATGCCGAAGGAAATAAAGAATATGCCTTAAGCAATGATTTGCTTGATCAACTTGCCGATGTGTTGACAGATAGTCGGCAAATAGAAATTCTGGGTATGCTGAAAGACAGTGTAAAGCCCTGCGTTGCCTGCTTATTGGCGTCGGATAGCCCGATTACGTCGACGCCGGAAGCCTATCTTAAGTTACACCTTCTTTCCCATCGGCATATATTGCCAAACCAGATCGACCTGACAGATATATTTGCTCAATTGCCCACCGTCGCCTGGACCAACGAAGGCGCAATTGATATTGATGAACTAACGGATGCGCAGATTAGAGTGCGCGCCGGTGGGGGAATATTAGAAGTTTCATCGGTGGATAAATTTCCGAAAATGACCAATTACGTGGTACCTGAAGGGGTACGTATCGCGCATACCGCCAGAGTGCGTTTGGGTGCCTATCTAGGCGAGGGAACAACAGTTATGCATGAAGGGTTTGTTAACTTTAACGCCGGCGCGATTGGGCCCAATATGATTGAAGGCCGTTTGTCGCAAGGTGTTGTTATGCAGGCGGGTAGTGATTTGGGCGGCAGTGCCAGTACAATGGGTACCTTGTCCGGTGGTGGCTCAATTGTTTTAACTATCGGTAAAGATTGTCTGTTGGGAGCAAACGCGGGTACGGGTATTCCCCTGGGTGACCGTTGCACTATTGAGGCAGGATTGTATATTACTGCCGGCACAGCAGTATTATTGCTGGATGAGAACAAGGCGCCTGTAAAGGTGGTTAAGGCGAGAGAACTAGCGGGTCAAAATGATATGCTATTTATTCGCAATTCCCAGACTGGTGTTGTTGAATGCCGTACAAACCAAAATGCGATTAAGTTAAATGCGGCATTACATGCCAATAATTAGTAAGCCGGTAAGCGGTACTTTTCATGCGGTATACTAGTCGCTGCAAGCTATATTTTATTTGATGTCGGAAGCAAGGTTGGCGGTGATTTTTGCCGCGATGGTGCTGAGTTCAGGCATGAATTGCTTGGCGGCTTGTATTGTTTCCATGCTATCTCGATTGAAATGTTTGTCAGTTAATGACTTTAAATTGATCAAAATATTCATTTCTGCGGCCTGAATTGTTGCCGGTATCAATATTGCCGCAATGCCGACGTCGGTGATGAGATTGGGATTAGCGTGGGTATAGAGTAGTTTCAGGTCCGGTATGAGGCTACTTGCCAGTTGTAGCGTTTTTAGTGGCGGCAAAGCTGCAGCCTTTAATGCGGTTTGAAGTGCATTTTTGGCAATTAACCGGTCGTCGGCGGTTTTTTTGGGTAATTTGTATGTGCGCATGACTTCGTTGAAACCCGTCATGTCTGCTTCGCCGAGGTTTAAAAACTCTGTAGTGGCGTGCTCAGCGCGTTGCTTTATGGCGTCGATCAGGGTTTTGATTTCATCGTCTTTGGGTCTCGTCAGGTTGCATACCATAGCGATCAGGCCTGATGCCTGGGCGCCGCTTATGGCGGCTACAGCACCGCCACCTGGGGTGGCTGAACTGCTGCCGAGAGATTGTAAAAAATCACTCAAAGACTGGTTTTGCATTAGGCTGCCTGATGAAAAATGTTAAATAAACGGAGGGTGTTGCGCATGCACATAGCAACCGTCATAGGTCCGATACGGGGGATATAAAAGTGAGTATGGGCGCTGATATCCGCTGCAAAATTATTATTACTGGAAAAATTGATGCAGATTGTGTCGGGCTGGATTTCCAACGCAGATACTTTTTTGAAGTTATTATTGGGCACGCCGGTAATGATAATGCTGGATTGTGAAAGGGCTTCTGCCCTGGATATATCAACTTCAGCCGGTTGGGCATTTTCGAATTTTAGCGGGCCATTTTCATCGAAGCTATAAACGATTCCGCCGTCATTGGACATCATCATTGCCAGCGGCCTGCCAATGACTTCGCTGCGGTTAAATATAGTAACAATTTTGCCTTCGATCGGGCGTTGTATGTTTTTATTATATATGTCGATTTCAGACAGCATTTTTACGATGGCTAATGGTGTGCAGGGTAAAAGTGCTTTTTTTGTCGGGTCTGAGGTTAGGGCAAGGCGGTCATTAGCATAAAGTTTGCGGGTCCAGTAATTGCTACCAGCTTCAATGTCTTTGCTAAAGTCGACTAAATTCCTCAGGTAATCATCCTGTTGGTTGTTGAATACGGGAAAGTAAATGAAGATGCCGTGGACGTCCGAGTTGCTATTTAAGCTGAGGATTTGGTTTTCTAGTGCTAGCCGTTCAACATTCCGCAGTTCGTAATGAATGCCATTGGCCTCAAATTTTTTCTGCGTGGCCCGCGCATAAGCGAAGGACGGCTTGTCCTGACTGGCGATCAGGCCAACTACATTAATTGGTTTAGCAATGGATGTTGTTTGCCGATTTACAGTGTCGATATATTGTTGGGCGATGATGCTGGGATTGAGTTGATATGCAGTTTGCTTGGTCAAGTATTTTCCTGGAATTGATGATGTCTGTGGTAACTTTTAGGTACAGCTTACTATACAGTATCGACAGACAGTATAGCTGAATCGAATCATGGAGTAATCGCGGCAATAGGCCTTAGCCAGGTGTTCGCACTAAAGTAGCATGCACAAAAAAGGCGATGAATTATCGCCTTTTTTGTTCTCATACTTAGTTGTAGGTTTAGAAAATGACGGCTGGTAAGAATCTTATTGATCCATCGGAATAAGTCACTACTCCATCGTTGCCTAATGTTCCAGTTGAAACATCACCGAAGGTCAGGTTGCCAATTACACCGCTAGTTTCCTGCACCACACCATCGACTACGGTCAATGTTAAAGATATGGATCCGTCGGTAAACACGTCGGTATCTGTGTCAACGCCATCAACAGTTTGTCGTGAGACGGTGCCAATAATTGTATTGCTACCTGCAGTAACTGCGAAGTTCTGCAATTCTGCGCCTATGGTGCCATTAAACGCCAGTGTAAGGTCTTCGGCAGATGCACTAGTGAAGCCAAGGGCAAAAGTATATGTGCCAGTGGTTTTAGAACCGGAGTCATCAACGTCGGACAAGGTTGCTGCTACAGTAAAGCTGGTGCCTGCGGTAGCGCCTACAATTGCACCATTTAAAGTTATAGAGGTGAAGAGGTCAGGGCCGCTGCCATTCACAATTGCAAAGTCGCCGGTGAATGTTTGTAGTGTGACACCTGCCTGGCTTGTAATCAGGGTAACGCTCGGGATCGTAACGCCAGTGGCGTCAGCGGTGGCGGTATCGCCGGTCAAAGTGACCGTATTGCCGTCGGTTCCGTCAGCTTCCATCAAAGGCCATCTCGAGCTGACGCCTGTGACAGTGAAACTACCGGTTTCGACTTCTCCAGATGCGTCTGTTACCGCAGTAAGAACATATTCAATGCCATCATCGGGTGCCTCGGCAGTACCTGCTTCCACTGCATTAGTAATAGGTGATAGCGTTGGATCTGCAGTAATTTTAGCGGCATCAGCCAGTAATGCTGCTTCTAATTTGCTAAATGCTTTGGTAGCGTTACCTGAGCTAATTGAGGCGACAGCATCAAGCTCAGTGGCAAATGTTTCTGTTACGCTATCGCTGCTACCAGCACCTTCGGCACCCGTTGTGTCCGCGATGGCACCTATAACCTGGCCAAGTTTTATAACAAAGGCATCAGTTGCGAGAATATTAGCGTCGCTGTCAGGGCCGGGGAATATTACAGGGCCGTCATCATCGTCTAACATGCCGAATATTGCTGACTTTTCTGATGCATTTTGCGCTGCGGTCGCTATCCCATTGTTGCCAGATTTTGCCGCGATTACCGACAGCGCTCGCGCGAGCCCGTTAGTAAGTTTTGCTAATTTTGTTGGTGTGCCATCGACGATAGCGGTTCTGAATTCTTCAATTACATTGGCTAACGATTTGCCTTCCTCCTGGTTGGCAACTACTGCAGCAGCAAAGGCAGCAATTGCAAGGCCGGCTGGGTTTTCATCTGCTTCATCATCGGTTACGTCTGCAATATTAATCTCATTCAGTGGCGTATCGCCAAAACTAATACCAGAGAAGTTACTGATTAATCCCAGGACCTGATTGTTAGCATTTTTTGCTGCATCTGCTTTATTGTCAACGGTATTAGCAGCTGCTATGGATGCGGCGATAGCTGTAGCGGGAGATACGAACATTGAGGCTGTTTGCGCGTTTGGGTCTTCCGGGATCAGTCCTGCCAGTTCAAAATCCATGTCCAGAGCGTAGGTTTCACCAAAGGCCACAAATGGGTTTGCTTCGTCACCGGTTCTGCAATCTTCACCTGGGTTGGCGGCGGCATCATTTACAAAGTCGCATATTGTTAGTGCGGTACCATCAGGATTGGTAATGGTAATTGTTAGCGGGTAGGTGATTCCAGCTATCTCTGCCGCATCGTAAATGACACTGTAGGTGCCAGGTGCGCCATCTGGGTCGTCTAATCCTCGGGTAACCGTGGTTGCCAGGGTGTCGCCATCGGCATCAACAATGGTTACTGTGCCGCCGAGGATGACGCCTTTGACGCCGGCGCCCGCGACGCCGTCCTGAGGGGTCGGCGTTATTACGTTGCTGTTACGGCTTCCACTACTGCTATCGCAGCTGGCGATGAGTATCACGGCTGCTGCGAGTGCGATACCTTGAAGAATTGACTTCATAGATTTTGCTCCATTGTTTATGCTATTCAATTGCTACTCAATTGCTATTCAATTAGTTTTCAATTTTTGTTCGACAGCCTGATCATGAGATGAGACGTTTGCCTGGGTTCTAACTGGTTTATAAAACTTGACAGAATTATAGTTCAGAAAAACGGTGCGTAAATTCAATTTGCATACATTTTTATTTTGCGTAGAGAAAAATTACGTTCCTTGTTTTTTAGGTTCCTGCTATTTGAGGTATTAAGGGAGCTTCAGCGAAGCTCGGATTTTGTTCTCCACCTTTGAGTATTCGTCAGTAAGGCAGGTAATCATTGCACGATTATTAGTATAGGACAATCTGAAAATATTTGGTTTTTTTGCGAGGTAAAATGATGCAAGTTTTAAGTCACGCTATATTATTGAATAATATAATGTTTTGACTTGAAGCTAAGTGTATCTTGTAGATATTGTAAGACAAGATGTTAGATTTATAATGACGGGCGGTCATTATAAGCCGGCAGTTGTAACCTGTTGCTATGAAGTCGAATAAGAAAAAATGTTGGCAAGTTATAGATGCTGATTGATATATGCAATAGCACTAAAAATATTGGTTGGTTATTTCTTTCTGGAATGTAGAGAGGGAATGATGTTCTCTATCTGGTCCCTGGCCGCGCGCTCTAATGTTTGCTTCTGGGTAGCTGATATTCCGTTCGGATCAAATCGCCACTGGTTATGTATTGGTAGTAGTTGGGCTAAATGTGCAAGTCCAATTCTGTCTAACCAGGGTTCGAAGCCCTCGCCGGGGTACCTATAATAACCTTCTAATATCAATATTTTTTCAATGTTATAAAAGGGTGATTCGGAGCCCTGGCGGGTTGGAGCAGTCTTTTTACTCGGGAGGGTAGTGTTGGCTTGAATTATTTGTTGGCTGTTAAATATTTTCCAGAATAATATCAGGCTAAGAACAAAGGCTGTTGTAAGCAGGGTTGTTTTGTTGTCCGAGAGTTTTTGCGTATTCCACCATGCGTGAAAAAGAAAGCCTGAATTGCTGATTAGATCAAATATGGGTTGCAAGATTGATTTTTGTTCTGCTTCACTGGCTAGCCAAATTTGCGGTGTAGTATCGATTATTTGCCATTTATGGTTTATAAAGGCCGTGGCCCAGGCGTGCGCATGTCTCTTTCTTACCACATACATGTCTAGCATAGGACTATATTCCTGTACTGAGTAGCCTGTTATGTACCGAGCTGGGAAACCCATATACCTGAGGAGCAAAACACTCGCCGTGGCAAAGTACTCGCAATGTCCAGCATGGCTGTTGAGCAAAAAGTTGGCCAATGCTGGTTCGGCACCTTCGACATTCTGATATAGGCTGTACCGATAGTTTTGGAAAAATTCATTAAGTGCCTTGTGGGGCTGGGTGGCATCAGGCTGCGAGGGTCCCTCTGATTTAGATGCCAATGTTTGCTCAATTAGTTTTCTGTAGTGAGCGGGTAGAAACTTGTCTGCCGCTTCTGGGGGGCCATTTATATTCTGTGCAGGATGGTAATTAGTCCGATACCTGAGGGCTGGGACAAGGCCCTCAGCTTGTACCGTGCCATAGGGTGACTGTTTGATTTTTTGCGCGGCTAAATCGATGATTTCGCTTGCACCGATGGGCACTGGGATAATGGCCGGGGTTTGATTAAAGACGCGATAGATGTCCATAGGGTAAGTTGGCTTAGGCATAGCTTCCGGCGAAGGTTCAACCGTAGATTCAGAAGCTTCAATCATAGATTCAAATGTGGAATGGTTTATTTTCCAGTGAAAATCGTTACTCGGTACCAGCGTATTAAAGACAGAGTCCATTAATGTCCATTGACCGTTGCGCAGCGGCAGATTATAACTCGCCTCCTGAATCAATTTCGGCACAGTTCTGGTTGGGTTTATTTGCAGCCGAAATAAAATGTCGTTTGAAAGTTTTAATTGTCCGATGGTGCCGATGGATGTTTGGGTCTTCAGGGGGTTTGATCTTTGTTCAATCCAGCTTGCGATCCAGGCTGCGGTGCGTCTTTTAAATGCCAGATGGCCATTGTGAATCAGAAATTGAGTCGTCAGGGCAAAAACTATCACTAGTCCAAATATCAGTAACCAATGTTGCATCTGGTACCTGCCTGGGCGACTACGAAATAAGGCGAGGCCGACTAGCAGTGCGATACATGGAAAGTAAAACGTGCCGAGGTGTGTATTAGTGCCTGCTGCAAGTAGACACGCACCAAATAGAACCGGGTCCAGATCCCATTCACTGGTAACAGGTTGGTGTTGTCGACGTAACGAATAAAACAGGACATCTGAAGGTATTTTTTCTCGAGTACTGTAACTGGTGGTAATAATCAATGGAAAAAGAAGCAGTGGTAGCCATTGAACCAGAGCGTTCATGAAGTGGTAGTCAGTGCGATTCATAAATAAAAATATCATGACTGCAATCAGGCTAATATTGGTCAGATCAGCGAGTCGATAAAAATCCTCTCGTTGAACATCCCATCGTCTGTTTATCATGAATTGGGCTTCCCATAAAAAACCCATAGGTAATGCAAATTGCAGCAGACTGGACTGGTAGCCCCAAAGGATGAGAGCGAAGAATTGTAGATAGCGTAAGTTTTCCCTGGCTGCACTTTTCATGGCTACTTCTCAATGGCATTTGTTTATCTGTTATTGATTGACTAACAGCGACTGAATGTTGCTCATGGGTAGTTGGTGACAGTATGCGGGTGGGCTATGACTGGGTGTAATTTCCCCGCGATTGCTTTGATCGCGGTGCCTCTCTGTTTGATGAATATCATCGACGATAATAAAAACCTGGTGAGGGAGGTTGAGCGCGGTGAGTTTAGTGAGAATTTTATGGTGTTCTTTTTGCCATTCGGAGAGTATTAAAATAAAACCGTTGGTCATTTTTATTTGCTGATTCACCATTTTCGTAAGACGCGTTAAAGGTAGCGTACTTGGTTTGAGTGTTGCTAATGCCTCAAGCTGCCTGGGTAGTGGATTGAGGCCATTGCCGGCAACAAATAATTCTGATTGATGCGATAGTGTGATTAGGTTTAGATGTGTTTTTGCTTTATTCATGGCGAGCAAAAAGCTGGCCGCAACGGAAATACATTCTTCAATGCATATATTATCTGAACCGCTGGTATCCAAAATTAGTGCCTGGCGAAGAAACCGTTCATCCTGATATTCTTTAACCACAAGTTTGTTGCGTTTTGCAGAGCTGGGCCAATGGATTTTTCGTGTTGGGTCGCCAGCGCGATAGTCTCGCAGCGATACAAATTCGTCAGATTCGCCCATGGTCCAGGCAGGAATACTACCGCTTGTTGAAAAATGCATTCCGCAGGCAGATAAAAATGTGTTACTAATCTGATAATGTTTCGGCATGACTAACAATGCCTCAGGGTGATTAAAGTTCGCAATACCATGATTTAGCCCGAAGGGGTCTGGGTGCTGTATCTGGATTGATGAGAAGTTTACCCAGCCACGGCGCATAGCTGTAGCGGTCATTACTAAGTCCAGGGTAGATGCCTGAGGTAATATTGGCGCTATGCCAGGTTCAATAGTAATGCCGGTATTTAATTTTAGAAGATATCTGAATCGGTGATAACCCATCCATTGATCATATGGATTTCTGGTTTCTTCGCCTGGTTCTTTTGCAAGGTGGAATTGCGCTCTAGAAGGTGGGGTTAACTGGGGTAAGTCGATTACGCGGAGATCTTGTTCCGTGTTATTTCCTTTATTGGTCAGCGAGATGCGATATTGGAAGGGTTGATGTGCAGTGACGTACCTGGGTAAATGGCGCGTTGGGAGGACATGCGGCTGGTTAAAGCGGAGCAGAAATCGGGCGCTGACCAGTAAACAAAGTAACAATGAGAAAAGTTGATATATCAGTGTCGAGTCAGTGTTTAAGCCCAGTGCGGCACAAATAACAGTAGCCAGAGCAATTAGGCGGCTTTTATCGGATGCCTGTCGCTTCCTTTTAGGCCGAGGACGTGCTGCCTTGATGTAAAGGGGATAGATCCAATCTCGAAACATGCCTAAGTGCCCTTTCTTGGCTTAGCGTTGACCTAGTGTTGCCCTGGTGTTACCCCAGTCATTTTTTGTACAAGTCTATGCAGGTACTTCTGTCTGGGAAATAATATCCTGCATTATTTGACCCGAATTTTTGCCAGAAAACTGAGCCTCTGAATTTAACGCCAGTCTATGAGCGATTACCGGTAGAGCAAGGGCTTGAATAATATCAGGGGTGACAAAACTCCTGCCTTCTATTAATGCCAGTGCCTGCGCGCATTTCATTAAGGTGATGCTTGCTCGGGGGCTGGCACCCATTTGTAGGCTGGTATGGTTTCGCGTTGCGGCTATGAGTTTTATGATATAACGTTTTAATTCATCAGTAATGCTGATGTGCTGCACAGCATCGCGGACGTATCTGATCTGCTCCAGGTTCAGGCAGGCAGAAAGATCATCCAGCGGTGGCTTATGTTGTTGATCGTTTAGTATTTTAAGTTCATTTTCCGCAGATACATAACCAAGTTCGAGACGCATTGCGAAGCGGTCCATCTGGGCTTCTGGAAGCGGATAAGTGCCATGGAAGTCAATTGGGTTCTGGGTCGCAAAAACAAAAAATGGATCGCCCATTGGTCGCCGATTACCGTCAATGCTAACCTGGTTTTCAGCCATTGCCTCTAGTAGTGCTGATTGTGTTCTGGGTGACGCTCGATTTATTTCATCAGCAAGCAGGATGTGGGTGAAAATAGGGCCTTTATGAAATTTGAAATCTTGCGTATGTTGGTCAAATATAGAAACGCCAAGGATATCTCCAGGTAGCAGGTCAGGTGTGAACTGGATGCGTTTAAAATCAGCAGCAATGGAGCTGGCGAGAGATTTGGCTAGCGTAGTTTTGCCTGTGCCTGGCACATCTTCCAGTAAAACATGCCCGCCAGAAAAAAATGCGGCTAATAGATGATTAATACATTGGTTATTACTATGAATAACTTGCGTTATGTTTTCCTGTAGTTGAATAATAGCCGACATGATCTCTGCATGGTCTATGGGCGCTGGTCTAAACATAAAAGATCCGATTAACGGTGATTTGGCATTGATCTGGAATTTATTCTTAATCGTACATTAGTTTGTTTGCTAATAGAAAAGCGCAATCTGTATGATCATAGGTAAACCAATTTCCGTCAACACTATCCATCGCAAGCTTGGCATTAACAAACTTGCGATGAATAAGATTGGTGTAAATACAATGATTATAAAGAAGGTAAAGATAGCTGTGGACCCCAATCGTGGTGAATGGAGCGATTTGCTTGTGAAGGTTGGTGAGGAAAAAGATAAACAAGCTTTTTCTCGCCTGTACACACATTTCTCTCCTCTGGTTAAAGGTTTTCTGATGAAAGGCTCAAGTTTTGGCCATGAACAGGCGGAAGAGCTAGTGCAGGAAACAATGATTAAGGTTTGGCGTAAAGCTGCTAGTTTTAATCGTCAAAAGTCTTCTGCCAGTACCTGGATATATACTATTGCAAGAAATAGTCGGATTGATTGGTATCGTCGAGAAGCCCGCAGGCGCGTTGATCTTAATGCGGATGATTTTTACGAATCCGCTGATGAAAACCCTGCATACCTTTCAGTGGTTCAAATCGAAAATAAAAAAAGTATTCAAAAAAACATCAAACTATTACCGCGCGAACAGTTTGATGTAATTACAAAAATTTATTATGAAGGTCGGAGTCATGGTGAAGTCGCTGAAGAGCTCAATTTACCGCTGGGTACAGTGAAATCCAGGATCAGATTAGCCTTAAGAAAAATGAATTTACAACTGGAACCTTTGGAAATGGAAGGTTAGATATGGCAGTAAAAATGCACCCCGATTTAGATATGTTACTGGATTATTCCGTTGGCGGATTAAGTACGGCACTTTCTGTTTCTATTTCTGCTCATTTACATTTTTGTGAAACTTGTCGATCGTATAAGGCACAGCTGGAGGATATCGGCGGAACATTGCTTGATGAAATATCGCCCCGCGATATGGTAGGACCAGGGTTAGATGGTTTGTGGTCAATGCTTGACGGAGCAACCCCTGATACTGACCCACTTGACTCTGATATACGTGACACTGATCTACGTGACAGGCAGGCGCCTGATGCCGTTAACAGTCAAAATACTGCTAAAAGTGGCTTAGACTCAGCTGCAGAATTGCGTACACTGCCAGCCTTGATCCAGAATTTGTTTCCAGTTAAGGCACCGCAATGGCGGGCTTTGTCGCCTTCGCTACAAGTTGCCAAAATACCCGTAGGCGAGCAGCGTTATGAATTAGCCTTACATAAAATTAAGGCCGGTGGGAAAACGCCGAACCATGATCACAGGGGGCTTGAAGTGACTGTTGTTTTACAGGGCAGTTTTTCTGATGGCAATGGAAGATACCTGCCGGGTGATTTCCTTGTTCGAGGCCCAGGTAATATACATAGGCCAATTGCTAGTGAGGACGAGGAATGTATTTGTGTCTCTGTAGTTGCTGCGCCGATCCGTTTGCTAGGCAGGTTTTCAAAATTACTTAATCCACTGCTTTCTTTTAATCCTGAATAGCCTAGCTCTGCAATCTGGCTTTATAAGATGTAGCTCTGAAAAATGTAGCTCAAGTTTAATGAGGGTTTCGTAGGTTGTGAGGAGGGTTCAAAGACACCGGTATACTGCGTCAATTAATTGTTTGGCGCGAGGCTGAATACTGCTGTTAACATGCATTTGATTCATAGTATAGGCGAACCCCAATTGTGAACCTGGGTCTGCAAAAGCCATTGAACCGCCCGCGCCAGCATGACCAAAAGCATCTGCATTAGGACCATAACATTGGTCTGAATTAAGAATAAAACCGTTACTTCGGCGGATAATAGTCCCCGTAACCAGGTCCATAGTGTCTTCTACCTGCACTTCTGTGGCGGCTTTCAAACCTTCGCTGGAGATAATAGTGGTATGGTTCAGCGTGCCGCCGAGGGAAAGCGCGGCGTAAATTTTTGCCAGTGAACGGGCATTTGAATGGCCGTTGGAAGCTGCAAGTTCGGCGGCTCGAAAGGCCTGGCTGCAGGCGTCTTTAAATGGGCTAATAGCAGGATTGAGTAATGCGATTTGGTGGAATGCTGGTAAGGGAGCGTTACCTGTTGGTGCTAGGGGAGGTTTCTTCCTGGCATGATTGGGCCCGATTAATTCAGCGCACCGATAATATTCTATTTTGGGTAAGCCAAAATAACAATCTACGTCGAGTGGCCTGGTGACCTGTTGCGCAAAAAATTCGCGCAAGGTGAAACCAGAGATACGTCTAATTAATTCACCTGGGAAAAACCCCCAGGTAATAGCGTGATAACCGCTATTTTTTCCAGGTAGCCAAAGTGGCTTTTGGGCGGCGATTAAATTGGCCATTTTGTTCCAGTCGTAAAGGTCCTCAACGGTGAGGTCTTGCTGGATACCGCACAGCCCAGCCTGGTGAGATAATAGTTGGGATATGGTGGTATCCTGTTTATTTTCAGCACCAAATTCGGGCCAGTATTTGCATACCTGGTCGGTGTATTGGACATGGCCCTGATCTACTAGAATTGCAAAGGCGAGGCTGGCCATACCTTTGCCAGTGGAGTAAATGTTTACCAGCGTATCCGCCTGCCATTCAAACTGCATTTTTTTGTCGCTAAATCCGCCCCAAAGGTCGATCACTTTCTGGCCTTTGTAAAACACACAAAGGCTGGCGCCTATTTCAATTTCACGCCATAGGTCTGCAAAGGTGTTTTTAACCGAGCTAAATTGAGTGCTAGTGGTGCCATTAATTGGCGGTGATATTTGATTATCCATAAGTCGTCATATCAATTTTAGGCGAGCCGATTGTTTTTTGTGGTCAGGATTAACATCCTGTTGAAGGAATCTATGCGCTGTATAAGAACGGCTGTGTAATAATAACGATTTTAATAACAGGGTTGAACTGTGCCGCAATTCGAAGTGATGCTCGAAAGTTATACGGAGCTCAATAAGAATACCCGTGAGTTTCGGTTTGTTCCAGTTGATGATCTTACGCTTGATTATAAACCTGGTCAGTTTTATCGGTTTGTGTTCACCGACCAGCAGGGAGAGTTTGAACGCAGCTATAGTCTCTGTAATACAGATTTAGGCGAGCAAAATTATTCTCTCGCTAGATTAGCGGCTCAATCAACAAAATCTCTACCGCCGGGTGAGTGTCAAAGCAGGCATCTGGACCTGGTTATTTCAACGGTTAAAGGCGGTCGTGCCACTGCGCTGCTTTTTGATTGTAAAGTGGGCATGAAGGCCCGTGTGAGTGGTCCGTTCGGTCGTTTGCTGATCCCAGAGCCATTGCCCAAACGATTGTTTCTGGTGGCAACTAGTGTCGGCATCGCACCCTATATGCCAATGCTGTCGTGGTTATCCAGTGCTTTGAGGGATCAGCTGCTGGAAGTTCATGTTTTATTTGGCGTGCGGGATGAAACTGAATTTATATTTGCTGATAGATTGGGTGATTTTGCCAGGCAATATCAAGGGTTTAGGTTGCGCGTTAGTTATAGCCGAAAGTTACCCGCAGAGCCGGCGGCGTTTGAATATTCTGGTTATGTGCAGCATCAACTCAGACAACTTGATATGACACCTGAGACTGATCATGTGTTGTTATGCGGCAACCCGAAGATGGTTGATGAATGTTTTGCTGATCTTAAACAAGCAGGTTTTGGGGTGCGTCAGGTGATACGGGAAAAATATGTATTTGCTCGGGCCGTCAGGTCCAAAGAAAGTAAAGCTTTGACCGCGGCGCAGAAAGGACTGCTTGCTGAAAAAATGAAAAAATATGGCTTTTAGCTAGTTCCTGGCAAATGGATTAGTGAGGTGGCTAAACAATTATGCCTGGTAGGCCCAATGCCAGGGCTCATAGATGATCTCACCAGGGTTGTTTTTAGGGTAAGAAAGATAGAAATGGTATTTTGATGCATGCTGTTCTAGCCAGAGAAATGCCGCTGTATTTTCAAATGTTACATGGAGTAATTCTGCGCCAGTGGTAGTGAGGTCTAATGCACGCCCGGTGTGATGCTCACTAAATCCAGGAATTGCATTCACTAATAAAATTTCGTCAATGGTTCTGCCTTGCTGAAGTTTGTGTTTGATGATTTCTATCTGATAATCAACTGACCGATACGCGGAAACCAGTTCCAGAGTGATGCCCGTCTTACCGGCGTTAAAACTCATATCTAGCCAGTGGCTTAAAGTATCCGGCGTCATTCTCTGCGGCCGCTTAAAAATATCGAGCTCAGCTTCAACCAGATGGGTTGCTTCGGTATAGGCGGGTAGTTTGCAATTTGCTAAATGCGCCTCGGTAATGCCGAGTGCTTCCAGTCTTGCGAGTATTGGAATCATAGTTCTGAAATCATAGTTCTGAAATTATAGTCCTGATATTTTAGTTCTAAAGTCATAGCTCTAAAGTTATAGCTCTAAAGTCATAGTTGAAATTAGCGCGCTGTAAGCTGCCTGAAAGTCTTTTAGGTTGAACAAATACACTATCAATCATGCCAAATATTTGGTCATCAAAATAGTTTTGGCGTCATCTATTTTATTGTCTGGCTCTGGCCCTGTTAGTGGATGGCGTTAACAGTGGGTGAGGGGCTGGTGCTGTTCATGGGTAAGCAGCCAGCCTGGTTCGGCTTGGCTAATAATTTTTTGCAGAAATCTTTTGCTGATTGCAAGGTGGCGAAGCGCCCAGTATGGATGCGATAGACCTGTTTGCCTGGGTCCTGGCTAAATTTAATTCGAGGTGATAGTTGGCGAAATAATGGCGCGTGCTTTTCGGTGAGTACCTGCCATAAATTGATGGCAGCTTTGCGGCTTTCCATAGCGCCAACCTGAACTTGATAAGGTTGGATTAAAGGTGCGCTGGATGGCGTTTTTGCTGGATAACGGACGCTATTCGGCAAGCGAAAATTCCAGATGCGTAACTTTGTAGATTTATCTTCCTGAGCAGGCGGCTGATAAAAACCTACGTCGGTATTGGTAGCACCTAAGGCCTGCAGTTTGTCTGTCGCTCGATCAAAACCTTGCTGTTCCGCTTTTCTCAACCAGGAAAATCCCTGTTGCAAATTTTGTTCAACCCCCTGTCCTTGCGCAAACATAATGCCAGTGTGGAATTGGGCTAATGGGTCTCCTGCCTTGGCAGCGCGGAGGTAAAGCTCAAAGGCCTTACTGGCATTCTTTTGTGTGCCCTCGCCAAATTTATGCATTAGCGCCAGGATGGCTGTGGCCTGGATATTTCCCTCGGTGGAGAGTTTGTGAAAAGCGCTAAAAGCCGCCTTATAGTTATTTTGCTGATAAAGTTGTATTGCCTGTTCAAAATCTGTAGTAGGAGGCGGGTCAGCCACTACTTTGGTAATGACTGGTTGGCTGGTATTTTCTGCGCCATGGGCAATTGCCAGAATTGAAATACGGGGTGATAAAATGCTAAAGACCAGAATGCTCACGATAAAAAGTACACCAAATGTGGTGCTGGATTTATTCTTCCATGGATGATGCAATCTGATACCTGGCGTTCCCTGGGTTAGCTCTGTTGGCTTTTGCTAACGTGCTTTGGTGTCGTGAATTAGCTGAGCTGCTTACGTTGATAGCGCTGGTAAACAAAATCCATATTGGTTGAATAGGATGTTGTTTCGGTTAGTTCAAAATTGCTGGTCGGAAAAGGTGGGAAATAAATATCACCTTCTACTTCAATATCGATAGTGGTTAGATGCACGATATCAGCCAAAGGTAAAGTTTGGCGGTATATATCACCACCACCGGCAATATATATCTCCTGGTCTGATCTTTTGCCGATCTCAATTGCCTGTTTTATGCTATTTGCCATGATGCAACCAGATTGAGATAAATCTGAATTTCGGCTGACAATGATGGTTGTTCTACCGGGTAACGGTCGGCCGATAGATTCATAGGTGATGCGGCCCATAATGAGCACGCCACCCATTGTTATCTGTTTAAATATTTTTTGTTCGCCTTCTACGCGCCAGGGAATTTGCGTGCCTTGACCGATGACAAGGTTGCTGGCGCAGGCGGCAATAATATGTAGGCTCATTACATCTGCTCAATGGTTT
This sequence comes from Pseudomonadales bacterium, assembly GCA_019090615.1. Classification (GTDB taxonomy): domain Bacteria; phylum Pseudomonadota; class Gammaproteobacteria; order Pseudomonadales; family Azotimanducaceae; genus JAHRVQ01. The sequence goes on along the minus strand of JAHRVQ010000079.1, from coordinate 5,590 downwards.
CGATGCCGAGCAGGTTCAAACCTTGTTTGAGCACCTGAGCGGTTGTATCTGCAATCAGTAGCCGGCTTTCTTTGGTTGCCTGTGGCGCGTTTAATATGGGGCAGGATTCATAAAATGACATGAATAGGCCTGCTAGTTCATATAAATAGTTGCAGAGTATATTTGCCTGATAGTCGTCAGTAACTGCTTCTATTGCCTCTACAAATTGCAATAACTTCAGCGCCAGCTTTATTTCTGCGTCTTCCGTCAGGTGTATTTTTTCGCCTGGTATGGCGTCGCTGGTATCGCCCTGCTGGAGTGATCCGGCGCGGAGTGATCCGGCTCGCCGGAAAATACTTTTAATGCGGGTATAGGCATATTGTAAATAGGGTGCGGTATTGCCTTCAAATGACAACATTGTATCCCAGTCGAAAATATAGTCTGTGGCTCTGTTTTTTGATAGTTCAGCGTATTTTATAGCGCCCACGCCGACCACTTCAGCAACCTTGTGTTTTTTGTCTTCTGTTAGGTCAGGGTTTTTTTCTGTCACCAGTTGATAAGCCCGAGTGATAGCCTCTTCAATGACATCGGCGAGTTTCACGGCTGCACCATCTCTGGTTTTAAAAGGTTTGCCATCCTGTTTAAGGATGACACCGAACGGCAGGTGGCGGAAAGATTGATTATCTTGCAGGTAACCAGCAATCCCGGCGACGGCAAATAGCTGAGAAAGATGAAGCTGTTGCCTAGCATCAACAAAATATAGGGCCTGATCAGCCGCTAACCGCTGGCTGCGATATCGAACGGCCGCAAGGTCGCTTGCCAGATAGGGAAAGCCGCCATCCGATTTTTGCACCATAGCAGGTAGGACTTTGCCGTCTTTACCTTTGAATTGATCGAGAAATACGCATTTGGCACCGTCGGAAACCGTAATATGCCCCTGGGCTTCTAATTCCTGGACAACAACGGGCAGGTCATCGTTGTAATCGCTTTCTGCCTTGATATCGGCTCGTTTAAGGGTGATATTCAGCCGCTCATAGACAGCCTGACAATGATTGATTGATTCGGTAATAAACAATTGCCATAGTGCTTTGCAGCGAGGATCGCCACTTTGTAATTTGACCACATAGTTTCGCGCTCGCTGGGCAAAATCTGCATCATTTTTGAATAACTGGCTGGCAGCTTGATAAAAAATCTCCAGATCTTTTAATTCAGTTGAAAGTTGTTGGCCGGCCTGTTCAATTTGATCCATGTAGGCGAGAAGACTGCCAAACTGGGCGCCCCAATCACCTACATGATTGGCGCGAGTGACATCATGCCCCTGGAATTCGAGGATGCGAGCCGCTGCATCGCCGATAGTGGTACTGCGAAGGTGACCGATATGCATTTCTTTCGCCAGGTTCGGTGCAGAATAATCAATCACAATTTTTTGTGGTATTTGTTGTTTCACGCCGAGTTTTGGATGATCTCGCAATTTAGTTAATTGGTCGGCGATAAAACTGTTGCTGAGGTGGATGTTGATAAACCCGGGGCCGGCGATTTCGACTTTAGCCGCCTGAGGCAGGTTTAGTAGTGTTATCAATTTCTCTGCAAGTTGTCTCGGTTTCATCTGGTAGCGTTTAGCTGCCCCCATGACGCCGTTAGCCTGATAATGACCAAAACCTGGTTTTTGCGACTGCTTGACCACAGGAGGGCAATCAGGTGCGCCTGCAGCTTCTAGTGCGATTGCAATGGTGGTCTCTAATTGTTGTTTGATGTTCATAAATAACGCAGTCTACGATATGAAAAAAGCGCGCTATATTAGCGCATATTGGGGGTTAAGGTAATGCTAGTGTTTGCTATCAGATAGAAGTTGACCACGAATTTTCAAAATTCACTACGCACATCCATTTCCTGGGTATCTTTTTTGCACTCTGTAGAGATATCCAGCTGGGTGGCGGGAGTTGGCCTGTTGTTACTCAATATTTGTCGTGGATTCTACTTCATTGTTGCTATTGGCCTCATCGTTGCTCGCGGCTTGATTGTTGTTAATGGCTTGATTGCTGTTAGGAGCAGGATTACCGCTATGGTCGGGTTGGTAGTCTAATACCTGATGTATTCTTTTTAATAACGAGTCAGTTTGGTAGGGCTTCTGGAGGAAGTCTAATCCTTGCTCCAAAATGAAATTGGTGTGGATGCCCTGTTCGGCATAACCGCTGGTGAAAATAACTTTCACGTCAGGCTGTATTAGCTGCATTTCTTCATAGACCTCATGGCCGCCCATTCTTGGCATGACTACATCCATTAGAATAAGGTCAATTGCCAGGTGCTGTTGACGAAATGTATTCAGCGCCTCAATGCCATCGGCAGCGGTAAGTACCTGATAGCCGGCTTCTGAAAGAATGATACTAGCGAGATCTCTGACCTGCTGGTTATCTTCAACAATAAGCAGCATCTCTGAGCCGTTGAACCTTGATTGTTGGGCTGTGGGCAGGGTGGGGCTAGCGACTTTTTCTACCAGCGGTAGAAAAATACTGAATGTTGAGCCAATACCCATTTTGCTTTGCACATCAATAAACCCATGATGTTGTTTTACTATTCCAAATACCACTGATAGCCCTAGTCCCGTACCTGCACCTTCTGGTTTAGTGGTGAAAAACGGCTCGAAAATGTTATTTTTCAGTGTTTCCTGCATGCCGGAGCCGGTATCCTTTACCTGCATTACCGCGTAGTTACCCGGTTTAGCTTCATTGAAAAGGTGGGCATAGTCAGAATCAACTAACCGGTTGTAGCAGCGGATATAGAGATTGCCACCGCCAGGCATTGCATCTCGACTGTTAACTGCAAGATTGACCAAAAGCTGTTCAATCTGCCCCTTGTCGGCAAGAATATTGAGTGCTGTGGAGGGTTGCTCAAAATTGATGTTGATGTTTTCTGGTATTAATCGTTCCAACATGGATTCTAGACCGTCTATTAGACTGCGAAGGTCAAAAATTGCAGGCTCAATGATTTGTCTGCGACTAAAAGCCAGGAGTTTACCTGTCATGTCTGCGGCGCGTTGGCCGGCTAGCCTGATTTCCGAAAAATAGTGTTGAAGATTTGTTGGATCATCTTTTTTGCTTATGCCTAAATCAGCGTAACCGTTTATTGCAACCAGCAGATTGTTGAAATCATGTGCGATGCCCCCGGTCAATTGACCGATGGAGTCAATTTTTTGTGCGGCGAACAATTGCGCCTGTAGACGATCGCGTTCTTTTTGGTGCGCATTTCTTTGGGTGATGTCCCGCGCAATGCCAGTATAGAAAATGCTGCCCAGACGCTGATGTTGAGCAAAGGAAATTTCCACCGAAATGCTTTCCATTTTACTGGTGATTAGATTGAGGATGACATTGTGATGGTCCAGTTGGGTAAGTTCCTGCGGCGCAAGGTTGTATGCCTCGGGGATAATGGTTTTGACGCACTGACCAATTAATGCTTCGGCTGGGTAGTTACATAAACGTGCCGTTGACGGGTTTGCAAAGGTGATATAACCCTGGTTATTAAAGGTGAAGATTGCATCCTGGGCGGTATCAGTGATAACGCGGTAACTTTTTTCGTTGTTGGTTAAGCTGGTTTGAATATCTCGGCGAATGGACACGTCTTGCATAACAGAAACTATTTGTTTTGTTTTGCCAGATTGATCAAGTAAAAAATTTGACTTCACTTCAACCCATACAGGGCGGTGGTCTTTACGAAATATTTCGGCCTCAAAGATATGTGTTTTGGCGTAATCCAGTTTTCCCCTGCGTGCTGCGGAAATATATTCCTTTATTTTATCAATGGATGTCTGGCCGAGGATTTCTATCATCCCAAGCGCTAAGGATTCTGCTTCCGTGTAGCCTAATAACCCATTAACTGATGGGCTGACATATTCCAGTTGTAGCTTCAGGTTAGTGATCCAGATGACGTCGGTCACATTGGCGGCTAGCAAATCGTATTTTATCTGGGAATCGGTCAGTTGTTGTCGGGCTTCTAGCAGCTGATTTTTGACGGTTTGAATTTCTCGATATTTTTCTAGTAATGCCTGTTGGGAGTGTGCCAGTTCAATCGCTGAGTTTTTTTTTGCGAAGGGAATGGCAAACAGCTTGCGAAGCGGCGAGATTAATTCGCGGAAAAGCGGGTAGTAGACATTAAACTCTGCACCATCAAGGCGTTGATAGACTTCAACATTGGCATCCGGATATCCCAGCACACGGGGCAGGCCGGTCATTTGACCTGCCAACGCCAGTTGAAAAGCATGGCAGGGGATTAAACCTGAGTTCATCTTTAAGATAATTCTAATTCGGCCGGGATAAACCTCTTTGAGTGATAACTCACAGGGATAATGTTTGGCGACAAAACCAACCGGACCATATGCAGAAGTATATTGCTCGCGCAGGTTGTGCAGTAGTTTGCCGATAATAGTGTAGATGCGTAAGCTATGGCTTTGCCAGGAATCTCCTCCCGCGACTTTTATTTCAGCTTCGGATAAATAATTAAGAAAATTATTAAACAGGATGGCAAAGCTTTGCCAATCAATAAAGCAGGCCGGGTTTTGCAAGTGTTCCAGGGGGTAAGGAACATTTTGCAGGATACAGGTGAATTCCATTTGCCTGTCTTTACAAAGATCGAAACACCAACCAATATCCTGACAGGAAACTTCCGCAGTCCGTGCGGAAAAAATACTTTCATCCATTGGGAAAGCCGTAAGCTAACTCAAGGTTAGTATTTGATGAATTGACCTCTAGGTCAAGCCCGTAAGCTTTGTTTTAGGTGATTTTTTGCGTTTTTCTGGACTTCCGGATAATTAGTTAGGTCGTTGGCACCTTGATTGGTCAATTGGTATACACCGCGTTGTATACGTTCGAACCAACCGTAATAATTGCTCGCAAGTATACGGCCGGTTTTATCTCCGGTGCCAAGTTGCCTGAGGGTTTTTGGTGATGATGGGCCTAAAATGCGGAGACCGCAGGCGATTAAAATTGCATTTTCTTTATAGGCCGTCATCAGTTTTTTACCTGAGCTACCGCCGATATTATAATCACCACTACGTTGCTCAATTTCTCGGATGACTGCTCTGTGTTTTGCTGTGGATATACGGCGTTTGCCAGTTTGAGGGTCGAAGTGTTTAATAATAGATAAACCAAGCGGGCTTTGCTCTATGGTGAGAAGACCGAGTTCTAGTTGTTTAACCACGCGTTTTATTCCGCTCCATTGTCTGGATTTGATTTTTGGTCGTGGAATAGCAATATAAACACTATCAGAGATCGCTTGTCTGGCAGTCGCCTGTATCAGCAAGGTCATATTAGCACTGGTTTTAAGTTCTACGATGATAAGGTCGTTATCTTTGGTAGCCACTACATCACAATTTTTAACTTCCGCCTGTACCTGGTAACCATTTTTTTTAAGGTAGGCTTTTATGGGTGGGTAGAGTTCGGTTTCCAACATTGAAATTTAAGCTGCTTTGGTAAATTAATTTCTTAGACTAACAATTAGCCGCGTTCAACGGCAGCATAATCCTGTTTGATTCGAGTAATCAGTTTTTTATGCAGGCCGCCAAAACCGCTATTACTCATGATAATAATATGTTGTGGAATTGAAGTTGCCGCGCTGGTGC
>JAHRVQ010000078.1 GCA_019090615.1 Pseudomonadales bacterium | reverse complement strand
TATGCGAGAGTGGCGGAATTGGTAGACGCGCTGGTTTTAGGTACCAGTATCGTAAGATGTGAGAGTTCGAGTCTCTCCTTTCGCACCATATCAGAATATAGGTTGGGCAATACTGGCGCCTGACCTATCACAGGCAACGAGTACACAGATAACCCGTACTGCTGCAAAAAAATTGTTAAATATTGGACAATAGGTATCGATCGATGCAAGTAACCCTAGAAACCACTTCCGGTCTGGAACGGCGTATGCGTATTAGCGTACCTTCCGAAATGTTGGAAAATCAGGTTAATGCGAAACTTAAGGAAACCGCGGGCAAGGTTCAGCTTAAAGGCTTTCGGCCGGGCAAAGTGCCTATGCGAGAGGTTAAACGCCGGTTTGGTGAAGGTATTCGTCAAGAAGTTAGTTCGGAGATTATGCAAAATTCTTTTGCAGAAGCCGTCAGAACTGAAGCTGTGTCGCCTGCTGGTATGCCACAAATTGAGGATGTTAGCCTTGAAGCTGGCAAAGACCTCGAATTCACAGCAGTTTTTGAGGTTTTTCCTGAAGTACCCGCTTTGAACTTTTCAAATATTACGATCGAACGGCCAGTATCTGAAGTAACGCCGGTTGATGTTGAAAAGATGATCGACACATTACGCGATCAAGGTGCAGAATTTAAAGAAGTAGAGCGGCCTTGTGTAGAAGGCGATCAGGTCAACATGGATTATGAAGGTCTTGTCGATGGTGAGGTTTTTGACGGTGGCACAGCAGAGGGTGAAGACCTGGTGTTGGGCGCTGGTAAAATGGTGCCTGGATTTGAAACGGGTATCGAAGGGGCTGCCAAAAACGAGACCCGAGAGATCAATGTCACCTTTCCTGAAGAGTATCAGAGTGAAGAGCTAGCGGGTAAAGCAGCAGTTTTTAAAATTAAGGTTAATTCTATTTCAGAGTCAGTGAAACCAGAATTAAACGACGAGTTTTTCGAAAAGTTTGGTGTGAAAGAAGGCGGTATTGATGCCTTCCGCACAGAAGTTACATCAAATATGCGAAAGGAACTTCAGTCTGTTGTAAAAAACAAAGTCAAGAGCCAGATTATGGATGGCCTGGTTGCAGAAAATATACTTGATTTACCAAAATCATTGATTAGTCAGGAGATAGACCGCTTACGTAATGAGGCAGTACAACAATTTGGTGGTGCTAATATTGATCCATCGATGCTGCCGGCTGAGATGTTTACCGCGCAAGCTGAAAAACGTGTTTCATTGGGGTTGCTGCTGAGTGCCATTATTGAGCAGCATGAACTCAAGGTAGATGATGATAAGGTCAAGGAAATGATCGAGAACCTGGCCAGTTCATACGACGAGCCTGAACAGGTCATTAATTACTATTATGGCAACGAGCAGCAATTAGTTCAGGTTCAAAATCTGGTGCTGGAAGATCAGGTGGTTGATACAATCCTGGCTGCCGCGAATGTAGAGGACATAACGCAAGGGTACGACGATGCGATTAAACCTCTGCCACAGCCCCTGCCTGAAGTCGAAGATACTACTGAAGATACTATTGAGGACGGAGACGCAAGTGCGGATCCAGTGCCTGGTGAGGGCGAAAGCTCTTAGTCGCTAATATGAGTTAGCCTTTACTATACTCACGACGATAAATTGTACCTGAGTCAACTGTATAGAGTCATCAACTGTATAGAGTCATCAACTGTATAGAGTCATCAACAGCAAACCGTCATAAGCTCAATTACCTTCTGACGGTTTGCTGTTGCGTTATTAGCGCTAAATCTAATACAAATAACACTAAAGCTAACGTAAAACGGTTACTTTTCAAAAAAAGGAACTGTTAACAAAATTCTGACTAATGTCTATTTTTGTCGATGCGACGATTAAGCGTTATCAAGAAGCTTAGCCCTAAAAATGGGCATTTTTGGTATATCTGCGATTTTCCCGCCTTTGATTTTACGGTATTTGACTCAGATTGCCGCCTAATCAAATACTCCGCCCTATTTAAAACTCGCTCCTGGATATGGTTTGGCTCAGGCTAGCGGTTGTTTCGTAGCATTATGAATACCGTTTGTCCCTCGGGTTGTCCTTTTATGGATCTTTTATAGGCATAAACCTCATATTTCGAGAGTCTCGCTGCTAAAGTGGGGCTCAACCTGTCTGGTTTAAAAATATAGTCGTAATCAAGCATTGAACTTTTGCTTAAATGACGCAATATTAGTGAGAGCAGAATGTATTGTGTCTTGTTGAGGTTTGGCGTTTTGGTTTTAATTAGGCTGTAGCTAGAATAGGCCGTAGCTTGAATAGTGTGACGGTATAAGAACCGTATAAACAGTCGAGCGGAGATTTTTGATGAAAATGGAAGCTATTCATCTGAAAAACTAACCGAGGCCAGCTAAGATACGTAAGTTGAAGAAATATACTGAAAGCCATATTTTAGTCTGAAAGGGAAGAGTTAATGAGCGACAGAACAGGTGATCGAATACTACCCAGTCCGCAAGGGTTGGGACTTGTGCCAATGGTAGTTGAGCAAACCGCAAGAGGGGAACGCTCCTACGATATATTTTCACGGCTTTTGAAAGATCGGATTATTTTTATTGTCGGGCCGATTGATGATGCAATCGCCAATTTGGTAGTTGCTCAAATGTTATTTGCTGAGTCTGAAAATCCTGATAAGGATATTAGTTTATATATCAACTCGCCTGGCGGATCTGTGACAGCAGGGCTAGCAATATACGATACGATGCAATTTATTAATTGTGATGTATCCACCATGTGCATAGGCCAGGCTGCCAGTATGGGTGCATTTTTACTGGCGGGAGGTGCAGAAGGTAAACGTTTTTGCCTGCCTAATGCTCGCGTGATGATACATCAGCCAAGTGGCGGTTCTCAGGGCCAGGCATCTGATATAGAAATTCAGGCAAAGGAAATATTATATTTGCGTACGCGGTTAAATGAAATATTGGCTCATCACTGTGGCTCTACGGTGGAAAAAATAGCCGCCGACACCGAACGGGATAATTTTATGACAGCTAAAGAAGCTCAGGCATATGGTATGGTTGATGTAGTGAAGGAACCTAGAGCAAAAACACTTCAGTCAGTGTAGTTCATTTGTAGAAGAGCAGGATAAGAATATAGCCTGTTAAAGATCGACGCTAAATTACTGAAGCGATTCGATCAGAGGTTGTAGATTGTGCGAAGTTGTATTAATTTTCGTATTCTCATTTGGTTAGCTTTTAGATAATATTCGGTTAGTTAGTGAACGTAGATATGAGCACTGAATTGTTCGCTGTACTAGTAAGTGTGGTAGTTAACTGAATGAATGGAGTAAACGTAGGTACCAGGGCAGGTTGAACAGCTGCATTCAGAATTGTGTTTGAAAATCGCAGTTTCCGAGTAAATTGAGTTTAAGTATGAAAGAGGTGGTGTAATGTCCGACGAACATGACGGCGATAATGGCGATGGTAAATTGCTACATTGCAATTTTTGTGGAAAAAGCCAGCATGAAGTTCGAAAATTAATCGCTGGCCCTTCTGTTTATGTCTGTGATGAGTGTGTTGAACTTTGTAACGATATCATTCGTGAAGAATTACAGGAGAGTTCAGATGACGGCGAAAAAAAGAAGTTGCCCACGCCGCGTGAGATCAAGGAAATTCTTGATGAATATGTCATTGGTCAACAGTCTGCCAAAAAGGTCTTATCAGTAGCTGTTTATAATCATTATAAACGACTCAATTATTCTGGGAAAAAGGGCGAAGTAGAACTTCAGAAAAGTAATATTTTGCTGGTAGGGCCAACGGGTGTCGGTAAGACTCTATTGGCTGAAACTCTGGCCCGATTGCTTGATGTACCATTTACCATTGCAGACGCAACCACTCTAACCGAAGCAGGTTATGTGGGTGAAGATGTCGAAAATATTATCCAGAAGTTATTGCAGAAATGTGATTACGACGTTGATAAGGCGCAGGTTGGCATCGTGTATATTGATGAGATTGACAAAATATCCAGGAAGTCTGATAACCCATCTATTACACGGGATGTCTCTGGTGAAGGTGTGCAGCAGGCACTGCTGAAACTTATCGAAGGAACAGTCGCTTCTGTACCGCCGCAGGGTGGTCGCAAGCATCCTCAGCAGGAGTTTTTGCAAGTCGATACGTCGAATATCCTGTTTATATGTGGTGGTGCATTTGCTGGTCTGGACAAGGTGATTCTGGATCGTTCTTCAAAAAGTGGGATTGGCTTTGGTGCTACCGTAGAAACGGAGAAGAACAAAAAGACCCTGGGAGATACGCTGCGCAGTGTCGAACCTGAAGACCTGGTGCGTTACGGGCTTATACCAGAGTTTGTGGGCCGTTTGCCAGTTATTGCCACGCTGGATGAATTAGATCGTGATGCACTGATTCGCATTTTACAGGAACCAAAAAATGCCTACACGAAACAGTACGCAAAATTGTTCGAAATGGAAGATGTTGAATTAGATTTTCGTGAAGAGGCGTTAGCGGCTATAGCAGCCAAGGCCATGGCCAGAAAAACGGGTGCTCGAGGACTTAGATCTATTCTGGAATCGGTGCTGACCGATATTATGTACGATATACCTGACCAGGATGGTGTTTCGAAAGTTGTCATTGATGAGAATGTTATAAATGGCGTTACGGACCCTTTGTTGATTTATGAAAATACTGATCAGGCAAAAGCCGCGCCGGAATAAATGCAAATGAATTCTACTTTCGGATGAATAGTGTTAAATGGGGCCCAAGTGGCCCCTTTTTCTTTGTATGATAGCTAATATTTAGTATTACTGCGTAAACTAAAGGGAATACCCCAGTATGTAGCCTGGGATGTGGAATAGGCTGGCCAAAAATATGTTGTTAAAAATAGGTATCAAAAAACGGCTTTTCGGTCCGTTTCCTTTTGTTGCCTTAAAGAGCGGCATTTCATCACTGGCTATGCACACTGAGCAGAAGAAATAACTAGAAGTAATAATTTGGTTCACCAGAACCAGGAGTATTTATGTCGAGCCTAACCAATGTTCCAATAGTCACTCTACGAGATATGGTTGTTTATCCTCATGGTGTTCAACCGTTGTTTATCGGCACAGAAAAATCGATTCGAGCGCTGGATTATGCGCAGAAAAACGATAAAGAAAAAAAGGTTTTGCTGGTGGCCAAACGTGATCCTGAGAAGGAAGAGCCAGGTACGGATGATCTTTATAGCTTTGGCACTATAGCAACTATATTACAGCTAATTCGGCTACCAGATAAAACCGTAAAAATTCTTGTGGAAGGCGGAAGCCGCGCAGAGATAACTGGTGTGTCTGAACAGGGTGATTTTTTTGTAGGTGATGTTTCTATTGTTGATGAAGAACAGGTTAGTGCCAGTGAGGCTGAAGCATTGGTCCGTTCACTGATGTCCGCATTTGATCAGTATGTACAGTTGAGTAAGAAAGTCCCACCAGAGGTCATGACATCGCTGGCTAGTGTAGATGAACCAAGTCGACTGGTGGATACCATATCTGCGCAGATGAACTTGAAGCTGGAAGAAAAACAGCAGATTCTGGAAATGACTAGTTTAGATGAACGCATCGAACATATGATGAAACTGTTAGAAAGTGAAATCGATCTGTTTAATGTTGAAAAACGAATTCGTGGTCGCGTTAAAAAACAAATGGAAAAGAGTCAGCGCGAGTACTACCTCAATGAGCAGATGAAGGCTATCGAAAAAGAACTGGGGGACCTGGATGATGTACCCAATGAAATAGAAGATTTGAAAAAAAGAATGGAATCTTCTGGTATGCCTAAGGAAGCAAAAGATAAGACTACAGCTGAAATCAATAAGCTGAAAATGATGTCACCGATGTCTGCAGAGGCGACAGTGGTACGAAGTTATATCGACTGGATGTTAGGTACACCGTGGAAGAAAAGGTCGAAGGTTCGTACCGACATAGTTGAGGCGGAAAAGGTTCTTGAACAGGATCACTATGGATTGTTAGAAGTTAAAGACCGCATTCTTGAATATCTTGCGGTACAAAAGCGTGTGAAAAAAATGAAGGGACCTGTCTTGTGTCTGGTTGGGCCTCCTGGTGTGGGTAAAACATCATTAGGCGAATCTATTGCAAGAGCAACTAATCGGAAGTTCATCAGAATGGCAGTGGGTGGAGTACGAGATGAGGCTGAGATAAGGGGCCATAGGCGCACCTATATTGGTTCAATGCCAGGCAAAATTATTCAGAAATTATCAAAAGTGGGTGTTAAAAACCCATTATTTTTGTTAGATGAAATTGATAAAATGGGCCAGGATCACCGAGGCGATCCCGCTTCAGCACTTTTGGAGGTTTTAGACCCAGAGCAAAATAATTCCTTTAATGATCATTATATGGAAGTTGATTATGACCTTTCTGAGGTGATGTTTATCTGTACCTCAAACTCTATGAATATACCGGCGCCTTTGCTTGACAGAATGGAGATAATTCGGATTCCAGGGTATACCGAAGATGAAAAATTGAATATCGCTACTCGGTATTTGATTCCCAAACAGATCAAAAATAACGGGCTTCGTGATAAGGAAATGGCTATAGCCGATGATGCGATTCGAGACCTGGTCAGGTTTTATACCCGTGAAGCAGGGGTTCGTGGTTTAGAAAGAGAAGTGGCCAAATTATGCCGTAAAGTTGTTAAAGAGAGTGCGCTAAAAGATATAGAGGAGGTTGATGTTGAGGAGCTGGTGATAGACAGTGAAAAATTAGAGCATTTTTCTGGGGTAAGGAAGTTCAACTTTGGTAGAGCGGAAGAGTTGGACCAAATTGGACAGGTTACAGGTCTTGCTGTAACAAGTGTTGGTGGCGAGCTTTTATCTATTGAAGCAGTTGCAGTAAGAGGCAAGGGTGTTACAACTAAAACTGGTTCTCTGGGGGATGTGATGCAGGAGTCCATCCAGGCAGCAATGACGGTTGTGCGGAGCAGGGCTGCAGTGCTGGGGATAGCGAAGGACTTTCATGAGAAATATGATCTTCATATTCACATGCCTGAAGGGGCTACGCCCAAAGACGGCCCATCAGCCGGAATAGCTTTGTGTACAGCGTTGGTTTCTGTACTAACAGGTATCGCTGCCAGGGCTGATGTCGCCATGACAGGGGAAATAACGCTGCGTGGTCAGGTGTTGCCTATTGGTGGTTTAAAAGAAAAATTGCTTGCTGCGCATAGAGGCGGCATTAAAGAAGTATTGATTCCAGATGAAAATAAGCGAGACTTGAGAGAAATACCAGAAAATATTAAAGGTGATCTAGTTATCCGGCCGGTAAAATGGATTGACGAGGTGTTGGAAATTGCACTTCAAAGAGTGCCTGAGCCGTTGCCAAATGAGGCTGGCAAGGATCAGGAATCAGGAGAAGAAAGTGGTACAGACCAGAGAATCCCTGCACATTAGGACTTTTGGCTTGACAGTAATTTTATCTTATTGGTATAAGGATCTGAGGATTGAGTAAGATATTTTGGGCCGCGGCTCAAGGGCCTTCTATTTAGGTAGTATGCAGGAACCGTTTTTCTGGCTAAATTGTTTTTTAGCCAACGGAATTATTAAATCAATAATTATGGAATGAGGTGACGAGTGAACAAACAAGAACTAATTGAAAACATAGCAGGATCAGCTGACATTACCAAAGCGGCTGCTGGTCGGGCACTTGATGCTATGATCGATTCAGTGACAGATGCCTTAAAAGAAGGTGATTCAGTAGTGTTAGTTGGTTTTGGTACTTTTAGTGTTAGGGAACGTGCAGCGAGGAAAGGACGAAACCCTCAAACTGGCGGAGAGATTCAAATTGAAGCTGCCAAGGTGCCAGCATTTAAAGCCGGTAAAGCCCTGAAAGACGCTGTTAATTAGAGCTATTTCACCATGTTGTACTGAATAAAGATCGGTCCCCGGGCATTTCACAGCAAGACCAATAACGGTACAATATGTCAAATTCAAACAAAAAATGGCGCATCCTGGATGCGCCATTTTTTGTTTGTAGTATTTTTCATCTACCAGATGCGAGGTTATGAATGTCTATTCAAGATATGCGGGATAATTCTGAAGGGATTGTGGCAAAGATAATTGTTGGATTAATTATTGTCGTTTTTGCAGCATTTGGCATGGGATCAATCACCACATTTCTCGCGCCCGTTGCAAAAGTTGCTACGGTAAATGGCTCAGATATCACTGAACAAGAGATGCAAACAGGTATTAGCAGAAGGCGAAGAGTTCTACAGACCCAGGATCAAGCGATAGATGAAGACTTGCTTCGTCGCGAGGTACTAGAAAATTTAATAAATCGGAGGTTATTAACTCAGGCAGCTGAAGAATTCGGTATGCAATTTAGTAATGCAAGTCTGGACGCGGAAATAGTAGCCACCGATGTGTTTCAGGTTGATGGCAGGTATGATCGAGAACAATTTCAAATGATCATCGGTGGTGCCGGATATACAGCGCTGGGTTATAGGGAAGAAATGCGCCGTGACAAGATGTTCTCGCAAATATCTAACGGTATACGTTCTACTGCATTCGTTACTAAAAATGAAGTCATACGTACTAGTGGGTTGGCCCAACAGACGCGTGATATAGCGTTTATGAGATTGATTCTGGATGATCAAAGTCAAAAAATAGAAATCACCAATGCTGAGATAGCAACTTATTATGATGAAAATAAATTGGACTTTATGACGGAAGAAGCACTTGATCTTGCTTATGTTGAACTAAAGCGGGATGACTTGTTAGCAGATATAGATGTTGTCGAAGAAGAGCTTATATTGTTTTTTGAGGATACCAGGGCTAGCTATGAAAAGCCTGAGCAGCGTCGGATTGCACATATTCTTATTGAAACCAATGATGAGATGTCTGAGCAAGATGCCAAATTGAAGGCTGATGAGGTTTACCAGTCAATACAGTCTGGTGGCGACTTTGCAGTTTTAGCAAAGCAGTTTTCTGATGACCCGGGTTCTGCGGAATTAGGTGGAGATTTGGGGTTTAATGATGCGGGTACCTTTGTACCAGAATTTGAGGCAGCTGCAAAACTGCTAAGCCTGGGTGATTTCTCGGGGCCTGTGAAAACAGAATTTGGATATCATATTTTGAAATTAACAGGGTTTGAGCAAGCTACCACGCCAACGTTGGAAGCGTTTCGCGATAAGGTGGAACATGAGTACAGGGTAGCTGCGGCCGAAGAAATTTTTGTTGATTTATCCGCGCGATTAAGTGAGTTAGCGTATGAATCGCCTGACCTCGAAGGGTTTGCTGATGAGTTATCACTCGAGGTAAAATTTACTGGATTATCTAAGCGCTCTGAGGCCGTTGGTATAGCCGCCAACCCCGCAGTGCTTGAAGCTGCATATAGTGGGGATGTGTTGTTAGATGGAAATAATAGTCTTTTACTAGAAATCACACCTAATCATCATGTAGTCGTACATGTTAAAGCGCACGAGATTGAGCGATTGAAAGATTTCGAGCAGGTGACAGATGAGATACAGGATATTATTCGCGGGGATAAAGGGAGTATACAGTTGCGTGCCGAGGCAGAGGAAATCGTTAGTCTGTTGAAGGGTGGCTCGTTGACTCGTTATGTGGCTGATAAATATGGTTTAAAATGGACTGTGGTAGGCGCTGCAGCAAGAAATCAGGCATCTATGGACCGAGAAATAAATCAGCAGGCTTTTGCGCTAGCTCGACCTGCAGAGGGTGAAAAGTCCGTCGGTTTTTCTTTACTTGGTAATGGTGACGCGGTTGTTCTGAGTGTTACTAATGTTAAAAATAAGCCTCGGGATGAGGTTGTGGATGACGACAACCAAAACCTGGGCAAAGTATTAGCTGCTCAGCAGGGCGTAATTGATTATCGGGAATTTATTGGTAACCTGACATTATCGGGTTCTGTGGAGTAAGGGCACTAAGGGGTTTACTCTGTTTTTGTGATGTCGATATAAAGGGTGATTTTGTCGCCTGGTTGTAGGTACTTTTGGCGGCTAATTTTAGTGTTCCATTGCTGTATTTTGCGAACAGGCAGGTTGAATTTATTGGCTATTCTTGCCAGAGATTCGCCGCGGCGAACTTTATAGTTTACCTTGCGAATTACCTGGCTAGTCATTGGGCTGGCAATGGCTAATTTGGCTTGTTTGTTGAATATTTTCAGTTGCTGTCCTGGCATCAATAAATCTGTTGTCGCCATACCGTTCCATTTTGCAAGATTTCGCATAGAAACCTTATATTGGCGAGACAAATCCCAAAAATTGTCACCAGCTTTGACCGTATGTTGAAGGGGGCTAGTGCCTATTTTCTTTTCTAGAATGGCCTGTCTTGAAAGGAGTCTTTGAGAGTCGCTGAGCTGGTATTGATCCGCCTGGCCGATTGCCATTGGAATAAGTAAATACTTACCTGCAACAATGAGATTACCTTTGATATCATTTGCGCTGCGTAATGTATCGATGGTCGTATGATAACGCTCAGCGATAACTCCAAGGCTTTCACCGTTGCGAATTTTATGTTGTTGCCAGCCAAGCCGTTGGTCAACAGGTAATTGCGCCATATTGTGTCGAAAGCGTTCGACGCGGCCAATTGGAATGAGTAACTGATGTGGCCCATCGGGATGTGTGGTCCATTTGTTAAATGCAGGATTGAGTAGGTAGAGCTCCTCGACGGATATCTCTGCCAGTTCGGCAGCTTTGGTAAGGTCCAGTTGGGTTGTTATGTCGACGACCTCGAAATAAGCCTTATTAGAAATTGCTTTCAAAGTAATGTTGTATTTTTCCGGATGTGCGATTATTTCGCTGATTGCGAGTAATCTTGGGACATAAGCACGGGTCTCACGGAATAACTTCAGGGAGAAAAAATCGACAGGTTTACCTGCCTTTCTGTTTTTTCTCATAGAGTATCTGACATTGCCTTCGCCGGTATTATAGGCCGCCAGGGCGAGTAACCAATCGTCGTTGAGTGACCGATGAGAGGCTGCCAAATAATTCAGTGCGGCGTTTGTTGAAGCGGTAACGTCCCTCCTGCCGTCGTACCAGTAGTCAATTTTCAGACCGTATAGTTTTCCTGTCGAAGGTATAAATTGCCATAAACCGGAGGCTCGGCTGTTAGAGTACGCGAAGGGGTCGAAGGCACTTTCAACGATAGGCAAGAGTGCTAACTCAAGTGGCAATTGGCGTTTTTCTACCTGTTCGACTATATGATAGAGATAACGAGTTGCTCGAGTGGCGACCCTGTCGAGATAGTCAGGATGTCGAATATACCAATTCAGTTCGGACTTAACCCTTGTATCATCTAGATGATGGTCAAGTGAAAATCCCTGTCGCATTCGCTGCCACAGGTCTTGTGTCTGTTGTGTAATTTCGGGTGCGAGTGGGCTGGGATCATCTTCTCTTTCAACAATATCATCCTGGCCGTCGCTATTAATGGGTAATGATGCGGCAATGACAATTTCTTCGCTGACTAACTTTATGAGGTTATCGGCTGATTGATCAGGGTTGATTTGTGGTTTGGTAATTAGCGATTGGTCTGCCGAAGTTTTAGTTAGAGGTTGGCAGCTCGAGAGGCTAATCGCCAAACAAACAAAAATAACACTGGATTGCGGAGTAAAACTCATCTAATTATCTTATAAATTGTATGTCTAAGGGACAATAATCGAAAGGCGACATTAAGTGGCACGGTGATATATCGTGAAAATGCGACATTGAGTGAATAATAAGCGTATGATTTTCAGATTATAACAACTGTTGGTCGATAGTTATTAATGAATTCTTATTCCACCAAAGGAATTCAATGGTTATGAAAAAAATGGCCCAATGGTTTGAGTCGAATTTAGGGACTCAAGTTTTTAATGCCCAACAAGCGATCATGGATCAGTTGTTGCCAGGGTATTTTGGTTATCATTTATGTCAACTGAGTGTCCAACCCAGATCACTTTTCGATTCCAGCCCGATTCATCATAAATTTGTTATGCGCCAGCCGGAACTGGCGGTAAATACTACAGATCCACAGGGTTTTATTAGTGATGCTGAAAACCTGCCTTTTGAAAATGATAGTATCGATGTGCTTTTATTGCACCATTTACTAGATTTTAGTCCTGCGCCACAACAATTATTAAGAGAAATTGCGCGTATATCACTGCCCATGGGGCATGTGGTAATAGTTGGTTTTAATCCGTTTAGTCTTTGGGGAGCCGTTAAGGCTGTAGGTGGAAGACGGAATAAAAGCCCATGGAATGGGAATTTTATTCGTCCAGGTCGTCTTATGGATTGGCTGAATTTGTTGAACTTTAAGATTGATCGAGCCCAATATTGTATTTATGGGTTACCTTTGAATAGTGCGGGTGTAAACCTATCAGCGGGTTATCCGCAAGGTCTAAGTCGTGATGCCAATTGGCCTTTTGGGGCTGTCTATGTGATTGTGGCGCGAAAACAGGTAGGTACAATGACTCCCATTAAACCGGCCTGGAAAGAACGGTCAGGCTTTCACGAATTGAGTGTTGTTCGTCCAGTACGACCGGTTTCCGGTCGGCAGATATCTACGCCAGACAGGCCAGGCAACAAATAGGCTGGTGGTATTTATTGGTAGATGATAATAAATAGTTTATGGTTTTAGTGAAAAAGTTGTTTATGTATCCTGGGATAATCAGGGCTGAATCAGATAGATTGGCGATAGATGCCTGTCTGATTCACATTTTGTTGTGTGCCATTTTATATAAAATGTAATACCGAGACGAACCAGAAAAATTTATATTTGGAGAATAATGCGACAGATAGTATTAGATACGGAAACAACAGGCCTTGAGGTTGGTCTTGGCCATAGGATTATTGAGATTGGTTGTGTTGAGATGATAGATCGAAAATTGACCGGTAATCATTATCATCAGTATATTAAACCACAACGTGCGATTGATGAGGGGGCCCTGGCAGTTCATGGCATTACACCTGAGTTCCTGCAGGATAAACCTGTGTTTAAGGGAGTCTGGCAGGCGTTTTTTGACTATGTAGATGGTGCTGAACTTATTATTCATAATGCGGCATTCGATATTGGTTTTATTAATGCAGAGATGCGTCTTATGTCTGCGTCATTGGGCAAACTGACGGATTATTGTGGTGTCCTGGATAGCCTTGAACTTGCAAGGCAGAAACATCCAGGTCAAAAAAATAATCTGGATGCACTCTGTAAGCGTTATATGGTCGATAATTCTCAGCGAGAGTTGCATGGCGCACTGTTAGATGCAGAAATTTTAGCCGATGTTTATCTGTTGCTGACGGGTGGTCAGGTCACCTTGAGCTTTGATACTGAATTGACAGATACAGATGAATCAGGGGCGACAGATATAAAGCGTATTAACGCTAATCGCCCTGCACTAAAAGTTGTCAAAGCAGATATGGATGAGCTACAAAGACATGAGCTGAAGCTTGATCAGCTAGATAAAGCTTCAGCGGGGGCGGTCTGGCGGCGGCCTGATTAGGTCTTTATTAGGCGCTATGGATGCGCTTGCTACCTGTTGGGAGATGAAATAGTGTCTTTTTCATGAGGATATTATTAGACTATACGGCCTGCTACCGTTGCCCCTAACCTTGGAGAAGAAGCAAATTATGTTCGTCTGGCCAGAAGCACAAACCCAATTCATTTCAGAAGTGGTGCAATCAGCGCCCTCTGATACTTCGTTGTACTTTGTTTTTCAGGGCAACGAAATTCTACTCAGGTTTGACCCGCAGGGTCAGTGGCAGCCGTTATCAACGTTAGCAGATGACTTTGATAAGCAAAAAACGCAGCAACATTTTATGGGCCGACTGGCGGGCGTTGACTGTTTTGCCGTTGAGACAGACCTTGTGAATGAGAAAAAAGGTAATCTTAGAATGTTGGCCGGCAAAACCGACAATTTAATGTTTAGTATTGCCGGCAGGGCAACTCAGATACTGGATTGGTATCGGACTCATCAATTTTGTGGTCGCTGTGGTATCAAGGCGGTGTCGCACAAGGTCGACCGGGCAATGGTTTGTCCTGAATGTAAAATCCACAGTTATCCGCGATTGTCACCTTCTATTATTACTCTGGTACATGACAAAAACCGTATCTTACTTGCTCGGAATCATATGTTTCCAAAGGGCATGTATAGCACTTTGGCAGGATTTGTTGAGCCAGGAGAGTCAATTGAAGAAACACTTTGTCGTGAAGTAAAAGAAGAAGTTGGCGTTAATGTAGCCAAGCTTGAATATTTGGGCAGTCAACCCTGGCCTTTTCCCAATTCCTTAATGTTAGGTTTCCTGGCGGAATACGAGTCTGGTGATATAGTCCTGCAGGAGGAGGAGATCGCCGATGCTCAATGGTTTGATGTAGCAGACCTGCCGGATATCCCTGGTAAGGTCGCAATTTCTCGCTGGATTATTGATACTTATCTAGAACGCATGGGTATTGATGTTTAGTTGGCTGGATTATATTAGCAGCTTGTCTGTTCTCAAATTAAGCGTTCAGCGAGTTGGGTCCTGAATAATTCGATGGTCTGCCAATCTGCGGGTAAAACCTGTCTGATCAAAAAATTCTAGAATCTGAATGCTTAAATTTCTGCCAATGCCCGAGTGGTCTCTGAATTCGATCACCGTAAAATGGCCATTCTTGTTTTTATCCGCCAATTCAATAGCAATTTTTTTTAGTGTTGTTATTGCCTCCGGCAGGAAAAATCGATTTTTTGTTGGTCTGGTCACCAGACCGTATTTAATCATCTGGCTTAGGAGCTTGTCGGTGAGTGCAGGTGCAAGGCTAATGGACTTCGCCAGATCATGAATTACAGGAGGACGTAATATATCTTGTTGCAGAATTGGTTCGACCTTCTGCCACAGGGTTAATTCCGCCTCGGTAAGCGTTGTTTTTGTTCCTGGCAAACTAAAATTGTTGCCCGTGCGAATAATGTTTTTTTCATTAAGTAGCTGGTTAATGGCACAATTTGCCAGGGTCACGGGTAATTCACAATTTACAATCAGCTGCGGTGCACTAATACCCTCTGTGTTGGTTTTGTGCCAGCCATCAAGATGATTAAGCAGTGTTGTTTTTGCTGTTTTAACAGCGCGATGGCCAAGCAGTTGGCCGGCTGAATCGCTGATGCCGTATTGTTTGACGTTTAATGATACCAGGTTGAATTTTGCTTTTAATTCTAATTGATTAAATCCGTCTGGATAGACGGATAACATATTCGTAAACCGTTCTTCCTCGACCGGATTCAGCATTGTTTTAAGTAATTTGACCCTGGCAGGTTTTGTCCTGCCATGTCTGGGTGCATCTGGGTCGATGACTCTGCCGCCGCCTAAGGTGCGATTGGCCGACTGGTCCCTGATAATGACATGGTCGCCATAGCAAGTATTCATGGCTGTCGATAAAACCAGCTGTACCAGTTGGGTTTCACCAGGTAGCAGGTTGTTAGACTCTAATATTGCGATTCTGCCGGTGGCATGTTGGGCTGCACTATGTATATGTACAGGTGTCCAGTGTTTGAGTCGACTGGTTTCGGTGGACAATAATTTGAAATTTACATCTAGTCTATTTGAATATGGCAGCAGACCATTTGCCGATAGCCAATTTCCGCGGCTGATCTGGTCTCGGCTGATGTCACCGGTAAGGTTGATTGCACATCTATCACCTGCTGAGCCGGTGTCTGCCGGTTGATTTTGGCGATGAATAGCCCGCACCCTGACTACTTTTTTCTGTGGGTGTAAGATTAATTCGTCATTGATACGTATATTGCCTGAAAAGACTGAGCCAGTAACTACAATACCTGCGCCTTTGACGATAAAACACCGGTCGATGGCCAGCCGGAATAGTCCATTTGCAGATTTGTTAAGCTGCTCGGTTGCAGCTTGCCAGAGTTGTTTTTTTAGTGCTTCAATGCCACTGCCATCGATATTTGAAACCCTAAATATCGGTGCTTTGGCAAGCCCTTTATTCGCTAATAAGGCTTGAATGTCCTGTTGAACACGGTTGAGTCTGGTTTCATCTACCCGATCTGTTTTGGTGATCACAATACAACCCTGGTCGATACCCATGAGATCAAGGATGGCAAGGTGTTCGCGTGTTTGCGGCATAACACCATCGTCTGCGGCAATAACAAGCATGGCGTAATCGACGGCAGTAATGCCTGCTAGCATATTGTTGATGAATTTAATATGGCC
Organism: Pseudomonadales bacterium; assembly: GCA_019090615.1. Classification (GTDB taxonomy): domain Bacteria; phylum Pseudomonadota; class Gammaproteobacteria; order Pseudomonadales; family Azotimanducaceae; genus JAHRVQ01. Next base: position 92,713 of record JAHRVQ010000078.1, on the reverse strand, counting down.
GGGTACGTCAATAAATCCGATAGTTTGTGAGCCCTGATAAATATAGGCAAACCCCAGGTCGATTGTCAGGCCGCGGGTTTTTTCTTCGGCAAGTCGGTCAGTTTTTATACCGGTTAGTTGATGCACCAGGGCAGTTTTACCATGATCTACATGGCCGGCAGTGGCAATAATCATGCTTTGACCAAAGGTGATTTTTCGATTAAAGATAATTGATTGATCAAAATTTGTTGATTGTTGAGTGTGCGCAGATCCAACATTAAGGCTCTATTATGGATACGGCCGATTACAGGTAGCGGAAGTTGACGAAATTTTGCTGCGAGGTGGGTTAGCGCCTTGTCAGATTTGTCTCTGGGCTGTACTTTAATGGCAAAACTTGGCAACAGGTCGGTTGGTAGAGATCCGCTACCAATCTGGCTTGCACAGGCTGCTATGGTACAGATATGGTGCGGTAGATTATTTTGAAAATGCGGCAGGATGGCATTCGCGCTGGCGCAAATTTCAGTTTGAGATTTGGTTAAATATCTTAACGTTGGCAACTGAAGTGGGAGTTGGTCAGGGTCTAGATACAGTTTTAGTACTTCGTAAAGTGCCGCTATCGTCATCTTATCGACCCGTAATGCGCGTTTCATTGGGTTGTTTTTGATTCTGCCAATGAGCGCTTTTGTTCCCACGATTATTCCGCATTGCGGGCCACCCAAAAGTTTATCACCGCTAAATGTTGTGATGTCTACGCCTTTCTTAATCATGGATTGTACCGTGGGTTCATAGGGCAAGCCCCAGCGGCTTAAGTCCACTAAACTGCCACTACCTAAATCTGTTACAAAGGGGATGTTATTTTCAGTGGCGAGCTGCGCTAACTCCTCATCAGAAACACTTTTTGTGAACCCCTGGATTTTATAGTTGCTGGTATGGACTTTCATCAACAGCGCGGTATTGGGGTTTATGGCGTTGGCATAATCTTTAAGATGGGTTCGATTTGTTGAACCGATTTCAACCAGGGTGCAATTGGCGCGTGACATAACTTCAGGGATTCTGAAGGAACCGCCGATTTCTACTAGTTCGCCTCTGGAAACGGGTACTTCGCGAGCTACTGCCAGGGTGTTTAATACCAACAATACTGCAGCAGCATTATTATTTACTACGGTAGCCGCTTCTGCACCTGTAAGTTTTAGCAGTAGCGCTTCCAGATGTGCGTCTCGATCGCCGCGTTGTCCTAGCTCGATATCAAATTCCAGGTTGCTATACCCCATCGCGACTTTAACCACCGCATCAATGGCATTTTGCGGGAGTTCAGCGCGGCCAAGATTAGTATGTAAAACAGTGCCGCTAAGATTGATGACTGGTTGTATGGTTGCTTTATGAGTGGAATGTAGGCGGGTTGTTACTTGTTGTAATATGTCTGAAGCTGACGTAGCGGCGACTTTCTGCTGTTGTAGGGCCTGTCTGGTTTCGGCCAGGACTTCGCGCACGGCACTGGTGACATCCGGACGGCCAAAAAGGTTTATGAGTTCGCTTGCCTGGGCTAATAATTTATCTACAGCGGGTAGTCGGGATAAAATATTTTGGGTCACGAACGGGTGGCTCTTATTGCGTCCTGTAGTGCTCCGAGTGGTCTTACCCAGGGTTTGACTGCGACATTGCGGCTGTTTTCCCAGGCTTGTTTGGCTTGTACTGCGGATGATCTGTCTGGGTAGATTCCTAGTAGTAATGTATACCATATTTTGCCCTTACTATTGATTCTTGCATAGGTCGGGTTGAGTAGGCCATGTTGCTGAGCAAAACTAATTATCCGTGTTTTATCTTGTAGGGCAATTAATTGTACAGCGAAGAACCCTGCGGGTTGCGCAAGGATTTTCTGGTTTGCTGTTGCCTGCCAGGGAGCTGTTTGACGACTAGCAGCTTGTTTAGTCGAAATTTGACGCGGGTTTACTGGGCGGGCACCGCCGGGGCGCCGATTGGAACCTGATGCAACAGCCTGGGTAGGAATGGGCGCGATAAAGGCAGGTTCGCTAGGCTGGGGCAGGCCTGGTGACGTTGGCTGGGTAGTTTTGGGCACTACGGCGACAATTTTGGAGGGATCGCGTTTATTTTCACATTGCCAGTCGGTAGTTCCCTGTTCGCCATAGCAATACCATTCCTGATCAGCATTAGTATTATCGAGTATGTCTACTTGCTGACAATTGCCACCCTTGCAGCCTTTTTTACTTAACAGGTCGAAAAGCGGCGTATCAAAGGTTGAACATCCTGTTGTTAAAACCAGCATAAACAGAATTATTGCATAAATTAGTTTGTGCATATCAAATTGCCGAGGCTTTTTTGTGAAGGGATTCAAAGGATGGAATTCAAACGATGAGATTCAAACATAGTTTTAATGTGGTTGCTATTGAGTCAGCGAAGAATTAGTGAATTGTTCTTTCTGTGGGAACAAGCCAAAAATACCCCCAGTGTGAATAAATATAATATCTTCGCAGTCGGTGAAACGGCCTTTATTTAATTCTGTCAGCATGCCGTAGAATGCCTTGGCGGTATAAACAGGGTCAAGAATCATACCCTCGGTACGTGCCAAATCCTGGATTAGGTCAAAAATCTTCGGTTCTGCTTTGCCGTAGCCGGGGCCGACGTAGCCGTCAAGAATATTGATGGGCAACTGGTCGTTAGCTATTTCTATGCCATAACGTTGCCTCCAGGCGCTGAAATCATCCGAAATCTTATTAATAAAGTAGGCTTCATCATCACAAACGTTAACCGAGTAGATTTCTGTTGGTAGACCATATATTTGTCGACCTAATATCAGGCCGCCAGCCGTACCGCCTGATCCAGTAGCCGAAAATAGGTATTTTGGCTGAATACCCACTGTATCGAAGTCTATTTTAAGCTCGCGTATGGCGTCAATATAACCCCAAAGACCAATTTCATCGCTCGCTCCTACTGGGATAGCATAGGGCACTTCGCCTAATTGTCGATATTCGTTAGCTAGATCAGTGAAAATTTGGTCAATGTTGCTAAACATGCTGGTATCGATAAAGGTAATTTTTGCACCAACTAGTTCGTCCAGCAACAGGTTGCCATCGGCGGGATTAGTTGGCTTACCACGCAAAATAAGGTGGCATTTCAACCCGAGTTGGCTAGCCACCACAGCGGTTGCTCGACAGTGGTTGGATTGAATGCCGCCGCAGGTAATTATAGTAGTTGCTCCCTCTGCTAGCGCATGGCCGAGTACGAATTCCAGTTTACGAAGTTTATTGCCTGAGGCCGCAGTATCGGTTAAGTCGTCTCTTTTAAGCCAAATTGTGGGGGTGTTGTGTTTTTTACTGAAACGCCTCAAGGGCACCAAAGGTGTGGGCAGTCTCGCCAAACTAATACGCGGAATTTGGTTAGCGATGGCAAGGGCTAATTTACTAACATGATCGCTGAGCATAGGATTGACAACTTTATAAAGTTGTCGGCATATTAAATGGAAGTGGCGTTTAATTCAAAATGCAATTTCATTATATTGAGCTGCTTGGCGATACTTTTGTTCTGTTGCATGCCTGCACTTTTATTTTGTTGCTAGGGCAGTACTTTATTTTTTGTTGTCAGGGTAGCAGTCAGGACAACAAAGGCGATGGCGCGGTTATTTGCAGTGGATGCAGAGAATGTCTGTTACAGGGCTTTGTCTTACTATAGAGGGGTTGTATAGAGGGGGGCTTATAAAGGGTTTATTCCAGGGTCATAAGCCGTTTTGAACAGCAAGTTTACAGCGGCGGATTAGACAGTGAGGTTGATGAATTTGCCGAGCTTTTCTGATTTTAAGTGGTCGCAAAATTTAAATTTTCTAGTTTTATTTATTGTTAGCTGAACCCATGCTGGCTGCGCTGATGCATCGCGGCGGTCTGATTGGGGTGCCCGTCGATCAAAAGATTGTTTGCGCCGACAGACCATACGCCAATGCAGGGTGCTGGCAGTGGTCTTGCGTCTATTTAATGTGCCTGCGCGCCGTTGACCGTCTATTCTTCTATTAGGTCTCTGGCCGAACCGCCCCATGTGATTCATCAGCGTAATAGTTCGTACGTTAGATTGAGCCACAATCTTATATGAAAGACTGTCGAGAGCTGATAATCAGTATCGATGAAACCGATTGGCCTGGTAGTGAGTTTCGATATAATCGAATTAAACTATAAAAGTTTGTAACCTGAAGGCCTGTTTGCGCTTACAAAGCCGTATCGGTAAAAATAGAAGAAAATAGGCCAGCAGGTTATTTTATTGCGTTCTGGATCACCACATAGCGGCCAGAAAAAGACATTGCAGCCTGGTTTTGGAGGATAATATCGGCTGACAAGGTGATAGAAGCCTTACCTTTATTTTCTAGCCTGGCGACGAATTCTGGGTAGTTATCAGGTAAAGCGCAGCGGCAAATTAATTCTTCGAATACCGGCAGCGCATAATTAACCTCACCACCTGCGACAACCGTATTGGCAGCTATCTTTAATTCACAAAGTTTGAGTTGTAACATACCCCAGCCAGCCATAGCGGTGAGAGAGAATAGACTGCCGCCAAAGGCGGATTGTTGATGGTTGATGTTGTTACTCAAAGGGGCGCGGATCACCAGGGTAGTGCCGTCATAGCTGTCAACTGTTACGCCCATATCTGCACTAATGGGAATCAGGCTGTGTAATGCTTGTTCCAGAGCCGGCGCTGAATCAATGGTTGCTGACTCGAGGGTAATAGTAGGTTGGTTCAAAATTTTTCTACACTCATAATTAAAAAAACGGAGTAAAGCATAATTGTAGATAATGAATCCAGCGCGTGGGTTGATTTGACGGTTATTCGAGCATAGATGAAAGTGGTTAACAGAATATTTTGGCTTTTATTGCTGATGTCGGGCTGTACGCAGCAGACGCCGGTGAGTATTGCAGGCGTTACTATGGGTACAACCTATCAGCTAAAGATAGTGGGTCAGGTTGAGGTAGTGTCTCTGCAGCTTGAAATTGAGGCTGAGTTAGAACGAATTAATAATTTGATGTCAACCTATCTGAGTGAATCAGAAATATCCCGTTTTAATCGTAGCACGATTGATGAGCCGTTTGAGCTAGCTGAAGATAATGTGAAATTGTTGGGCCTGGCGTTTGAGTTGTTTGCCTTAAGTGACGGTAAATTTGACGTGACGGTGGGGCCATTAGTTAATCTATGGGGCTTTGGGCCAGGCTCAGAGCAAACACTTTTGTCACCCATTTTGCCATCCGAAGCAAAAATTGCAGCCAGTCTAAGGTTGGTTGGTATGGATGAATTGCAACTTGATGGTAATAAACTGACCAGGGGGGAAAATATTTATCTGGATTTATCGGCCATTGCGAAAGGTTATGCTGTTGATCGACTGGCGGCGCTGCTGGATAGTCATGGGTTTGAACATTATCTTGTGGAAATTGGTGGGGAGCTAAGAGCCCGCGGGGAAAATCATCACCAAAGACCCTGGCGAATTGCAATTGAAAAACCAGATGCCGGCCAGCGAGCAATATACCGGGCAATTGAATTGGGGGATATGGGTATGGCCACCAGCGGTGACTATCGAAATTTCTTTGAGATTGATGGCGAGAGATTCTCTCACACAATTGATCCAACGACGGGTAATCCGGTAAATCATAACCTTGTATCGGTAACCGTGATCGCAACCACGGCCGCTCTGGCAGACGGTTTCGCGACGGCGATTAATGTAATGGGGGCTGATGCAGGATTGGCATTGGCAGACCAGCAGAATCTTGCAGTATTAGTTATAATGAATGAACAAGCGGGTTTGGAGGAGCGTTTTTCGAAGGCTTTTGAGCCCTATCTAGTGGATTAAATGAATGTTTAATCGTTAATATCGTTAATATCAAGAAGTGGAATTTACATGCTTGAGATTCTTTTTAGTTTTGTCATTTTGCTACTTTTGGTGGCTATGATGGCGGTCGGTGTATTGAAGGGGCGTCCGCCGCTGGCGGGTACTTGTGGGGGCCTTAATAATATTGGTTTTGATGGTGCCTGTGAAATATGCGGCGGCGATACCAATAAGTGTGAAGAAGTGAGTAATGGCGATAAAACGGTACGCCCAGGTGCTGCTCAATATATTGATGCTTCCTGATTTAGGTTGATCCATCTAAATCTATTCTAGGCGTCAAGGGGCGACCGCTGATAATGGATTTTAACATTTCTCTGGCCTACATTGCTCGAAGGCTTAATTAGGCAAATACTCGATATACATAAGAATTCGCTGAAAATGCTGCGTTTGGTCTATATTTAAATGGAATAGACCCTATGAAGGGGCTGAAACCAGGGAAATTGAATGTCCGATCCGGCCAGGGCTGAACAGGTTAAGATGATTTTTGAAGATAAGCTTGAACGTAAAGAGCTTGTTCTGCCGTTGTTACCCCAGGTTGCTGCGATGGTAATTCAGCTTTCCTCTGATCCAGAAGCAGATGCACAGCAGTTGTCAAAATTGATCCAGGGGGATCAGGCATTAGCTGGGCATGTTATGCGTATAGCAAACTCGCCAATTTATCGTCCAGTTACCGCATTCGTTTCGTTACAACAGGCCATCGCTCGTTTGGGTATCATTACAATTGGTGAGATATCTCTCGCCACCAGCCTTAATTCTGATTTGTTTAGTGCCCCTGGTAGCGAAAAATTACTTAAAACCTTGTGGCATGATGCGTTAACTTGTTCTGCATGGAGCCGTGAAATTGCCCGTATGCGACGAACTAATGTTGAATCCAGCTTTCTTGCGGGGTTACTCTGTCAAATTGGCAAACCGGTTGTAGTACAGGGTGTTGCCGAATTTGATCTGAGTAGTGATGCAAATCAGGCCCTGTTGGAACAATATTATGTGCGCGCAGGTGCGTTACTGGCGAATATTTGGCAATTGCCTGAAATCGTGGGTCATGTAATTTTGCGACATTGTGAATTGCAATATCGCGGTGATGATGCCGATGTAGTACTCAATGTACAGGCTGCCCTGAGCCTGGCAAAGGGTTGTGCGGCAATGGAGCTTTGTCCGGATATTCAGGAAGGGTTGAATTTTTACCCTGAAGACCTTGAGAACCTGGAGGGTAAACGCGAGGTTGTGGATGCCTGGGTTAATACCATGAATGTTTGATCCGAGCGACGAGTTGTAATGGATGAATGTGATTTTCTAATCATTGGTAGTGGTCCTGCCGGACAAAAAGCGGCAGTTCAGGGTGCCAAGGCAGGTCTGAATGTTGTGCTGGTGGAATCTGAGCCACAGGTGGGCGGTATGTGTGTTCACAAAGGGACCATACCTTCAAAAGCTTTGCGAGAATCAGCCAGGCGTTATCAGAGTGCCCATCGTATTTTTAAAACGGATACGCCGACTGAGCTGGCGCCGCTAATGAAAAATGTCAACCGGGTTGTTGATGCGCATGACGCGTATATTTCAGCGCAGCTAAAGAGGAATAATATTCAATGCATAAGAGGCAAAGCTAAATTTTTGTCACCCCATCAGGTTGAGATTACTCATCCGGGTAGAGGAATCACAGTCGTTACAGCACGGTTTATCTTCATTGCTACGGGTTCAAGGCCGCGACATCCACCAGATATTGAAATTGATCATGAATATGTGCTGGATAGTGATTCAATTCTATCAATGAATTATCTACCACAATCGATGATTGTTCTTGGTGGTGGTGTAATCGCCTGTGAATATGCTTCTGTTTTTTTAAGCCTGGGCACAGAAGTGACGTTGGTTGATCGATTTGAACTACCGTTGGGGTTTTTAGACCAGGATTTAGCAGAGAATTTTGTAGCTGAATTTGAGTCTAAAGGTGGGACGTTTGTAGGTCGACAAAACGTCAGATCAGCAAAGTTTGATGGTGTTGCTGCTGTTCGGCTTGATTTGCAGGATGGGACATCATTACAGTCTGAAAAATTATTGGTTGCCCAGGGTCGGATCTCAGCAGTAAACGGTTTGGGTATTCAGTCAACTGGGGTCAATATTACTGACTTAAAGTTAATTGAAGTCAATCAATATTGTCAGACCAATATACCCCATATCTATGCTGTGGGTGATGTGATTGGGCCGCCTTCTTTGGCGTCGTCTTCAATGGAGCAGGGCAGGCGCGCAGCCTGCCATGCGATAGGAGATGAAAAAAGTGCGCTTGATGAGGCCATACCAATCGGTATTTTTGCTATCCCCGAACTTGCCTCGGTTGGGTTGACTGAAGCTGCGGCGATAGCAAAGCATGGCAGGGTTTTAATCGGTTATGCGAAGTTCAAAGAAGTTGCCAGAGGTTTGATTGCTGGCTCATCAGAAGGCATGTTAAAGATGATTGCCGATGACAGTGGTGAATACATATTGGGGGTGCATATTGTCGGTGAAGGTGCAGCAGAACTAATACATTTGGGTCAAATGGCTATTTTAAATCGTACCCAGGTGGAAATGTTTGTTGAACAGGTGTTTAACTTTCCAACTCTGGCAGAAGCCTATCGAGTGGCGGCATTACAAATTCGTGGTCAGCTGGTTAGTATACCTAAAGGTTTGAAACAGGATGATGCTACTTCTGGTGTCGGTGGGGCCTGATTCTAAAATCTATTTAGTGACCTAAAATTTACGCAGTACCTGAATGCCCCTATGGTTCATGCCGTAAATTGTCCTGCCGCGTGTGACGACAAAACCCAATCCCCAGTGATCTGCTATTTTAGTCTGACCAACGTAGGCCGAGCCGAACTGCCAGCCCCTGATCTTTAGGTCATGACTGAGTTTAAGGCGTTCAAAACCTCCGAGTTTAACTTCATGGAATTGAAGGTCCAGGGGTGTTCGAGGTGGTTCAATTTCTGCCCGTGGCTCCGCCCCGGATGTCTCCAAGGCTAACAAAATAAGCAAAATGCCGGCAAAGAATGGTTTTATGTTCAAAGCTTTTTACCTCTTGTTATACTGTTATGTGCATCTATTTGCATCTTGTATGCGCTAGCTGAAACAGCGCATTTCTTCTAAATTAATATCTCTATATGTATCGTGCTGTATATAAAGCTTATCAGTGAATTATGCGACTGCTAGTGAAGAATGCGGAAACCTATGGGAGGAATCTCCAGTATATATTCACTCAATAGAGCGGCAGGTAATTAAGCGCGCAAAATATTCAAACGTTGGTTATAAGTTGGTTGTAAAAGGCGTGGCAAGCTTTTATATCTTCAAAAAACTGGTACAGTTCTTCAGTAATAATGCCTGTGAACTATCATCCCGCGCGGTCACGGCAACCGGCCGAATGCGACGGGGCAACGCATACCGGCATAGGTGTAAGGTGTTTGATAATCCGCATCTGGTCCAATACTTTAGGTACCTGAAGCTTGATGTTCGACAAGTTCTCTAAATAATTAAGTGTTTCTCGATAGTTAGGCTAGTGATCGTTGGTATTTGGTTTAAGAATGACAGGCATATATGTCTCGGTTCTTTATTGGCGGTTCAGATCATGCTTCAATAGCGCTGAATTATAGTAGGTGATTTTGTGTCGGATTGGAGAGTTGCAACCGCAATCAGATATACCCAGTCAAGTGCTGGTGATGGACTGGTTTCTTTTATGTCCTTTATTTCCATTTCTGGCCTGGTACTTGGGGTGGCGGTGCTGGTGATAGTTTTATCTGTGATGAATGGCTTCGAGCGCGAACTCAGGTTAAGGGTATTAGGTGTTTTGCCCCATGGGGTTATTGCCAGTGAAACAGGTTTTGTCAATTGGCAGGCGGTTTCTCAACAGGCAGAGCGCCATCCTGAAGTGACTGGTAGTGCGCCTTTTCTGGAGGGAGGAGGGCTGTTAGTCGCCAATGGTATTGTAGCTGGGGTAAGTTATATCGGTATAGATCCATCGTTAGAGGATAAGGTCTCTATTGTCGGCAGGTATTATACGAAGGGCAGTCCCAGGTCGTTGCAGCCGCGCACATTTAACCTGTCGCTGGGGGTTATTCTGGCAAAAAGATTAGGCGTAGAAATGGGGGATAAAATAAGCCTGGTATTGCCAGATGCTCAGTTAACCCTTGCGGGGCCTGTGGCGAGAACTCGGCGTTTTACCGTCAGCGGAATTTTTCAGGTCGGTTCTGATATAGATAAGGGGCAGATATTTATTAACCTGCAAGACGGCCTGAGGTTGAACCGGCAATCACAGCTAAACGCAATTCGTATTGCGACAAACGATTTATTCGCTGCGCCGCGGATATTACATGAGATTGTTACTGGGCTTGGACAGGCTGAGATCTATGGCAATAGTTGGCAACGCCGCCATGGTAATTTATATGAAGCCATTCAAATGCAGAAGAGTACGATGTTTATGTTGTTGTTGATGTTGATTGCGGTGGCGGGATTTAACGTGGTATCGAATTTGGTTATGGTGGTGAACGAAAAAAAAGCGGCCATTGCGATCTTGCGCACCATGGGGGCGAGAACTAACGAAATACTTTCGATTTTTGTATTACACGGATTGTTAATTGGGCTGGTCGGGGTCTTTCTTGGTCTGGCTCTCGGGGTGCTGGTTTCTAACTATATTACTGAGGTATATGAATTATTGGATGGGGTGCTGCAGTTGGGTTTAATGGATGAGTATTTTATCCATTACCTGCCTGCTGAAATATTAATTGATGATCTTGTGCAGATTGGCAGTATATCGATATTTATTTGCTTTATTGTCACGCTCTATCCAGCTCGAATTGCTGCTCGAGCAAACCCTGTTGAGGCACTTCAATATGAGTGAAGTGATAATTAAAGTAGACGATCTGTATAAAAAATATCGTCAGGGCGGCAATGACCTGCAAATATTAAAAGGGATTAGTTTTGAAGTTAAACCGGCCGAACGGATTGCAATTGTTGGTTTATCTGGTAGTGGTAAAAGTACTTTGTTGCATTTATTAGCGGGGTTGGATAAACCCGATGCAGGCACGGTGACTATTCAGGGCGAAAATATACAGCAACTGGTAGAAAAAGAACTTTGTCGGCTGAGAAATCAGTCGCTGGGTTTTATCTATCAGTTTCATCATTTGTTAGCAGAGTTTTCTGCGCTTGAAAATACCGCCATGCCGTTGTTGATTGGTGGCATGAAGAAATCAACGGCGATGACAGAGGCGAGCGAGCTACTTGAAAAAGTAGGCCTTGGTGGTCGATTGAAGCATCGACCTGGGCAGATGTCAGGCGGCGAACGACAACGGGTAGCAATTGCCCGAGCGCTGGTGGCAAAACCTGCCTGTGTGCTGGCTGATGAGCCGACGGGTAACCTGGATGAAGAAACAGCGGCCCAGGTGGATGAATTAATGCTTGATTTGAGTCGGCAGTTGCAGACCAGTTTCATCGTTGTAACGCATAATCTGAAATTAGCAGCCAGAATGGATAAGGTGTTCGAACTACATAATGGCCGCCTGGAAAGGCGTCCGCTGGTTGCGAGTCATAGTGATGATGCCGATGCAGCGGAAATGATGGTGCGGTTAGACTCTGATTCGGCCATTGGGGCAACTAAGCCGTCAGGAAAAGGATTGTTCAACCAGTGAATGTCGCCATATATATGGGATTGCGATTTTCTGTGAGTGAGAAGGGTAGCGATTATTTGTCATTTATTACTCGCGTGTCAATGGTTGGGCTTGCTTTCGGTGTGACTGCGCTAATCGTTGTGGTGTCAATTATGAATGGTTTTGATAGCCAGTTAAAATATCGTATCCTCGGTGCAGTACCTCATATGCAAATCAAAAATTCTCAGCTAGAAAGTATGCAACAGCTCGAGGGTGTTGTTGCCGCAGCGCCGTTTATTGATCGAGCCGGTATTATGGTGCAATCACGAAGTAACCGACTGGTGGCAGTTTACGGCATAGTGCCAGAGTTTGAAGCTGAAATATCTGTCCTGCCGCAACATATTTTGCAGGGTAATATTGATAACCTGGTGGCTGGTAGTAACAACATTATTATGGGTGATTCGTTGGCCAATCAATTAGGGCTGGGACTTGGAGACAGTATCTCTATGTTGATTCCAGAGCCGTCGAAAGGCGGCGCTGGTGTGGTGCCAAAAATTGCCCGAGTTGAACTCGCGGGGGTATTTGCACTGCAGTCAGAGCTGGATTATTCGCTGGTTTTGATACACCTGGAAGATTTACAGAAAATGGTGGGTGATAGTCAGCACAATATTCGACTTACTTTGGAGAATGTTTTTGGCGTGAACCAGGTGAAACAACAGTTGCCTGAGCAGGTGCTGGTGGTCTCTGACTGGACTCAGGATTATGGCGATTTTTTTGAAACCGTGCGTATGGAAAAACTGATGATGTTTTTGCTGCTGACCTTGGTTGTTGCGATCGCGGCTTTTAATACTATTTCCGGCTTAAGTATGATGGTCAAAGCGAAACAAGCCCAAATAGCCGTATTAAGAACTATGGGCATGTCGCGTTTGAGTATTATGGGGGTTTTTATTGTCCAGGGTGGTGTTATTGGCTTTGTGGGTACCCTGGGCGGCATTGCACTGGGAATTCCGCTTGCCTATAACATTACCGAAGTGATTGGCCTGCTGGAAGATATATCAGGTAGCCGAATGCTTGCCGGTACCTATTTTGATCGTGTGCCGACTGATGTTCGACTGGCAGACGTTTTACTCATTATTGTTGTGTCATTTGCTATTAGTATAATGGCTACCTTGTACCCGGCCTACCGGGCTGCGAACATTGAGCCAAGTGCAGCGTTGCGGACCGAATGACGATTTGGTTAGCGCGTCAAACATGAGTTAGTTTTATTTCATGCGAAGTTTACGTTTTGCCCATTTTGTTGTTACCCGCCAGCGCCAGTAAATTCTTACCAGGCAAAACCCGATAATACCCAGACTTAAGCCAGTAACAAAACAGCCCAGCAATAAAGGTTGCCAAACCAGGTCCAGCTGATCGGATAAGAGTTCAAAAGAATCCGGAAACGATTTTACTATGTGCTGGTCGTTGCTTACCCAGGCACCCACGCGATAGGAAAAGTACATCATTGGTACCATTGTTAGCGGGTTACTAATCCACACCAGCCCTATGGCAAGGGGAATGTTGCATCTGACCCAGACCACTGTAAATGCGCAAGGTAGCATCTGAAACGGGATGGGCATGAAGCACCAGAAAATACCGATCAGAACTGCGTAGGACACAGAATGGCGGTTGAAATGCCAGAGATTGGGTTCAAAAATCATCTCACCCAAGTATCGCAACGAGGATATACCTCTGAGTCGATCTTTACCTGGTAAGTATTTTTGAAATGGCATCTTTAAAAACTAGCAACTAAAACGGTTAGAGAAATGCTAATGGTCTAAAAAAGTATATTGCGCGCACATTATCCACTGTCTCATATCGATTTCAATAAAACGTGTATGTCTTACGCGTTGTATGGCGGACATCTGATTTGAAAAAGCAGCCTGATTTGTTACACAACAGACTAGAGGCAACTTTTCATGCATTTATATCTATTGAGTTTTATTTTTGCGACCGTGCTCGTTGCGCAATTGCCAGTGTTACCTGGACTGGATCTCAGAATGTACCTGTGGCTGGTCTTAACTTTGGCTTTGTTGGGGCTTTGTTATAAGCGATTACGCATTTTTTGTTGCGGGGTGATCGGTTTGTTATTCGCTATTGGCATTGCTGCGCTAGGGCTTGAGGAAAAATTGGCACCCGAGCTGCAAAACACAGAGTTACTGGTCACTGGGTATATTACTTCGCTGCCGGCCAATAGCAGTTTCAGTGCAAGTTCTAGTTCTTTGCCTAAACGGGGTTACTCGAAATTTCTTTTTCAGGTTGTTGAGGTGCAGCATATTAACGCACTGCCTGGCAGTTTTATTTCGGCAGATATGGATTTGCCGGCGCGTATTAGTCTGAGTTGGTATTCAGCTGCTGTGTTACCAGAGGCTGGGGAAAAATGGCAACTTGTTGTTAAGCTGACTCGGCCTCATGGTTCAGTTAATTTCGGTTTATTCGATTATGAGGGCTGGTTGTTTGCTCAGGGTATTGTTGCCACGGGTTATGTGCGTTCCGGTAAAGAAAATGTGCGGCTGGAAGTGGCGGGTAGGCGCGCAATTCATCACCAGATTAGAGCTAAAATTCGTCAGTATGTTAATACCAAATTACCTGCTAGCAATATTCGTGGTGTGTTATTGGCGTTGTTGATTGGAGAAAGCGGCCAGATCGAGAAAAATATCTGGCAGATTTTATCCGCCACTGGAACCAATCATCTGCTGATCATCTCTGGTCTACATGTAGGTTTGGTGGCGGCTCTGGTATTTGCGCTGTGTAGTTTCCTGTTGCGGCCTTTTATTGCCAGATGGCGGCTTGCATCTATGTTACTGACCTTGCTGGTCACTGTGGCGTATGGCGCAATTGCTGGTGCGGGTTTGCCCGTTCAGAGGGCGCTAGTGATGGTCGGGTTGGCAATGTTGGCATCGACGTTACAGCGACCGATCAGAGTGAGCCTGGTTTTTATTTATGCGTTGTTTCTGGTGACAGTATTGAATCCATTTGCGGCATTAAATGCGGGTTACTGGTTGTCCTTTGGTGCAGTTGCCAGCTTGATCTTTGCATTTAGCGGTAAAATACCGCTGTCGGAAAGCCGGGTAACAAAGTTGATCGGGTTGATAAAGACTCAATGGGTTGTGTTTGTTGCCATGGCGCCCATTTTATTATGCTGGGTTTTGCAGTTCTCTTATATTTCAGTAGCTGTGAATTTATTCGCCATTCCGGTAATCGGTGTGATCGTTATTCCTATATTGCTGGTTGCGCTACCCTGTATCTTGCTGGATTGGCAGATAGGCGCCTGGTTACTGGAACTGGTCTATATGATCCTGGAACTATTCATTCGGGTTTTGAGTTTCTTTGCTGATCTAGATTGGGTTTGGCAGCGAACGGGGTCGGGCTGGGCGGCTATTATACTGGCCTGTTTGGGTAGTTGGGTGCTGCTGTCGCAACGCGGTTTGATGCCTCGGTGGTTAGCGATGGTGCTTTTTTTGCCGATATTTTTCCCTGCCGACAAGTATGTAGATACCGACCTTGTAGTGAGTGTTCTGGATGTTGGGCAGGGGTTGTCGGTTTTACTTAAGACTCGTTCACATATGGTTGTATATGATACAGGTCCGGTATTTGGCGAGCGCTTTGATGCCGGTGCACAGATTGTGGCGCCAGCTATACGTCGCCTGGGCGCTGACAGGATTGAGTCTGTGGTGGTGAGCCATGGTGACCTTGATCACGCAGGGGGATTTAATGGCTTGCTGGCTGAACTTGACGTGAAATATAGACTTTCAAGTGATGCAGTCTATGGTGAGCCGTGCAATAAGGCGGGGCCCTGGCAGCTGGATCAGGTGAAATTTAGCTTCCTGGCAGGCAGTGTTGTTACGGCTAACGAGAATGATAAATCCTGTATATTGCTGGTTGAAACTGAGGCTGTAGCAATTTTGTTGCCTGGCGATATAGAAAGCGCTAGTGAGGCTGTTTTAAAAACAACCAGGTTGCCTTTTATTGATCTAATGATTGCTCCTCATCACGGCAGTATCACCTCATCATCGCCGGGTTTTCTGAATCATGTTCGACCACAGCGGGTGATTATTTCTGCAGGGTTCCGAAACCGATTTAATCACCCTCATCCATTGGTGGTTCAGCGCTATAAGGATCGAGGCATACCTCTACTCAATACAGCGGAATCAGGTCAGATTATTCTCGAAATAAAACAGACTGCGATTAAGGTACATACTGCACGGGTTGATCAGGCGCATTTCTGGTATGATTGAACTCTCCCTCAGGACAGCCACTCGGCAGTCTGCTAGTCGTTAAGGCAGCTATAATTAAATCAGGGTTTTTTTACCAGTGCTGGTGCTAATTGCTACAGTGTTTTAGACCTTGGTTTAGACCTTGGTTTAGACATCGTTTTAGACATTGTTTTAGACATTGTTTGGTGCATTTAATGATGCGATGAATAATGCGGCAGGTGCCATTTTGCTGGTGTATTACAGTGTTAAAAGAGGTAATAATGGCGAACATCCTAAAGGCTTTAATAGATCAGCTTGATCTGGAACAACTGGAAGTCAATTTATTTAGAGGTATGAGTACAACCCTGGGCACACCCAGGGTATTCGGCGGTCAAGTGATAGGTCAGGCGCTTATAGCGGCGTCGCGCACAGTAGAGGATCGGCCGTGTCATTCTTTACACGGATATTTTTTGCGGCCAGGAGACCCAACACTGCCGATTGTATATGAAGTTGACAGGATTCGTGATGGTCGAAGTTTTACCACTCGGCGGGTGGTCGCTATTCAAAAAGGAGAAGCGATTTTTAATATGTCCACTTCCTTTCAAATTGAGGAGCCAGGCTTCAGTCACCAGGTTGAAATGCCTAAGGTGCCAGCCCCTGAAGATTGCCTTACTGAAGAAAGTATTATTATGCGTGCTGGGGACGAGTTAACAGAACAAATGCATCAGATGGTTAATGACCGGCCGATTGAAATTCGTCGGGTCGAACCAATTAATATGTTTAAGCCGGAACCCAGGCCCGCGGTTCAGAATGTTTGGTTTAGAGCAAGAAGTACCTTGCCAGAAGACTCCGCTTTACATCAGTGCATACTCGCCTATGCCTCCGACCTGGGGATTTTGGGTACTTGCACGTTGCCTTTGGGTAAATCTTTTTTTACCGGCTTGATGACTGCCAGTCTGGACCATGCAATGTGGTTTCATCGACCTTTTAAGGTGGATGAGTGGATTTTATTTGCTCAGGATAGTCCATCTGCTACCGGTGCCAGAGGATTCAACCGAGGTAATATGTTTACTGAGGCGGGTATACTAATTGCTTCGGTTGCACAGGAGGGTCTAATCAGAGATGTAGACTGATCCGTCGCATCATGATCGCTCGTATATGGACAGTTCGCATAAAGCTAAGGTGTTATACCCTTAGCTATTGAAAGCTATTGAAAGCTACTGAATAGTCGTTTGATGGTACTTATCAATTGATCGTTTTCCTCGGCGGTGCCAATGGTAATGCGTAATTTATCCTGTAAACCGGGGGCGTCGAAATACCGCACTAGAATATGTTGCTGTTTTAACGCTACATAAACCTGTTGTGCTGTCATAGGCAGGTCGGCATTTAGGGTTGCTAAAAGGAAATTGGCTTCACTGGGGGCTGATTTAATCCCTAATGTAATTAACGCCTGGTCAAGTTTTTGTTTTTGCTCGCGCACTTTATGCCAGGTCTGGCTCGCATAGTTTTGGTCCGACAGGGCAGCGGTGGCGATTTGCTGGCTGAAGAGATCCAGATTGTAGCTATCGCGGGTTTTATTCATTATTGGGGAAATGAGCGTCTCATGGCCTATGCCATAGCCAAAGCGTAGCCCAGCCAGAGAATAACCTTTGCTCAGGGTGCGTAAAAATATCAGATTGTTATATTCCTTAACCAGTGACAGGCAATCGTATTGTCGCGCCGGATCAATAAAATCTACATAGGCTTCATCAATTAGAACCACCGAGTTACTTAATTCTGCCAGTTGTTTGATTTCGGCCGGTTCAAGCAGATGACCAGAAGGTGCGTGTGGATTAACCACAAGGACCAGTTTAGCTTGTGCCTGATTGGTCTTTTTAATGAAGTCTTTATTAAGCGCCCAGTTTGCTTCAAGTGGCACTTTGAGAATGGGGCAGTTGTGTATTTGTGCCAAGACTGGGTAGAGCGAATAGGTGGGTTCGGACATGGCGATGGTTTCGCCTGGGTCAACAAAGGTTGTGATGACCAGGCGCAGTAATTCATCGCCACCCCGAGTGGCAATAATATTATTTTCTTCGACCTGGTGGAGCTTTGCCGCAATACTACGAAATTTAGCGGCGGTGGGGGGCGGATAACGCCTTAAGCTGGTTGCGGTAAAACGCTTTATTGTTTCGTCTACCACGGGTGAAGGTGGGTAGGGGTTTTCGTTGGTATTGAGCTTGATGGTCTTTTCATCCTGGGGCTGTTCACCCGCGGCATAACCTGTCATTTGCTGAATATTCGGTCGTTCAAATTTCATATTAAGACCAGCCTGTATAACTGATATCGGCGATAAACATTTCTTTTTTACCTTCCGGACTCATGATAGTGGTGTCGTCGCCTTTATGTTTACCAAGTATGCCTTTGGCGATCGGAGATTTAAGGCTAATCCAGCCTTTTGCCAGGTCGAATTCATCAGCGCCAACAATACGTAGCACAGAAACTTTACCCGATTGGTCTTCAAGTTTGACCCAGGCACCAAAAAAGACGCGGTTTTGATCCTCGGGAATGCGATCGACAATTTCCAGGTTGTCCAGCCGTTTGGTGAGATAGCGAATGCGTTTGTCAATTTCGCGTAGTTGCTTTTTGCCATAAATATAGTCAGCATTCTCTGAGCGATCACCGAGTGCAGCGGCGGCCGAGACTTTTTGCGTCACGTCAGGGCGGGTTACTTTCCAGATATGATTTAGTTCGTCGCGGAGATGGCGCGCACCCTGCGGGGTAATATATACCTTGTCAGTCACTATGTATTCCTGTTTAACAACCCTGTTTTAGCAGCTTAACGTCTATAGTTAGATGGGCCGGAGCGCTTGTACCTTACGCACCAATTATAACGGATTTGGACAACTTAAAATGAGAATTGATCGATTTACTACCAAACTACAAGAAGCCTTGGCTGACGCCCAGTCATTGGCGGTAGGGCATGATCATAATTATCTGATGCCGGTACATTTAATTGTGGCACTTTTGCGTCAAGCAGGTGGTTCAGCGGCTCCGATGTTGTTTCAAATGGGCGTGGATACCGCCTCTTTTGAACAGGCCCTCGAAAGCATTTTGGGTAATTTAGCCGAAGTAAAAAACCCGACCGGTGATATTCAAATGTCGAAGGAGTTGGGCCGTTTATTTAATCTGGCGGATAAGTTCTCTCAACAACAGTCAGATCAGTTTATCGCCACAGAATGGGTGATTTTGGCGGCTGCTTCTGACAAGGGCGCGGTGGCTGATTGTTTTAAACAGCATCATATCCAGATTGAGGCACTGGAACGGGTGATCAGGCAATTCCGAGGTGGTGCTGCGGTTAATACGGCTAATGATGATCAAAATCGACAGGCACTGGATAAATATACCATCGACCTGACTGAATTAGCCGAACAGGGGCGTTTGGACCCAGTTATTGGCAGGGACGAAGAAATTCGTCGCACGATTCAGGTTTTACAGCGCCGGAGAAAAAATAATCCAGTATTAATTGGTGAGCCAGGGGTGGGTAAAACGGCCATTGTAGAGGGGCTGGCACAACGTATTATCAACGGTGAAGTACCCGAAGGCCTGCGGGAGAAAAAAATACTGTCGTTGGATATGGGCGCGCTTATTGCCGGAGCAAAGTTTCGTGGTGAATTTGAAGAGCGACTTAAGGCGGTATTATATGAGCTGATGAAACAGCAAGGCCGAGTGATATTGTTTATCGATGAACTGCATATGGTTGTTGGGGCGGGTAAAGGGGAGGGTGCCCTGGATGCGGGTAATATGCTTAAACCTGCATTGGCAAGAGGTGAATTGCATTGTGTTGGTGCTACCACGCTGGATGAATATCGAGAATATCTGGAGAGTGATGCGGCGCTTGAACGACGATTCCAGAAGGTGCTGGTAGCTGAGCCTAGTGCCGATGATACTATTGCGATATTGAGAGGGCTGAAACAACGATATGAAATCCATCACGGGGTGGATATTACGGACCCGGCGATTGTTGCGGCGACAAGGTTATCGCATAGGTATATTACCGATAGGCAATTGCCTGATAAAGCCATTGATTTGATCGATGAGTCTGCCAGCCTGATTCGCATGGAAATAGATTCGAAACCAGAACAAATGGATCGTTTGGAGCGGCGTTTGATACAGTTGAAAATTGAGCGCGAGGCGCTTAAGAATGAATCTGACCCGGGTTCAATACAACGTCTTGAACTTCTGGATGAGTCCATTGCTGAGTTAGGCAAAGATTTTTCAGACCTGGAAGAAATCTGGAATGCCGAGAAAGCAGCATTACATGGCACACAACAGATTAAAGAAGAGCTGGAGCAGGCGCGTGCAGATTTTAAAGCTGCGCGTCGTATTGGCGATTTAAGCAAAATGTCTGAGCTTCAATATGGCGATATACCGCGCCTTGAAAAACAACTTGATATGGCTGCCCAGGCAGAGATGATGGAAATGAAGTTGCTGCGCAATCGTGTTACTGAAGATGAAATAGCGGCTATCGTTGCAAAATGGACCGGCATTCCCGTGGCGCGGATGTTAGCCGGCGAAAAACAAAAATTACTCGATCTTGAAATTAGCCTGCAGGAACAGGTTATCGGTCAGTCAGAAGCGGTCAGTGCGGTGGCCAATTCGGTGCGTCGCGCCCGTGCAGGTATTTCTGATCCTGCGCGTCCCAATGGATCATTTTTGTTTTTGGGGCCGACCGGTGTGGGTAAAACGCAGCTTTGTAAATCCCTGGCGCAACAACTGTTCGATAGCGAAGATGCACTTATTCGAATAGATATGTCGGAGTTTATGGAGAAACATGCAGTGGCACGGTTGATTGGTGCGCCACCTGGATACATTGGCTTTGAAGAAGGCGGCTATCTAACAGAGCGGGTGCGTCGCAAGCCTTACTCTGTAATATTGTTGGATGAAATTGAAAAAGCTCACGCAGATGTGTTTAATATTTTGCTGCAGGTTTTAGATGAAGGCAGGTTGACTGATAGCCATGGCAGGACTGTAGACTTTAAAAATACAGTATTAATTATGACTTCTAATCTGGGTTCGGATTTGATTCTTAATATTGATCAGGGTGCTGATTACCAGGCGATGAAAAAAGCCGTGATGAAACTTGTGGCGGAATGTTTTCGGCCAGAATTTTTAAACCGAATTGATGATGCCGTTGTATTTCATGCATTGGATGGGGCGGCGATTGGTGAAATTGCCCAAATTCAACTGGCCGAATTAAAGGCCAGGTTGCTTGAAAACAGTATTAGTCTGGATTTTACCGTTGCAGCAGTTGATTACCTGGTGGCCGCTGGGTTTGACCCACTGTATGGTGCCAGACCTCTAAAAAGGGCTATTCAACGATTTGTTGAGAATCCGCTAGCACAGGAAATATTAGCTGGGAATATTCTATCGGGACATAAAATCACCGGATATTGCTGTAATGATATTATTCGGTTTAGGCGATAACCCCCAAACTACTGTACATACATATAGTTTTTTGATACTGTGTTTATATACAGATCAGTCATTGTTCGCACTAAATTTGAATGTTTTATAAAACGACAGTTTACAAAACGACAGTTTATAAAACGACAACTCAAAAAAACGAACCTTTGACCACAGATTAACTTTTTAGCTACGGAGCTGTAGGGTCTTAAGCCAGATTGATTACCTCGGCTGCGTAGATGGAGATTGTCATGTATCTTATTGAAAATATTCAAAGCTTTTCCACCGCTGGTGCCTCAAGGTGGGTTGCTGCAGAGACTGAAGGCAGTAAAAAAGTAGTCAGGCTAAATCATTCGGCGCTGGCAATGCAGGCCGCAAAAGCAATGCCAGCTTCCAGGCAAAAATCAAAAACTGGCCATATAGTTTGTTTGCATTTGTTAAAAATGCTGGCTGAGAATGGCCAGGCAGCATCGTCTGCAAATTCTGCTCCTGCATCATTTGAAAATCCTGCTCCTGCATCATTTAAAAATAATGTGCCACAAATGCCGCGAGCCTATGCTGAACTGGAGCAGCAGCATGAGAAGCAATATGCGCTTGCTTTTCATGGCTGATTTTTCATGGTAGTTCTTTTTATGGTAAGTTGTTTATGGCGGGTCTTGTCATTAAAAATCTACTCATGCCAAAGAACCACCTGTTGTAACCAGGGTAGGTGTTTGGCGGCATCTACCAGCTTTTGTCTTAATGCTTGCGGTTCAGCATAATGGTTGGCCGTCGATAAAAATAATTCTACCTGAATTTGATTGTTGAGATAATGTAAGGTCATTTTATCAATGTCCTTTTCAGGCAGGATTTCTTCCCAGACAGCAGAAAGATGTTGCTTTACTTCAGGTCTTAGCGGCGCCAGATTTGCCGCCATGGCGGGATCAAAATCTTCATCATCTTCGGAATCAATATGCACAATGACGTCTTTGACTTCAGAAAAGTTGCTGAGTAATTGCTGTATCACCCATTCGCCAATCTGATGGCCTTCAGAAACGCTAATTACCGGGCTCACTTGTAGGTGTACGTCAACCAGTGCGCCCGCACCCATACTTCGAGTGCGAATATTGTGCACCCCCAACACCCCCCCGACTTTGTAGATATGAGTTTTGATTTCATCTACATAAGAATCAGAAAGTGCGGTATCAACAAGTTCTGAGACACTTTGCCTGGCCAGAGTCCAGCCAATCAGTGCAATCATTGCGGATACCCCAATGGCTGCTAGTAGTTCGAGCCAGAAAAACCCTAACATAGCGCCAGATATACCAATCAAAACGATGATGGATGAAAGAGAATCGGTTCTGTGATGCCAGGCATTGGCCTGCAAAAGTCGGGAATTAGTGGCCTTGCCTTGTTTCAAGGTAACCTGATAAAGCCATTCTTTACAGGCAATTGAAATAATCACGACCAAAAGTGCTGGCCAGCCCGGCAGTGTGTATTCATCTAAAGTTAGCAGACGAGCGGCGGCATCATAGACAAGGAAGAGGGCTAGCGCGATCAGTAGGCTACCAAGCAGCAGGGTGCCGAAAGTTTCATACCGGGCGTGGCCGTAGGGATGGTTTTTATCAGGACCCTGGTTGCCAATGTCATTAAAAAACCAGACCATAATGTCGGTAAGCAGGTCAGACAGGCTGTGAATACCGTCGATAACCAGGGCGTAAGAATTTGATAACATGCCGAAAAGAATCTTGAGTAGGCCGAGACCGAAATCGATGGCAGCACTCGTTATGAGTAGTTTCCTGGTTGCTTGATTGTTATTTTTCATTGGCTCGTTGTAGCTAGTTGTTGGCATGTTGGGCTTGCCTGGATCGGTATAATTGATTAAAACGGCGCGCTGATCTGATTGGGGCACTGCGGCTGGAAGCGCCAGTTTGAATTTTTCAAACATAGGGGTTTGAAGCGCAATCACGGTATATATATTCTAACTACTTGTAGGTCGAATTGCTTGAAATGAACGGTTGTATTTTTCTGCTGCCGAGAAGACAGGAAAGGTTCAGTTAGTTGAGTTCGAGGTGGTTATTAATCGGGGGGAGTTGAGTGGTGGATTTTGTTGATACTTGTATTGTTGGTGGCGGAGTCATTGGCCTGGCAATCGGTAAATCGTTGTCCTTGCTTGCTAAGGACTTACTAGTGCTTGAGCAGGCAGACGATTTTGGGCAGGGAATTAGTAGTCGAAATAGCGAGGTAATCCATGCCGGTATTTATTATCCAAAAGATTCGTTGAAGGCACGGTTATGTGTGCGAGGTAAGGCGTTATTGTATGAATATTGTGTCCAGAGAGGTTTACAATATATACGTTGTGGTAAGTTAATCGTCGCCACCTGTACTGATGAAGAACAAATTTTGGCCTCGATTAAACAATCTGCTGCTGAAAATGGCGTTGATGATTTGAATTATTGGTCGCAGGCAAAAATAGCGCGTGAGGAACCGAACGTCAAGGCTAACCTGGGCCTGTGTTCGCCATCCACCGGAATTGTCAATGTTCATGAGCTAATGACTGCGCTGACCGCTGATATTGAACGCGCTGGAGGGCAAGTGGTCACGCGGGCTAAAGTTATAGCTATTAAACGCGAAACAGATCGTTTCCTGTTGCATTGTTTGGTTGATCAGCAGCCCTATCAACTTGCTTGTCGGGTGCTTGTTAATGCGGCTGGCCTTGGTGCCCAGCGACTTGCCGCTGCGGCCGAATTTGTCCCTCGTGAGTACATCCCTGAGCTCTTTCTTTGTAAGGGTAGTTATTTTCTTTATAGGGGTAAAAGTCCCTTTACGCATTTAATTTACCCAGTGCCAGATAAATCGGGCGCAGGTTTAGGCGTACACGCAACCATTGACCTGGGTGGGCAGGTGAAATTTGGCCCAGACGTTGAGTATGTCGAGAAAGAAGATTATTTGGTTTCTTCAAATCGGTTGGAAAGTTATTATGCAGCAATCGCTCGATATTTTCCTGCACTTGAGAAAATACAACTACAATCGGGGTATGCCGGTATTCGGCCTAAATTACAGGCGCCCGGGTCTGCGGTAGAGGATTTTGTTATTCAAGCCGAAACTGTCCATGGCGTGCCTGGTTACCTGCAGTTGTTTGGCATTGAGTCACCAGGGCTGACAGCCTCTCTTGCTATAGCAGAATATGTCACGGGATTAAATGTGCTGGAATATTGAGGCTAGACATTTAGTCGAGCCATTTAGTCGAGCCAAAGAAATACATACTTGTTTAACGATGTAGTCAATTTTTTAGATAGCGCTGCACTTTAGATAGCGCTGCACTTTAGATAGCGCTGCATTTTAGATAAAACTACATTTTTCAAATTATTAAAGCGACGTTCGAACCAAATTTATGCATAGCCATTCTCAGGGATCTTCTGATAAACATTCACACGATCATACCGGTCATGAGCACCATGATGCATCGACGACTGATTTTGCTAATGTAAATACAAGTTTTATGATTGCAGTAGGCGCCAACCTTGGGTTTACCGTGATAGAAGGCGTTTATGGTTTTATTACTGACTCGGTCGCACTGTTGGGTGATGCAGGACATAATCTATCGGATGTGCTGGGACTATTGCTTGCCTGGGGCGCTGCATACCTTGTGACTCGTAAGAGCAGTGATGCCTATAGTTATGGCTATCGTCGGACGACCATATTAGCGGCGATGACAAATGCGATAGTACTGGTTTTTGCAGCCAGCTATATTGCCTATGAATCTATTGAAAAGTTTTTTGTACTGTCTCCAATTGGTGCTGAGGTGGTGATGATTGTAGCGGCGCTAGGCATATTGGTTAATGCCGGAACGGCATTGTTGTTTATGCGCGGCAGTAAGCACGATCTGAATTTACGCGGTGCTTATTTACACCTGGCTTATGATGCAGGCATATCGGCGGCTGTGGTGGTTGGGGCA
The DNA here is from genome assembly GCA_019090615.1 of Pseudomonadales bacterium. Classification (GTDB taxonomy): domain Bacteria; phylum Pseudomonadota; class Gammaproteobacteria; order Pseudomonadales; family Azotimanducaceae; genus JAHRVQ01. The sequence continues at coordinate 67,651 of JAHRVQ010000078.1, read as the reverse complement.
GCAATTATTCATTTTACCCAGTGGTTGTGGATAGACCCGGTATTGGGTCTGTTAATTGTTGGCGTCATATTAATGGGCACCTGGGGGCTGTTGCGTGATTCGGTTAATTTAATCCTTGATGCCGTTCCACAGGGTATTGAACCCTCCAGGGTGAAGCAATACTTGCAAACGATAGAGGGGGTTACAGAAGTTCATGATATGCATATTTGGGGCATGAGCACCCGTGAAAACTGTTTAACAGCACATCTTGTGATGCCAGAAAATACCCTATGGTGTTCTGAAGATAGTTATACGCGAATCGGCAAAACCTTATTGGAAGAATATAATATTCATCATATTACCCTGCAGGTCGAGAAGGCACCGGATTGTTCCAATAACGATTGTCACTAGTCGAATGTCGAGCTTAGTCTCTGGTAGAGTCCTAATGGGCTTGAAGGACGGTGGTTTGATAGACTGTGGTTTGGGAGATGGGGTTGAAGATATTGCGGTTTATGCGTGTTGAGTTAGCGGAATGACAATTGAGAATGGCAATGGAAAACCTAAATTCAGGTTCATGACGGCAGATGTCCTTTAGCTGTTCCCCGCTGGGCGTTTGAGTTCGAAGTATGCCATTTTTTGTCGCATCTCGTCCGTTTGGTTGGAAATTAACAGGCTGGAGGTAGATGCAACTTCAACCAGATTTTCGCTTTGGTTGCTAATGGATTCCATTTGTTTGATTTCAGTATTTATGTGTTCAATACTTGTGCGCTGGTTATTGCACATCAGGTTGATAGATTGCATTAATTCACTGACGTCTACAATCGACTGCACTAGTTGAGTTAAGGTTTCTCCTGCCTGGCCAACGAGGCCGGAGCCATATTCCACCATATTGACGGAATTGGAAATAAGTGTTTTTATCTCCTTGGCTGATTCAGCACTCCTGTGTGCAAGGCTTCTCACCTCCTCCGCAACTACCGCGAAACCTCGGCCTTCTTCGCCGGCACGGGCAGCTTCCACGGCGGCATTCAGGGCCAGCAGGTTGGTCTGGAATGCGATATCATCGATGACAGTAATAATGTTCAGAATGTTCTTGCTGGCAAGGCTGATTTCTTCCATTGCGCCCACGGCGTCAGCGATTACCTTGCCACCCTGTAAAGCATCCTCGGTGACGCTGGCAGCTTTTTTACTGGCCTCGTCTGCTTTTACGGCACTATTTACGACAAGTTCAGTCATATCCTGCAGGCTGTGTGAGGTCTGATCCAGTGAGGTATTTTGAGTTTTTGTTTGTTGGCTGAGCTGATTGTTGCCAGCAACTATTTCTCGCGCGCCCTGAGTTAAGGCGCTGGAGGTTTGCTGTAAGTTGGTGATGATTTCAGTTAATTTACTGACGGTAGTATTAACGTCAGTTTTCAGTAAATCGAAAGCGCCAGAATAATCTTCGGTAATATTATCTGTGAGATCACCATTGGCGACAGCGCTGAGTACGCGGTGCACATTTGTAAGCCCCATATTGGTGGTGCTGACTAAATTGTTTAAACTGTCGGTCAGTGTTTTGAAAAAACCCACCTTGCCCTGTAGATCAATTTGAGAGCTAAAGTCACCCTGGTTACCTGCTTCAACAAGGTTGCCAATTTCATTCATTACCGATTGAATTTTGTTGACTGTATCATTAGACAAATCTTTTAATGCCAGGAAGGAGCCAAGGTAACTAGCATCAATTGTCTGTGAAAGATCGCCTCGGGACATGGCGCCCAGAACCCGTTGAATATCGGATAATCCGGCGTTAGTGGTTTCAACCAGTCGATTCAGGTTGGTACTGATTTCTTCGAAAAAGCCAGTCTTGCCGCTGAGTGAAATTTGAGAATTGAAGTTACCCTGATTGCCGGCTTTAACCAAATCTCCGATTTCGTTCATTACCGACTGGATTTTGTTAACGGTGTCGTTAGACAGGTTTTTCAGGGTTAAGAATGAACCTCGGTAATCGGCGTCAATAGTTTGTGATAAATCGCCTTTCGACATTGCTTCCAACACCCTTTGTATGTCTGTTAGGCCAGCGTTTGTTGTTACTACCAGAAGATTCAGGTTAGTGCTCAAGTCTTTAAAAAATCCTGTTTTACCTACCAGTGAAATTTGCGATTCAAAATTGCCCTGATTGCCCGCATTAACAAGATCACCAATTTCGGTCATTACTACGCGTATTTTATTGACTGTATCGTTGGAAAGGTCTTTTAATTTTTCAAACGCGCCGCGATAGTTGGCGTCAATGGTTTGGGATAAATCGCCTTTTGACATGGCGTCCAGAACGCGTTGTATATCGGCTAATCCAGCATCGGTGGTGTTCACTAACAGGTTAAGGTCGGTGCTTAAGTCCTTAAAAAATCCTGTTTTTCCCGCTAAAGAAATGCGCGAACTGAAATCACCTTCATTGCCAGCTGAAACCAGGTTGCCGATTTCGCTCATTACAGATTTAATTCTTCTTACCGTATCGTTAGATGAACTTTTGAGGGCCAGGAAAGACCCCTTGTAGTTGGCATCAATGGTTTGTGATAAATCACCCTTTGAAATGGCATTGAGCACTCTTTGAACATCGTTAATGCCGGCGTCTACGGTATACAACAGAAGATTTAAACCTTTGCTTAGGCGCAGGGAAAAATCACTTTTATCTGTTTCATTGATCCGTGTTGAAAAGTCTCCGTTGACAGCAGCATTGACCAGTTCATCAATTTCATCCTCGATAATGATCTCAGCTGAACGGTCCAGCCACTCAAGTACCATACCAATTTTTGTGTTGTCGGCGATAATTACATTGCTGGTGATACGAAAAATGTGCTCGCCTATTTTTAATTCGACTGGTTTGGTGTCGCGGAATTTTTGATTCAGGCCTTTGCTGATTGCATTAATTGGCGAAAGTAAGAGGGAGGCGGCGCTGAAACCGGGTCGTTGTTTTTTAATCGAAGCTTCAGCATGTTTCATCAATGCTTTAGCTGATTCATTGAGATAAATGATACTATCGTCTTTGTCCAGAATCATCGCCGCTGTGGCTACATTATCCAGTGCCTGTCTAACCCGTGCATTTTCGTTCGCGATGAGTTTGATTTGTTCTGCGGCTTCAGCTTCTTGTTCTTTCAGGAAGGCCGCATCTTCACGTTTTTTACGTGCTCTTTGAATGATTTCCGATAAATCATTCCACTCTATAACTACCCCAAGACGTTCCTGGTCTTCATTATGCACGGGTGCGATAGTCAGTTCGAAGGTCCGCGAAGCGAGTACGATGACGCGCGTCTGGACCACGTCGACTTCCTGAAATTTAAAATCAAGATTATTCCCGACTAATTGTGAGACATCTGCAGTGAGTAACGATGCCATAGAAAAACCAGGTCTGACTTGCTGAATTTGGTTTTCCCTTTCTTTAAACGTACTTATAAAGGCCTGGTTCAGAAATATCACGTTATTGTTCGGATCCAGCAACATGACGTTAGATGCGGCGTTTTCTAAGGCGATTCTGATGCGCAATGCGGCATCGAATTTACGACTATTATCGGTAAAAATTTCTAAAAAATGATTGAAAGTCTGGGCCAGATTGCCGATCTCATCTTTACTATCAATATCCAATGGCCTTGAATCGCTCAAGTCCTGTTTAGAAAGAGCGGTTAGCGCCTTACCAACTACGGATATTTTCTCGGTAAGTTTATGAGAAATTAGCAATGCGATTGCAATTAAAACCAGGGTCGCTGACCCGCCCACTATCAGGCCAGTGCGCAGCATTTCCTGCGCTGCGGTGATGGCACTTTCAAGGTTGGATGAAAAGGTGCTGCGGTTGGTATCCTGGAAGGTATCTATGCTTTCTTTTAACTCCTGGAGGAGTTGGCCGACTTCGCCAGCTTTCTTAAACCCTTCGTCATTGGTCATTTGAATTCGACCTTCGTATACATCTGTTGCAAAAGCCAGGCAGATACTAAAGTAGTTGTCCATTTGCAGGCGCAGGGTATCAATGGTGGCTTGCTGGTGAGGGTCGGTGGTAACGATGAAATTTAATTCATTATGGGCTTCTTCCATGTTGGCTCTGGCATCATCCAGCATTTCTATATCAGATGTGGCTGCTATGATGTTTTCAGCGATATTCTTGATATTTTGGGACAGTATGTTGGTATGCAAAATAATTGGAAATTGAACAGCTGAAATGGCAGTTAAGCGTGATTTTATTTCTGAGGTGGCAGTGTAGCTATGAGATAAAATTGTCCCCAGGCCTATTACACCAACACAGGCAATGAATAGAATTTTATATTTTATTGATAGATTATTCCAGGTGGCAGCCATGTATACATTCCCTGATATTCAAAGCTCAAACTGCGTGGTCGAATCTTGGAATTTCAATCCGAAATTTGCACCGCAACTTGTTAAAGTAATGTTAATTCCATAGTTCTTTATCCCATAGTCCTTTACCCTATAGCCGGTTATCGCATAGCAATTGACATATAGATAGCGCTTAATCGATTAGCTGATAGTCACAGTTGTTGACTCTTCGGTGAACGTGTACTGGCGCCAACTGTGCTGATTTACAGTGGATCATTGGTATGATAAAGATTGAGTTCTTGCAACGCTTCATTCAAAGACTAGCAGTGTTTATGAAAATCGATTAATTTTTTATTGACTACCTGACAATGGTTGAAATTGAACTGGGTTGCAGCTGCTGAGCAGGATTATATTGCGCTTTTAATGATCAGCACGGGTGTTACAGCCCCTATGTGTCACGCGTAACGTGGGGTATCATAGGTGCCGAAAGAAATGACTTAAGTGATAAAAAACAATTGCACGTGGGTGAAAAAATGTTCGCCTGGCACCGTCAAACAATAGTTATCGGGTCGTTGATGAGGGTGCTTAATGATGGTGAGTTAAAGACCTGGCTGAATCGACAAGCAATATAAATAATATAAAAGATCAATATTTACCTATCAGGATAATAATGATCTCGGAAATATGGCCAATTTGTGCCAAAGGAAGTTCTCAAAATGACAAAAGCACCCTGGTTCGAAGATTTCAAAGTAGGTGATGATTATTCTCAGGTGCCAGCGGTCACTATTACCGAGGGTCATGTTGCGATTCATCAGGCGATTTTTGGTGATCGTTTGCGGATGACTTTAGATAATAATTTGAGCAAAAAAATAACAGGCCATGATAAACCGTTAGTTAATCCTTCTTTAGTTTGTAATCTTGCGATAGGCCAAACCACTATTCCTTCCCAACGGGTAATGGGCAATTTGTTCTATCGTGGTTTAATATTGCGCCATCCAGTATATGTTGGCGATACACTAACAACTAATACTAAGGTTGTGGCGTTGCGCCAGAACAAACTGAAGCCGGGTCGAGCCGGCTCTGGAATGGTTGCGCTTGAAATACACGTCAAGAACCAGAATGGCGATACCGTGCTGTTATTCTGGCGTTGTCCAATGATACCCTGTCAGGATCCAGAGGCTGATACAGGTCACGCCGATGCTTTTGATATGATGCCTGAAGACCTTGATCCGCAAGCATTAAAAGACGCTATGCCGGATTGGCAATATGCGACCTATAAAGAACTATCCGCAGGTGAACATTTTGATCAGTTGATTGTGGGTGATAAAATAGTGATTGAAGCTCAGGATACTGTTTCCCTGGCACCAGAACTGGTGCGTATGACCCTTAATCTCGCGATGACACATACTGATGCGACGCGATCAGTGTATGGAAAAAGGTTAGTATACGGCGGCCATACTATTGCAATCGCGGCTGCGCAGTTGACCCGTGAATTGCCAAATTTGATGACTATTCTTGGGTGGCATAAGTGTGATCATGTAGCGCCCGTATTTGAACAGGATATCCTGCGTAGCGAAGTTACATTGACGGAAAAGATCCCCTTCAAAGGTAGTGGCATAGCTAATTTTCATGTTGAAACCTTTGCTACCCGGGGTGGTGAAGCACCGCAGGCAGGCGAAAATGTAAAGGTGCTGGATTGGCATCTTGCTGCTCTCTTTGCAAAATAAGAGAGTGTAAAATAAGAGCGTGGATGATTAGAAATACTGAAAAGTAAATTGTAAATTGGTAGTTAAAGGTGGTTATCGAGTGGCAGGAATTTTATCTGGGATGCGGATAGTAGAGGGGTCGGCGTTTATTGCGGCGCCTTTGGGTGGTATGACATTGGCACAATTGGGTGCAGACGTTATTCGTTTTGACCCGATTGGCGGTGGGCTTGATTATCGCCGTTGGCCGATAACAAAAACCGGTACTAGTCTATTTTGGGCGGGCATGAACAAGGGTAAACGCTCGATCCAGGTAGATATTCGAAAACCTGAAGGGCAGGCATTGATTACTCAGCTAATTACCCGAGATGGTGATGATGAGGGAATGTTCATCACAAATTTCCCAGCCCGAGGCTGGCTCGATTATGATGTCCTGGCAAAGCATCGGGCAGATTTAATTTATGTGAATATTTTGGGCGATAGGCTGGGTGGTTCAGCGGTAGACTATACCGTCAATTGTGCGGTGGGATTTGCTAATGCAACCGGTGAACCAGGCAATGATAACCCAACGAACTATCTGCTTCCTGCCTGGGATAATATTACTGGACAGATGGCAGCGGTGGCGATGTTAGCAGCAGAAAGGCATCGTCGGTTACAGGGTGAAGGCCAGTTAGTCAAAATCGCGTTGAAAGATGTTGCCCTGGCGACAGCGGGCCATTTGGGCAATATAGCTGAGGTGATGATCAATAATTCTGACCGGCAGAAAGCGGGTAACTATTTATACGGCGCATTCGGTCGCGATTTTGTCAGCCAGGATGGTCAGCGTTTCATGCTGGTAGGTTTAACACCCCGGCAATGGAAGGGTATTGTTGTTGCAACCGGTATTAGAGACCAGGTCGATTTGTTGGCCGCGCAGCTCAAGTTGGACTTTTCATTAGAAGGTGATCGATACGTTGCGCGTGAACAACTGGCGGCGTTAGTTGCCCCCTGGATTGAAAGCCATTCTGCTGCGGTGGTACGGCAGACCCTACAACAAAATGCAGTTTGTTTTGGGCCGTATCAGTCATTCAGGGAAATGATTGAACAAGATAAAGATTGCTCCACAGAAAACCCGCTATTTGCTCGTCTGGAGCAACCAGAAATTGGTGAATATCTGGTGCCAGGTTCACCAATGATGTTTGCAAAATCCGAGAACCTGGAACCTATGACGGCGCCGGTGCTGGGTCAGCATACGGATGAAATTCTGGCAGAAGAGTTGGGTCTGCCGGCGTCTGAAATAGGTTTGTTGCATGACCAGAAAGTGGTTGCCTGAGTCGTTTATATGCCGTCAGTGATGGAGCCCCAGAGCCCTTAACCAGACGCCTTAACTAGATTTATCGGTAGTTACAAGCTTAATTTTCCGTCGTGAAAGCCGTAGGTTGTACCATGAGCCGGGCGATAAGTTTGGTATGGTGGCGCTAATTATGGCAAATTGCCTGTCCGCCGATGGGCCCGCATTGAGCGCGTTTCCCGAGTGCATTTGTGGTACAGTGGCGGAAATTATTCTTGGGAGTGTAGGGTCTGTGTTCGAACTGATTCAAGCAGGCGGCTTGTTAATGATACCTATACTGTTGTGCTCGGTTATTGCGATTGCAATCTGTATAGAAAGGTTCTGGACACTGCGGCCTAGCCAAATTGTGCCAAAGAATTTACTCGCGCAAGTTTGGAACTGGATTAAAAATAATGATCTGGATAATCGGCGCCTACGTGAGCTTCGAATAAACTCACCACTAGGACAAATATTGGCTGCCGGCATCGCCCAACATCGATATGGCCGTGACCAGATGAAAGAGGCCATTGAGGAAGTCGCCAGTCAGGTTATCCATGAGATGGAACGTTATCTTAATACCCTTGGTACGATTGCGGCGATTACCCCATTGTTGGGTTTGCTTGGTACAGTCATTGGCATGATTAAAGTATTTGCCGCCATTAAGCTTGAGGGCACTGGTAACGCAGCGGTATTAGCCGGAGGTATCTCAGAGGCTTTAATTACCACCGCCGCGGGTTTAACCGTGGCTATTCCCAGTCTATTTTTTCATCGCTTTTTTCTGCGCCGAGTGGATGAGCTAGTTGTTGGTATGGAGCAGGAAGCGTTGAAACTAGTTGAGGTGCTTAACAATGATCGTGGTGATGATCGCAGTGAGTCTCGTAGTGATCGGCCAAAAACAGGCTCGAATAAAAACCCAGCCCGTCGGGCTGCGACCAGCTAATGATGGCTGAATACGCGATTATTATTTGTCTTGCCGCTGTGCCTGGTAGACTCAGTTCCTGTCAATTTGATTCACTGATGGATAATAATCAATGAAGTTTGCGCGCCGAGAACGTGTCGATGTTGAGGTTAATCTAACACCGCTCATTGATGTGGTATTTTTGTTGCTTATATTTTTCATGGTGTCAACGACATTTTCTAAAGAAACCAAACTCTCAATTGATTTGCCAGAGGCCTCGAGTGAGGTTTCTCAGGTGGTAAATAAAAAAATTGAAATTACGATTACACGATCAGGTGACTATGCAGTTAATGATGTGGCACTCATTAACAACAAACTGCAGACACTAAAAAAGGCCATACAGAAGTTATCCAATGGTGATACTTCTACCCCACTCGTTATTACCGCTGATTCCGTGACCCCGCATCAAGCTGTGGTGACAGCCATGGATGCAGCTGGACAATTGGGTTTTATTCATCTCAGTATTACAACCAGGAATAGCCGTGAGAAAGACTCCTGAAGCCCCATCCTCTGATACGGCCATTTACTCTCGGTTATTATCTTATGTGATTCCGTATTGGCCATTTTTTATCCTTAGTATGCTTGGCTTCGTTATTTACTCCGTGTCCAATGTCAGTTTTATGCAGTTGATCGCATATATTATCGATTCGCTTAATGGCAATGACTTTTTTGAGGACAGTCGTGTTGCGCCATATATCCGCCAGATATTTGGTGATCAGGGTGAATTAAACAGAATGATTATACCGCTGGCGATTATCGTCATTGTTTTTTTACGCGGTATTGGAACCTTTGTAGGTAATTATTTTATTACCTTCATTGGTACTCATTTGGTGCATAACCTGCGTTTTGAATTGTTTGACCGGCTATTGGTTTTACCTAGCCTATATTATGACAATAATGCCATTGGGCATCTGGTGGCCAAGGTTACTTTCCATGTAACCCAGGTGACAGGTGCCGCATCAAATGCCTGGCGAGTTATTATTAGAGAAGGCTTTACGGTACTGGGTTATTTGGGGTTTTTATTTTATCTGAACTGGAAACTCACGCTGTTATTTATTGCTGCGGCACCAGTTATTGCGTTAATTGTTAATTTCGCGGGGAAAAGATTTCGCCAGATAAGTGAAAAGATTCAAGATTCAATGGGTGATGTGACGCATGTTGCCTCAGAGATGATGCAAGGTTATAAAGAGGTCAGAATATTTGGTGGTACTGATTTCGAGCGGGCTCGGTTTGAGAGAGTAAGTCAAAATAATCGTCGTCAATCTATGAAAATGGTGGTTACTTCTTCGATCGCGACACCGATTATTCAACTGGTGGTTTCTTTTGCAATAGCAGGATCTGTCTGGTTGGTATTGGACCCAGTTCTATTAGCGAATATGACATCGGGAGATGTTGTCGCATTTATTGGCACTGGCGGTTTGCTGGCGAAACCTATTCGTCAATTATCAGAAGTTAATGCGACGATACAGAAAGGTCTGGCCGCTGCAGAAGATATTTTCAGGCTTTTTGATGAAGATATGGAGCCTGATGAAGGCCGTAAGGAGCTGACTAAAATAAGGGGCAAGGTCGAGTTCAAAGGGGTAAGTTTTGCTTATGACAAGTCAGGAACTAATGTATTAAAAGATATTAGCTTTGTGGTTCAACCCGGTGAAACTGTGGCATTGGTAGGGCGATCAGGCAGTGGTAAGAGTACTCTGGCGAGCCTTATTCCGCGATTTTATTTGCCTAACTCTGGTTCTATTCTTATTGACGATGAGCCAATTGAAAATTTCAGCCTCAAAAATTTACGTCAACATCTGGCCATCGTTACTCAGAAGGTCTCTCTGTTTAATGATACGGTGGGTAATAATATAGCTTATGGCGGTATGCAGGATGCCAAGCTTAAAGACATTCAGCTCGCTGCCGAAAAAGCTTATGCATGGCCGTTTATTGAGGCACTGGAACAGGGGTTAGATACGCTGGTGGGCGATGATGGAGTACTTCTGTCAGGTGGTCAGCGTCAACGGCTGGCTATTGCCCGCGCCTTTTTAAAAAACGCACCTATTTTGATTCTTGATGAAGCTACATCTGCGCTGGATTCAGAATCAGAAAGAAAAATACAGTCTGCACTGAATGCCGTTGCAGAAGGCAGAACAACTATCGTGATTGCCCATCGGTTGTCGACTATTGAAAAAGCCGACCGCATTCTGGTGATTGATCAGGGCGAAATTATTGAGCAGGGTACCCATGCCGAGTTGATGCAGCGTAACGAACATTATGCGGGTTTGCATAATGTTCAACTTGACTCAGAAGTGGCTACGACCACAGCCGAAAAAATACCGGATAATCGCTTGCCTGACAGCGGTCAGGAGCGGTTTAGCTGGTTTTCGCAAATAAATAATCCACTGTTCCAGGGTTGGTATGGGAATCAAGGCTGGGTGAAACTATTAACGCCGCTGGCGTGGGTATTTAGTACGGTGGCAGGTTATAAAAGGCGTAATAGTATCGGTTGGCAATCGCCGGTACCGGTGATAGTGGTGGGTAATATTACCCTTGGGGGTACCGGTAAGTCACCTCTGGTAGATTGGTTGGTAAATGGTTTGTTGGCTCATGGGCTAAGGCCCGGTGTGGTTAGTCGGGGTTATGGTGGGCGATCACAGCATTACCCATTGTTAGTTGAGCCGGACGCCGATCCAAAGGTTGCCGGTGATGAGGCGGTTATGTTGGCAAAGAAAACCCAATGCCCGGTAGTTGTTGATCCTGATCGTTCAGCGGCAGTACGTTATCTTCTGCAAAATCACGGCTGTGATATTATTATTTCAGACGATGGTTTGCAGCATTATAATATGGCGCGAGCATTTGAAATTGCGATAGTCGATGCCAAGCGTGGCCTGGGGAATGGACTTTGCCTGCCTGCAGGGCCGTTACGAGAGCCTGCTTCACGGTTGATGGAAGTTGATCTTGTTATTGTTAATGGTGAAGGGCATCCTCGGTTACCTGTAAAGTATTTGAAGATGAATTTGTTGCCGAAAAAAATAATCAGCCTGAATTCAGGGGAGGCGGAACTCAGTAAATTTGCGAACCAGCCAGTACATGCGGTAGCGGCTATTGGGCACCCTGAAAGGTTTTTTGATACATTGAAAACACTCGGTTACCAGATAATCCCACATAGTTTTGCAGATCACCATTTTTATGATTCTGAAGATCTAGATTTTGGTGACAACTTGCCCGTTATTATGACGGAAAAAGACGCGGTTAAATGTCAGCAGTTGCGGTCTAGTTTCAAACATAATAGTTTTTGGTATCTTGATGTTGAAGTGACGGTGACCGCTGATCTGATCGGGATTATTCTTGATAAGTTGTTACTGTCTGGAGAATTAGATCAAACTACGCTCGGTCAAGATTCCGTCAAGCGTCTGTCAGGCGTTGGTAGCTGAGGGGTTTAACTAATGGAGCTCAGATAGGGCTTCATTATTGAACCCAGGCAGCGCTATTTTAATTTGTCCCAGAAAAAATTTGCGGCCATAAGAAGAATTAGTCAGTAACAAAAGAGAGGTGATCTTGACCATCGATAAAAAATTACTTGCCATCCTGGTGTGTCCATTGTGTAAGGGGAAACTTGCTTACAATAAAGCGGCCGAGGAGTTGTGGTGTCTGGCCGAGGGTTTGGCTTATCCCATACGGGATGATATCCCTGTGATGTTAGAGGGTGAGGCGCGTCAATTGACTGTGGAAGAAAAGCTGGAGCGCTTTTGAGATTTTCAGTTGTAATCCCTGCTCGTTACGCGTCGCAGCGGCTGCCAGGTAAGGTTTTGCTGGATATTGGCGGCAAACCTATGCTCCAACGGGTATATGAACAGGCGGTTCAAAGTGATGCTTGTCGAGTTGTTGTTGCGACCGATAACGTGCAAATTGCTGAGCTGGTTGAATCCTTTGGCGGAGAGTCTTGTATTACCTCTGATGCACATATTTCGGGTACTGACCGAATACATGAGGTTGTGTCAAAGCTGCAGATGGCCGACGATACAGTTATTGTTAATGTTCAGGGCGATGAACCATTGATACCACCGAAGGTGATCAACCAGGTCGCCGAAAATCTTGTTAGATCCGGAACGCGGGTGGCAACCCTGTTTGAAAAAATTGATTCTATGGATGATTTTTTTGACCCTAATGTTGTCAAACTGGTTGCCGACAAAAATGATATGGCACTATACTTTAGCCGCGCAACGATACCCTTCGAACGGGATAAAAATGCAGCTTCAGTGGAGCTAACCAGGGCCCATTTAAAACGCCATGTAGGTATCTACGCTTATCGGGCGAGCTTGCTACGTGAATTTGTTCGCTGGGAATGCGATGAAATAGAACAGCTTGAGAAACTTGAACAACTCAGAATCTTAAGAAACGGAATAAAAATCCATGTCGCGGAGGCATGCACAAGTATTCCTGCCGGGGTGGATACAGATAAAGATTTAGCGCGAGTAAGAGAACTCTTCCCAGCGGTGTAGAGGCCTGGTTGGTTCTCTTATTCGCGACAAACTTCTCATCGCCTGTCAGGTTTTAGACCCTGTCGTAGGGTGTTATTTTCCTTGCTGTTTTTATTTTGGTTGCATTCTAATGCCGCTATCCAGACGTATAATTTCGCCGTTTATATAACTGCAGGTTACGATATAATTAGCTGTTTGGGCAAATTCGTCTGGATTGCCAAGGCGTTTAGGAAATTGGGTCATATCTATAAGTGGTTCACGTACTTGAGGTGGTGCGGATTTCATCATCGGCGTTTCGAAGATGCCTGGTGCTATGGTTGCTATGCGGATACCTTGTTTTACAAGATCGCGAGCAATGGGCAGGGTCATCGCAGCTACTCCGCCTTTACTGGCGCTGTAGGCTACCTGGCCTATCTGACCATCGAATGCGGCAACTGATGCTACGTTGATAATCACACCGCGTTCGCCATCTTCTGTAACGGGGTCATTTTTTGCCATGGCCTCAGAGCATAGTCTGAGGACATTAAACGTTCCGATTAGATTGACGCGTAATACGAATTCAAACGTTTGAAGCGGCATAGGGCCTTTTTTACCTAGAGTGCGCGCAGCGGCACCAATTCCGGCACTGTTGACATTGATATGAATGGCGCCAAAAGTATCGAGGGTTTTCTGGATAGCGTTTTTTACCGCCTCTTCATCAGCCACATCCCCGGCGGCAAAAGTTGCACTTTCTCCGAGTTCTGAGGCAGCCTTCTCTGCAGCTTCTGCATTAAGATCGTAAACGCAAACTTTACCACCAGCTTGAATAAAATTCTCTGCAGTGGCTCGGCCGAGGCCAGATGCGCCGCCAGTAATAAATGCAACTTTGTCTTCAATAATCATGATTTTTCACCAGGAATTGGTATTTGAACTGAGTCGCTAGTATACCCCGAGGGGTTACTGTTCACCTAGTCGGTAGACGTGCGCTGAAGGCTGATTTCGGCGATAATAATTTACAAATGATTAAGGTGAAAGATTCTAACTGTGATCTATGAAGAAGACATATCACTCCTTGGGCTGAATACATTGGGCTTAAATGTTCAAGCCAGACAGTTTTGTCGAGTTGAGTCGCTGGATCAATTAAAGGCTGCGTTATTATATGCTCGACAAAATTCATCCAACGTTTTTATTATGGGCGGTGGTAGTAATGTGGTACTGGCTGAGGATATTGATGCACTGGTTATTCTTGTTGGTCTGAAGGGCATTACTTATACCGGTAGTGAGGTGACTGTCATGGCCGGTGAGAACTGGCACGATTTTGTCAGGGATACGCTGGCCAAAGGTTTTTCAGGTCTTGAAAATCTGTCGTTGATACCGGGTCTTGTTGGTGCCGCACCGGTGCAAAATATTGGTGCTTATGGGGTTGATCTGGCGGAGAGGTTAGTCGCCCTGACTGTGATTGATCGCGCAAGCGGTGAAGTTAGGGTTCTAAGCAATGAGGAATGTGATTTTTCTTATCGGTCGAGTATTTTCAAAACAGAGCTTCTTGACCAATGTGTCATAACATCTATCACCTTATCGCTCGATATTGAGTTTTCACCGCGTCTTGAATATGCAGATTTGATTGGATATGCCAAAGGTTCATTGAAAATGACAGCGCAGTCATTGAGTGACGCGATCATTGATATACGTCAACGTAAATTACCCAGCCTGGATAAGTATGGAAATGTAGGCAGTTTTTTTAAAAACCCGGAAATATCTATTGCGCAGTTGGACAGTTTAAAAGCCCAAATTACCCCGCTAAGGGCGCTGCCATTGCCAAACGGTCGTTACCGGATGCCCGCGGCAATTTTGCTGGATACTATCGGTTTGAAGGGTTTGCGGCAGGGTGGTGCAGGCGTGTCCACAGAGCATGCACTAGTAATCGTTAATCTAGGTGGGGCAACGGGTAGCGACGTTGTTCAATTAGCCAATCAAGTTATTCTGCGGGTTAATCACCGATTCAATATCCGTCTGGAAATTGAGCCGGTGATTGTAGCTGCCTAACGTTTGATTAGTTCGGTTCGATTTTAGTTACTTTTTCCTGCTCGGTGGCTTGTACCGCATCAACTTCTAAGGTTTGTTGCCCTGGGTCAGTAGGGAGCTCAGGACTTTCCTGCAGTTCAGTAGGGGTGTGTCCTTCGGTGTTTTGTTCGCTATTGTTGGTTCGACCACGTGGGTCATTGGTCGTTCTACCCCAGGTGCTTGGGTGGACGGTACTAATTTTTCTGGTCGCCGTGGCAAGCACAGGTGCGTTGGTTGGCGACTCGACTACTGTCAGTACAGAGCCGGATTTTGAGGTTACTGGCGCCACTCTAGGGTCGTTAGTCGCGCTACCCCAAAGAGATGGATGTTGTTCCGTTGCGGTAGAGGTTTGTTCAAGGGCGGTTACATCTGCATTAACGGGTTTTCGCTCAGCGCTAGAGTCCAGGTTGTTATTCGAGTGACGACTGGCCGTGCTTGCTTCTTGTTTTGGAGTTTGAGTAGCGTCGTCGTCATTTTGTTGTTCAACCTTAACTTTAGCATCCGCAACTTTAGCATCCGCATTTTGCGCGGGTGCTTTTGGCGGTTTAACTGATGCGGTCGGCTCAGCTGATTTTTGTGCTGTGTTGCTGGTATCTTTTATAGTTTCCTTGTTAGGTTCCGGGTTAATTTCCTTACTAGTTTCCTGGTTAATTTCTTTATTAGTGTTGCTATCTTTAACTGCCGCTTTATTGGTCGTATTATTTGTAGGTTCGGTACTTACAGGTTCTTTATTTGTGGTGCCGTTGTTTGTATTTGTCTCCTTGTTATCCTTTTTGTCCTGGCCCTGGTTCGGTTTTTGACTGTTTTTGTTGTCCTGGTTTTCTAAATCAGGTTTTTTGGTTTCCTGACCTTTAGCATTCGCTTCGTTTTTGTTTTGATTTCTACGACGTTGTTGGCCTGTTCGCTTTCTGGTGCCCTGGTTGCGTTTGTCGCCGTCGGCGCTAGCTCTGTCAGGGGTCGCTTTGTTAGTAGCTGGCTTGTCAGTAGTAGCCTTGTCGTTAGGTTTTTTATTTTGGACGTTAGTTTGGTTGGTTGGCTTTGCCTTGTCCTGCGGTTTTGGTGTGTTTTTCACCTCACGATTCTGGTTTTGGGCCTGGCTGGGTTTATTCCTGTTTTTATTGTTGCGGTTATTGCGACGATTGCTATCTTGCTGTTGACGACGAGCGGGCTGATTCTCGTTTTGGGTGCGCTTTTGATTCTCTGCATTCTTTGCTGGAGCTGCAGGTTGCGTTACTGGAGTCCCAGGTTGCATTTCTTTTTCGTCTGGCGCGGTAAATAGTCCACCAATTATTCGGGCAATAAAACCGGGTTTGGCAGGTTCTCCTGGTGTATTTGCTACTGCCTGGGTAGGGACTGGTTTTGTTGGCATGACGGCTTTAATTGCTGGTTTTTCGTGAGCAACAGGCTGGGCAACCGGTATATTATTTTCTGGTTCTTCTTCGTGGGTGATTTCGTAACTCACCGGGCTGCTAGGTGCATCCGCTGATTTCTTGCGTTCGACGCGGTAGTGAGGGGTTTCCATATTAGGTGATGGAATAACAACCACGCGGACATTATTGCGCGTTTCGATTTCTGAAATTGCCAGGCGTTTTTCGTTGAGTAAAAAAGACGCCACTGTGATGGGTAAAAATGCGTGAATTTCACTGCTTGAATCTTTCATGGAATCTTCTTCAATGAGTCTCATCACTGATAAGGCAGAAGATTCGACATCTCGAATCGAACCGACACCGCTACATCGAGGACAGACGATGCCGCTGGTTTCGCCCAGTGATGGCCGCAGTCTCTGACGTGACATTTCAAGTAACCCAAAGCGGGATATTTTACCCACTTGAACTCGGGCACGGTCTATCTGTAATGCGTCGCGCATGCGGTTTTCTACAGCACGCTGATTCTTTTGGGCATTCATGTCGATAAAATCAATAACAACCAGGCCACCCATATCTCGTAGTCGCAGTTGTCGTGCTACTTCGTCAGCGGCTTCGAGGTTGGTATTAACCGCTGTTTCTTCGATGTCGCTGCCACGAGTGGCTCGGGCAGAGTTAATATCAATGGATATAAGTGCTTCGGTAGGATCAATGACTATTGAGCCGCCAGAAGGCAGACGCACTTCTCGCTGAAAGGCCGATTCAATTTGACCCTCAATCTGATAACGATTAAACAGCGGAACGTCGCTGCCGTAAAATTTAATACGGCTTTTATATTGCGGCATAAATTGCTCAACCCATTGGATGGCCTGGTTATGGGCATCCCTGGTATCGATAAGGATTTCACTGATATCTTCTCTAAGGTAGTCACGAATGGCGCGAATAATGACATTGCTTTCCTGATGGATCAGAAACGGTGCTGATTTTTCGCTCGCAGCGTTTTCGATTCTTTCTGCCAATCCCACTAGGTTGCTCAGGTCCCACTGTAATTCTTCGGCACTTCTGCCTAGTCCAGCGGTTCTGACTATCACGCCCATATCTTTAGGTATATCTAGCTGAGCCATTGCAGCTTTTAGATCATCTCTTTCTTCGCCCTCAATTCTCCTGGAAATGCCACCTGCGCGTGGATTATTGGGCATTAAGACAAGATATCGACCGGCCAGGCTACAGAAGGTTGTTAAGGCGGCACCTTTGTTACCGCGCTCTTCCTTTTCAACCTGGATTACAATTTCTGTGCCTTCTTTGACAACCTGGGCAATGTTGATTTTGCCCTTGATTTTTGAAGGAGGAATAGAAAAATACTCTCGCGAGATTTCTTTCAGGGGTAGGAAGCCGTGGCGGTTAGCGCCAAAATCTACAAAGGCAGCTTCCAGGCTAGGTTCTACGCGAGTTATGCGTGCCTTATATATGTTGGCTTTTTTCTGTTCACGCGCCTGGCTTTCAATATCGAGATCAAATAGCTTTTGCCCGTCGACGAGGGCTACACGCAACTCTTCTTCATGAGTAGCGTTAATTAACATTCTTTTCATTACGGTATCACTTATAAAACCGATCGATTGATCGCGCTTTGGATATCGCCAAATCTATATAATGAGTCAGTAGAAACTAACTGCCACGTTATTATGAGCTTTTGTCTGTTCGCACTAAATGTTTGTCAATGACATGTTGTAAATAACAAGCAGTAATTAAACAATTAATACATACAATCCAGGTTCCGAATAAAGAGAACCCGACAAAGTCAATTATTTTTGCCAACAGCATTGATTCTTGAAGCGCCTTAATATTAGATGGATATCTCGATGTAGTGAGAGATGTAAAAGTATCCATCCGCGTGCCGTCATAATTGAACGCCACATTCTAGTCGTAGTAGAATTATTCTGTTAGGCCAATAAACTTATTTGGCTTTATCTGCGCGGTCTTTCGATCGCGGTTAAAATTATGCTCAGCGCCATTAGGGCTGCTGCAGCGGTATAAATTCAATTATGAGATAATCAAACAAAAGAAGGTCTTTGGATATAAAGTTCAATTGATTGAAGTTCTCGCAGTTTCTGCAACTGAAAAATAACAATTACAGGTAACACTTTTGAGATCGTGACATGATGTTTTCTGCTAAGAAAAAAATAGCTAAGATTAGGATAGCTATTCTATAGCATTGCCATGTTAGAAGTGCTCCATCGAATCCATGAGACTCAACGTAGCCTAATTATAGCAATAAAACCTAAGCGCTTCAAAGCCCAAAACTTAATCTGAGTAATAAATACCGATGAGTGACACCGAGAATACCTACCTTTCTGTCCGGATAATACAAATTGACACGGATTCTGCAGGGCAGAGAGTGGATAATTTTTTACTTAAAACACTAAAAGGTGTGCCGAAATCACGAATTTATCGTTGCGTACGAAAAGGCGAAGTTCGCGTCAATGGTGGGCGAGTTAAAGTAAGCGCTAAATTAAAATCAGGCGATAAGGTGCGAATTCCGCCTATCCGTATGAGTGAAGAGAAGACATTGCGTGTCTCAGATAAGTTTCTGGATACCTTGAAGGAAACAATTATCTATGAAGACCCAGGGCTATTGGTGATTAATAAACCAAGTGGTATTGCTGTGCATGGTGGTAGCGGGATTAACGTTGGGATTATTGAGGCAATGCGTAAGTTAAAACCGGAAGAAAAGTCACTTGAGCTGGTGCATCGCCTCGATCGAGATACCTCTGGCTGCCTAATGTTAGCGAAAAAGCGAAGTTATTTGAAAAAGATTCAATTGATGCTGAGTAATAAAACTCAATTGGAAAAACATTATCTGGCCGTAGTTCATGGTCGATGGCCGAAACGCAAACAGCATCTGGATTTTCCTATTCGCAAAAATACGCTCGCCAGCGGCGAAAGAATTTGTGTCGTAGCGATAGATGGCAAGGCATCAAGAACTGAGGTGCAGGTAATTCGCCAGAATGCGCAATTTAGTCTGCTTGCTGTAAGGCCTATTACTGGACGCACACATCAGATTCGTGTGCATTGTCAACACGCTGGTTTCCCTATTGTAGGTGATCAGAAATACGGTCGTGATTTGAGGGACGATGACTTCAAAAAAGGCCCCGTAGGAGAAAAGCTGGATTCTAAAAAAAGAGCGCCTGGACGACTGATGTTGCACGCGCATAAATTGGTTCTACCAGCGCTGGTTGCTGAAGGTAAAGGGATGAATATTGAGGCGCCAGTTGATGGTTTGTTTGAAGGCTTGATGAAACAGATAGGCTAGCCTTGTGTGATATTCGTAACTTACAGGTTGATTTAAGTGCCGAATAAACTCAATCTAATAGCAAGCTCAATCCAATAATATCTGGCTGTAATTAAGCAGGTCTAGACCCGCTTCAGCAAGTAAATCAACCAATAAAATGAGCGGTAATCCATACAGGGTGTTGATATCTTTGCCGCGTGTTTCGGCAATCAGTGTGATGCCAAGGGCCTCTGCCTTTATACTGCCAGCGCAATCATAAGGTTGTTCGGTGGTCAAATAATGTTCAATGGCCTTGTCTGTTAAAGGGCGGAACTTTATTTCGTAGGTGTCCAGGCCCGTGGCGAGTATGCTGCCAGACTGGTTACATAGGGATATCGCGGTACTGAAGCTGACCCACTGATCGGAACTTTGTCTGAGTTGTTTAAAGGCAGTTTCATAGTTGCCGGGTTTTGAAAATATACGGCTATTAATATGCGCCACCTGGTCTGAACCGATGATTAGGGCTGGTGGACCTGTTAAAGCAGCACCAGCAATAGCTTTGTCTGTTGCCAGGCGGGACGCGCGTTGTCGTGGGTCCTCAGATAACTGTATGGTTTCTATTACCCGTGGGTCAATTTGGGTAAAAGGCAGGCCGAGTTGTGAGAGTAACTTGCTTCGATATGAAGAGGTTGAAGCGAGAATAATGAGTGTCGTCATAGGATATTCTTTGTTGGCCAGCAGGGGGCTTAAAGGTAGATCTATTGCTCACCTTATCTTACTGAATTAGTATGACTTTTTAGTGAAATTTGGATATTTCTTTTGACACACAACACTCCGATGCCTAAGATGCGCCCCTTATGTTTAAGGACCCCCTGCCAGCATTAGTCAATCACCGCAAACTCGCGCAGGATAATCGCCAGTTAGGCGGTAGCATTGCATTAAGTCAGTTCAAACGGCTAGTAGAGTGTCTGGAGTCAAGTACCGGCAGTGTTCGAGTTGATCTGAGTTTTAAGTCTGGTAGAAAACGGAAAACACAAATCGTTGGTAAAGTGAACGGGGTAGTTACGTTACTTTGTCAACGTTGTCTTGCGCCTATGCAATTTGAGCTAAACGTACAGATTCGACATTTTGTGGTCCCTAATGATGATGCGTTACAGACGTTGTTGGAACATGAGGATGGTATTGTTATCACGCAAGACAAGGTAATGCTTGTTGACTTGCTAGAAGATGAGTTGATTGTTTGTTTACCTATGGCGTCTCGGCATGCAATTGCAGAAGCTGGGAATGAATGTCAGATGGTGGCTGAACATAAAAATGATGAAACACCGGTAACGGATACCCATAAGCCTTTTGCAGGCTTAGCTGGTTTCATCAAAGAGTAGTAGAATGAATTTAAAAGGAGCTAGTAATGGCTGTTCAAAAAAGTAAAGTTACCCGCTCAAGACGTGGGCAACGTAGATCTCACGATGCATTGAAAGGTCCTACTCTGACTGAAGATTCAACCACCGGTGAAACTCATCGTCGGCATCATGTCTCAGCTGACGGTTTCTATCGTGGTAAAAAGGTTGTTCACTCCGCAGACGATTGATCCTGTATGCGGATTGCTGTTGATGTGATGGGCGGTGACCAGGGCGTACTCGATATAGTACTTGCTGGTGTCCGTTGTATTGAACAGTTTGACGATTTAAGCATAACCTTTGCGGGTAATGAGCAAGCAATTTCTGACAGCTTAGGTGATTTATCATCTAGTGAAGATATCTCAGTGCATGCAACTGAAGTTGTGGTAAATATGTCAGATAAGCCGGCTTCTGCGTTGCGGCATAAAAAGCAATCGTCAATGCATAGTGTGATTGAAATGGTCCGTGACGGTACCGCCGATGCCTGCGTTAGTGCTGGTAATACTGGTGCCTTGATGGCCATTGGCAGGCATCTGTTAAAAACCATCCCCGGCGTTGATCGGCCAGCAATTATCAAGGCGATACCTTCGTCAAAAGGCCAATGTTATCTTTTGGACCTTGGTGCAAATATTAACTGTGACGCTGAGAATTTGGTGCAGTTTGCTGCCATGGGTAGCTTGATGTGCCAGGTTGTCGATGGTGTCGCAGCGCCAAAGGTTGGGTTGCTGAATATAGGTGAAGAAGCGTTAAAAGGCGGCGTTCAGGTACGCGAGGCCGCAGACCTGTTAAATCTATATGATGAGATTAATTATATAGGTTTTGTCGAAGGAGACGGTATCTACCTCAGTGATGCGGACGTTATTGTTTGTGACGGCTGGGTAGGAAATATTGCGCTTAAGACCAGTGAGGGATTAGCCAAATATATCCTGCAGAAGCTTGATGAGTCTTTTAAAGCTACCTTTGCCAGTCGTGCGGCAGGTATAATTGCGTCGCCTGTTTTAGGCCAGGTTATTCGTCGCCTGAGTCCAGAACAATACAATGGCGCCAGTCTGCTGGGACTTAATGGCATTGTAGTAAAAAGTCACGGTCATTCAACGATTGATGGTTTCAGTCAAGCGATTCAAGAAGCCATGAAAGCAGTAAAGCAAAATTTGCCGGAAATTTTGCAGTCACGCCTGAGTGGTATATTGGGTGTACAGTAAAATCAAAGATCCAGTTAATTGAGTAAAACAATAAATTGGCCAAGAAAGGGGAATTAGATGCCACAGTCAGCTTATGTGTTTCCGGGGCAGGGCTCGCAGTCGGTGGGCATGCTCAAGGATGTTGCTGAACAACATGTACTGGTTAAAGAGACCTTTGATGAAGCATCGGCAGTGCTGGGTTATGATCTATGGGCACTGGTGCAGGAAGATAGCGATAATCAGTTGGGTTTAACAGAGTTTACCCAGCCGGCTCTGTTAGCAGCAAGTATTGCTTTATGGAGAGTGGTCTGCCATGCCGGCATTCGGCCACCAGAGTATGTTGCGGGACATAGCCTTGGCGAGTATTCGGCGCTGGTTGCTGCAGGCGTACTGCAGTTTGCCGACGCTGTTAAGTTGGTGCAAAAAAGAGGTCAACTTATGCAGTCAGCAGTACCGCTGGGTAAAGGTGGAATGGCTGCAATCCTTAAACTAGACGACGATGCGGTGGTTGATATTTGCAAAAACTGCTCGTCTAATATAGAAATAGTTCAGGCGGCAAACTTTAATACTCCAGGGCAGGTGGTTATTGCTGGTGATAATGCAGCGCTGGAAAAAGCGATTGTGGCGGTTAAAAAGGCCGGCGGACGTGCGATGGCGCTGTCGGTTAGTGCACCATTTCATAGTGAGCTTATGCGCCCTGCGGCAGAAAAAATGTTCGACGAACTAACAGCGGTCAATTTTAATGTTCCTTCAATAGCTGTTATTCAAAATGTTAATGCCGACTTAGTGAGCAAACCTGATGAGCTCCGCACAAACCTGGTGGCGCAGATGTATAGTGCCGTACTCTGGACCGCAACCGTAAGAAAATTTGTTGACCTTGAAGTCGGGCTTATTGTTGAATGCGGCCCGGGTAAAGTACTTACTGGTATGACAAAGCGGATCGATAAATCAATTCAATCCTTGGCAGTTAATAATTCTGATTCATTATTAAAGGCGCTTGAGGAGCTTAAGTGACGAGCCTCGAAAGTAAAATTGCTGTAGTAACTGGAGCCAGTCGAGGTATTGGTCTGGCAATTTCAACCGCACTAGCTGCTCAGGGGGCTTTCGTTATTGGCACCGCCACAAGCGCGCCTGGGGCCAGTTCCATTTCCGAGCGATTAGCTGGGAAGGGTATTGGATACGTACTTGATGTGAGTGATAAAGAGTCAATAGATGCCTTTTTGGATCAAATAAAATCCCATGGACCAGTAGCCATATTGGTTAATAACGCAGCGATAACAAGAGACAATATTGCTTTGCGTATGAAACCTGCGGAATGGGAAGACGTTATCAACACCAACCTAAGTTCAGTATATAGAATCACTAAGGGCTGTTTAAGGCAGATGACGAAGGCCCGTTGGGGCAGGGTTATCAATATTAGTTCTGTGGTTGGCAGTATGGGAAATCCTGGCCAAACAAATTACGCTGCAGCAAAGGCCGGTTTAGAAGGGTATAGTCGGGCCCTGGCTGCTGAGCTAGGGGTGAGAAATATCACTGTAAACTGTATCGCGCCTGGATTTATCGCAACTGATATGACCGATGACCTGGCGGATGAACAAAAGTCCATGCTGTTGCAAAGAGTACCAGCTGGGCGTCTGGGAGAGCCCGAAGAGATCGCGGCATTGGTTGCTTTCTTAGCCGGTGATCTCGCTGGTTATATCAATGGTGAAACCATCCATATAAATGGCGGCATGTATATGGGTTAGGCCCAGCTAAACAAATATTATTTGAAGGCTAATAAATAATTAGAATGTCCGTCGGCGTCGAGAGCATAAAGTGCTTGATAGGCTGATTGGGATTTCATTAAACTAGCGCAGCTTTGACTGCAACGTAACGTGTAGGAGTAAACACAAATATGAGTAGCAACGAAGAACGAGTGAGAAAACTGGTTTGTGAACAGTTGGGTGTAAAAGAAGAAGAAGTCACTATTGAAGCTTCCTTTGTTGAGGATTTGGGTGCGGATTCTTTGGATACAGTGGAACTCGTCATGGCGCTTGAAGAAGAATTTGAAACTGAGATTCCAGATGAAGAGGCCGAAAAAATCACTACGGTTAAAGAAGCTATTGATTATATAGAAGCACACTCTTAAGCGAAGATTGTTGTAGCCAGGCCGCATTTGCACTATGTAAATGCGGCTTTTATGTATACATGGCCTGCGGCGTGCTAGCTGGAGTTTGATGACAGGAACTTTCATTGAGTAAGTTCCCAATGTTACAGCTTGATATGTCCTAAATTAACATCTACCAGCTTCCCAACAAGAAGTGTTTGGTAGATGATAAGGCTTTGATGAGAAGATTGAGCATATTAGCTCATTAAGATATCTGCACTGATGGCATATAAGATCAGATTTGTTCTGAGCAGTTAATAGGAAGCGCATGAAGAATCGTAGAGTTGTGATAACCGGAATGGGTATGATAAGCCCTTTAGGTACCTCAATGGATTCTACCTGGGATGGTCTTCTTGCCGGTCAGAGTGGCATTGGGCCAATTACCTCATTTGATGCCGAGGAATATCCAGTACGAATTCATGGCGCAGTGCCAGAGTTTGATTTGTCAGCCTACTTGCCGCCAAAAGAAGCGCGGCGGATGGACGGATTTATTCAATTCGGGTTGGTGACAGGAATACAGGCTATGGAAGATTCTGGTCTGGAGGTTACGGATGAAAATAGACATCGAATTGGCGTCGCTGTAGGTTCTGGGATTGGTGGCATCGTGACTATCGAAACGTGCCATGACATCGTACTAAATCGTGGGCCAAAAAAAGTGACGCCCTTTTTTGTACCCTCGTGCATCATTAATATGATTGCCGGTCATCTGTCCATTAAATTTGGCTTACAAGGCCCAAATATTGCCATCACCACTGCCTGTACAACGGGTACTCATAATATCGGTTTTGCGGCAAGAATGATTGCCGATGGCGACGTCGATGCAATGCTTGCCGGTGGTGCGGAAAAATCAACTTCGCCTACAACCATGGCCGGTTTCGCCGCCATGAAAGCACTATCCACCAGAAATGATGAACCACAATTAGCGAGTCGACCCTGGGATAGAGATAGAGATGGTTTTGTATTAAGTGATGGTGCAGGTGTACTGGTACTTGAAGAGTATGAGCATGCCAAGGCCAGAGGGGCAAAAATCTACTGTGAGCTCGCGGGTTTTGGCATGAGTGCTGATGCGAGTCATATGACTTCACCATCTGAAAATGGCATAGGTGCCCTGCGAGCTATGGAGAACGCACTGATTAGTGCGGGTATTAACGGTACCGATATTGATTATATTAATGCTCATGGTACATCAACGCCGTTGGGTGATATCGCCGAAACAATGGCGATAAAGTCGTTGTTGGGTAGTGATGCTAAAAAAGTAGCAGTGTCTTCGACCAAGTCCATGATTGGACATTTGCTGGGTGCTTCAGGTGCCGTAGAAGCAGTAATAACTGCGCTGGCGATTAAAAATAGCGTAGCGCCGCCAACGATTAATCTTGATAATGCAGGCGATGGCTGTGACCTGGATTATGTGCCTAAGACGGCACGGCAAATGCCAATCAAGGCTGCAATTTCAAATTCTTTTGGTTTTGGTGGTACAAATGGTAGTTTGGTGTTCAAACAGATTGATTAGTTGTAAGTCGGTTTTGCGCTAAGGTCATGGTCCGCCGTGTCATTGTTGTGCCCTGTTTAATTGTTGCGTTATGTTTAATTGTTGTTCTGTCAGTTATAAGTTATGCCTATATACAGCTAGGCCGCGAAATTACTGTTGTTGAACCAGGTTATTTTAATATCCCTGCTGGTAGTAGTTTGAACGCTGTTACCAATGAGCTAAGTCGTCTGGGCGTGATTCCCACACCAGCGTGGTTATTTAAATTCTATGCCCGTATCACGCAGTCTCAGGGTGATATAGTTGCAGGTGAATACCAACTGCTTGCCACATATAATTCATTATCTTTGCTGCGCACATTAAGAACGGGTAATGTCGTTCGGCGGAATATTACTTTTCCCGAAGGCTGGCGGTTTAGTGATTGGCAGGCCGCCTTGAATGCCAATAAATTTATTGATCATCAAATGGATGGTTTGTCTGATGCGCTGCTGGCGAAAAGAATTGGTATCAGCTTTGGTGCTAGTTCTGGTGTTAACACTGGTGTAAGCGCCAGCACTTTGGAAGGCCAGTTCTTTCCGGATACCTACCAACATCTCCGTGGTGAATCTGATCTCTCAATTTTGCGCCGAGCGCATCAAAAAATGCGGGTTGTCTTACAGCAACAATGGGCCAGTAGAAGTACTACACCCCTCCGATCCCCTCAAGAATTATTGATAATGGCATCAATTATTGAAAAAGAAACTGGTTTTGGGCCTGATCGAGGTAATGTGGCCAGCGTCTTTATTAATCGATTGCAGAAAAATATGAAGTTACAGTCCGATCCCACAGTGATCTATGGTGCAGTAGATTATCAAGGTGATTTAACGCGAAGACATTTGCGACAGGACACGCCCTATAATACTTATACTCGCCGAGGACTGCCGTTGTCACCTATTTGCAACCCAGGTTTAGCGTCTATTCGTGCCGCAATTCATCCGCCATCATCTGATTATTATTATTTTGTTGCCCGAGGAGATGGCAGGAGTGCATTTTCCAGGACATTAGGCGAACATATTCAAGCTGTGAACCAGTATCAACGAAATACCCGATTAGAAAATTATCAGAGTGCACCAGGTAAATGATAAAATTGACGCACCTGGTTTTTGACTCACCTTTATTCTAGATAAATTGTCATTACAAATAAATTGTCATTACAAATAAATTGTCATTACAAAAACAAGTTGTTCCGCAAAGGTTATTATGAAAAAAGGTCGCTTTATTACCGTTGAAGGTGTGGAGGGGGTGGGCAAATCTACCAATATTGATTGGATAGAATCAATACTTAAGGCGAGAAAAATACCCTATATTAGTACCCGAGAACCAGGCGGGACTGATTTGGCAGAGAAAATTCGGCTGTTGTTGCTCGACAAGAATGAAAATTTGATGGTGGATAAAACTGAGTTAATGTTGGTTTTTGCCGCTCGAAGTCAGCATGTTGCGGAACTGATAGTACCTGCCCTGGAAAGCGGCAGCTGGGTAGTTTGTGATCGTTTTACTGATTCATCCTACGCTTATCAAGGCTATGGGCGTGGTTTAGATTTAGACCTTATAAAGTCGCTTGAAAGGCTGGCGATAGATTGTTTTTCTCCCGATTTGACGTTTATATTAGACCTGCCTGTGGAAATTGGTATGCAGCGTGCCCGTCAACGTGCTGAGCTCGATCGCATCGAACAGGAAGGGGTGGATTTTTTCAATCGAGTTAGGCAGGGATTTCTCCAGCGGGCTGATGAATTCGACCGCTGCTGTGTGATCGACGCTAACCAGTCTTTGAGTCGGGTACAGCAACAAATTTCAAATCTACTGATGGCCCAGATTGAAAAATGGGCCGAATAAGTCATTCTTCATGGTTGATAGTTTATGGTTGATATCTCATGGTTGATATGAGGGTTAAATGGCATATGAAATGACTTTTTATCCATGGCATGCAACTTTTAAAAA
The DNA here is from genome assembly GCA_019090615.1 of Pseudomonadales bacterium. Taxonomy (GTDB): domain Bacteria; phylum Pseudomonadota; class Gammaproteobacteria; order Pseudomonadales; family Azotimanducaceae; genus JAHRVQ01. Next base: position 40,084 of record JAHRVQ010000078.1, on the reverse strand, counting down.
TAAGATTATTAGCCAGTTTCAGGAACAGAAGCTGGCCCACGCTTTGTTGTTCAGTGGGCCTGGTTACCTCGGTAAGTTTGATTTCGCGCAGCTGCTGTCGCGGTTATTTCTATGTGAAGATATTCTAGCGGAATTGCCCTGTGGCAGCTGTGCAGCCTGTCATTTACTGGCTGCTGGTACCCATCCCGATTATAGACTTATCGAGCCTGTGGATTCTAAGCTTATCAAGATTGAACAGGTCCGGGAGTTGATTGTATGGCTTGGTCAAACCGCGCAACGCAGCGGGTTCAAAATTGTTATTATTAACCCCGCGCAACAAATGAATCATCAATCAGCTAATGCGCTATTGAAGTGTCTGGAAGAACCGACGCCGAATACATTGATATTTTTAATCACTTCTCAGCCAGGCAGTCTGTTGCCAACAATACGTAGTCGATGCCAGCAATATAGCTTTCATAAACCTGATCAGGAGATGGCCTTGGATTGGTTGATGGAGCAATATCCAGAAATCTCTAAGCCAAAAAACCTGCTCGATATAGCAGATGGTTTACCCCTGGCTGTGGTAAACAAATTGGATAAGGATTATCTTGCCCGCCGGCTACTGGTGGTCACTGCATTGATTACCATTTTAACAGCGCAGGTTAATCCTGTCGCCGAGGCTTTGAAGTTTTCAAAGCATGAAATGGCTGAGGTATTTGAAACCTGCCATGCAATTCTTGCGGATGGTATCAAGTTCAAATTAACCAGGGATTTGGCGGTGGTCAAAAATAGTGATATGGCATTAGAAATTGAACGGGTGGGAGAGGCTTGTAGTAATGACTTGCTGTTTGCAGCAATTAAGCGAATTGAGGCTGACCTGAAAGTACTTAATGGCCCCACCAACCCTAATAAGAATTTTTTGTTAGAAAGTTTATTCGTCGATTTGGGTAGCGGGCAGAGTAATCAAATTCTTGAATTTGGCCTGTAGAAAATTCAGCTTGTGGAAATCGTGGGCATGAGGCAGACTTTCTGTTCTTTAGTCTGCAGACGGTATTTATATGGCCAGGTTAGCCAGAGGTGGTGCAAAAAAAACCATGATTGCCTTGACCATTAAGGACAAGGTGGTACTGCATAACTATTATATGCCTTTTGTTAAAAATGGTGGTTTGTTTATCGCTAATCGAACAGAGTACGATGTGGGTGATGACGTATTCATTTTACTTAATCTGATGGATGAAACAGAGAAGATCCCTGTCGCAGGTAGAGTTGTATGGATAGCAAAAAAAGGCGTTAAGAGTCCGCATACACCGGGTGTAGGGATTCAGTTTAGTGACCCTGACAACCTGGCTAAAGATAAAATTGAAACCTATCTGGCAGGCAGTATGGCGTCGGCCAGTGCGACGGCGACTATGTGACTGTTTTATGACGAACCATTATGAAGAGCTGTTATGAAGAGTAGTTCTGAAAAGCAGCTGTAAAGCAAAGTTGCTAAAAAGCGCAGAGGCGAAAACTTAAGTTAATTACCTGGCTAATCCGATAAAAACTCTTCTTCCATTAATCGGTAGTGAGTCTCAATCATCCCCAGTGATAGATAGGTACTTTCAGCTTTATGATTGTTATGTTCGACATAGAGCCTGAGGCCGCATACATTTGATTCCGTTTTTGCTAGTGTTTTAACGTGTTGGTAGAGTTTGCTGAAGATGCCCTGACGACGCATCGCTGGTTGGATATATACAGACTGGATCCACCAGAAAACCCCATTTCGCCAATCGCTCCATTCATAAGTAATTCCCAGGCAGCCTAGCAATACATTCTTAGCTTTTGCGATGTTAGCTTCAGCGACGTCAGCTTCAGCGACGAGGTAAAAGCCATATTTTGAGTTGCTGACCAGGGTGCTGATACCAGCAATGATTTTTTTGTCAGGCAGATTTTTTTGTTCGGTTTCCAATGCCATTGCCTGGTTGAACTGGGCAATGGCTGCGATGTCTTTTATAGTTGCCTGTCTGATAATCATATTGCTTATCTATTTATTATCTATTTATTATCTATTTATTATCTATTTATTATCTATTTATTATTGTTTTTTGGGGATTTTTTTCATCGGTGCTTTTTTTTAGCGCCTATGCAAGGCCAAGATGTCTGTAATGGTATTATGATGAAATTGTTTGGTTGGCGGCGGTAGACTTAAGATGGTTATCAAAAAAACGATCCATGGTAGAATATCGGTGGAGATTAGTTTTACGCCCCGTTAGACCATGCTTGGCACCTGGGTAATTCATGATTTCAAAAGGGATGTTTTCATCCTGTAAAGCCTTATATAAGCGAGTGCTATTAGAAAATAATACATTGTCGTCAGCCATGCCGTGGATTAACAATAGTTTGCCAGATAAATTTTTGATGTACGGAAATACGCTGCTATCGATATATCCCTGAGGGTTTTTTTCCGGATGTGCCAAATAACGTTCTGTATAGTGGGTGTCGTAGAGGGACCAGTCGGTCACAGGGGCAACACTGATGCCGGCCTTGAATGCGTTTGATCGCATCATCATCATTAATGTCATATAGCCGCCATAACTATGCCCGAAGACGCCTATTCTGTCATTATCAACCCAATTTTGCTGGTGTAAATATTCAAGCCCTCTGAGTTGATCGAGTACTTCAATTTCACCTAATTTTTTGAAGATTGGGTCTTCAAATTTTTTGCCGCGATTAGTGCTGCCTCTATTATCAAGTTGGAATAAACCATAACCACGTTGCGCCATATAATGATGCCAGGGTGGTACCCAGTCGTTAGATACCCGTTGAACGCCAGGCCCACCGTAGACGGTGATGATTACAGGGTAAGTTTGATCCATAGATAGATGTGCAGGCTTTATTAGTCGGTATTGTAGTGTCTGGCCATCATTGGCTGTTAGTTCGCCAAAGCTAATAGCGCCGAGATCTTTTTTAAATGGACTAAAAGGGTGGCTTTTGTCGAGCTTATTCGCTTCAAGCGATTTGATTAATTTACCAGAAATATCTCTAAGCAGGACCTGTTGCGGGGTTTCTGCTGCTGAGCACTGATCGATAAAATACTGCTTATTACTACTGATTGAGCATAGGTGGGTAAAACCAGTTTCAGAAATTCGTTTTATTTGGCCTGGTTGATTAAGCTTTACCTGATAGAGGTGCTTTTCTAATGGGGTGTCTTTATAACCCTCAAAATAGCAATGCTGCTCATCAATCGCTTTAACGTCGGTCACGACCCAGTCGCCTTTGGTGAGTTGTTGGGTAGATGTGTTGGCGATGTCCATAAGATATAGATGATTAAACCCAGATCGCTCTGAGCCCCAGATAAATTGCGTTGAATTTATTAGCGGGTGAAAATTATCGTTGAGGTTGATCCAGGTATTGCTGGTCTCTTGCAGTCTAACTTTTTGTTCGTGGGTGTTGATGTTGTAAAAGTTCAGCGTTAATTGCCGCTGGTCGCGGGATTGAACTTGAATGGCCAGGTGTATGTTGTCACGCAGCCAGTCGATACGACATATATAGCTATCTGGTTGGCGGGTAAGGGTAATTGCCGATAATTCGCCAGATGAGATGTCAGCAGTGATCAAAGTGATCTCGGCATTAGCGGTGCCTGTATAGGGGTATCTCTGGTCATAGACGCTAAACGAGTCGGCATCTATTTCGTATCGTTGCGAAACTTCTACCGATGATTCATCGACCCGTGTAAAGGCAATTTTTCGACTGTCGTATGACCACCAGTAACCTTCGAAACGATGCATCTCTTCCTGGGCAATAAACTCTGCCAGTCCATTTGAAATTGTGCCGCCACCATCGGTTGTTAGTTGTTTATGTTCAAGTGTCTGTAGGTCGATTAAGCATAGGTTTTGCGCGCGTACAAAACTTAGATGTTGGCCGTTGGGTGAAAACTGAATGTCAGTCTCAAAGGTATCGGAACCGGTTAATTGCTGCAGTGGTTGCTGCTGGCCGAATTTATATAAATATAAATTGCCTGAAAGTGGGAACAGCAAGGCATCAGAATTGGGTGACCAGTAGTACTCTACAATGCCTTCATTATTGATTCGTAATCGTTCTCGGCGGGCTTTTTCTGCAGTAGATAATATGCGTTTCTCTGTTTCTAGCAAGTTTGAATCGACCAGTAATCTGGCTTGTCCGCGCTCGATCTCATAGGTCCATAGGTCGAGACATTCAAAATTCTCGGTTGAACTCTTGAGGAAAGTGACGTTCATCCCATCGGGTGAAAATTGCAGTGATTTTGGTGCCGCGCCATTGATATCGGGGTCGCCAAAAATTCGATCAAGTGTGAGCTGGTTCATAGGCCTAAAAATGCATCTCTGGTTAGATTAACAGGGAGGGAGTCGATGATGGCAATGTTGTCTTCAATGCGTATTCCTCCGCAGGGCATTAATGATTCGATCAGCGGCCAGTTGATGTTTTTTGTGTGGCTTGAGCGTCGAAGTTCAGTTAATAAAGAAGGAATAAAATATAACCCTGGTTCAATGGTAAAAACCTGGTTGTTTTCGATTGGTCTGGTCAGCCTCAGTGCAGGATAGTTCGCTGGTGCTGATTTGTTAATGCCGGATTTTGATTGCTGAAAGCCTGCTACATCATGGGTTTGCAGGCCTAAAAAATGCCCTAAGCCGTGAGGTAAGAAGGTAAAGGTTATGTTGTTGTCAATCATGGCATCTACCGACAGGTTTACCAGACCACTTGACTGCAGAATATTTGCTAGTCGAATATGCATTTTTTTATTGAGCTCTGGGTAATCCATACCTACTTTTATGTCATTAATAATGGCCTGCTGTGCTGCATCCATTGAGTTTACCAGGTCTTTGAATATGCCGTCTCTGAAGGCATAGGTGCGGGTAACATCTGCCGCATAACCATGTTGTTCTGCGCCGGCATCAATAAGCAGTGAATGTAGATCGTCAGTGGCTTTAGCCGCAAAATCATAATGTTGATAGTGTAGTACGGCGGCGTGTTCGTTTAATGCAACGATGCTTGAATAGGGGGTTTGTTGTTCTCTATGCTCAATAGCCGCCAAATATGCATGTTGAATTTCGAATTCTGACTGTCCTTGTCTAAATGCTTGCTCAGCTGCATGATGCCCTTTGGCTGCTTTCAAGTTGGCCAATTGCAGGCAAGCGAGTTCGTAGCGAGTTTTATAGGCACGGTCAAAATGGATTGAATTGAGGATATTGGTATCGTTAGTATTATCGAAGCCCCATTCTTTGGCTAAATCTGCCTCTTCACCGATAAATGCCAGTTTACTGGTATCACCCACCAGGTTGTGCGCATCAACGGGCTGGCCAATGGGCTGAATTTGCCAACGATCTACCCAATAGCCTTCAGGGTCTGCTGGTTTCATATGCCAGTAGTCATCCGGTTGATGATAGAGCAGCTGAGGTTTCTGGTTGCCTTTAATCAGGATAAAGGAATCATTAACTCCCGTGATGGGTAACCAGGATTTAAAATGTGGGTTAACCTTAAAGGGATAGCTGTGATCGTCGAGGAATGCATATTTCAGTGCCCCGGATGAGATTAATAAACCTTCTTTGCCGGCCTGCTGTGCGGCTTCGAGATAACGTTTAGTAATTAATTCCAGGTGTTCTGGATATAAGGTTTCCAAATCGGTAGATAGATGAGTCATAAAAAGGCCTTTACTCAACATAGTGATAGTGGAGGTATAGTGGTCTGCGGAGGCTCTGATTAAACACTCCATTGGCGTAATTAGGTTTTAGTTGGAAATTTCCCCAGGTGTTTTGAGTCAATCTTGTGCTTCGTGCGCCTGTTCTAATATTGCACTTATAAAGTGCGTGTTAATCTTGCCATTGTTGCCAGTATTGAGAATATATCTTTTGCTGGATTGTCCAGTCAACCGGCCAGTATGGAATGTAGTTTAGAGGTTGGTATTGAATGACCTATTAAATGTCGAGCAGTTATGGTCGGGCATTCTTTTGTGGGCATGCATTTAGGCAAATTATTTTGTCGAAACCGCCTTATCTATAAAGTTTTGGATGCCCTCTGGGGCGGATATTATAACGTTTATCTGACCAACGATATTGGCAGGGGTTTTGGCTAATGAGCGCTTCAAGCTGTTGGTTGATCTGGGTTAGAAGGTCTTTATCAGAAGCGTGTCGATTCACTGTACAGGGCTGAAACTGTAGCCTGAACCCAGCGGCTTCGCGCCATGCGACAGCAAAGATTGGCGTTGCCTGCGTTTCTCGTATGAGTCTTGGCATAGCGGTGCTGGTCAGCGCGGGGCAGCCAAAAAAAGGCACAAAAACCCCACCCCTGAGTCTGGGTTGTTGGTCTGGGCAAAGGGTTATCACCTGGCCCACGGCCATTTTCTGGCGGCATTCTTGGAGGCCAGTTTCTCCGTGATTGAGCACACCAATACCCATGCGGTTGCGTTGTTTTCTAATGAGTTGGTCAAGTGAAGTTAGCGAGTTCGGATGATAATATTCGAGTGTCTGATGGTTTTTACCGAGATACCGCATGACGATTTCACGATTACCGAGTGGCGGGGTAAATACAAGTGCGCCCTTAGTGGTAAAGTTATGACTACCCTCAACGGTAATACACATGGATTGAAATCGCTGGTCGTCTGAAAGCCATATTTTTCCTGTTTCAAACGCTGTTTCAACCAGTGCTTGCATCGAGCAGCGTTGTAGGGTGTCGATATCATGTTGATTGGGAGGTGGTTGGTGCAGGGCGAGATTGACACGATTGATTTTACTTCGCCGCCGTAAAATTATCATTGCTAGCGGGTTAACCCGGCGAGCCAGTGTGACAATAATTTTGTGGGATAAAAGCTTTGTTAACCGAAGGTACGTGGTAATAAATTGAATTTCTAAGTAGGTGCGTAGTGGGTGGTTAGTGAATTGGTAGAAATCTAGCTCGCCATGGGGACGGGTTCTGAAGCGTTTATAGGACCAGAGGTATTGAGCAGGGACTTCTCTGATGGCCGATTCAATGCCCTGGTTTAGCTGATTAAGGTCGAAGGCAATTTCAGCGGTCGGCTGGGTTGCTGTGACGTCTTTTGTAAGTAGCTCTGCGGTAGCCGTTTTTTCTGAAGCTGCCCTTTCTGAAGCAAGTGAAGTAATTGTCAAAGCGGTTATTGCCGCTGGAGGCTGGGGTGACGTGGGTTTGATTGTAGCGCATCGAGTTAAAGGCGTTAATGTGATGCTAAAGCCATTCCCAGCGGGTTCTCGTTGGCAAAAGGCGAAAACGATTTTGGCTCCTGTGCGTTTGCAAAGTCTGGTTGCTAATGTATTTGTTAATGCCTGGATACCAAAAAAGTCGGCAAATTGTCCTGCGTGAATGGCGGGTTCCTGGTCTGGCATTATACCTATCGTACCGCCGTTTTTGAGTCGTGTAATCTGAGCTTTTATGCCCGCGGCATTTGCGACCACAAATTGAGTTCCGGTTCTTGCGCGGCAGGCTTGAATAAATGTATCTAGATGTGGGTTTCGGTTGGGTTGATACATATGAGTTAACCCATATTCTGCGCCAAGATAGTGATTTATCAACTCCCAGTTGCCAAGGTGAGGAATAATGAAAATTAAACCAGTACCTGCTGTCTGCAGTGAATCCACAGCCGTTTTCCCTCGTACCGCGATGATGTATTGGCGGCACTGGTTAAGTGGACGAGTCCAGGCCAGGGTTGTCTCGAAAATAGTACGACCGGTTTCCTGTAGGCTTTGTTTTGCAAGCCGCTGTCGTTCCTGATCAGAAAGCTCCGGGTAGCTGCGATCAATGTTCTCCATGCTGACCATTGCCATTCGGCTACGACTGAACCAAAGCAGGCTGCCGAGTATTGCGCCCAAAAATTGCAGGGCTGGTAAAGGTAGTTTGCCGACCAGCGTAATAAGGTAACGAAACAGAAGTGTTTTTATCATGGAGCCAATTGGTTGGTTATAAGACACAGGCAGGTCTATGAATCTACAGCTATCGAGTCAATTTTAAAAGCCGCCGGATCAAAGAAAGCTGATCCACCGACGTAAATTTAAAGCCATTGAAGTTTAATATGATTTGTATGACTATAAAAATTCCACGCCGAAAAAGAAAACTCCCATAAATTATTATTGAGATTTAGCAATGGAATTATTAAGTATTATTAGTATGTTGGCATTGATGGAATTCGTCTATTTTGGCATGCGGGTGGGTATGGCTCGAGGCAAATATTCTGTGCAGGCGCCGGCCACGACAGGTAACGAGATCTTCGAGCGGTATTACAGGGTGCATTATAATACGCTGGAACAATTGGTGATTTTCCTGCCCTCCCTATGGGCCTTTGGCCATTATATAGGCGAGCCCTGGGCAGCTGGTCTGGGCATGGTGTTTATTGTTGGTCGGGTGGTCTACTCAGTAACGTATATTAAAAACCCAGCCTCTCGTACTGTGGGTACACTGTTGTCGATGATACCGTGCTGGATTATGATGGTTGGTGCATTGATTGGGGCTGTGGTACAGTATTTTGCTTAGTTGTTTATTATGTTGATCGAGCATAAATAAGGCTAAGCAGAATAAGATTTTTCTGAATCTTATATAAAGGAATTATTGGAATCTGGGCGCCGCGTCAGAACATATGCTGGCAGGTGTAGTGCGGGTTGTTGTACGTTTATTTGTACACTTTTTCTATTATACGAGCCGGAGCCATGATATATATATCGTTTTTTGAAACTACAGCCTATGCAGGCTTGTCTAACAATAGGAGTGAATGATGGCAGTCGTAGAATACAAAGTGCCGCAATCTCTGGAAGAAGCTGTGGCAATGTTGTCCAGTGGGGATCAGGCGACAAAAGTACTCGCCGGGGGCACTGACTTAATAATCCAGGCCAAGGCGCAAAATACCGATCCATTAGTCGTGGTCGATATTAAAAAAATAAATACCATGATGGGCGCAAGCATTGACGGTAGCGGATTAACTTTGGGGCCGAGTATGCCTTGCGCAGAGTTCACTGCCAGAGAAGATATCAAGGCTGTTTTCCCTGGCCTGGTCGAAGCGGCTTATTTGATAGGCTCAACGCAAGTTCAGGGTCGATGCAGTGTTGGTGGCAACTTATGTAACGCTTCACCTGCTGCTGATACTATCCCAGCACTGATTTGTAACGGCGCGCAATGCGTAATTGTTGGTCCGAATGGTGAGCGTACTGTTGCTGCAGAAGATTTTGTCACCGGAGTTGCACAAAATTGTATGCAACAAGGTGAGCTTCTTAAATCAATTCAAATCCCTCAACCTGCGGCTAAAACTTCTGATGCGTACCTAAGATTTATACCACGCACAGAGATGGATATCGCTGTTGCTGGAGCAGGCGTGTCTATAACCCTGGATGATGCCGGTGTTTGTACTGCTGCGCGAGTTTGTATCGGTGCGGTAGCTGTTACTGCTCTGTTGGTACCAGCGGCTGCTGATGCGCTTATTGGTTCGACCATTGATGATGCGGCACTGCAGGCTGCTGCCGAAGCGGCTTCAGCGGCGTCCAAACCAATTACTGATCGTCGGGGTACAGCTGAATTTCGTCGTCATGTTGTCGGAGTTTTGACCAAAAGAGCTGCTAAAATTGCGGCAGATCGAGCAAAGGAGAAGTAGCAGATGGCTAAGATTCATGTAAATACGACTATTAACGGTGAGCCAACCGAATTTCTTTGTGACCCCAACGACACACTCTTGAATGTGCTGAGATACAATCTGGAGCTGACAGGTACTAAAGAAGGATGTGGCTCTGGCGACTGCGGTGCTTGTTCGGTGACTGTAAATGATCGTCTGGTATGCGCTTGTCTGGTCTTAGGCGCGGAGGCAGAAGGTGCTGAGGTCGGTACTATTGAAGGCGTTGCAGAAGCTAACCAGCTGAGTGTTATTCAAACCAAATTTTTAGAGCATGCGGCGCTACAATGTGGCATATGCACACCAGGGTTGATTGTTTCAACGCAAGAACTGTTAAAGGAAAATCCAAAACCTACCGAAGAGGAAGCAAGATATTTTCTCGCTGGTAATTTATGTCGTTGTACGGGTTACGATAAGGTAATCAAAGCGGTTATGGATTCAGCTGAAACATTGAGAGGAGAAGCTTGAGCATGAGTGAAGCTAAAGAATATAAGTATATAGGTCAGAGAAGCATTCGACCTGATGGTTATGACAAGGTGACTGGACGCGCCGCTTATGGTGCCGATATGTCTTTGCCGGGTATGGTTTGGGGAAAAATTCTCCGTAGCCCTCATGCGCATGCAAACATTAAAAGTATCGATACTTCCAGAGCCGAAGCTTTGCAAGGTGTTCTGGCAGTTGCAACGTTTGCTGATTTTCCCGCACAAAAAGGTGCGTCTAAAGATCTAGCGACGAATATACTGGCCAATGACAAGGCCTTGTATCACGGTCACGCAATTGTTGGGTTAGCTGCAACCACAGCAGATATCGCTGAGCGGGCGCTTGAACTGATTGATGTTGTGTATGAAGTTTTGACACCAGTCATGGATATCAGAGATGCGATTAAAGCTGATGCACCGCTGATCGATGAAAAGCTTATGACTGTTGGCCTGGCAGAAGCGCCAACATCGGCGTCTAATGTTGCCGCCCGTCAGGAATTTAAAAAGGGCGATGTTGAGGCTGGGTTTGCAGAAGCTGATGTGATTGTCGAGCGGGAATATTATACACCCACTATTCACCAGGGTTATATTGAGCCGCATGCCTGCACGGTTAGCTACGATGAAGCTGGCCAGTCAATGATATGGTGTTGTACTCAGGGTCATTTTGATGTCAGGGCGCAAACCGCTGGCATCCTGGGTATGAGCTTGAGCAAGCTGAAAGTTATTGCCAGTGAAATTGGTGGTGGTTTTGGTGGTAAAACAACTATTTATCTTGAGCCAGTTGCATTGGTTCTTTCACGCAAAGCCGGTCGCCCAGTGAAGATGGTCATGAATCGTGATGAAGTACTTAAGGCCACAGGCCCAGGTTCAGCATCAAGAAACTGGATCAAAGTTGGGGCAAAAAAAGATGGCACTATTACCGCCATGCAAGCCAAATTATATTATGAAGCGGGCGCCTTTAAAGATTCACCGATGATGATGGGGTGTATGACGGCTTTCACACCTTATGATGTAGATAACATGTATCTTGAAGGATACGACGTACTGGTAAACAAGCCTAAAGTGGCAGCTTATCGGGCGCCCGGTGCACCACAGGCAGAATATGCAGCCGAAATGGCGGTCAGTGAATTGGCCAATAAACTGGGTATTGATCAGATAGATTTACGTATTCAAAATGCGGCCAAAGAAGGCACCCAAACCGTGTATGGGCCGAAACTTAAAGCAGTTGGTCTGGTTGAGTGTCTAGAAGCGGTAAAAAATTCGCCACAGTACAAAGCGCCCCTTAAAGCGGGTCAGGGCCGCGGTGTCGCATCCGGCTTCTGGTTTAATATTGGTGGTCAATCAAGTGTGGTATTAAATATGACGCCTGACGGTACTGGTATCCTGGTTGAGGGATCGCCAGATATTGGTGGTTCACGTGCTTCAATGCAATTAATGGTTGCTGAAGAAATGGGTATGGAGCCGGCGCTTTTTCGGCCCATAATTGGCGATACAGAAAACCTTGCGTTTAGTCAGGGCACCGGTGGCAGTCGTACTACTTTTGCAACTGGTATGGCATGTATCGAAGCGGCTCAGGATGTTATTCGCCAGTTGAAGGAGAGAGCCGCAGCTGTATGGAATGTGACCCCAGACCAGGTTGAGTGGGCTGAAGGTGTAGCTATTAATACTGCTGGAGATGATAAGTTAACCTGTGCTCAAATTTGCAAAGGTGCTGAACGAACAGGCGGGCAGATTTCTGGTCGTGGCAATATTAATGCGCGAGGTGCTGGTCCTAGTTTCGCAGTTCATCTGTGCGACGTGGAAGTAGATAAAGAAACTGGCAAAGTGGATGTGTTACGTTATACCGCTGCGCAGGATGCGGGTAAAGCTATTCATCCGTCCTATGTAGAAGGACAGTTGCAGGGTGGCGCAGTACAGGGAATTGGTTGGGCGTTAAATGAAGAATACGTATACAACGAGGATGGTCTGTTGCAAAACACTGGCTTCCTTGATTATCGTATTCCGTTGGCTTCAGATCTGCCAATGATAGATGCAATTATCATTGAAGTGCCGAATTCCTTTCATCCGTTTGGTGTTCGTGGTGTTGGAGAGTCGGGTATCATACCGCCACTTGCAGCATGTGGAATGGCGGTCAGTGAGGCTATAGACATTCAGATAGTTGATTTACCCTGTTCACCGCCTAATGTACTCAAGGTAATTCAGGAAAATTCGTAAAGTAACGGGCCATCGCAGCTTTTGGTGTTGAAACCAGGGGCTGCGTGCCAAATGTCTAGAACCCGCGAATAGAATGATTTTATGGCTACAGTAATCTTCTCCACTGAATTACAAGAGTTCACTGGAGAAGGAAAAACCAATGTTGATGCAAGGGTATATCGAGACCTGGTGACAGAACTGGTGGCTCGGTACGATTTGCTAAAAAAAGGTCAATTAGCCGATATGGCTGTTGCGATAGACGGGGTGATTATTGTTGACCCGTTGCTCGAAGAAATCCTCCCAGATAGTGAAGTACATTTCCTCCATTTTGTTGCTGGCGGATAGTTTGTGGCATTTGTTTGTAGTACTTGTTTGTAGCAATTATGCCAAAGCCAGGAAAACTATAAGTTTTTTTGCCAGCGACAGACGTCTAAAATTTTTAATTCTGTTTTAGCGTAATTTGATGGCTAAAAGTGTTTCGAGCTCTATAAGTGCTTGCTGAGCGTTTGTGACCTTGATGGTGGCCATGCCCATTGCTCGGGCGGGTTTTAGATTAATTCCCAGGTCGTCCAGAAATATGGCTTCCTCCGCCCGGATGTTAAATTTTTCGCAGGCAATCTGGTATATCCGAGGGTCGGGTTTTCGCATACCCGCTTTGCTTGATTCAATTACCGAATCAAATAACGCCAGCACCTCCTCGGTTTTGGTCCTACGTTCGCTGGTATCTGCCATACCGGCACCTTGGCCCGCACTTTTTATATTGTTAGTAATGCAGCCAATACGGAATTTTGCTTTGATCAGTTTCAGAGCTTTGACCATTTCTGGTCTTACGTCTCCGGCGAGTAAAGCTAAAACTTGCAGGCCGCCTATCTTATGGCCAAGTTCTGCGGCCTCCCGAGCAAATTGTTCGTCGAAAGTGTTTTTATCAATTTTATTGCTTTCGAGTAATGCCCAGGCATTAGTATCTGGATTATTTGAATTGATCGTACGGATAATATCTTTTGGTAAACCTTGCTCTGCCTCGAAACGGTTAAATGCATCGAAGGGGCTGCTGGTAATAACTCCGCCAAAATCCCATAGAACCACTTTATACATATTTGAGTTTTCCCGCTGACTTGCTGGTTGTATATTTAACTTTTAAAACAATTGTTCATTCGCTGACGTTAATTTCAAACATTGCTGAATCGGGCCTGGCTAGTCCGCGTTGCGAATTTGCAATAGCATCAAGCATTAGTTTAACGTTTTCAGAGCCAGGGAATTCTTTTTGTACCTGTTTGACGGCTAATTCTAGTCGTATTTCTCGCATAAAGAGTATTCTAAAAGCCTTTCTTACTTCCCTGGTTTCAATTGAACTATAACCAGCACGTTCCATCCCGACTTTATTGATGACCCGCATATGTGCCGGGAAACCTTCGGCAATAGTGAAGGGCAGGACGTCCTGAATGACTCGGGACATTCCTCCTACCATGGATGCTTTGCCTATATGGCAGAATTGATGAATGGCTGATAGTCCGCCAATGTTGGCATGGTCTCCAATGACTACATGGCCTCCCAGGGTTGCGCTATGAGACATGACAACATGATTGCCAACGTTACAATTGTGTGCGACGTGTGAGTGGGCCAGCAGGTTGCAGTCGTCACCTACGGTAGTCTGAGTGCCTTCTTCTGTGCCGCTATGGATGCTAACAAATTCTCGAATTACGTTACGTGCGCCCAATTTGGTATAGGTAATGGTGTCTGGAACATACTTGGTATCCTGCGATTGTATGCCAATTGTAACGAAGGGAAATATATCGCTATCTGCTCCTATGCTGGTATGTGCTTCGACTGCAACATGCGAGCGTAAAACCGTATTTGCGCCAATTGTGACGTGAGCGCCAACGGTGCAAAAGGGGCCGATGACGCAGTTCTCGCCGATTTCCGCGTCTTTATGAACTACGGCGAATTTGTCAACTTTGATCATAATTTCACCTGATTTAATGGTGCTGGGCTCAAACTATTCGGTTTTTAGCGGGTGCTAAATTTGACCGAGTTTATAAGGCGAAATGTGAATGTCGGATATCTGAAGGAAAAAGAATAGTTTCTTTTGCCGTCAAATGAGTGGCCAGATAACAGGTCTGAATCATCCCTAAAAATCCTTAACAAGGCCTATACTTCATTGCTTCACTATAATGTGTTCTAGCATGTATAGGCTGTGGGTGTAAAGTTGAAATGCGGGATAAATGAAGCCGTTTTAAAGTCACCGGATTAGTTTTCTTTTCTCACTTCAATGATATAATTTCCCCTGATTCATTAATAGGATAAAACATCGGAATAGCATAATTTGTATTTTCCGAAGATGTTTGTAATCGCAGCTTTTATGACAGAACAGAAAATTAATCCACCGATGGATCGATCCCTGCTGGATAAACATACGTTTACCAGAGATGAGTTACTAGATTGTGGTTATGGTAAGCTTTTTGGCCCTGGACGTGCACAACTACCTATTGACGAAATGTTGATGGTTGACCGTATTCTTGATATTAATTTGGATGGGGGTAAGAAGGGCAAAGGTAAAATAGTTGCAGAATTAGATATTAATCCCGATTTATGGTTCTTCAAAAGCCATTTTGTAGGTGACCCCGTTATGCCTGGCTGCCTCGGCCTGGATGCACTATGGCAGTTGCTAGGGTTCTATCTCGCATGGAAAGGCAATTGGGGTGTTGGTCGTGCCCTCGGGTGCGGTAAGGTAGCCTTCAGAGGGCAGGTCTTGCCAACTGTTAACAAAGTTCAGTATGACATTGATATCGTCCGAGTAAGGGAGGGTAGTACAGTGCTAGGTATTGCTGACGCCAGGGTGCTAGCGGATGGTAAGCAAATTTATACCGCTGAAGGTATTCAGGTCGGTCTATTTACATCGTTAGAAGAATTTTAGGTAAATATATGAAACGTGTGGTAATTACTGGAATGGGGTTGGTTTCTCCGCTTGGGAATAACAAAGCAGAGACACTTGAATCTTTGCTGCAAACTCGCTCAGGTATTAAATTCCAGCAAGCATATAAAGATATGGGGCTTAGGTGCCATATTGCCGGTAGTATTGAACTTGATGTTGAACCCTTAATTGAGCGTAAATTGCGCCGCTTTATGGGTGATGCCTCTGCTTTCGCCTATGTTTCGATGGCAGAGGCAATTGCGGACTCTGGCTTAACTGAAGATTTAGTTTCTAGTTTTCGGACCGGTATTGTAGCTGGTTCTGGTGGTGCCTCCTCCTCAAATCTGACCGAAGCCGCCGATGTACTGCGGGCAAAAGGGCTGAAGAGAATTGGTCCTTACCGAGTGACTAAAACGATGAGTTCAACGGTCTCCGCCTGTCTTTCTACTGCTTTTAAGATTAAAGGCGTTAACTATTCAATTACTTCTGCATGCTCAACCAGTGCCCACTGTATCGGACACGCGGCAGAATTAATTCAGCTCGGCAAGCAGGATGTTGTTTTTGCCGGTGGCGGTGAAGAGGAACATTGGAGCATGACTTCATTGTTTGATGCTATGGGTGCCTTGTCCACCAGAAATGATTCGCCAACAACTGCATCCAGAGCCTACGATAAGGACCGAGACGGATTTGTTATTGCTGGCGGGGGTGGTTGTGTCGTGGTTGAGGAGCTTGAACATGCGAAGGCTCGCGGCGCTAAAATATATGCTGAAGTTGTCGGTTATGCGGCAACATCTGATGGTTATGATATGGTAGCGCCGTCTGGGGAAGGCGGACAAAGGGCGATGCAGATCGCATTATCAACTGTTGACGGTGACATTGATTATATCAATGCGCACGGTACGAGTACCCCTGCAGGAGATTTACCAGAAATAAACGCTATTCGGGCAGTTTTTGGTGAGAAAATGCCAAAAATCAGTTCAACAAAATCGTTGTCAGGTCATTCTCTTGGCGCGGCAGGTGTACATGAAGCCATTTATTCGTTGCTTATGATGGAGAACGATTTCATTTGTGCATCAGCAAATATCGAAACGCTTGATCCCGCATTGGCAGATGCGCCAATTGTCACCTCAAGAATTGACAATGCCGGCATCAATACGGTTATGTCCAATAGTTTTGGCTTTGGTGGTACCAATGCGGTATTGGTGTTTCAGAAGCATTAAGCAGGCCAGGCGATAGTTGGCTTCGGGTGCATCGAACTCAGGGTTTAGTGCGCCTTGCCTGATGACTCGCCGGTTGCGAATGACAAATTTGTGGCGGTTGTCGCTGGCGCCACATATTTACCCATGATGGCATCTGCGCCGAGGCTCTGAACCAGTGTTGCCTGTCGCAGCTGGTCGATACCGTCAGCAATTACTTCGATGCCAAGATCATGTGCCATGCTGATAATACTTTTGAAGAATATAGCGCTTTTGGGGTGTTCAATTAGGTCTTCCATGGCATGAATGTTTATTCTGATCATATCCAGGTTAAGGCGGAATAAATGCGTCAAAGGTGTTTGTGGGCTGGAGAACAAATTCAACGACAGTTTCACCCCCAACTGTGAAATTTCGTTGGCGAGGGAATTAAATTCTCGTAGATTAAAGTCGAATTTAGTCTCATTGATCTCTAACATTAAATGCGCCGGGTCAATGCCTGAGTCGTTGATTGCAGACTTTAAATTGTTGCTGAAGCTAGTGTTAATAATGTGAAATGCGGGCAGCGGTATAATTAGTTTGAGGTTGGCACGGGAGCTATGCAGCTGTTTCCAGGCCACGAATTGAGCGCAGCCCTCTCTGAGCATTTTGTAAATTAACTGGGTTTGCAAGTTTTGCTGGTCCAGGGTGTCGAGCATCTCAGTTGCATCAATCAGCCCTTTGACCTTATGCTGCCATAAGATACTTGTATAGTAACCAATGGGGGTGCTGTCTTCAGCAACATAAGGCTGGAATTTAAATTCAATTAAATCGTCTGTTAAAGCTTCGCGAAGATCTGCTTCGAGTTCTATCTGATTGAGATAGTTCTGGTTTAAGGAATCTGTGAAAAAACGAATATTATGTTTGCTGGCGGTTTTTGCCGATTGCATTGCGATACTGGCATTGGTTAATAACTCAGCCGAGGTGTCGCCGCATTCAGGATATGTGGCAATGCCGATGGTGGCGCTGGTGAATATTTCGTTGCCGTCGATCAAGAAGGGTTCATCGAGGCTCTTTTGAATTTTTTTAGCCTGTTCCGTTGCATTGCTGGCATCGAACATATGGGTCAGGGCTACTGTGAATTCGTCGCCGCCAAGGCGAGCCGCAATATCTAGCTCGGCAATGCCATTTTTGATCCGATGGGCAACACCCTGCAATAACTTGTCGCCTGTATTGTGCCCTAACCCTTTGTTGATATGAGAAAAATGATCCAGGCCGATATAAAGCACCGCGCAAGGTGCCGATCGTTTTCTGGATATGAGTACGTTGGTCTTGGCTTTGTAGAGTTCAATGAGGCCGCTCAAAACTTCTTCAAACTTAAACCGATTGGCGAGGCCGGTAAGAAAGTCATGAGTCGATAATGCGGTGACCTGTTCATCGGCGCGTGAGCGACGGGAAATATCTTTAAATACTAATAGTCCAGCAAGTACTGGGTGGTCTTTTACAGGTACTGCCACAAAAGTGGTTGTTACCTTGCCGCCAATATTAGTCCACAGGGTGGCTTTTTTAACCTGGACAGTTTTGCCCTGGGAAAGCGCTGTGGCGACCGTATGTTCACTCCAGTTGGGGTCCGTGGAATGGAAATCTTTTTCAAAAATGGTTTCGAGTCCAGTGCCGATTAATTCGCTAAAGCGGGTATGTAGTAGTTTGATCATTGCCGGATTGCAATATCTTATTCTGCCGATTGTATCAATTCCAACGACGCCTTCATCTGCTTTATCACCCATTTCATCTTCGAATTCTCGAATAGTGCTGACGGCGTTTCGGTATTCGCTTAAGCGAATAAGTGTGCTCATTTTAGTTTGCAGCTGATCGTGGTTGATTGGTTTATAGAGCATTTCTGTAGGCCAGACGGAGCTGCCATGTAAGCCAGCTTTGCGCGACGCAAAATTGGTTTCCATCAATATTACAGGTATGTTATTAGTTAAACCGTTGCCAGACAGTTGATTCATAATCTGGTAACCATCCATATCAGGCATTTCTACATCGAGCAATATCAACGCGGGTTTATGTTCAATTGCCAACCGAATAGCTTCTAAGCCGCTATCTGCGATCAAGATGTCTACATCGAGTTCATTGGCTGCAGCGGCGAGTGAAAGCCGGTTCGATTTAGAATCGTCTGCAATAAGTATTTCTGGAAGTTTTTCGCTCAAGTTAGTCGCTTTGGCAGAGAGTTTCATTAAGTATAGATTAATTGTTTGCATCGGACGGCTAAATCTGAACTGAACGGTTTGGTTTCCGATGGAAGCAAGGTGGCTTATCTGTTGTGGCACTGATGCGAAAATATATAACAAGATATGCTTGACACAAGAAAATTTGAGCGTATTATCCGCGCCTCAAGTTCTTGCTGGCTACTATAATTCGTCGTCAATAATTGAACACTAAAATATTAAAACGACAATATTAAATCGACATTAAGTAAATATGAAATTGACTAAACACATTCATTCAAATTGCAATATGCGCCTCACCTCGCCAATGGTGATGACGTGTCATAGTGATAATTATACCAGGTATAAGATATTGCATTAGGGTCGCTTAAAAATAGTCTTTTAAAGAAGCTCCTAATGTTTTACATCAGGGGCTTTTTTTTTGCCCAGTAGTTTTAGGCAGCTGTTATAGGGAACGAGTGAGTGGTGGGGAGGTTTAGAGATGCAGAATAAATTACGAAGAAATATACAGGTTTTATACTGGTTCAGTTTTTTCTGGCTGTCGATGGTTATCATCCCTGTCATAGTGCCCTTGTTAGAATCTAAGGGCCTCGAGCTTGCAGAAGTGTTTTACTTACAGGCATTTTTTGCCCTTGCGATGGTGATATTTGAGATCCCGTCTGGTTATATTGCTGATGTATTTGGCAGAAAAAATGCGTTGATGGCGGGTAGTGTGTTTCACGCGTTGGGTTTTTGTTGGCTGAATTTTGCGGACGGATTTGCTGATCTTGTATTGTTCGAGGTGGCAGTAGGGATTGGCATGAGTCTTTTATCTGGGGCGGATTTGTCCTTGCTCTACGATAGCCAGGAAGCCCTTGAAATGAGCCCGGCTGAAAAAACCCATGGAATAGCTCAGATGCGATTCATCAAGTCCATTGCTGAAGGTGTTGCGGCATTGGCCGGTGGTTTTCTAATTGCTTTTTCCATGGATTTAACGGTGCTTGCGAATGCGCTTTTGGCCTGCATTCCTTTTGTATTGACATTTTTTATGACTGAAGCGCCTTTCGTTCGCATGGAGGCCAGGCGTCCTATTGCTAATTTAAGAAAAGTGGTTCGACATATGTATGTTGACGATAAGTTGTTACGGCTGATCTGTCTGAATGTGACCTTTTTTAGTTTGGCAAACTTTTTTGTGGTCTGGATGCTACAACCTTATTGGCAAGATCAAGGTGTTGCTATAACTGAATTTGGGCTGCTATGGGCTGCTCAAAGTTTCGTGGTCGCCTTTGCGAGCAAAATATGTCAGCCGTTGGAGCAAAAATTCGGTGCTAGACGCATTCTTATAGCCATGGGTATCCTGCCTATTGTGGGTTATTTTGGTATGTCTGCATTTGGTGGGGCGATAGGTATATTGCTTGGTTTTTGCTTTTTTATAAGTCGCGGTATTAATCAGGTTATTTTGACTGATGCGCTAAATACCAGGGTGCCTGGCACTTTTCGGGCGGTCGCAAACTCCATTACATCTTTCATGTTTCGTGGTGTATATATTGTTACCGGGCCAATTGTAGGGCTGCTGATTAGCAATCTTGGCATGCAGTATACGCTGGCAATATTAGGTGCGCTGGTGCTGGTTTTTGGTGCTATGTACCTGGTGCCACTGCTTTCGGCAGTGCGTGGGCTTGAAAGCGATCGGTCTGATATGCGAGTAACGGGCTAATGGTTGCTGGTTTGCTGAGCCTAACCATTTGTAGTCGAACAATTTGTAGTCGAACAACCTGGTTTGTGAGTGACAACTATAAACGGGTCTTTTTCAGTTTGCCGTAGCCAAAGTTCGGGTTAGTATAATAACCTGTTAGGAGGAGCCATAATGAAAAATAAATGCCTGATGTTTTTTAAAAGGATATCTGCTGCAAAAATATCTGCCGTTAGTCTATCAACTGCTGTAGCGCTATTGTTTTTGCTACAGGGCTGTATGAGTACCATACAGACTGTTGATCAGCAGATAATTGGCGTGTGGCGGTCAAATATTGGTGGCTTTAACGTCGTTACGGAATATACCGGTGCTATGGTGAAGGTGGGTAGTAATAAACCGGTCAAGTATTTGCTCACTGAAAATCGCCTGACCTTTGTTGGAGGCGGTGAACAGCTGCGATTAGTTTCATTCCCGTCAGCGGATGAAATGCTCCAACTTGATCCGCTCACTCAGACCGAACATAAGTTTGAGCGGTTGGACCCATAACGTTAGGGGGTGATTCTTTAAATCCGGCTGTTTTCGATCATACTGTTTTCGGTCATACTGTTTTGATCCCGAGCGTTTTGGCCAGGCTGTTTCAGGCCAGGCTGTCTTCGGCAATAAAGTAATGCGGGTCCTCTATCACGTTAACTTCCACCAGATTGCCCGCTTTGCGGAGCAGGGTGCGACATTCTTCGCTGAGATGTACTAAATGCAGTGTTTTGCCTGCATTTAGATATCGATCGGCCAGGGTATCAATGGCTTCAAGGCCTGAATGATCACAGACTCTTGAATTGGCGAAATCGATAACTACGTCAGCGTTGGCTTCCTTAGGGTTAAACTGCTCTAAAAAGGAGGTAACTGAACCAAAAAATATCGGTCCGTAAACACCATAAACTGTTGAACCTTTGTGATCACTGCGGGCTTCGACGCGTATTTCTTTAGCGTGTTCCCAGGCAAAAACCAGCGCTGAAACGATGACCCCAACGATTACCGCAACTGCGAGGTCAGAGATTACTGTGACCGCAGATACCAGCACTAATACCATTGCATCTGAACGAGGCACCTTGCCGATGATGCGAAAACTACTCCATTCAAAGGTGCCAATGACAACGATAAACATGACTCCGATAAGCGCTGCTAATGGAATTTGTTCAATCAATGACGATCCGACCAGGATAAAAAGCAGCAAAAAAAGCGCCGCTGCAATGCCGGATAAACGGCCTCTGCCGCCAGAATTGACGTTGATCATGCTCTGCCCAATCATTGCGCAGCCGCCCATTCCGCCGAAGAACCCGGTGACTGTATTGGCCAGCCCCTGGCCGATACATTCTTTATTGCCCCGGCCTCGGGTGGTGGTAATTTCGTCAATGAGGCGTAAGGTCAGCAAAGACTCAATTAAGCCGATAGCCGCAAGAATTAATGCATACGGAAATATGATTGAAAGCGTATGCAAATCAAATGGCACTGAGGGTATATGTAGGCTGGGTAGGCCGCCTTTGATAGATGCAACGTCACCCACAACCCGAGTGTCCAGATCAAAAACAATGACCACCAGACTAACAACCAGAATAGCTGCTAGAGAAGAGGGAATTGCCTGGGTTAACCGAGGCAAAAAATGAATAATGGCCATGGTCAACAAAACCAGCGCTAGCAGCATGGCCAACTGTTCACTCTGTAGCCACGCGACGTCCAGTATAGAGCCCTGTAAAATAGTATCGGATAACCAGCCAGCCTGGCCTGGCTCGCCGAATTGGCTTAGCTGAGCAAGGAAAATAACAATGGCAAGGCCGTTGACAAATCCCAGCATGACCGGGTGCGGCACCATTCTAATAAATTTACCCAGTTTAAATACGCCAGCTAGCACTTGCAGTATGCCCATTAAAACTACGGTGGCAAACAGGTATTCGACACCATGTTCTGCCACCAGGCTCACCATTACAACTGCTAGTGCGCCTGTAGCGCCTGATATCATGCCGGGTCGGCCACCAATGCAAGCGGTGATCAGGCCAACCATAAATGCTGCGTAGAGACCCACCAGCGGATCAACACCCGCTACGAAAGCAAAGGCGATGGCTTCGGGCACAAGTGCCAGGGCAACAGTTAAGCCTGACAGAACATCATTTTTGATGCTTGCCGTTGTATTCGTATAGATTTCAAACATGCCGCGATCTCATAACAACCAATTAATCTAATCTGCCCGCTCATGCAAACAATTAGACCCAGAACAATAATTAAACCTTTCGGCGGGATTATTATTAATCGTAGTTGATAGATGTATTATCGGCGAGAGGAAGAACGGCGCGGATCTTACCGAAACAGCCTGTTGAAGACAAGCAGAATTCTGCGTAATGTCATGAGAATGCTTGTGCCATCTTGCAGGCTAGCTATGCAGAGGTTGTAGCTGTATATAGATACAGTTATCATCGGCGGATGGCCGAAGACTTACCGATAGGGTACTACCTGAAAAATTTCAATTTCCTGCTGGATTTTGTTTTTCAGTATTACGATGATGTTTTGTTGGCGGATGAACTTGCGTATCGAGTCAATTTTCAAAAGTTATCCGTAGCTGCGCAACGATTATATGTTCGTTTGTCCAGCCGGCGCGGGCCAATGTTCCGCGTTGAAAAAATCCACTATGCGGAAATAATTGATGTCGAAGCCGGTATCAATGAACTGGTTGAGCAGGGCTATTTCGATCAGTCGCAGGAGGTTGCTGCGGATTGGCTGCTGTCCTTGATGACAAAGAATGAATTGCTGGAGTTATTTGATCTGTCTGGTCAACAAATGCGCCGTGAAGAACTGGACCAGGCGATAATAGAGCAGCATTCAGCAGCGCAGATAAAATCGCTGCTCGAAATAGACACAGTGATGCCACTGGGCGAGGAGCATCTCAAAATCTATAAGCTGTTGTTTTTTGGTAACCTAAGTCAGGATTTTACTGAATTTGTATTGCGCGACCTGGGGCTAAGCCGGTTTGAAAATTATCTCACCGATCGCTCTGCACGCTATTTTGATGATCGTCCGAGCTTAGAGAAGGTACTACATTGTGGTGTATTAAATGAAGCCTGTCAGCACCTGATCGCGGTAGGAGATGCGCAACAAATTGCTGACTTTGGTCAAGTTCAGCTTACTACTGAAAAGTTTTTATCGGCAGACTTGTTAGCTGACGCCATATTGCATAAGGAATTGCATAAGGAATTGCATCAGGAGTTGCATAAGGAATTGCATAAGGAGTTGCATCTGGAGGTTAGCGACGCAGAGATAATTAGACGTTATAGCAAAATGTTTAATAGCCTGGCGCGGCAGCTGGAACGTCTGGATAGCACCACGCAGGCTCTGCGCCTTTATGAACAATCCACCTTACCTCCGGCACGCGAGCGTCGGGCGAGACTGCTTGCCAAATGCGGAGATGTCCAGAGCAGCCTGGCCCTATGTGCTGAAATTGTCGCCTTGCCTGCAACCGAAGCGGAACTGGCCTTTGCTATTCAATTTGGTAATCGCCTGATTGCCAGGCACAAGTGTGTCGTTAGTTGGTTGCCGGTGGTATTGGCTGAAAATTTTCAGCATGACGAAATCAGTCTACATAAGGTTAATGACGTTAATGTTGAAATTCTGGTCTGTGAATGGTTTAAACAACAGGGGTCTGATGCGTACTATGTGGAGAACGGCTTAATTCCGAGTTTATTTGGATTATATTTCTGGGATATTATATTTATCCCGATTAAAGGCGTTTTTTTTAACCCCGTGCAACGGGGCCCGATTGACCTTTTTACAGCAGATTTTAAGGTTCGGCGGCAAGCGCTAATTGAGGATCGTCTGTTGAGGATGACAGAGGAAAATTATACAGCGAACAAAATTCTTAGTACTTACCGGCAAAAACTTGGTATAGCCAACTATCTTGTCAGCTGGAATTTGATTGATATACAACTTTTAAAACAGTCATTGAGTCGAATTGGTGTTAATGATCTCAAACAGATGTTTATACATCTTTTGCAGGACTTACGCCATAACCGTAGCGGTTTACCTGATTTGGTGGTTTTTCCGCCACAGGCAGGCTATCAACTTGTCGAGGTGAAAGCACCGGGAGATCGGTTGCAGAATAGCCAAAAATGCTGGTTTAAATTTTTTACGGGGCAACAAATCCCGGCAAGCATAGTTAATGTTAGGTGGCAGTAATGCTGTTTAAGTCTGGGGTTGGTAGCCACTAAAAGTTTTGTGCAATTTTGTGCAATTTTGTGCAAAAAGTATGGGTCCATGAGCGGTAGATGAAAA
This sequence comes from Pseudomonadales bacterium, assembly GCA_019090615.1. Taxonomy (GTDB): domain Bacteria; phylum Pseudomonadota; class Gammaproteobacteria; order Pseudomonadales; family Azotimanducaceae; genus JAHRVQ01. The sequence continues at coordinate 15,517 of JAHRVQ010000078.1, read as the reverse complement.
GATAAAAGCAGATTCAGATCCATATGAAAAGCCAGATGAATAGTCAGATGAAAACACAGAATATTAGCCAACAACGATGAGCACTAAATCTAAGCTACCAGCAACTGTTAAGCAAATAGTCAGGCCGGCTTTTCGTATTAGCGTCACAGAACTGGTTGAGCAGGTAGAAAAATCAGGCGATATTAATTTTCGGTTTTCTGGCCGTAGCACTGCCATGGAAGGCATTCGGGGTCATCAGCGTTTGCAACAATCGCGCGGCGATGATTACCAGGCAGAAAAACAGCTATCTCATTTGGTGCAATGGTCGGATATTGAATTGCAGGTGACAGGGCGCGTCGATGGGTATTATCCGCAGTTGGACAACTTTATTGTTGAGGAAATTAAAACCACTCGGGTGGCTGAAGATTTAATCCCTGCGACGATAAAGTGTCTGCACTGGGGGCAGGTAAAAGTGTACGCTTATTTGCTGTCATTAAGTTGTGAATTCGAGTGCGTGACACTCAGGTTATGTTATCTGGATCTTGATACGGGTACTGAAACTCAGTTGAACCAGCAATGTTCTAAAGTTGCCCTGGCAACTTATTTTAATACTCTGATAACAAAATATGCGACTTATCTGCGGCAGCTATTACGTTGGCGTGAATGTCGCGACCAAAGTATTCAGCAACTCGAATTCCCCTATGCCACTTATCGAGCTGGCCAGCGACAGATGGCGGTGAGTGTTTATCGCGCTCTTAAAGAAGAAAATCAACTGGTTGTGCAGGCACCGACGGGTATTGGAAAAACACTGGCGAGTATTTTTCCCGCGGTTAAGGCGCTCCGAGAACTTGCCTATGAAAAGGTGTTTTTTCTATCGGCTAAAACTTCAGGTCAAAAAATGGCTGAAGCTACTCTGAGTACTCTAAAGCAATCGGGATTGTTTCTGAGAGATGTTACATTGACCTCAAAGGCAGTAATCTGTTTTAACCCTGGTTCTCCCTGTGACGCCGAGCATTGCCAATTTGCCCGCGACTATTATACCCGGTTACCTAAGGTAATTGATCAGCAATTGATGGCAAAACAATCCTTGCGGCGGGCAGATATTGAAGTCATTGCTCGCGAACATGATTTATGCCCGTATGAACTATCCCTTGATCTTGCCGCGATTGCTGATGTGATCATTTGTGATTACAACTACGTTTTTGATCCAGCTGTTTATTTACGGCGGTTTTTTGGTAGTGAGCATAGTAGGCAGTCGCGATTTGCATTATTACTGGATGAGTCGCATAACCTGGTGGAGCGTGGTCGAGAAATGTTTTCTGCGACGATTTGCAAGGATGATATATTGGCAGTGCGTCGATTGATAAAAAATGAATTGCCTCAGCTAGGCAAGTGTTTGGCGCGGATTAATAGCGAATTTTTAGCGCTGCAGCGGTCTGTAAAAGAGCTGCAGCGGTCTGTAAAAGAGGTGCAGCAAGATGGCGGCTGTATTCAATTAGATCAATGTCCAGATAAGTTAATTCGGACCATAAGTCACTTTATTCATGCGGCGGAAGTATGGTTGCAGTTAAATCAGCCAGTTGATTTTCAGCAGCAATTTTTGCAGCTCTATTTTGCGGCTATTAAAATTATCCGGACGATTGATGCGGCCACCAGCAGTGATGTGTTTTTACTCTTATTTGAGCAGGGTAAATGCTATTTTAAAGTTTTTTGTCTAGACCCTGGGTTACGCTTGAAGCAAGGTTTTGAGCGGGTTAATAGCAGCATTTGTTTTTCTGCTACTCTAACGCCTGTACCCTATTTTGCAGCCTTGATGGGCATTAAAGGTTCGGCTAACTGGTATAATATTGAATCGCCTTTTGCAGCGCAAAATTTGGCGGTGTTTACTACCGGCTATTTAGCCACAACTTATAGAAATCGTGCGCATAGTTTATATGAGCTAGTTGATACGCTGGCTACCGTGGTGGCATCAAATGCGGGCAATTATTTGGTGTTTTTTCCTTCCTATGCATATTTGCTCGAAGTCAGTTCTAAATTTGCAGAGCGTTATTCGGCGTTAAAAATAATTGTTCAAAGGCCGGGTATGGATGCTGCTGAGCAGCAAGAATTTCTCCAGGCATTTGATCAGACAGAAGGTACCCTGTTAGCTTTCGCCGTGATGGGCGGGGTTTTTGGCGAGGGTATCGACCTGCAGGGCAGGCGGCTAATAGGCGCTATCATTGTTGGGGTTGGTTTGCCGCAACTGTGTGTTGAGCGCGATTTAATTCGCGCCTATTTTGATAGTGATGCGGCAGAGATAAAACATCCCGTGGGGTTTGAATTTGCTTATCAATATCCGGGTATGAATAAAGTACTACAGACAGCAGGCAGGGTGATTCGCAGTGAGACCGATAGAGGCATTATTTGCCTGATCGATCATCGTTTTAACGAGGCGCGATATCAACGTCTTTTCCCTCCTGGTTGGCAACCCCGGCAAGCCAGGAACAGGCAGCAACTGGGCCAGTATCTACGAGATTTCTGGCAAAATAAGCAAGATGTACCGATACCTGGTTATAAGCCGTAGTAGCGGGTAAATCCTGCTGTTGGTTGACATATATCCTTACCAGTGGTTCGACTTGCCCTGATAGCCGTGATGGCCCTTTTGACGGTGATTGTTCTGATGATTGTTCTGATGATTGTTCTTATGGTTGTTCTGGCGATAATGGTTCCGCTGGCGGCTGTTAACATGGTTGTTTGAATGACGCTGCCAGGTGTTCTGACGTCGGCTGTTAAAGTGGCCAACAGTGCCGCCATACTGATGGTTGCTATAGTACTGCTTCCGCTGGTGCGAACGATACACGGGTAGCCTGAAAATCAACTGGCTTGAATGCAGGTTTGATGGTTTGAAGTCAGACCCGTAAGGTGTCTGTAAAGGCAGTATCAACACGCGATTATCGCTGGGTGCGTGGCTGGTTGTCGATTCTTCGTTGCAGTGAATATGATCGTGTTCCACGCTAAAAACACAATGCTCGCGCTGGTGGTTGTTCTGTTGATGTTCAGCCGGGTTTCGTCTGGGACGTGTGCCGCGATGTATCACGTTATCAGTATTTATATAGACGTTATTTGGAATAGATCCAGTGGCGTCAATTTCTGGGGCTGCAGGGTCTGAATTGTGCTCGGCGAATGACTGCGATATAGGACCGAGCAGAATAACCAGCAGCAGATAACCTGGCAGGTTACTAAATTTGGCGAAGGTTAAACTGTTGGTTCGCCTAGTGGCTAAAAAATTCATTGCGCGGCGCTCCTAATCGACTGGAGAAGTTGTTGAAGCCTAACCTTATCCCATACGACCTGAATAGGCGATGAACAGAAAAAGCATCAAGCGGGATGGTCTATTTGGCACGGCTATTTCATTAAAGCTATTCCATTAAAAGCTATTTCAATATACATTCCATGCACTGTACATAGAGGCCTGGTTGTTTGCTGAGTTTAATAAAACCGTTTAAACGGTTTGAAATTGCCCGCAGACCTGACAGGCCGGATAGATTATCGCTATGTTCCACCGCCGAATATACCGACTGTAAGCCGCTATTGACTAATTTATTGAGTAGTTGTTCTTTGGGTGACAGGCTTTTTTCCAGGTATAGCACTTCATAATTACCCAGTTTGGCCAGCAGTGCTGCAGATGATATGGCATCCTTTAAGTTGCCAATGGCGTCTATCAGTCCATGTTTCAGGGCGTCTTGAGCGGCCCAGACACGGCCCTGCGAGAGTGCTTCTACGGTCTCAGCTTGCATGCCACGGCCATCCGCTACCAATTCGATAAAACGGTTGTAGGTGAATTGTAAAGATTGTTGGATGGTATGATCAAAAATAGGATTGATATCCTGCAATATGTTGGCAGAGTTGCTTAGTGTTGTAGTGCCCACGCCATCAGAATGAATACCCCATTCGGCGGCAGTTTTTTCTAGCGTGGGTAGTAGTGCAAATGCACCTATGGAGCCTGTGATAGTCGTTGAGGCAGCAAATATTTTATTTGCTGATGCAGCAATCCAGTAGCCGCCAGAGGCGGCATAACTGCCCATTGAAATAACCACGGGTTTACCTTGTTTTTGGGCTAGAACGAGTTCGTTTCTTATTTCTTCAGACGCAGATGCGCTGCCACCCGGGCTATCAACTCGGATAACCAGGGCCTTGACGGTCTGGTTTTGTCGTGCCTGGCGAATAAGTTTGATGATGGAATCACTGCCAATGCTACCGGCTGGCTGTTCACCATCATGGATTACGCCACTTGCGGTAATAACAGCAATTTTGTTGCTGTCTGGTGAGTTTAAAGGTAGCGCTGGGCGGGTTGCATCCAGGTAATCTTTTAAACCAATCTGGCTAAAAGATGTGCCTGCCGGACCGACTATATTGGTTAGCATATCCTGCCATTTGGCGTAGCTAATGGTATCATCCACCAGCCCTTGTTGTACTGCTAGCAGATTTGGATTGCCTGCTGCCTTGCTGAGTAGCTCATCATAATGGTTGGTATAATGCTTAAAGTCAGCGCTGCTGATGTCTCGTTGGGTGATAATAGTTTGTGTATATTCCTGCCATAGATGCGTAAGCCAGCTGAGATTAGCGGACCTTGCGACGTCAGACATGCTGTTGCGTTCAAAGGGTTCAACGGCACTTTTATAAAGCCCAGCTTTATAAATATGAAAATTCACTTTGAATTTATCCAGCGCCGCTTTGTAATAAGTTGGGTAAACACCAAGCCCGGTTAAAAATACGCCGCCAAGCATTTGGTGGCTGTTCTGATCAAGAAAAATCTGGTCAGAATGGGCGGCTATATAATAGTGATTTTGCGGATAACTTTTGGCAAATGCGTAAACCGGTTTGCCACTGTGTTTAAATGTTTCAAGGGCATTGCCAATTTCTTCGAGTTTACTAAATGCGGCACCTTGCAGTTTAGACAGATCGAGCACCAATACCTTGACGCGGTCGTCTGTGGCAGCTGTTTCAATTGCATCAAGGATGTCGATCAGGCGTGTCTCCGTATCGTTATTCTCGTAACCAGAGAGGAATTCGGCGAAAGGATCAAGGCTTTTCTTCTGCTCAACAATAACACCCGTGGGATTGATGATTAGCGCGGTTGATTCAGGGACTGAGATTGATTCTGTTGAGAAAATACCAAGCAGTATAAAGCCTGCCAGGAGTAGAAAAATAAGATTAAAAGTGGTGTTTCTTGCCACCCCGATAGCGCGCCAGGCGCCAGCAAAAATTCGACCTACCATATGATACATTCCAAAATCTCTGTAGGCCCATGCTAACATAGATTGTTCCGGTTGATGGGTCATACAGTGCCGGCCAGGAAGCCGGTTTGATGTATCGCCTGAATGCGCCAACTATCTGTAAAATGGCATCATCTGCAACTGAAAACTCAACGTTACGGCCAATATTTATGAACAATATTTATGAACACGGATTGACAAAAAATGCAGCTAACTACGAGCAGTTGTCACCCTTGAGTTATATCCGTCGGGCGGCGGTTTTATATCCTGATCAGGAAGCCTGCGTTTATGGTGAGCTTAGCAGATCCTGGCAGGAAACCTATCAACGCTGTGTTTTATTGGCCTCGGCGCTTAGTCAAAAGGGTATTACGGTGGGCGATACTGTGGCCGTGATGTTGCCTAATATTCCTGAAATGTTCGAGTTGCATTTTGCCGTGCCGATGGCCGGTGCGGTGCTCAACGCGATCAATACCCGCCTGGATGCGAGGACCATAGCCTTTATACTGGAACATGCCGAGGCCAAAGTGCTGATTGCTGATCGGGAATATGCGCCTGTGTTAACTGAGGCGTTAGCGTTGCTAAAGGCCAGTTCGCCGGCGCAACAGATTACAATTATTGAAGTTAACGATCCGCATTACCTTATAGAGGCTCTTGACGGCCTTGGAAATGATCTTGTTGAAAGCTCTGCGGCGGCATGGCAGGTTGAGACGGAGTATGAGTCATTGTTGCAGACTGGCGATCAGAACTTTAGCTGGCAATTGCCGGCAGATGAATGGAATGCAATATCACTTAATTATACCTCGGGTACAACGGGTGATCCGAAGGGGGTGGTGTACCACCATCGTGGTGCCTATCTTAATGCCGCCAATAATGCCCTGACCTGGGAGATGGGATTACATCCTCGGTATCTCTGGACTTTGCCCATGTTCCATTGCAATGGCTGGTGTTTCCCGTGGACCCTGGCGGCAGTTGTTGGCACTACTATTTGCCTGCGACAGGTGCGTGAAGACACAGTATTTGATGCTTTTCGTGAGCATGCGGTAACGCATTTTTGTGGTGCTCCGGTGGTACTTAATACTTTAATTAATGCCCCTGAAAATCTTAAACAGGGTATTGAGCAGAAAATCAATGTCATGACCGCTGGCGCTGCGCCTCCTGCGGCGGTGATCCAGGGTATCGAGCAGATGGGCTTTGATGTCACCCAGGTATACGGGTTAACAGAAACCTATGGACCAATGGTAGTTTCGGCCTGGAAAAAGGCCTGGGATGACCTCGACGCGGAGCAACGTGCGGCGCTTAAATCAAGGCAGGGCATCAGCTCGGTGCTGGCAGGGGAAATGATGGTGGCCGACCCGGATACGTTGATCCCGGTGCCCTGGGATGGTGAAACCCAGGGTGAAGTGTTTATGAAGGGTAATATAGTGATGAAAGGTTATCTTAAGAACCCTAAGACAACGGCAGCGGCATTTGCTGGTGGCTGGTTTCATTCCGGTGATATTGCTGTCTGCCATACTGATGGTTATATTCAGATCAAAGATCGTTCCAAAGATATTATTATTTCAGGTGGAGAAAACATCTCCAGCATTGAAATAGAGGATATTCTGTTTAAACACTCGGCCATACTTGAAGCCGCCGTGGTGGCAAAGACTGACCCGAAATGGGGCGAGCATCCCTGTGCTTTTGTGACCCTCAAAGAAGGTGCGGCGCTGTCAGCTGAAGACCTGATAACCTATTGTAAACAGCAAATGGCAGGTTTTAAGGTGCCAAAAACTGTCATTTTTGGTGCTTTGGTGAAAACTTCCACCGGTAAGGTGCAAAAATATTTGTTACGCGAGCAGGCTGAGGCATTTAATCCCGTCGCTGATGTTTGTCGCTGATGTTTAATGTAGGGCGTAAAACATGACAGATCTATGGTCCTGGCAAGAGATATACGCAGCCTGTGGTATTAACCATGCTTCAGCGCATCTTGATGCAAAACCTATAAGCGGCATATCCATTGATACGCGGAGCCTCGAAGCTGGTGATTTATTCATCGCCCTGGCGGCAGATCCTGGGCCGCGTTTCCATGCTGCAAGCGTAGGCAATAGCAATGGTCATGAATTTATTCCGCAGGCGCTGGCAAAGTCTGCGGCAGGGTTGATGGTAACTAAACCAGTAACGGCATCATGCCCGAGCATCGAAGTAGCTGATTCGTTAGATGGCCTGTGGCAGTTAGGGCATTATTCCAGGCGTCGAAATGCCGGTAAAATTGTGGCCATTACGGGCAGTAGCGGTAAAACAACGGCGCGCTTATGGCTTGAAAAAATACTTATGCAGCAGGCCGGTACCCATGCGTCGCTGGGCAGTCTGAATAATCACTGGGGCGTGCCGCTGTCGTTGGCACGTATGCCGCGTGATTCCGACTATGGCATATTCGAAATTGGCACCAGTCGAGCGGGAGAAATTAAACCGCTGGCGGAACTGGTCGCGCCTCATGTGGCCCTGTTGCTGAATGTTTTACCGGCACATATTGGTGGCTTCGGCAATATAGAAGCGATTCGCCGGGAAAAGCTGAGCATTAGTGATGGACTTGAAGCGGATGGTGTACTGATTGTCCCCCATGGGCTGGACCAGTCGGGTTCGGCTGCAACGCGGGTATTAACTTTTGGGCTCACGAGCGCGGCAGATATATACGGCCGCGCGGTTTCCGGACCTGAGGGGATGGAAGTTGAAGCCAATGTCTGCGGCGTTACTGTTAACTATCGGTTAAATGCAGGCGGCGAACATCGGCTGCTCACATCCCTTGCAGTATTGGCAATGGTATATAGCCTGGATGCGGATCTGGCGCAGGCGGCAGCAAGCTTTGGTGCGTTGGATGTGCCTGTTGGTAGGGGTAACGAAATCACAGTGGCGGGGATTAAAATTATTGATGATAGTTATAATGCTAATCCAGTGAGTACCCGTTATGCACTAGCGTCATTGCAAACAACGATTAGTAGCGGCCGATGTTTTGCATTGTTAGGCGAAATGTTAGAGCTCGGCGATGCTTCTAACGAATTGCATAAGTCTGTAGCTGGGCTGGCGAATATACTGGATGGTTTTATCACAGTAGGTAAGGGATATTCGAAATCTCCCGGTAATTTTGGTCATTGGGCATCGGTTGAAAAAATTGACCTTAATGACCTGACAACAATGTTAATGCCTGGAGATACCTTGCTGGTAAAAGGGTCGAATAGAATATTCTGGCAGAATAAATTTGTAGAGCGGCTTGTGGATCAGTTGCGTAACAATAGTAATTGATGCGATAGCATACCTGTCAGATATAATCTGCTATTGCTATATAGGGCAGATAATGGAGCAGAGAATAGTGTGGAGTATAGCGTGGTGAGTGGCTGGAGTTGTTAGTATGTTGCTTGATGGCAAAAAAAAGCCCGGACAAGGTCCGGGCTAATTACCATTAGGAGTGACACATATGCCTTTCAGCACATCGGGGCCAGAGGCCCTAAAAGCCGAGGGCTTAGCGATGGGGGCGCTTCACTCTCTGCTTCTTGATATACAATATAGCCTTTATAGCCAGATACACCAACAGATTTATATACCGTTTAGAAATCAATGCAGCTGTGGCTTATTGTAATCTTCGTTAGTTGGTTTTTTCTGGAAAGTACTCTGCTCTGAGAGGTTAACGCCTACATTGTCTTTATTGTCTTGACTGGTGGGTAATGGGCTGCTTGATATCGGTTTGTCGGACCTGGTTTCACCGGCGTTGTCTGCAATAGGCTCAGGGTTAATGCTGACAGCAGGGGCGGACTCAATGGCAGATTCGTTGCTAGTGGCTGTTTGACCTGTTGTCTGAGATTGAGTTGTTTTGCCATTGCTGGTCGCCGCTGCTATTTCACTGATTGCAATGGCCTCGCAAATTGCCTGTTCAACGTCTTTGGTACTGGGCTGGGTTGAGGCTTCCATATATATTGAAGCTTCCTCATCCTCAAGTTGTTCAGAGCCATTCCAGGGTAGGAGATGATGGTCGTCATGATAATGTATGTCGACAAAAGGGTATTTGATGATTTTAAAATAGGGTGAATAGTCAAAGTCGCTGGGTGTGCAAAGTTTGGGATTACGTCTGAACATTTGCATTTGTTCATCGGCAGATTGTTTAACCAGTGGTAAAATCGGAAATTGAACAAAAGCGAAGGCTTCTGCGATCATCGTCGAACATACTGTGCGAATGGATGGGCCAGGCTTATGCTTAAAAAGGCTGGAGCGCCAGTTGCCGGGTAAAAAAGTCCAGGGAAGCAGGAACCTGGCCAAATCAATAATTTGTCGTATATCATAATCGATGCCGAGTCGGCTGACGGCATATCGAATTGCCTGACGTGAATCTTTCATGCCCAATCGAGCCGGCCGGCAGATCCGTAAATGTTCATTTTGATAATTATCAAGGTTGCTTACAATCGTGCCGTAACCCAATAAGCTTTCAATAATAAGCTGGTCTGCTGGATCACCAGTATAATAATGGCTGATGATTTTTTTCAAATCTGGATCGTCAATATCGTGTAAACGGCCAACATACAGCGCCGCATGGGTCCAGGGGCTTTGGGTAATCATGCGTATAACATTACTGACACGGGATCGCCCCTCCACTAGCAGCACATCACAGGGTTTTAATTCAAATTTGATGCGCTCGAAATCACTGAGATGGCTGTGTTTTCTGGGTTTTTCGCGATTTAACCATTTGATGGTGGGTTTAACGATGAAATCTTCGATGCCCATGTCGTTCTGGTCCTCAGTATCCCCAGCCAATTGTTTGTTTTAGATAGCCCAGGCGCTACTCAAAAGTATAGGCTACAGCAAAGTATAGGCAATCGATAGCTAATGAACGGTTGGAAAATGTTACTGGTCAGGGATTGGCGAAATGAGTTGAGGCTGTGTTGACTAGCAGTTTCAGGCTGCATTTCTATGTATTAACAATCCAGGTTACATGGCATAATTGAAAAATGTTAGAGAGAGTCAATAATGATAGTTGATCGGCTTGGTCGCCGTTTTAAGAATCTTCGCGTCAGCCTAACCGCTGCCTGCAATTTTGCCTGTAGCTATTGTGTGCCAGATGGTAAACGGTTAATGAAGGCGCAGCACGAGTTACCCGCGACGGATTTACTAAAAGCTGTAACGTTGCTGCAGCAGGCTGCGGGCATTGATAAAATCAGGATTACCGGTGGGGAGCCGCTGGTTACGCCTAAGTTTGATGAATTTTTGCTAGGCGTGATGCAATTACCGCTGAATGACGTCAGTCTTACTACCAATGGGCAATTGTTGCCAAAAAAGCATGATGTGATTGTTGAGTCTGGTATTAAGCGCATCAACGTTAGCCTGGATACCCTGGATAACACGCGATTTAAAAATATTTGTCGCGGTGGTGATCTGGATGTTGTGCTTGGCGGCATTGAGAGAATCCTGGATGCTGGCATCGCAGTTAAAATCAATATGGTACCTTTGCGCAGCCAAAATGCTGACGAAATAGTCACCATGCTTGATTATTGTATGGAACGGGGTATCGAGTTGCGTTTTATCGAGTTAATGCGCATGGGGCATTTACTAAACGGGCAGGGGTTTCAGCAGGATTTCCTGTCTATGGAGAGTTTGCTCGATGCGATTGGCGAAAAATACGAATTTGCTCGAACTGATGCGCCCTATGATTCCACCGCGGTACGCTTTGAAATTCCTAATAAAGGTATTTTTGGCATTATTGCCAATGAAAGCGAGCCATTTTGTCGTTCCTGCACACGACTAAGATTGTCCTCAGATGGTGATTTATATGGCTGTTTAAGTAGTAGTCGTAAACAATCTATGTCTGATTTACTTGATTTGCCCACCCATCTTGCATTGCCAAAATTACAAAAGATGCTGCTAGGTGCATTGGCAGATAAGAAGTTGGCATTCCAGGGTGAAGTAACCGTAATGAAGTTTATTGGTGGTTAGATCGGCGTATTTGTTGATTGCGCTAACGCAGTAATTAATAACAATAAACAGCCGTTTTTTTGCCAACCTTTGTAGTAATTTATCGTCTGCATTGCCTATCTAAATTGTCTGCCTTCAATTCCCTTCCCTAAAGCGCATTTTTATAAATGATCGATTTTAAATAGCTTGTCAAAAGAGCTTGTTTAAAGCGCGTACATTTTTCCATCCTGGTCTTGTCTATACTAAAACGAAGGCGGCGCATTAAGTCAGCAGTCCTCGCAGCTGTGTCATTGGAGGGAATTATGCAACGATCGTTTGTTAAATCATTTATCAAGTTACCTATTATAAGTCTGGCGGCTGCATTGCTACTCCAGGGTTGTGCTACCAATGAGATGGATAACAGCAAAAGGCTACTGGGCTGGACGCAGTTATTTGATCAAAATAAGCTGCGCCGCACCGGTGACTGGGCAATCGATAAGAACGTAAATTTGTATATTGCGCTGCCTCCGCAGCAAGAACTGGATGATGAATTATATGCGCAGCTGGTGGCTGCGTTTAGACGTTATTATCCCAATACGCGATCAACCGCGCGTCGAGCTTCATTGCCGCAGAGCCTGGCCAGCGCCAGTTACGCGGGTATGGATTTTCTTGTTTATCCGCGCATTGAACACCGCCAACCCCATACCGGCTGGCAGCGTTACGACCTTGAGGGTAAATCATATGTTAAATTTGGGCGGCTGGGCGCGCTGGATATTGATCTAATAATTTTTGCAGTGAACGGTCAGCAATTGGTGGATCAAATACAGTTTCAGGCCACATCAGGGTTATTTGCCGAGCAGGAAACTGATCAGCTATGGCAGCCGTTGGACCTCTACCTGCAGCGGATTAGTCAGTATTAACTAACCGTATTAACCAGACACCCCTTATCCTAATCCAACACAAATAATTTAAACCCTGCCGGCATGTTTACTCAATTGTGTTGCCATGCTTAATTAGTGTTTGGTGGCGCCAGGCGCGTTATTGTTATTAGCGGCTGGGATGGAGAACCTGTTTGCTAGCACTTCAAGCTGCGCTTTTTCCTGCCCCAGGCAGGGGAAGTACAAGGTAACAGTGGTGCCCTCATGCATGGTGCTGGATATTATTATGTGGCCGTTATAATCATGTACGATCCCGTGTACAACCGATAAACCCATGCCGGTGCCTTTACCAAACGCTTTGGTGGTAAAAAAGGGCTCAAATAATTTGTGGTCGATTTCTTGCTGGATGCCTTCGCCGTTATCACTTATCTGCAGGCTATGGTGTTTTCCTTCGAAGGGTTGTTGGCAGGATGTGCATTGTTGGGTTAGTTGGGTGGTGGTTGCCAGGCTGATCGATAATACCCCGCGCGCAGACATTGCATCTCGGGCATTGATACCCAGGTTAAGCAGGATACGTTGGAACTGGTTGGGGTCGAGGCGCGTAAAACACTCGTCATTGGGGTAGATTTCGTCAATGGTAATGCTGCCCGGTAAACTGGCTCTCAGCATATGCACAGCATCTATGGTTTCCTGTTTCAGCTTAACTATTTGAGTATCAGATTTAGTGGTTTTGCTGAAATCCAGCAGCTGCCGAATAATGGTTCTGGCTCGATGGCCGCTCTGATGAATTTCCTGCAGATATACACGCTGCTGATTATCCTGTGATGTATCAAGGGCGAGTTCTGTATATCCCAGCAATGACGCCAGTATATTGTTGAAATCATGGGCGATACCGCCTGTGAGCTGTCCAAGGGCTTCCATTTTATGGGCCTGGATCAGGGATTCTTCGAGATCTTTGCGTGGCTGAATATGCTCAATATTACCCGCCATAAATCGTCTGCCACCAGTTTTATCCCGGCTAATTATTTTTCCTCGGCCAGCAAACCATTGATATTTGCCGGCATGATCCTGCATCCGATATTCGCAATAGTAAGGCTGGGTCTCATCTTCCAGGTGCCGTAGCAACTGGTATTTTTGTAACGGCCTGTCAACTGGATGGATGATTTTTTGCCAGAACGCAGTATCGATGTTTAAGTCGGCAGGATATCCCAAAAGCTGGGGTAAAGGCCCCTTGTAGGTGAAAACGCCGCTTTTAAGGTCCCACTGCCAGTGTAGGGTCACAGCGGCCTGGAGGGTTGTTGATAGCCATTCTACTTTGGTTTTTGCTTCCAGCAGGGTATCGATGTAGGCAATTAACACCAGCGTGATGGTCATCAATAGGCAGGCGAGTATAACCGTCCACACCGTCTGCCCAGTAAAAATTATGCTGCCGCCGATTAAGACACTAGCGATAGCGATACCCGCTAGCTGATAGGTATAGCGCATATTGTGTGGTTGAAATTTTTTGCTGGTGAATACCAGGTTCTTTAAATCAGGCAAAGTAGCGTTATACTTCTCCTGTGCAGGCGTTATTGTCCGTTTCTATTATCTAGCCATCTGGTAATAACCCGATCGCCAGAAGAAGGCATTATTCCTGCACAAAGTTATTGAAAGTTATAAGTTCATTAAATGGGGTTATCGGCAGATAACCCGCTGACTTTAGCCACCCCTGATAATTACGCGGTATGCCCATGAACGATGGTCCCTTTTCGCTCCTCAATGCTCTCTCAACCGTCAAAGGTAAAGATAAACCCCCCATTCATCTATGGCATCCGGAGCAGGTCAAAGAAATAGATATGGAAATCAGGGCTAATGGCGATTGGTATCATGAAGGAACAATAATACGGCGCCAAAGGCTGGTACATTTGTTTGCTTCCGTATTGAGAAAAGAGGGCGAGCGTTATTACCTGGTGACACCTGTGGAAAAATGTCAGATCAAGGTCGAAGATGTGCCATTTCAGATTGTATTGATGAGCGTCGTGGGTACTGATGAAGACCAGGTGTTGTCTTTTACCACCAATATGGCCGAAGAGTTTTGTGCCGATGCAGACCACCCTTTACGGTTTGTCTCCCTGGACGACACGCCTGCGCCCTATGTTCATGTAAGAGATGGGCTGGACGGCAAGCTGAATAGAAATGTATATTATCAGTTAGCTGAGCTACTAACAGAAAGCATCTGTGCAGAGGAGCGCTGGCTTGGGGTGTGGAGTAGTGGTGTTTTCTTCCCTGTTATTCGGGCTTCTGAGGTGGGGTAGGGTGGGGTTGTTTTAAGATGGCGGTTGGAATTGGGTAAATTGGTGAGTGGTAATTGTTGTGCCTGGTTTTTTGCTTGAATGGATAGTTAGCAGGGCTTTTAGGCTTGTCGTAAAGGGAAATTAAAGGGAATTCGATTCCTGTTAATAACAAGTTAGGTTTTCCCATGACTGATCATATTAAAAGAATTTACGATAAACTTAAGCAGGAAGCAGATCCACCAAGGAGAGATGCTAAATACATGATCGGTGGAGGTCCAGGAGGTGCTTACGGTGACCCGTTTGATCCTGTCGAAGCACAAGAAAGTTGAGGTGATCGAGGTTGCTGGCCAGCCAAATATACTCATGCAGGTGTTAGAGGAAACTGAAGTTAAAGGCATTCGCGCAAGTTACTTTTTAGTCAGTGGACGATATGTAGGCCAAACACTAGATGACGTTCGGCATGGTAATCTTGGCGGCCATCACGGAGCTATCGCACTTAGCATTGTCTTGCCGGAAAAACTAGAAGCTCTCAAAGCTGGCAACCATAAAGAATCAATTAAGTATCTTGGCGTCGGAACTTGCCATCCAATCGAGGAGAATCCGTATCGCACTTTTTAGCGGATATTTGGGGTCTTTGGGGTCGGAGTAAAAGCTGTGAGTAATATATTGTCGAAAATCCTCGAAAACTACTGACAACAAGAGTTGATAATCGTCCCTAAAAACAGATCCGAAAACAAAAACAACTAAGAATACAGGCTTAAACGAACTAACACAGTTAGATTTTGACATTGCCCAAGGCGTAGACCAAGAATTGCTTAGATTTTTAATCCCTGGGGTCGGAGTAAAGTGCCAGAGTAAGCCCTGTTGCTCGCACAACCAACTGGCGGCATTACCCACTATTTCCTCAGTTTTTTTCGACTTCACCGGCAAAAAGTAACCAGGCTTGCCGCAGTACGCCCTGTCAAATTTAGTTATATTCTAATCCGTAACTTATGGGGCGGTAGTTATCTCGCCTTTGTTATCTCGGAAATTATCCGCCAACTTTGTGGAAATATGACTTGATCATTGTCGATTTACTATGGCACTTTACCCTGACCCCAGGTGTTTGATATCCATACGTTTGTGCAGTATGCGAACGACTTCAATTTCAGACGAATCTATACTGCGATAAAAAGCGATATGGCTACCAACATGAAATTTTCGATATCCCTGTTTAATG
>JAHRVQ010000077.1 GCA_019090615.1 Pseudomonadales bacterium | reverse complement strand
TCTACACTTCTAGCTTCGTCGGCAGCGTCAGATGTGTATAAGAGACAGGACCGGGTGGGGCGGCCTTACCCTGCAAGGCATACCACTTAGCCTTAAACCTGCTATCTAACTAAAATGCAGATAACCGCAGCGTTTAAAATCAGAAATTTTATAATCAAAGTCGCGAAAACCAACAAGATAACAAGAGGTATTAGATGAAGAAAATTGGTATTTTAGGTGCCGGTACCATGGGCGCTGGCATAGCACAAACTTATGCCAGCAAAGGCTATGACGTGGTTTTGAGAGATATTGAACAATCTCTGGTTGATCGCGGCCTGTTAAATATTACCCAAAACCTCAGTAACGCGGTAGACAAAGGTAGACTCAACGCTGACGATAAGGAACAAACCCTTAATCGCATTTCGCATACCATTGACATTGGCCAACTGGCAGATTGTGATTTAATCGTCGAAGCTGCAGTAGAGAACATGGCCATTAAAAAGGTCATCTTTGCCGAACTTGATCAAATCTGCAACAACACCACCATTCTCGCCTCCAATACCTCCTCGCTCTCTATTACCGAAGTTGCCAGCAGCACTGAAAGACCTGACAAGGTAATCGGTATGCATTTTTTCAATCCTGCCCCAGCTATGAAACTGGTTGAAGTAATACGCGGCATTGCCACTAGCCAGACTACCACCGATGCGGTCACGGCCCTCGCAAAAGACATAGGCAAACAACCCGTCGAAGTGGCAGAAGCACCAGGATTCGTGGTAAACCGTATTCTTGTGCCCATGATCAACGAAGCCATTGGCATATTGGCGGACGGCATCGCGAGCCTTGAGGATATCGATGCGGCAATGCAAATGGGTGCGAATCATCCTATGGGCCCGCTTGCTTTAGGTGATCTTGTCGGCCTGGATGTATGCCTTGCAGTGATGGAAGTCTTATATGACGAATTTGGCGATTCCAAATATCGACCACACCCACTGCTGCGCAAGTATGTTAGAGCCGGTTGGTTGGGCAAAAAGACCGGCCGCGGGTTCTATCAGTATTAAAATTTAAAAACAGTATTTCTCCGCTACAGGCAAAAAATGCCTGGATTATGCCTGTAGCGTAACCAGAACAGCCGCCTGAACTGCCACCTAAAATAATACAGCCGAATAATTTCCCATTGCCTGTATCCGTTAAACGTGGTCTATTCCCACTCAGCTAATCAAAACTACAAAGGGAGAAGAATATGGGAAAACGTGCAGCAGCGATCGTTGCACTCAGCGAATGGGAACCTCAACGGAGCTGGGATAAACCCATGTTTTCAATGGAGGCTTCAGCCCAACTGGCGGCAGAAGTAATCGCCGATGGAGAATTCGAGAAAGACGAAATTGACGGCCTGGTCATGAGTCCAATTCCCGAATCACCGATGTTTGGCCCATCTGCCCTCGCTGAGTATCTAGGCGTCGAATCTAATTTTAATGAAGTGGTTGATTTAGGTGGCGCCACACCCGCAGGTATGATCTGGCGAGCAGCGGCAGCCATTGAAGTGGGCATCTGCGAAAACGTACTAGTTTTATGCCCCTCTGTACCACCACCGCGAAAAACACAAGCCGGAGATAGCGGTGCTGCGCGCGGCCGGGCAAAGTTATCGGCCTATCTCGGCGGAGATTCCTGGGGCTCACCGCAGGGCCAATTTGAAATCCCTTACGGCCTGGTGGCAGCAACCCCAAGTTTTGCCATGATTGCCTCGCGGTATTGTGAACTATACGGTGTAGAACCAGAAACCTTGGCAAAAATTGCAGTGCAACAACGCTACAATGCATTGGCTAATCCCAAAGCTATTAACCGGGATAAACCCATCAGCATTGAAGACGTTATGAACTCCCGCACGATTGCTGACCCCTTAAAACTACTAGAACTTGTAATGCCCTGTTTTGGTGGCGGCGCGGTACTTGTTACTTCCGCCGAACGTGCCAAACGCGCGCCCCATAGGCCTGTATTTCTGAGTGGTTATGGCGAACACCTTACCCATAAAAGTGTCACCTATATGCCTGACTTTATTGACACACCTATTCGTATAGCCGCCGAACGCGCCTTTAAAATGGCCGGTGTCAGCCGCGACGCTATTGATATGGCTTCGATATATGACTGTTATACGATCACTGTTTTGCTCACCATCGAAGATGCCGGCTTTTGCGAAAAAGGCCAGGGCGGCAAATTTATTGAAGAACATGATTTACGTTATCACGGCGACTGGCCACTAAATACCCACGGTGGACAGCTGGGCATGGGCCAGGCCGGCTTATCAGGTGGGCTTTCACATATTACCGAGGCAGTGCTTCAACTGCAGGGCCGCGCCGATGGCCGACAGGTCAAAAATGCCAACCTTGCCTATGTTAACGGCACTGGCGGTATGATGGCAGAACAGGTAGCACTCATTCTGGAGGGAGCATAATGACTAAGCTTGCAAGAGACGGAAGACCATTACCCTGGCCTAATCCAACTACTCAACCATTCTTTGATGCTGCCAGAGATCAACAGCTAAAACTTCAATGCTGCCCCCGCAAGGGCGTATTCTTCTACCCCCGTAGCCGCTGCCCCTGCTGCCTGGCAGATGACTGGAGTTGGCAAGTATTGTCTGGCAAGGCAACAGTTTACTCCTATACCGTTGATCGCATGGGCCACGACACTAATCTCGCCAGCCGCGTACCGTATGTAGTTGCCGCAGTGGAATTGGCAGAAGGGCCAAGAATGACAACAAATATTGTTGATTGCGCACCTGAAGAGGTTAGTGTCGGCATGCCGGTAGAGGCAGTCTTTGAAGACGTTGACGATATAACGCTCATCAATTTCAGACCCTGCTGAGCAATTTATAAGTCAATCTATAAGGCAATCTATAAGGCAATGTAATACCCGAAACGGTGCGCTCCCCAGGAAATATCTGATTAAGGTCTATTTCCGTTGTGGCGATGTCAGGTGCGAATGGAGAAAAGTTGCTTATTAACAACTTTTTTCCATTCACCCCCTCGGAAACGCCTGATTAAGGCATTTGTCCACCGTGTCGGCGATAGATTCAAAACCAGCAACCCAAATATTCTAAAAGCCCCGCAAAGTATCTGCCAGACAGGTTCGACAGTACTATTTAAGTTTGTTAGATTAGACACGCAGACTAATACTTTTCGAAACAGCATATTCGCTCAGCATTTAGCACGGCATCAGAACATTTTTACCACAATAATAACTTGCTAATCCGCCATTAATTTGAACGACAAACCGTTTGAAAATATACCGAGTACCCGCAGGCCATGAACACAATAAATGAAAAGCCATTGAGGCCCAAAATCAAATTTTTTCTAACACTACTTATAACATCCATTCTTCTGGTTGCCTGTGGTTCCGAAGAAGAAACACCTGATATTTCTGCATTGCTTAAAAATGCTGAAGACTACCGTGCATCGGGTCAATTTAAGGCCGCGATCATTGAGACAAAAAACGCCATCAGAATGAGTCCGCAGGACATTTCCGGCCATACTGGCCTGGCGATTATTTTTAACGATATCGGCCAACCTAAAGAAGCCATAAAAATCCTTGAGGACCTTAATCTCGATGCCATGGAAAGTGAGCCCAATTATATTCTCACCCTGGCAACAGCCTACCTTAA
Source organism: Pseudomonadales bacterium (assembly GCA_019090615.1). Classification (GTDB taxonomy): domain Bacteria; phylum Pseudomonadota; class Gammaproteobacteria; order Pseudomonadales; family Azotimanducaceae; genus JAHRVQ01. The sequence goes on along the minus strand of JAHRVQ010000077.1, from coordinate 6,682 downwards.
GGCCAATAAAACACGCTCTGCAGAACGTTTGCTTAATACCCATATGGATAAACTGGCACCACAACCCACCAAACTGAAGCTACTACAAGGTGACCTGGCACTTGCGAACAAAGATTTTACCGAGGCAGAACTTAAGTACAACGAAGTATTATCGCTAGACAGCAACAATGTCGACGCAAAATTAAGCCTGGCCAGTATTGCCGCATTTCAACAAAAAACAGAGCAGGTTAAGCAACTGCTCGACGCAGCATTACAGACCGACCCAGACAATATTAAAGCACTACTTTTCTACAGCTCTCTTAAAACAAAACAAGGCGATATGCCGGCCGCAGAAGAACTTCTGATAACTGCAATGACAAATTTAGAACGCTCAGACATACTAACCCCACTGCGCTATTCAGTCCTGCTAGCCCTCAAAGACAACCTTACCAGGCAGGGAAAAGTCAACGAAGCAATGATCTATTCAGCCATGCTCTCAGAATCACTGCCTGGCGTAGAAGAAATAAACTCGACGCTTAAAGATGCTATGCAGGCACTTACTAAAAACAACCTGGAAGATGCCCGAGAATATCTCGAAGAAGTCCAGCAGAAGGTACCTGGTTCAGAACAGGCCGGCACCATGTTAGGTGTTCTAGAATATCTGCAAGGCAATAACTCTGCCGCAGTTGCCCAATTCGAAAAATTTATTGACCCCGAAACAGCCACAACAACCACGCTGCAAATGTTCGCCATGGCAGAACTGAAACTTAACCACCCCGAAAAGGTAGTTGCTCGCCTTAAAACAGAAATCGATAGCAGCGAGGATGCTAAATTAACTTCGCTTTATGGCATCGCTTTAGTCAGTTCAGGTGACCTTGAAACAGGCGAAAAATATCTACTTCGGTCTGTCACACTTGATCAGCAAGACGGCAGATTGCACTTACCGTTGGTACGTTTTTATAACACTCAGAACAAACTGAAGTCTGGGTTATCCCATGCCCAACAGGCTTTTGAAAACCAGCCCGACGACCCTTTAATCCAGGCGACCTACGTCGAACAACTACTGGCCATGAAAGAAACTGACAAAGCCTCCAAAGTTATGAAAGGTATCCAGTCAGGGTTCCCGGAGTCTGCCGGCGCGCAACTTCTTGCTGCCCGATATCAATTAACAATGGGCAACCTGGAAGAGGCTTTAGCGCTATTTGATAAATCCCTGGCGCTTGAGGAATCCCCGCTAGCACGCAAACTTCACGCTAGTGTCAACCTACAGCTTAAGCAATATGACGCTGCGGCAGCTGACTATGCAAAGGTTATTAGCTTAGATACTGAGGACAAGGAAGCTTATAAAGGCCTGATCACAGCTTATGAGCTAAAGAACGAGGCAACAAAAGGCATCGATCTGGTAATACAATATTTAGCCAAATCTAATGCCATGGCTCCGCGTCTTATACTCAGCGAATACTACGGCAGGAATAATCAATTTATAAAGGCCTTCGAGTTACTCGCACCGCTTGAAAGACCTTTGCAACCAGCGCAATTAGAACTCAACACCAGTCTTCACCTTGCAAAAGCAAATATCGAAATGCGTACCGGCGATCTCACTCTAAGCCGCAAAACCATTGATCAAGCGTTACTGGGAGCACCGCAAGATGCACGAATATTTAGTGTTTTAATATCTCTAGAATTACTTTCTGACAACATTAAAGCAGCCCAGGCGGTCTATGAAAAATTGAATCAGCTGGTGCCTGGCACAAGGTTAGCAGCAATGCTTGCCGGTGATATCGCAAAGGCCCGCGAGGATTACCCGTCAGCCTATAAAAATTATCTGTTTGCCTGGGAAGCAAAATCTACTGACCGGATGGGCCTACAGGTATTTACCGCACAAAACCTGGCTAAGATGAGTGCAGACAAGCGCCGCGGTTTTTTAGATCAATGGCAAAAAAAACTGCCAAACAGCAAATTGGCTAAATTAACTGAAGCAGGTTTTCTTATGGAAAACGGTGACCGAGATACTGCCAGGAAAAAGTATGAAGCAATTCTTGCACTGTCAGATAATATTGCTGTGGCACATAATAACCTGGCCTGGATTTATGGCGAAAACGAGCTCGATAAAGCCCTCGCAGCAGGCAAAAAAGCCTATGAACTAGCCCCCGAAAATGCTGAAATAATTGATACTTATGCCTGGTTCCTATTCAAAAATGGCGACCTTGAACAGGCTAAAGCATTGCTTACAAAAGCCTATACTCTGGCACCTGATAACAAAGAAATTCGCGAGCATTTTGAACTAGTTTCAAATCAAAGCTGATTGCAAGGCACCTACTGGGTCTTACCTACTTTACCTAGCTGGGTCTTGTATAGGAACTTGCGCTCTCTCGGTTGTATTTTGCCTACAGAAAGCGCTGGTTTTAGAACAACTCAGGCTCAATATTGGCATCTTCACGGTGATTAATCTCCAGCTGCACTAGTTCTCGAAGTTCATAAAGCTCAAATATGCTGATATTTTTGAGATGCGTTCTTGACGAAAATATATGCTTGGAAACTAGATCTTGTTCCGCACATAATGCATGGCCAGCACCGACACTCTTTATATAAATTGCCTCGCCTTTAGTCTCGTTATTTAGAAAAACCTTTTCGCCACAAAATTCGCAACATTCTTGCTCTGCACAAGATCGATGTATAATGCCAATCCGTGGAATACTAATCGGCTCACCTAATGAACCCATAGTTTTTATAAGGTCTTTATGGCAAAACTCACATTTCATAATTCCTATTCTCCGATATCGATATAACACCAAAAAATGTAATCTCGATAGAAGTATAGACAATCTAAAAATATAGATACTCTCAAATAAAGAGTAATTCTGCCACTGAATACCCATAAGCCTATTTAGGCGATTTGCGCAAAAAGCGCCAGAATTCGCTACCAAAATCAATGCCACCATTAGTAGCCTTCAGGTAGGTAGACCTTACGCAAAGCATTAGCCTCCTCAATGAAGCGTGATAAGGGACCAGGCAATGTCCTGGAAAATAGCCAACCTGGGCCCAGTTCATTAATTGCTATTGGGTGCCAATATTTCAATAGCTTTATGGGTCGCCACCAGACGGTCTTCATTTACGGGGCTTACTGCAAGTAACGGCATACTAGCACCGGCCTCATAAAACGCAGCGAGCTGATCCCTGCACTGACTGGCAGTACCAAATACGCAGACCTCCTCAATCATTCTATCACTCACTTTAGTCGCGGCAAGGCGTCGATCGCGTTGCTTCCAGGCAGCCTCCAGGCCAATTACTTCCTCTTCATAACCACAGGCCCGCCACTGTTTTCGGTAGTTAGGCATCTGGCCAAAGAAAGCCAGATTATAGCGAGCGGCAGAACGCGCGGCGGCAACATCGGTGGATAAAAATGTCGGAATACTCATTATACAATCTACTCCTGCTGGGTCTTTATCCACTTCACTGGCCGCTTTTCTGGCCGCTGCAAGCAGGGTATTAATATAACCGCGCCCGGTAAGGAAAGGCATAATGCCATCTGCCACAGCCCCACCCACGGCCGCACTTTCCGGTGTAAGCGCAGCTACCAGCACCTGCGCTGGATACGATGTTGGTCTAGCTTTAAAGGCGCTTTTTCTGGCCTCGCCACTCAAGCCCCCAGCCTGTTCTCCGGCCTGCTGTCCAGTTAAGTAATGTTTAACAGCCCAGGCATATTCACGCAAATACTGACGCGGTTTTTTCATTTCTATCCCTAACGACCGCAGCACCGCACGATGGCTCATACCCAAACCAAAAATCAGCCGCCCAGCAGTCATTTCAGTGATCGTCCAGGCAGTCATTGCTGCCAGAAAAGGATGCCGAAAATAGATATTGGCTATATTAGTGCCGACTTTAATTGTCGATGTTGCAGCGCCAATAGCAATCGCGTTAGCAAGTGCATCACCCGCGCCTTCATTCACTAACATGGCATCAAAACCCCTGGCTTCAGCCAGTTTACCGAGCTCAACAAATTCCTGCGGCGGCGCATCGGTTACCGTTGATAACACCAGCCCGAGACGGTGGTTAGGCATTTATATTCTCCTTATCATGATGCACTGCTAGCTGTCGCTGAATAGTACCAAACGCCTATGCCGTCAGACAATCAACCAGGAAACAACTAAGGATCAACCAAGAAACTCGACCGATTCAATCAAACCGGTCACTAAAACCTTAATACTTATCTTATCTTATCTTGGCCTACCCCGCTGCTAAATCAAATTTGATTTTATTTTGCACACCGGATGTTTGCACCTCCTGACCATTAACCATTTTCGGCATATATTTAAATTTCGCTACCGCCTCAAGGGCCGCCCGATCAAACACTGAATTTGGCGACTCAGTACAAACTCCTTTTGCCGCCGACCCCTTATGAGCGCAGTTGAGTAATACCTGGGGCGCTTGTACCGTGCCATTGCTGGTCACAGTAAACTCCACCACAACCCAACCAGACAGGCCACGAGATAAAGCCCGACGAGGATAGATTGGCAACACCTTAACAATCGGTAAATAGCTGCCATCTGACCTGGCGCTGCCGCCAAATTGAGGATCAACTGGCTGAAGTTTTTTGACCGGAGTGATTATCGTTGTATATTCACCGGTTATAAATTGCCTGAGGGCAGGCATAGGTGGCACGGTATCTGGCTCTGGCGGCTTAATCACTTTAGGCGTTTGAACCGTAAGCTGCCGTGGTTGAGGTACTCGGACAAATTGGGTAATAATTAAGCTCTCGACTTTCCTGGTGTCGAGCTGGTTATTAGCGATCAGTAATTGCATCACATAGAAAAGCCCTATGGTGGTTAGTAACGCTAAAAATAGCGGCATTGCGAGTCGATTTATCATAGCCTGTCTCCATTAAATCTAAAAAGGTTCTAACTTGTTTTTTTATGGCCTTACAACTCTGTTAACGTAGCCGCCTGAAAAAAGGGTCTAATTTTTATATTTTTTTATTTCACCTTTAATAACCCGAAAAACTATATGCCACGTTAACCTAACTATTAGGCCGCTTAGTAGACTGCACTTTGTAGACCGCCCTTGGTACCCAGTACCTATCACAGAGCAAAGATCAATGATCATTGAAAAAAAAAGGGGAGGGGAAGCAGATAATTTTAAAAAACAACCCCAGCTCAGGAACCGATGAGCAGCTGATGCGCGCCTTTTCAAAAGGACGTGAAGGTGCTTTCGACCAGATATATCTAAGATATAAACAGTTGCTATACAACTATTTTCAAAGGAACTGCCAAGCCGAAGTAGTCGATGAACTATTTCAGGAGGTTTGGTTGCGAGTAATTGCATCAGCCAAACGGTATAAGAATAACAACCGCTTCCGCGCCTGGTTGTTTACCCTGGCGCATAATTGCCTCATCGATCACTATCGAAAACAGACCACGCGGTTTAACGGTGATTCGCCTGTTCCAATTGATACACAACAAATGGTAGATGTCGATATGCAACCAGTTGACCAAATAGTCAATACCCAGCAAATTGCCGAAAAACTGGTGATCGCCCTAAAAAGCTTGCCTGCGGAACAAAGAGAGGCTTTTTATCTACGCGAGGAGTCAGGATTCGCCATCAAAGATATCGCTGAAATACAGGGTATTCAACCGGAGGCGGCAAAGAGCCGACTGCGTTATACTTACAAAAAACTCCGCGCCAGTATGCAGGAACGCGCTTTATGAACCAAAAACAAAATTGGGATAAGGAAGATGATTCCTTGCAGGAAGAGTTTTTAGACATCCATGAATTATATCAACGCAACCAGCACAAACCCAAACCCGTATCGCGCAGATTAGATCGGTTAATCCGGCAACAGGCACGGGTAAATCAGCACCAGGATCTTTCAAAAAACTGGATATTTAGCGCTGCCGTGAAATTGACTCTGGCCATATTATTGCTTTTTAGTATTGGTTTGGCCTTTGTTCTTATAGACTAGGTTCAACCTGTTTGGCCAGAAAACAACTTCATAAGTCGTTCCGCACCAGGTGTCTTCCGACTGATCATTAAATACACGTCAAACTGCTCCAATGTTATATACCTTAATCCAGGTGTTGGCAGCATTTTCAACGTTTCTTCCATAGCATTTTTATATTGTAATAAATACTCTATATGGCCTTGTTTCAACATCATAAGACCAGCTTTATGCCTGTCAATATGCGTAATATAGCGATCATTATCCGGCGCGGTCAGTACCACTCTAATACCAGGGTAGCGGAACATCCTGATCATACCCAGGTTGTTGTTTTTAAGCGCTGCGACAGTATCAGGTATCGGCCCGTCATTCAGCGTATAGACCCTTAGACTAACCTTATCGATAGCCGCTGGGCTATATAAAACATGGTCTGAGATTGCTTCACTACCCCTTAGGCCGGCAAAGATATCAACCTGCCCGGAATTAAGATACACGCGGATTCTCTTCCGCGGATATACCGTAAAACGAAACGGCAAACCCGCAGCATGCAGCGTATCTGAAATTAATTTCACCATCGTGCCTGCAGGGGGTGCCGATTTATTCAAAATGTACAGCGGCGGAAAATGAAACACGCCAACGTTTAAAGCGCCTGCGGCTAGTGAAGAGCCTTCAGCGGATAAAGAGCCTTCAGCGGCTCGTAATAAAGAGCCTTCAGCGGATAAAGAGCCCTCAGCGGCTCGTAATAAAGAGCCTTCAGCGGATAAAGAG
>JAHRVQ010000076.1 GCA_019090615.1 Pseudomonadales bacterium | reverse complement strand
GAACTCAGTCTTGATCTTGAAGAAGACGACGGAGAATTAAGTCTTGATCTTGAAGAAGACGATGGAGAATTCAGTCTTGATCTTGAAGAAGACGACGGTGAATTAAGTCTTGACCTTGAAGAAGACGACGGAGAACTTAGTCTTGATCTTGAAGAAGACGACGGAGAACTTAGTCTTGATCTTGAAGAAGACGACGGTGAACTCAGTCTTGATCTTGAAGAAGACGACGGTGAATTAAGTCTTGATCTTGAAGAAGACGACGGTGAATTAAGTCTTGACCTTGAAGAAGATGACGGAGAATTTAGTCTGGACCTGGATGATGACGAGCTTAATCTTGAGCTTGATGAAGAATTGGATGCGGAAGAAGACAATAAACTAGATCTTGCCAGGGCTTATATCGACATGGGCGATAGCGATGGAGCACGCAGTGTCCTGCGTCAGGTGCTTGAAGATGGGTCGGATACGGAAGTACAGGAAGCGAACGAATTGTTAGAGAAAATGGCTTAGTGCTAGTATTGGCTATAATTCTACATGTCTTCAATAATTCAATCGGTTGCGCTCGGGGTCAGCTACTATGGCAATGAGTTTCATGGCTGGCAGTATCAAAACGAAACGCTGCCTACTGTTCAGGGAAAACTTGAATCAGCCCTAAGTATCGTTGCAGACGAAGCTGTTAGAGTAGTCTGTGCAGGTAGGACTGATGCTAGAGTTCATGCAACAAAACAGGTTGTTCACTTTGAAACTCGGGTATCTCGTCCGCTGAAAGCCTGGGTTTTTGGTGTAAACGCCCATTTACCTGATGCCATCGCAGTTAACTGGAGCAGAACCGTACCAACGGTGTTCAACGCGCGTTTTTCAGCGTCTGCACGACGATATTTTTATTTGATTTTTAATGCGCGAATCCGCTCGGGACTATTTGCCGGCAATTTTACCAGAGAGCAGCGCCCATTAGATGTCGAGCGTATGCATCGTGCCGGTCAACACTTACTAGGCGAAAATAACTTTAGCGCTTTTCGTGCCGCTAATTGCCAGTCAAAAACGCCAATGCGAAACGTTCACCATCTTAACGTGAGTCAGAGAGGTGACCTTATTTTAATTGATATCCAGGCTAATGCATTTCTTTACCATATGGTCAGAAATATTGCTGCAGTGTTAATGGATATAGGTGCTGGGCAGAAACCTGAGAACTGGACAGAAGAACTTTTGCGACTTCAGGATCGAAAACAGGCTGGTATGACGGCAGCGGCGACGGGCCTTTATCTGGTGGATGTTTGTTATCCCGATTTTCCGCAAATTCCTGCTGGACCCGCATTACCCCATTTTTTCTCGCAGTTGGCTGTAGATTGATGGTTCGACGCGGATAATAACTTGCATAGCTGTTTGGTTTCTGGCGGTAATATTTACTTCGTAGTTTGGGTTGCAATTCTCGCCGTGATTAACTGTTACCCTTTGTTGTGATTCTGGTAAACTCTCGACCCTTTGGTAGGGTGGAAAATGCGTACCCGGATAAAAATATGTGGTATTACTAATATTGATGATGCCAATGCAGCGATTGATGCAGGCGTTGATGCGCTAGGGTTCGTCATGTATGCAAAAAGTCCGCGGTATATAACTGTTGAAGCAGCGATGGAGCTGGTAGAAAAAATTCCTCCCTTTGTTACCACTGTCGCATTATTTGTGAATGAATCTAGCGAGTTTGTTAACCGGGTATTGGATCAGGTTAGTTTCGATTTATGTCAATTTCATGGTGATGAATCTGACCAATATTGCCGACAATTTAAAAAGCCTTTCCTTAAAGCAATTCGAGTTAAAAAAGATATGTCGTTGCAACAGGTTGTTGATGAATATCCATCGAGTCATGGTGTATTACTTGATACCTACGTACCAGGTAATTATGGCGGCACAGGTGAATCTATTGACTGGCAAGCATTACCAACATTGAGAAACAAAGTAGTGCTGGCTGGCGGGCTTGAACCGAACAACGTGGCTGCTGCAATTTCATTGGTTAATCCGTATGGTATTGATGTTAGTAGTGGTGTGGAAGCGCAGCAAGGCCGCAAAGATATTAATAAAATCAGGGATTTTGTAAACGCAGTTGCTGCGGCAGATCGGGGTAGTTAGTTATATGGCGAGTCAAACTAAACAAGGTGATAATTCGGCCTTATTAGATATGCCAGATAAAGATGGAAGGTTCGGTATCTATGGCGGTCGGTATGTCTCGGAAATATTGATTGCAGCATTGGATCAATTAAGGTCGGAATATGCGCGCTTAAAGAATGATCCAACATTTATCGCAGAGTATGAAAGTGACCTTAAACATTATGTTGGGCGTGAATCGCCGCTTTATTTTGCTGAGCGTTTAACTGCAAAAGTAGGCGGCGCAAAAATTTTATTGAAAAGAGAAGACCTTAACCATACCGGTGCGCATAAAATTAATAACTGCATTGGCCAGGCTTTACTTGCTAAGTATATGGGTAAACCGCGTGTTATTGCTGAAACAGGTGCAGGGCAGCATGGTGTAGCATCAGCAACCGTAGCGGCGCGTTTTGGTCTTAAATGTCAGGTGTATATGGGCAGTGAGGATATTGAACGTCAGAGTCTTAACGTTTACCGCATGAAACTTTTGGGTGCCGAAGTGGTGCCGGTGACTAGCGGTTCGAAAACCTTGAAAGATGCCCTGAGTGAGGCGATGCGTGATTGGGTAACTAATGTGGATGATACCTACTATATTATAGGCACTGTTGCAGGGCCTCACCCCTATCCAATGCTAGTCAGAGACTTTCAATCGGTGATTGGTAAAGAAGCGCGCCGACAATGCCAGGCATTATATGGTCAGTTGCCAACGGCAATCGTTGCCTGTGTAGGGGGTGGCTCGAATGCAATGGGTATTTTTCATCCGTTTCTTGAAGACACCGACGTTCGTTTGATTGGTGTTGAACCGGCTGGTAAAGGTTTGTCCACAGGTGAACATGCAGCGCCTTTGAGTATGGGTGAAGTGGGTGTTTTACATGGTAACAAAACTTATCTTATGCAGGACGAGAATGGTCAAATTCTTGATACTCACTCAGTATCTGCTGGGCTCGATTATCCAGGTGTGGGGCCAGAGCATGCCTGGTTAAAAGATATAAAACGTGCTGAATATGTATCAGTTTCAGACGAACAGGCGTTGGACGCTTTTAGGCAATTAAACCTTCTTGAGGGCATTTTGCCAGCATTGGAGTCGGCGCATGCAGTTGCCTATGGCGCAGAACTGGCTGCGAAAATGGATAAAGAGGAGATTGTAATTGTCAACCTTTCTGGCAGAGGCGATAAGGATATACCCACTCTGGCCAAAATAGATGGAATATCAATAGCATAGAAGGGCGGAATTTGTGAGTCGTATTGAGAATCGTTTTAAAAAATTGTCGAGTCAGAATAAAAAGGCATTGATCCCGTATATTGTGGCTGGTGACCCGATAAATAGCCTAACAGTAAAGGTTATGCAGGAAATGGTTGCCAAAGGCGCAGATATAATAGAGCTCGGTGTGCCGTTTTCAGATCCGGAAGCTGAAGGGCCGGTTATTCAGCTTGCGCACGAGCGCGCATTAAAAAATAATACCTCGCTTAAAGATACTATTGCAATGGTCGCTGAATTTCGTCAAACAGATAATGAAACGCCAGTGTTACTAATGGGTTATCTTAATCCCATCGAGAAGATGGGGTTCGAAATATTTGCTAGCCAGGCGTCTGCTGCTGGTGTGGATGCGGTGCTTATTGTTAATTTGCCCCCGGAAGAAGATACTTTGCTGGAGCAGTCCCTGACAGCCCATAAAATGGATTCTATATACCTGTTGGCGCCCACAACGACGGATGAGCGAGCTGCTTTTTTAGGTAAACAGGCGCGAGGATTTATTTATTACGTTTCGTTGAAAGGAACCACGGGCGCTTCTTCCATTAAAATGGATGAGGTTGAGATACGCGTTAACGGTTTGCGTCAATTTACCCAAATACCGATGGTAGTTGGGTTTGGTATTAAAAATGGCTCGAACGCTGCCAGGGTATGCGGCTTTGCCGATGGCGCTGTGGTTGGCACAGCAATCGTTGATATTTTTCAGGCGTTTCAAACTGAGCCAGATGAAATAATTCAACGTGTTGGACATCTTATTGAAGAAATGAGACAGGCGATGGACGCTGCTAGAAAAATTACTCCGCTGAGTGAGTAGTGTTCTGTGTTGGCTGTATGTTCGATCTGTTACCTATATGTCAAATAGGTTAATCAATTGAAAAATTTGCAACAGTGGTTAGATCAGATTCTGCAAATCCATCCTGTTAAATGGGATCTCGGTCTCAAACGAGTGGCCTCTGTTGGTCAACGAATGGGCGTTTTGAAGCCCGCCAGGTTTGTTTTTTTAGTCGCAGGGACTAATGGTAAAGGTTCAACGTGCGAGTTTTTGGCGCAATTATGCCAGGCTTCGGGTTTATCCTATGGCAAAACTACTTCGCCTTTTCTTCTGGATTATAACGAGCAGATTGTAATCAACGGTAATGCTGTCGAAGATTCGCAGATTATTGCTAGTTTTGGCCGAATAGAAGAAGCCCGCAAAGATACTAGCCTTACCTATTTCGAATTTGGCGCCCTGGCTGCGCTGGATATATTTTGTAAACATGCGCTTGATGTTGCGATTATTGAAGTGGGGCTGGGTGGTCGGCTTGATGCCATGAATATTGTTGACCCAGATATAAGTATAATCACCAGAATAGATATTGATCATGAAGACTATCTTGGCACGGACAGAGAATCAATTGGTCGAGAAAAGGCCGGTATTATGCGCCGTGATAAGCCTTGTGTATTGGTGGACCCAGAACTACCCAATTCCCTGATGGAGGTGGCAGCGGAAACTGGGGCGCGTTGTTACCGCCTGGGTCATGAGTTCAAGTTTAGTCATAACCGATTGAGCTGGAAGTCCCTGGAATACCAGGTAAAGCCAGTTGCGCTGCCCATTGGTTCGGTGCTTGCTGCCATTCAAGCGATGTTAGTAGCTGGCTTTGAACTGTCTCAAGAGATAATTGACCTGGCATCTGCCGGTGCAAAATTGCCAGGTCGTTTTCAACATATTAAACAGCCGACAGCGACTATTCTGGATGTGGGGCATAATCCGAGCGCTGCGAAATACTTACAACAAAAGTTACTACAGCTAACGGAAAAACCAGATTGCATACATGCCGTGGTCGGTATGTATGGGGATAAGGACCTTGAGCAGGTGTTTCAGATTCTTGCGCCGCACATTGATTTTTGGCATTTGTGTGAACTCGAAACCGAACGAGCGGCGTCGGTTGAAGAAATGTCACAGCGTTTGCTGGCCAGTTGTGGGTCAATAGCCAGTACTTATGGTAAGGTAGGAGACGCCTACGAAGCGGCTAAATTAGTCTGCAAGGATAAGGATTTGATATTGGTATTTGGTTCATTCCCCGTCGTAGCAGCAGCACTCCGGCATCTTGAGCTACCAGCGATATAGAGCCCTCAGCGGCGCTAATAAGGAGCTTCAGCGGTTTTATTAAAGAGCCCTCAGCGGTTTTACATAAGGAGCCTTCAGCGGCTCTAATAAAGAACTTCAGCGGCACTACATTAAAAACTCAGCGATCGCAGATCAATTGGGCGTTCAGCAAATTAGAAGGAAGAAGTGGAAGCACAATTAAGACAGCGGATAATCGGCGCCCTGGTGCTGACGGCAATAGCGGTTATCGCATTGCCGCTATTGTTCGATGGTAATGCCGATGAACGCGCGCGGGCGATAATGGTCATACCGAACCCGCCTGATATAGAATTAAAAAGCCTAACGATAGCAGAAGTGAAGCAAGCCATGCTGGCAATGGAGCAGGAAAGCGCTCGCAGATTACCCGTTTATGTCGCGTTAGAAGACCAAGTAGATAATAGTGCCGAAAATACCTCTGAAGAAGTTGAATTTCAGCTTGATACTAATGGTTTACCCATTAGCTGGAATTTAAAGCTTGGCAGTTTTCGAGAGCGGCAGAACGCGATTAAACTCAGGCAATCATTACGAGACCAGCGATATAAGGCTTTTATATTAACGGCGGACACGTCGGAGGGTGAAATGTATCGTGTTTTTGTTGGGCCGGTATTGAGTCGTAGCGAGTTAATGGAGTTTGCGGTTGAGATAGAAGCCAGGTTTAAATTGAAAGGCCCGATAACTCGTTTTCGAATAGCGGATGACGCCCACCAACTGGGGGGCTAGCATTCTGTATCTTATAACCAATACACAATATGAACGCATGATAAATAAAAGGATAACCTGTGGCGTCAGTTAGTGTGGTTGATTGGGTTGTCTTGGCAGTCATTGTTATCTCAACACTGGTAAGTATTAAACGCGGTTTTGTGAAAGAAGCGCTGTCGCTTGTAAATCTGGTGGCTGCAATGGCCATTTCACGGTTTTTTGGCCCTCAGGTTTCCACTTTATTAATCGATTTGATTGAAACGGCCACATTGCGGAATACAGTCGCTTATATTGGGATTTTTTTTGCTACATTAATAATGGGTGGGCTGATAAATAATTTAGTGGTCCGAGTGGTACGTTTCGCTGGGTTATCAACTTTTGACAGATTGCTCGGCATGATTTTTGGTTTTGGCCGAGGCCTGTTAGTCGTGGTGGTAATTGTCATGGTATTGGCGCGTATAGGTTTGGCAGAAGACCCGTTGTGGCAGGCATCGCTGTTATTACCAAGGTTTGTTGAATTGGCTGATTGGGTACAGATGACTGGTTGGGAAAGCGCACAACAGATGTTGTGATAGATCTTCGAATTAAAAAATTTTAGCAAGTAACATTCAATACAATAGTGGCTGTGACCGCAAAGATTGATGTCGATTAATGTTGATTAATGGGTGAAAAAGTATGTGTGGCATCGTTGGAATGGTTGGTAGCTCTGGAGTCTCGTACGATCTCTATGATGCATTAACGGTACTGCAACATAGGGGGCAGGATGCCGCTGGCATAGTCACCTGTGCGGGTGGCAAATTGAATCAGCGAAAAAGCAATGGACTGGTGCGGGATGTTTTTCGACAGGGTCATATGGACCTGCTCAAAGGTAATATGGGCATTGGTCATGTGCGTTATCCTACTGCCGGATCATCCAGTTCAGCCGAAGCCCAACCCATGTATGTTAATTCACCATTCGGAATTTGCCTGGCACATAACGGCAACCTCACCAATGAGGATGAATTAAATCAGGATCTATTTCGTACCGATCGTCGGCATATCAATACTTCTTCAGATTCCGAAGTTTTGCTTAATGTTTTTGCCCATGAATTAGACCTGGTGGCTGGCAGTCAGCTGCAACCCAGTCAAATTTTTGAGGCGGTGGCTCGTGTCCATGAGCGAGCAGAAGGGGCTTATGCGGTGGTCGTTTTGATTGTTGGCTACGGCATAGTTGGTTTTCGGGATCCTAATGGGATTCGACCGATCTGTTATGGAAAGCGCGAAACAGAGACTGGCACCGAGTATATGATTGCTTCAGAGAGTGTAGCCTTAAGTGTGCTGGGGTTTGAGTTGATCAGTGATATTAACCCAGGCGAAGCAGTTTATATTCAATCCAACGGTACAGTACATAGCCTACAATGCAGTGCTACGTCTGCATACCATCCGTGTATTTTTGAGCAGGTATATCTGGCCCGTCCAGATTCAATTATTGACGGTATCTCGGTCTATAAAGCGCGCCTTCGGATGGGTGAAATGTTGGCTGAAAAAATTCTTCGGCTGTACCCTGATAACGATATTGATGTGGTTATACCAATTCCTGATACCAGTTGCACGGCGGCATTGCCAATGGCGTTCAGGCTCAACGTTAAATATCGAGAAGGTTTAGTTAAAAATCGTTACATTGGCCGTACATTTATTATGCCTGAACAAAAAGAACGGATTAAATCAGTTAAGCGTAAGTTAAGCCCCATTGAACTGGAATTCAAAGGTAAAAATGTTCTGCTGGTAGATGACTCAATTGTACGCGGTACGACGTCTAAACAAATTGTTCAAATGGCCCGGGATGCAGGCGCTAACAGAGTTTATCTGGCTTCAGCTGCGCCGGCGGTGCGTTTTCCCAACGTATATGGCATTGATATGCCGGCGGCTAACGAGTTTGTAGCAGATGGCCAAAGTGAAGAAGAAATTGCTGCATATATTGGGGTAGACTGGTTGGTATATCAGGACCTGGAAGATCTCAAGTTGTGTGCTGAAGGGATAAATAGTCGTATTGAAGAATTTGATTGCAGCGTCTTTGATGGGGAATATGTGACCAAAGGGGTTGATATGTCTTATCTGAAACGTCTGGAACGGAAACGTAGCGATAGTGTTAAGTCGAGTAATTCTGGTCTTGACCAGGAAGCCATTGACCTGCATAACCAAAGTTAAACTTGCGTAATCTTCTATCTTAAAGCGGGTATTTAGTTTTCCATATGCAGGATTTGATAAAAAGAACCATTGATCAGATTGGCACCGTTGTATTGGGTAAGGAACATCAAATTCGTCTGGCATTGACCTGTTTGATATCCGGTGGGCATTTGTTGATAGAGGATCTACCCGGGATGGGTAAAACAACCCTGTCGCATACCCTGGCCCGAGTGCTTGGGTTGAGCTTTAACCGAATTCAGTTTACCAGTGATTTGCTTCCTGCTGACATCCTGGGGATATCTATTTACGAAAAATCTAGCAGCAGTTTTACTTTTCATCCCGGGCCAATTTTTAACCAGTTGATCCTCGCCGATGAAATTAACCGGGCGACACCTAAAAGCCAGAGCGCTTTGCTTGAAGCGATGGAAGAAAGACAGGTCACTATTGAAGGTGAAACACGTGCTTTACCATCGCCATTTTTTGTTATTGCGACCCAAAACCCGAATAGCCAGGCAGGGACATTTCCTCTGCCGGAGTCGCAGCTAGACAGGTTTTTGATGCGCATCGGGTTAGGTTATCCTGATCCAGCGTCGGAACGAATGCTGATGGTCGGCGAGGAACGGCGAGCGGTTTTGACGCGTTTACAACCGGTTATAACACAAACCCAATTGGCAGAAATTCAGCATGCCAGCAAACAGGTCGTAGCATCGGATGCGTTAATCGACTATGTACAACGGCTGGTTCACTACAGCAGAGTGGCGTCTGAATTTGCTTATGGCCTATCCCCGCGAGGTGCACTGGCGTTGCTCAGTTGCGCCAAAGGCTGGGCGCTACTGGATGATCGAAGTCACGTCATACCAGAGGATGTACAGGCTGTTTTACCCTCTGTAATTGGACACCGACTTAGAGAAGCTGCTGATTTTGTTGGTCAGGGAAGTGGGGCTTTGGCGCAGCGTCTATTAACCAGAGTAGATGTTATCGGATAGAGGCAAGCGTCTCATGACGGATAAAAAAACAGCATTGGATGCTCAAACGATAGCCCCGCACGGGATCGATAAGCAGGCATTAGATAAACAGTCATTAGATAGACAGTCATTAGATAGACAGTCATTAGATAGACAGTCATTAGATAAACAGGCAATGCCAACGATTAAACAGGGGTTCTGGCGTTCTAAACGTTTTAATATATGGCTTAAGAAACGCGTACCACCCGCCAAAGTTGTAACCTTGGGTCAGCGGAATATATTTATTTTACCTACAGGGCAAGGTTTATACTTTGTAGTGCTGATTTTTTTTATGATGCTTGCCGGTATCAATTATCAAAACAGTCTGATCTTTGCCCTGGCATTTCTGCTAATTAGTTTATTTATTGTCAGTATTTTACATACCTTTCGTAACCTGTCGGGTTTAACCATACAGGCTGGACAGGCAGGGCCTGTTTTTAGCGGCCAGGATGCGGCTTTTACAGTGACATTGAGCCGCAACGGGGCCCGCACCTATGAATCAATTGTGTTGGGTTGGCATGCCGATATGATGCAAGGTGCTGATTTGCTGGACAACACCGAGGATCAGGCCAGGTTGTATGTAACTACCGGCCAAAGGGGGTGGTTTAATCCCGGTCGACTGCTGATTCAGACCAATTATCCTGTCGGATTATTTCGTGCCTGGTCCTGGGTTGATCTGGATATGTCGGTATTAGTTTATCCCGGCCCTGTGGCTGGCGGGGATATTCCTGTTAGCTTAGTGGCGGTAAATGAAGGCGAGGCGCTGCTGAAAAGTGGCACCGATGATTTTCATGGTTTGCGGCAGCATCAGGCAGGCGATTCGTTGCGACATATTGCCTGGAAATCCTATGCCAGAACAGATGAGCTACTCACTAAAGAGTTTAATTCTTTTGTTGATCGGACCGTGTGGCTAGATTGGGATCACTTTACTGCTATGGACCCTGAGGCCAGGTTAAGTCGACTTTGTTTTTTGGTAGTACAGCTCAGTCAAATGACCGATGACTATGGCCTGCGTATACCCGGCATTTTGATACAGCCGGCGAATAACCCCGAACATAAAAATAAAGTCTTGAAAGCCCTGGCATTATTTGGCCTTGACCCAGATGAGTAGTTTAAGCCCGGTGACTGGCTATGAGATACCTCGCAATAGCCTGGCGTGGATGTTATTTGCGCAGGTAGCGGTGATTGCGCCGCATCTTGTGCGCTTGCCCTGGTGGATTATCATGGTATGTTTCGCCTGCGGTTTTTGGCGGGTAATGGTCTACCAGGGTCGCTGGTCCTATCCACCACGCTGGGTAAAAGTCTGTTTCGTTTTTAGTGGTTTGATTGGCATCCCATTAGGCTATAGCAAAATTTATGCGCTGGAGCCGGCAATTGCGTTGTTGGTGATCGCTTTCGTACTTAAATTGCTTGAAATGCACCATAAACGTGATGCCTATATTGTGATTCTACTGGCTTATTTTGTTGCCATTACAGAATTCCTGTTCTTTCAATCCATTCCCTATACCTTATATATGTTTGCCACAGTGGTCATGATCACCACGGCATTAATTGGTTTGCACCAGACCAAATCTCATATGAAGCCGCTGCAGACCTTTCGTACTGCTGTGGTTCTGTTAGCTCAATCTATCCCACTGATGTTGGTGTTGTTTGTTTTATTTCCAAGGATAGCGCCGTTATGGAGTGTGCCGCTGCAAACCGGCGTGGCTAAAACCGGGGTCACAGATGTTATGTCACCGGGTGATATATCATCTTTGGCGCAATCAGATGCGCTGGCTTTTACGGCAACCTTTGAGACTGATCCGCCGCCTTACGGCGCCTTGTATTGGCGGGGCCTGGTACTATCTGAATTTGATGGTAAAAGCTGGTCTCAGGCACCAGATTTACGCCGCAGTATATGGCGCCAGGGTGAAGCGCCACCAGAGTGGTCGAATAATCTCAGCTATATCGGTAAATCCTATAATTATTCGATTATCATGGAGCCCAACCAGCAGTCATGGTTGTTCAGCCTTGCCATGCCGGTATTACCCGCTAATCGAGATTATGTGATTTTGCGGGATTTCAGGCTGGCGGCGGTTAAGCCTGTTAGACAGCGTATTCGTTATGCGCTGCGCTCATCGCTTGAGTATCGCATTGACCCGCAGCTTACCAATTTCTATCGTTATCGGTATACGCGTATACCGGCACAGAGCAATCCTCAGTCTCAGTCGCTGGCGAAAAAAATGTACCGCGAAGCAAGCAGCCCGCAGGGATATATAAATGATGTATTGCGGATGTATCATTTTGAAGAGTTTGTTTATACCTTAAAGCCGCCGCTGTTAGGTGGTGAAAGCATTGATGAGTTTTTACTGCAATCCCGCCGAGGTTTTTGTGAGCATTTTGCGGGCTCGTTCGTATTTTTAATGCGTGCGGCAGGTATACCCGCACGTGTGGTTCTTGGTTATCAGGGTGGCGAGTATAACCCGAGCGGAAAATACGTTGCGGTTCGTCAATTTGATGCACACGCCTGGGCTGAAGTATGGTTAGAAGATAAAGGCTGGGTTCGGTTTGACCCAACTTCCGCTGTTGCTCCCGAACGGGTCGAACGGGGCCTTGAAGCGGCGGTTGCTGGTGAAAATACTTTTCTCGAAGGTTCACCGCTGTCGATTTTTCGTTATCGGCAACTGCTATGGCTGACCGAGCTTAGATTGCAATTAGGTTCCATTGCCTATTATTGGGATTCCTGGGTAGTGGGTTATACGCCTGATCGCCAAATGAGCCTGTTATCAAAGTATTTTGACCGTATGAATCGACAACGCCTGGGTAGTATTATGTTGGCGGTCTTTTTTACCGTGCTTGGTTTGCTCGCGGTCTTCATTCTACGCAAGCGTAGCCGCGCAGTGGTGGCGCCACTTGATGCGGAATTTTTGAAGTTTTGTCGGCTGATGCAGAAACGAGGCTGTGCCCGCAAAACCGGTGAAGGGCCCTTTGACTATGGGGCACGGCTAGCGCTGTATACGCCAGAGCTGGCGACGGAAATAGATTCTGTGGTGAGTGAATATGTACGGCTTAATTATTCTTGCGCTGGGAATAATTCAGCTCAGCCGAATATTAAAAGCCTGCGGCAAATGGTAAGAGCGCTGAAAATCAGAGCCCTCACCACGCGTGTTTAGTTGCGCCTTAACAACGCAACTAAGCACCCTGATTAACTGTTGTATCGCAACAGTTATACCGCATCTACAATATTGACCGCAGGGATTGCGACGCTGGCGGCACTATCCTGAAACGACTTTATCTGATCGAAATTGAGATATTGATAAATATCATCAGCCAGGGTGTCTAGCTCTCCGGCATATTCCAGATATTCTTCAGGTGTGGGTAATTTACCCAGAATGCTGGCAATAGCTGCGAGTTCTGCAGAGGCTAAATAAACATCGGCATTATCGCCTAATCGATTAGGAAAGTTACGCGTTGAGGTAGAAACGCAAGTGGTATTGGCCGCTACTCGCGCCTGATTGCCCATACATAGAGAACAACCGGGCATCTCAGTACGTGCACCAACACTGGCAAAAGTGTTGTAAATGCCTTCTTCGCGCAGTTGATGTTCATCCATCTTGGTGGGCGGTGAAATCCACAGCCGAGTGGGGATGGAGCTCGCTTTAGATAATAAACTGGCGGCAGCTCGGAAATGACCAATATTGGTCATACATGAACCAATGAATACTTCGTCAATTTTAGTGTTCATCACATCAGACAGGGTTTTTACGTCATCTGGATCGTTGGGGCAGGCAAGCAGGGGTTCTTTGATCTCATTAAGATCGATCTCGATAATTTCAGCGTATTCGGCATCAGCATCAGGCTCCATCAAGGTTGGATTCTTAAGCCACTCTTGCATCGCCTCGATACGACGGCCGATAGTTCTTGGGTCACCATAACCTTCAGAAATCATCCATTTGAGCATGGTCACGTTGGAGGTGATGTATTCAGCAATGGAATCTTTACCAAGGCGAATGGTACAACCGCCGGCAGAACGTTCGGCTGATGCATCGCTAATCTCAAATGCCTGTTCTACTTTAAGGTCTGGCAGGCCTTCGATCTCAAGGATACGACCACTAAAAACGTTTTTCTTACCGGCTTTTGCAACCGTTAACAGGCCGCGTTTAATAGCTGCATGTGGGATTGCGTTAACCAGATCGCGTAAGGTGATGCCTGGCTGCATTTCACCTTTAAACCGTACCAGTACTGATTCAGGCATATCTAACGGCATAACACCAATGGCAGAAGCAAAGGCCACTAGTCCTGATCCAGCAGGAAAGCTGATGCCCATCGGGAAACGGGTATGTGAATCACCGCCTGTGCCGACCGTATCAGGTAATAACATTCTGTTTAGCCAGGAATGGATAATGCCGTCGCCGGGTCGCAGAGCAACGCCGCCACGGGTCTGGATAAAATCTGGCAAGGTATGCTGGGTATCGATATCCACAGGTTTGGGATAGGCAGCGGTATGACAGAAAGATTGCATCACTAGATCGGCTGAAAAACCAAGGCAGGCCAGTTCTTTTAGTTCATCGCGGGTCATAGGGCCGGTGGTATCCTGTGAGCCTACTGTGGTCATCTTGGGTTCGCAGTATGTGCCCGGACGAATGCCATCCACATCACAGGCCTTGCCGACAATTTTTTGTGCCAGGGTAAAACCTTTAGTGGACTCGGTAGCGGGTTGTGGCTTACGGAATACATCCGATGCACCAAGGCCAAGAGATTCTCTGGCCCGAGTTGTTAAACCGCGACCGATAATGAGAGGGATACGGCCGCCAGCCTGAACTTCATCCAGTAGTACTTCGGTAGACAGGCTGAAGTTTGAGATTTCCTCACCCGCTTCGTTAGTGACCTTGCCATCATAGGGATGCACAATGATTACGTCACCGGTATTCATCTTGCTGACATCACATTCAATGGGCAGGGCGCCGGCGTCTTCCATGGTATTAAAGAAAATGGGGGCAATTTTGCCGCCAAGTACAACGCCGCCATCGCGTTTATTAGGGATATTGGGGATATCGTTGCCCATATGCCAAAGCACTGAATTGGTCGCCGACTTACGTGATGAGCCGGTGCCAACGACATCGCCGACATAGGCTACTGTATGGCCGGCCTGTTTTAGTTTTTCAATATCCTGTAATGGGGTATCCATGCGTTTGATCAGCATTGCCAAACCATGCAGCGGAATATCCGGCCGGCTCCAGGCATCACCTGCGGGTGATAGGTCATCGGTATTGGTTTCGCCATCGACTTTAAAGACGGTTAATTTTATTTCTTTAGCTACTTTTGGTTTGGCCGTGAACCAGTCGGCGTTAGCCCAGGCTTCAACCACAGCTTTGGCATGCGGGTTGGTTTTTGATTTCTCGACAACATCATGAAAGGCATCAAACATTAATAAGGTTTTGGATAAACAGCTGGCCGCAGTGGCAGCAAGATCTTCGTCATCCAGTAAATCCACCAGAGAGTCGATGTTATAGCCACCCAGCATGGTGCCGAGCAGTTCAGTGGCTTGCTTTTTATCAACCAGTGGCGAAGTTGTTTCGCCTTTGGTGATTGCGGTTAGAAAGCCGGCCTTTACGTAGGCGGCGTCATCAACGCCAGCAGGGACTCGATTGGCCAGTAAGTCGAGCAGTAAGGCCTCTTCTCCAGCAGGTGGCGCTTTTAAAAGATCAACTAAATCGTTAACCTGCTCCGCTGACAATGGTTTGGGGTCAATTCCTTGCTCTGAGCGTTCAGCTACATGTTGTCGATAGGCTTCTAGCACAACAGATGTCCTCTTTCTTATGATGGCGTTAATAAACAGGCCATGTGATTAAAGTGGCTGGCGATTTGATGTCGCCGTACCGTAAATTAGGTTATAAACAAGTTATAAATTAATTTATGGCGCGTTTATGAATTATATATGTTTTGTTGATGATTCATTGGCCGAAGCAGGGTGGTATATCCCGCTACAGGCCGTTAAAAACGGGGGCCGAGTATACCTCAAAGATATTCCAAAGTTAAGTTAAGTGTTAAAGGATCGAGTGTTACCTAATATGAATGTAGATCAATTTCTTCAATGTGAAACCCCGGATGAATGGTTGCAGGCAGCAATAGATAATCTGGATATTCTATTAATCGATCATGCCAATTGTGAAAAAAAAGCAGCCTCTACGGCGCTGAATTTGATGTTTCGTTATGATGATAAGCCCGAGCTAATGATGCGCTTATCAAAGTTGGCCAGAGAAGAGCTGCGGCATTATGAACAGGTGATGAGTTTGATTAAGCAGCGTGAGGTTCAGTTCAGGCATATTTCTTCAGCTAATTATGCCGCCAAAATGCGCGCTGGTTTAAGTACCTATGAGCCTGCCAGGCTGGTTGATCTACTGATCGTCTGTGCCATTGTAGAGGCCAGGAGCTGTGAACGGTTCCAGCGCCTGGTAACTGTAATGGATGAAGAATTGGCCAGTTTCTATACGTCGCTGCTAAAGAGTGAAGCCAGGCATTTTAAAATGTACTTAGGGTTTGCGGAAACGATCTCCAGCACCGATATTGGTGAACGCGTTGAGTTCTTTCTTGCTAAGGACAAACAATTGATCCAGGCACCGAGCGCTGAGTTTCGTTTTCACAGTGGGCCATTAAAAGCAGGCCATTAAAAGCCGGTACTAATTGCTGGCTTCACTGGTTGCTGGTGTCACTGGCATTTTTGCATAGGTCTGTATTGATCCACTGTAAAAAAACACCACAAGCGGGTCTAGCGTGGGTTATATGTCGAAACTCTGCAGGCGTAGCTCGCCCGCGAAGTTGTCCAGGTACCAGCCGGTTTTATCCCAGTCACCCAACACAAAACGTTGCGCTGGTTGGCCCTGTACGGTTAATTGATGCACCATCGGCCTATGTGTATGTCCGTGAATCAGCGTCTGCACGGCATATTGATGCATGATTTTTTCAACTTCACTGGCCGTTACATCGAGGATACTGTTGCCCTGGCTGTTATTGCTAAGCGGGTCTGCATCAGTGGCTAATTTGCCCGTATGAGCTTTGCTTTGCTCTCTGGCAGCATCAGCAAAGGCCTGGCGCTCGGCTACGGATTTTGAGAGAAAGTCTGCCTGGAAATTTTTATCACGAAGTATTTTGCGGGCCTGCATATATTCAGTATCGCGGGTACAAAGACTATCTCCATGCATGAGTAGTACCTGTGTCCCGTCGATATCGATAACGCAGGGGTCCACTAGTAGAGTTGCGCCAATTTTGTTGCAAATTGCTTCGCCAAGCAGAAAATCACGATTTCCGTGCATCATAAAGATGGGTATTTCTAGCCTGGCCAGCAGTTGAATAATTTTTTCATTATATTTTGAAATATAGTCGTCGCCCAGCCAGACTTCAAAAAAATCACCAAGTATGTACAATTCATTGGCCTGTGGGGCTTTTTGATCAAGAAATGTGGCTAAAGCCTGGGTTAAATCAGGGCGAGATTCATCAAGATGGAGATCGGATATAAACAACTTGTTCATTTGTATTTGACGGCCTTGGGTATGGTTCAGTAGAATGCGCTCCTCTTAACGAGGCGAGTGGATTAAATCACATTCGGCAGGCCAACAGCAGGTTAAATCTAGTTCGTTGTTAGCCGTTGAGAAAGCAGCAAAAGTTGTAGCAGTAAATCGGGGTATAGCGCAGTCTGGTAGCGCGCCTGCTTTGGGAGCAGGATGTCGGGAGTTCGAATCTCTCTACCCCGACCAATTTTAATGGATCGGCAGCAGCCCGATCTATTGGCAGAAAACTGTATCAGCCTATCTAAGTCTAGATATTTAAGTCTAGATATTTAAGTTTGATATGGAAAATACCTGCGTTCTACAGTGCCATTCTTCAGCAGGTTATCTTGGGAATATGCGCCCGTAGCTCAATCGGATAGAGCATCGGCCTTCTAAGCCGAGGGTTAGAGGTTCGATTCCTCTCGGGCGTACCAATAGAATCAAGCCTCTTAGCGTAATTAACCACTAACTAAAACCAAGTCGTGGCATACTTCGTGGCATATACAGTAGTTTTGACACTGATTTGACCGTTAGATGAATACCTCCGTATACCCCACTAAAATCAACTGCCTATAAGGCTGTCTGGAATTGTTCAATCGCAGGCTGGCGCGTTGCCTGATTGGTTGTTGTTTAGAATGCAATTTAGAATGTCGTTTAACCCAAGCTATCTTACTTTCAGGACTTCATTGGAGGTCTTTCTGGGTTCTGTTTCGTACACAGCTTTTGTTGTACGGCCTGCAACGGTCGGCTTATCGCCACTCGCAAAATCAATATTTTCTTAAAAGCACAATTTGATCGAAAACTAACCACGTTGCTGTAGCTGCGTGGATTGTTTATTCTGGGAAAATGCGATGGTAAAAAAATAAGAACGCAATTGTGTCTGAAACTAAAGCACCGCCAATAAAATCAGATGATGACAAGCCAAAACTGTCGGCACGAGACGAGGCTGAGCTAGCGCTTATTCGAGCGAAACTGGCGACTGAGCGTGAGTTGAAGAAAGAAGTTATTCTGCAACGGGCAAAGCTTGAACAAGAAACAATTGAGATTGAGAATCGCAATAAAAGTTTATTTAGAGTGGGACGGTGGGTTGAATTCGTTGTTGCTGTTTTATTCGCCTTCGCTGCGATATTGGTCTGGTGGTTTGCCAAAGGCGAAGCAATTTTTGCGGCTGAAAGTAATTTAACTAACAAGAATGGTGAGCTCGCAGCGGTTGAGGCGAAAATTGCAGATTCCAACGCCATTATTTGCCCCAATGTGTTTTTTCAAAAAATTTAAAAAGAGCGCTAATATACCGCGCCTAAAATTTGGATGCTTAGTAGGGGTCGGCTTACGCAAAACAGTGCACCAGGCAGAATTCATAACTGTTGGTCGGCAGGCTGAAGGTGACCATCGCATTGCATAACGGAGTTAATTGTTCCTTGCCCCATAAGAGTCGTTAGGCTATTTTGGGTGGTTATCTGTTACCTATTATATTGTTGTTGGGAAGTTGTAATGAAACTAAAATTGATTTTTATCCTGGTCCTTAACCTAATTGCCGGCTATTGCATTGCCAGTGATAGTGACATAGTTGACGCTGAGGAATTGCTTTATATTGAGCAGGCTAATCAGTTGTTGGCGTCGTTAGATCCGCAAACTGGGGTAATTAAATTGCCGGACGCAGTGGCGGCGTTAGACGTGCCTGAAGCATTCTATTTTCTGGATGCGGCCGATGCCGAAAAAGTACTGGTTGATGTATGGGGTAACCCGCCTGATCAAAATGTGCTGGGTATGATATTTCCTGCGGGGTTAACGCCCTATGATCAGGACTCATGGGCTGTGACCATTAAATATGAGGAAGAGGGTTATGTGGTCGATGATGATGCGGCCGACATCAACTATGCTGATTTGCTACAACAGATGCAGGAGGAAACACGCCTGGCGAGTGAGCAAAGGCAGGCGCAGGGTTATGAGGCGATTGAATTAGTCGGTTGGGCAGCTGACCCTTATTATGATGCGGAGGCTAATAAGTTGCACTGGGCTAAAGAGATCAAATTTTCTGCCCAGGAACAAAATACACTCAATTATAATATTCGAGTACTGGGTAGAAAGGGTGTGCTGGTGCTAAATTTTATTGCCAATATGGACCAGAAACCAACCATCGAAACCAACCTTGAGGCGGTGCTGGCGATTGCTGATTTCGAGCAGGGTTCGACTTATGCCGATTTTGACCCTGACCTGGATAAGGTTGCGGCTTATGGTTTGGGTGCCTTGATTGCTGGTAAGGTGATTGCCAAGACCGGTTTTTTTGTGCTTGCGCTGGTTTTCCTCAAGAAGTTTGGCATTTTTATTGTTTTGGCGATAATCGCTTTTGCCAGGACACTGTTTTCGCGGCGTAAAAAGCAGGCGTCTTCAGGTTGATATTTATCTATGGTTGCAAAATGATGTTGTAATGATTTCTTTTGGCGGCTAAGGGTCTGGGAAAATTTACTGAGTATTAGCAACTACCCTGACGGGCAGTTGCTTTACACTAGTTTTTTATCACGGTTATAATTTATAACTGATATCGGAATTCCAGCCCATAGCGACGGCCCTTGGCCACGGGTGCGAAATTTTGATTAGACAGGGGGAATAGTGATTTGTAGATGACCTTATCGGTCAGGTTTTTGCCATATAATGATAACACCCAGTTGCCATCTTGTGGCTCATAACTGATGCCACCATTGACCATATTAGTGGCTGGGAAAAACACTGCGTTATCGTCTCTGGCTGCGGCTTCGGAGCGATAATTATGGTCGATGCGGAAAGTGACTGCGCCCAGGCTGGGTAAATGCAGATCGTAAACCACGCCAATATTGGTCGACCACTCGGACAGTCGGACCAGGCTAAGGGACTCGTCTATCGCATCGCCAACGGTATCTTTATTACCGTCGGTGCTACTAGAATTGATATTGGCCCTTGCGTCAGTTATGTCACCGTCGAGATAGCCTAGTGCTGCGGATATCACCAGGTTGTCGCCAATTCGGCCTCTGATGTCGAGTTCTATCCCAGAAATTTCAGCGTCGCCAACATTGATGAGGTCCTGAAAAGGTGTCGACAGGCCAGTGCCGGGTTGAATGAATTCGCCGCCTGCTGAACGTGCCAAATCGTCAATCTGCTGGAAAAACATTGCCGCATTAAGTCTTACTCTGCCTTCAGCAAATTGTGATTTAATACCCAGTTCGTAAGAGGTGTGTTCTTCAACATCGGTTGCCTGGTTATTAATAAGCGCAGGATTAGTTTGGCGGACGTTAAAGAACCCAGAACGATAGGCGCGTGCAACATGGCCGTATAGTTGGCCATCTTCTAGCAACTGCCAGGTAAAGCCAATTTTTGGCGCAAAAGTCTGCCAGTCATCACTGCCGCCAAGACCCTCAGACCAGTTACAGCTATAACCGTCTAAGGTGCAGGTTCCAGCTGCCAGGGTTGACGCGGCCCTTGGTACGATACGGACTTCTTTGTCCTCAAGCAGATAATTAAAACCGCCGTTCAATGAAAGGGTCTCAGTTAATGCGTATTCATTATTGAAATAGAAAGACCAGGAGTCATTTTTCTGCGTGCCGCCGCCAAAAACATTACCTGGATGATCGATGCCTACGGCACCACCCCGCCATAGACCTGTGCCGTAGGCCGCTTCCTGGACAAAATAAACCAGGCCGGTAGTGAACTCCCAATTATCTGTTGGCGTCATATTGTACCGCAGCTCATTACTAAATTGATGCTGTTGTATTTTGTAAATACCAATGATATCCAGTGGTGTTCCACCGTTGGTGCCGGGGACCTGCTGGTTTACCCCATCAACATCGGTTTCAGATAAAGAATCAACCTCTCTATAGGCCATGATATTGGTCAGTTGGCCGCGTGCGCCAAAATCAATCACAGCTTCAAAGGTCGCCTGGCGCCAATTGAGTTCTGTTAGACCGACATAATCATGTTCGATTTTGAAGTCATCATTTTGCGGTGTCAGCGGGTTATTAAAATTGTTAGATGCGCCGCCTGGAATGTACAGGTTGTTAACCGCTGTCTGATGACCTTCGGTATGACCATCTTCAAAAATAAAAGTCAGTTCAATATCGTCGGTGGGTGTGTAGAGTAGTGAGCCACGTATAAACTCACTGGTTTGGTCGCCAATATCGTCATTCAAAAAGTCGTTTTCAAACCAGCCATCGTCATCTTTGTATTGCATAGATAGACGACCTGCTAGCACTTCGGGAATCAGCGAGCCCTGCACAGCAACTGCGGCCACATAGGTGTTTTCTTCTTCCAGGGCAACCTTGGCTTCAACGCCAAATTCTCCCGAGGGGCGCTTGGATCTTAGTAGGACTGCGCCACCGGTGACATTACGTCCAAACAGCAGGGCCTGGGGCCCCTTATAGATTTCCACACCCTCAAGGTCAAAAGTATCTGTGACAACCCCAAATGGAACGCCCGCGTAAACACCATCAATAAAGGTGCCGACATTGGGATCAATCGTTGGGGTTGAATTATCGATGCCCAGGCCTCGAATCGAAAACGCTGCGAAACTGACTTGAGTACCGATACTTTCGAGTTGTACATTGGGGGTTGAAAATGATAGATCCTCGATGTTGAGGATTTGCATGGCTTCCAGATAATCGCTACCAAAGGCCGTAACCTGCGCTGGTGTATCCTGGACAGCTTCCGCTGAGCTTTTCTTGGTCCCGTATACCAGGACTTCTTCCATGATAATATCGGCCGCACCCGCGCCGAAGGCTAGTGGCGAGGCCGCTAGTAGGATTAAAGACAACAAAACCGATTTTGTAACACAAACCACTTTAGATCTGTAACTGTATCGCATGAAATCATCTCCTATCTGGATTTATATAACTGAATTCACCCCGCATAATTTTGCACAATGCCTATCTGTAAATGATTTCAGCTGTTTTTAAATATACGCTTTCCTTTTTTACCTCATCTCGGAGAAGATTTAATACCACATCGAAGCCGGCCTGTATAGAAATAGTCTATGTCGAAATCAATTCATTATGAAAAACTCATTGCAACGGCAAGCTAAGCAACGGTTCAGCCCTAAATTGCCGGCTGTGGGCAACGCCTTTTGTGCGATTGCAAAGTGATGTCGTCCATGATGTAGCGGTGCAACATGGGGTATAGGGTGCTGTTAAAATGCTCTGCAACATCGAATTTCCTTTGGTGTCAGGTATTGCCCTTTATAATATGCCCTGAGGGTCAGGCCTTGCGTGCAGGGCTTCTAACTGATCTGTTTTATGGCCACCTTTGGATGATAGTGGCAAGTGTAAACTTTGATATTTGGTCGGGGTATATCTTGACGATCTGCTAAGGTTTTGAGCTTTTTAAATGGGTATGTCAGGTTGCGTTGAAATGGCTAACAGGCTACATATTATTGGTCGTGGGGGTCGCTTAATAGTTGCCAGTCAATATTCGAAAGGTAATCGTTGCGTCATGTGAATGACTGTTAGAGCTGCATTCTGAGGTTGTAGATTGACGCTTATCTATAATTCGCAGCGTTGGCCAGCTTGCGCAGTTTAAATAAGGCGCAAGCGATGCAATCCACACACAGAAAGTGTATCGTAAAGCCGCAACAACATTTAGTTACAATAATCAGTTACAACAATCAGTCAGAATATTCAGTTATTTATCGTCCCTTCTGGTCGTATTCATCAAAATAACATTATTAAGGAGCCATTATAGTGAAGTCCTGTATATCCGCAGATTCTCATATTGTCGAACCGCCACATTGTTATGTGGATTTTATTGAACCGAAATACCGTGATATTGCCCCTCGAATTGAAAAAAATCATAAAGGAGTTGATTCGTTCAAGGTCGAAGGGATGGATAACAATCTGCCCCTTGGTCTGCTTGCCGGGGCTGGTGTGCCCACCTCTGACTTTCCCAGGCAGCGCGCGCTCGATTTCCATGAACTGGCCCGTGGCGCCTGGAACCCCAGTGATCGATTGATCATCCAGGATGAAGAAGACGTCACTGCCGAAATAATCTACGCCTCAGTGGGCATGGTGCTTTGTGGCCTTGAGGATTACGCCTACAAGTCGGCCTGTTTTAATGCCTATAACCGCTGGTTAGAAACTTTTTGTGGTGAAGCACCAACCCGTCTATATGGCCTGGCACAGACTGCCGTGTCTTCCATTGATGAAACCATTGAGGATTTTCGTCGGGCTAAAGATATGGGTATGGTGGGTATGATGATGACCGGTAATCCACGGTATGAAGATTATGATCATCCTGATTATGATGCGCTGTGGGAATGTGCTGTAGATCTTGATATGCCGGTAGCATTTCATATCCTCACCATGAAAGGCCATGATGTTGCTTCCGCTTTTAAACCGACTCGTGGACCTGCTGGGCTGGGCTTTTTGAATATTATTCGCGGTGTTCAGGATATTATGGGTGTGTTTGTATTTGGTGGTGTGTTTGAGCGTCATCCGAAACTGAAAATGGTTATAGCCGAAGGTGATGCGGGCTGGGTACCGCATTATATGTACCGCGCTGACCATGGCGCGGAGCGCCTCGGCGAGGGCACCGGGATTATTTCTAAACCCCCCAGCCATTATGTGCGCGAGAATGTCTGGTTTACTTTCCAGGATGACGAAACTGCCTATGAAAACCCTAAAATGCTGAATAATAACAAGCTGATCTGGGCCAGTGATTATCCGCATACGGATTCAACTTATCCCAATTCGCAAAAAGTATTGGCGGAGCAAATGACGGGTTTAACCGACACGCAGAAAGATGCGGTGGTGCATGACAATGTGCTGGATCTATTTGATCTGCCAGGGGTTAAATAGCTTTACCCTGATCGATCCCACAACCTGATATACCCCGCAACTGAAAAAACTGTTGTTGGTATATCAGGTTGTAATTTAACGGATTGCAAACATTAGTCGCAGGATTATTTGTTGTAGATCATTTGTTGTAGATCATTTGTGGTAGATCATTTGTGGTAGATTCTTTGTTGTAAGTGAATGTTTGCATATAAATATGCGGTTCAATGTCGGTGGTCTCAACCAGGGTGAAATGTTGCTCAGGCAGCCATTGCCTGAGCTGACTAGCTGACAGGCGAATACTTAAAGGTGGGCCCGGCGGTGGTGGTGTTTTTTTAAACTCAATAAAATGCACCTTTGCGCCAGGCCGGAGAACGCTATTGAGGTGGTTTAGCACTTTGTCGATGGTCTTTGCAGCCACCAGATGGTGGGCCACAAAAGCCATCAGGCAAACATCGACACTGTTGTTGGGTAGTGGTATTTGTTTCGCGATATCAACGCAAAATGCCGCTATATTGCGTTCTACCTGTTGTTCTAGCTGATTGTTAATCGAATTAATACCTTGCGCCCATTTATCCATCGCCAGCACGCGCCCTTGTGGCCAGAGTTGCCGGGCGGCAATAAAACTATAACCCCCCAGACCACATCCCAGGTCCAGAAATACGGCGTCCGGTTGCAGTTTCATTCGCCTGAACACCTTATCTACATCCACAAAATCACAACTATTGCGGCCCGCTCGGGAGGGTTTTCTGTCTGGTGGCGGTGCTTCTGAAATCTGCCGGCTCATGATACTTGTCAACTCCTTACTGCTTGGTCTGGTTATTGCCCTGCTTCTTGCTCTGGATAGATCCCTGGTATGTGATGCGTGGTATTTAATGGCGATTTATTGTTGATCAATCTTCGTTCAATATCCAGTGACATCCATTGAGGCTTATGTAAGCGAGGGCAGTAACTTGACTAGGGGCGTGAATCCTGTAACTCTGTACGAAACAAGTGTTCCGCTAGTTGTAGGTGCTAGCCAATAGGCGGCTAAGCATCTACATGCCGTTGTTGGACTGAAAATTTGGCTTAAATGCCCACTGAAATTGGCGATCAACGCTGAATTTTTACAAAACCAAACCTTTATTCGACGATTAATTGTGCGCTATAAATTGTCAAAACGTTAATTGTCAAAACTGTTAATTATTCAAAGAAGGAGTATCGAGTGAGTGCTATGGGACGTGCATTAGTAATTGGTGGTACCGGGCCTACCGGGCCGCATCTGATTGGTGGCCTGATCGAGCGAGGTTATGATGTAACCATGATGCACCGAGGTACGCATGATTCGCCGCTGATCCCTGACTCGGTTGAGCGCCTGATTGGCGATCCACATTTTCGTGAAACACTGGCTGAAGCGTTGGCAGGGCGGCAGTTCGATCTGGTGATCGCAACCTATGGTCGAATTCGTTATATAGCGGATGAGATGGTGGGCAAAACACCGCGCCTTATTGCCATCGGTGGCCCGCCTGGGTATGCGGGTATGTTCGCAACCGAGGCCAACTATCCCCCTGGCATGATGATCCCCACGCCAGAGGATGCGCCGCAGGTGGCGAACGAGCAGGAGTTTCGTTTCGGCTATTTAATCCGCCAGACAGAAGAAGCCGTTTTTAATAACCATGCGGCAGGTCATTATGCGGCCACCATGTTCAGGTATCCTGTCGTCTATGGTGCGGGTCAACTGGGCGCGTCAGTTTGGCAGGTGATGGAGCGCATCCTGGATGAGCGCTCACATATCGTTTTACCCGATGGCGGCATGGCCATTGTTACTCGGGGTTATGCGCGTAATGTCGCACAATCTGTATTGTTAGCCGTCGACCAGCCTGATGCTGCTGCCGGTCGCATCTACAACTGTGGTGATGAGCAGCAATTTACCCTGGCGCAGTGGGTGCGTATAATTGCCGACGCAATGGACCGCCCACTTGAAGTTGTTGGGGTGCCAGCCGATGTCGCTTATTCAACGCGGGATATGCTGCCATTACAAAGCGCACCCATTCACCAGATGCTGGATTTACATGCGCTGCGCTCAGAGTTAGGTTATAAAGATATCGTGCCAGCGGTTGAGGCAATACCACAGGTGGTGCGTTGGTGTATGGATAATCAACCTAATAGAAACGAATCTTTCGAGAAACGCGCAATCAGGAATAATTATGCTGCCGAAGATGCGCAGGTGGCGATTTATCGAGCAATGCACCAGCAACTGGCTGCGGTTGAGCATTCAAATACCGAAGTGCATCATCCTTATCCGCATCCTAAAAAAGCCGGTCAGATGCGCGACCATCGGCGCAGATGAACACCGGCAGTCTCATCTAGTGCCTGTTAATACCCCCTCAAATGCTATTGCTACACCTGTTACCAGTAGTGGTAAATTTGAGGGGTTAACGAATGCTGACCCAAACAAGGGAACAATGTTTGTCTATCGAGATAAGTCGTTCGTTGGCGTGATAAACCAATATGATGTGATGGTAAATAACCAGGCAGTAGCCTCCGCCTGGTTCGTTTAAAAGAGAGTCAGCAATGAAGCAGTATCTTGAAATTTCTGAATTCATCGATTGGGATTGTCCAGATATCCTGGAACTGGCGGGTAGCTTAAAAGGCCGCTTGAGTACAGACATAGACGTTGCCAGGGCATGTTTTGAATATGTTCGAGATTCAATTAAGCACAGCTGGGACTTCCAAATAGATATAATCACCTGCAATGCTTCAGATGTATTGATGCATAAAACGGGCTATTGCTACGCTCAAAGTCATCTTTTGGCCGCGTTATTAAGGGCCAATGAAATTCCAGCTGGCCTGTGTTACCAGCGTCTATCTATAAATGGTGGAGGTGCGCCATACTGCTTGCATGGGTTGAACGCGGTATATTTGAATGACTTTGGCTGGTACAGAATTGACCCAAGAGGCAACAAGGAGGGAGTAGATGCAAAATTTACTCCGCCAGTTGAGCAATTGGCATTTGATATCGAAGGCCGTCTTGAAACTGATATTCAAGGTATTTGGCCGCAGCCACTGCCAGTTATTGTGAAAACCTTACAAAAATATAATACCTGTAAAACCGTTTATGAGAACTTACCTGATATCGAAGTCTACAGTTAAAGAGCTGCTACTATCTGATGCAGCACATCGCGAGCGTGCTCGGCCGTAAATTTGTGTTTATTTGGGTCGTGACAACACGCCGTATTAACCTAAAGGAGCACTGATCAGCGATTGTTTCTATTCTGGGTTAGTCTATTGCTTCATCAGGTGGTGTAAGAGGTTGAAGCAGTGGAATCCAGAATCAATATCAGAAATATAATGTTCCGATTTTTCTCTGGCATGATTGTTGTCGGCATGATGGTTGTAATTGTAATTGTAATTGTGCTTCTGGCAAGCTGGGTGTGGCATTCTGAAGCGGGACAAAACTGGCTCCTAGAGCGCGCCGTGACCGCAGCGATAAAGCGCCCCTCAACAATGGCAAGCTATGACGGGCTTAAGGTTTTTCTTTGCGGCACTTCCTCGCCGTTGCCTGGTCCTGGCCGCGCCCAGGCATGTGTGGCTATTCTTGCTGGTGAATCCGTCTATCTGGTGGATGCCGGTGCTGGCTCAGCTCAGGTCGCTGCATTGGGTCGGCTACCGTTGGCGCGTCTGGAGGCGGTTTTTCTCACGCATTTTCACTCTGACCATATTGCTGCGCTGCCAGAGTTTAATCTCAATTCCTGGGTCGCTGGCAGGCAACAGCCTCTGGCGGTATATGGGCCTGTCGGTGTGGCTGAGGTTGTCGCTGGCCTTAATAGCGCTTATCGACTCGATTTGACTTACCGAGTGGCGCATCACGGCGCGCAACTTTTACCGCCTGGGCTTGGGGTCATGGAGGCCAGGTTGATGGCGGCAGGTTCAGTACTTGAAATGGGCGATCTGACTATATCAAGCTTTTTGGTTAATCATGATCCAGTGCAGCCTGCGGTCGGTTATCGGTTTGACTATCGTGGCAGATCGGTGGTGATTAGTGGTGACGCAACAATAACGCCTGCTTTAATCGAGGCGGCGACCGGCGCTGATCTGTTGCTCCAGGATACGCTGTCACTACCGATAATTAAAAGCCTTGAGCGGGCATCTGCTGGGTCGAGGATGGCTAAAATCTTCTTTGATATCCGGGATTATCATGCTCATACCAGTGACCTCGCGGCGTTAGTTGAACAGAGTGGGGTAGCGCAGCTCGCCCTTTATCACCTGATCCCGCCGCCGCAGAACGCGCTGTTGGTGAAAGTTTTCATGCGAGATGTGCCGCAGGGTACGGTGCTCACCGAGGATGGGATGATTTTTGAGCTGCCTGCAGCAAGTGCCGATATATTGATAGTTGACCCCTGAGCCAGCATAAGGCAGCGTGACATTTAAGAGGGCACCATTGTTTTTTATCTATCGCGTAATATATATGAGCATCTATATGCGCCCACTTGCCAGTGATATAAAGCACCGCTCTATTAGGTTGTCCAGGATATTTATGTTTGACCCCTGGCGACGAATTTTAGTTGTTAGTGATAATTGTGTTTATAAAATTTAAGCTAGTTATCAACGCGGTATTGGTTAAAAATCAGGGTCAGTTCAGCGAGTCTGTTTTTTGTTGTCAGAAAACATATATAAGCTGTTGGGCGAAAGGGTGTTGCAGGGTATTTATTAGTAACCTCAGCAGGTTGGGCTAAATTGACCGCAGGGTCGCGCTGAAGTGTGCTGCTACCTCATAACTTTAAAAACCAGTTGAGCCATTAACGCCGCTGTATTGCTGATGGTATTAATGGGTATTGCAGCTGATAAAATTACAGGTTTTTATTTGTGCTGATGATTAACGTCCCGCTTTTCTAAATATCGTGCAGTGTTCGTTTTTTGTGCAGGGGTAGTGTTAGTAAACAAGCTTGACTAACCAATAGACCCAAGGTGCTGGTGTTTTTTGGGTAATTACAAAAAATGCAGATTGCGGTGGTGGTCTGGTCATTGTACTATCAACTAGGTATTAGCAACAATATATCCTATTAGGTTGGTTTTAACTAAAGTCGTGTATGTCGGGTTTTTACTGTGCAGCAAGTTGAAGACTAAAGTACATTTAGCGGTTTCTAACTGCGTTATTATGGTGTCGTTGGCGGTAAAATAAGGCTAAGCGCCAATTAAGTCTTAGGGAGTTCCGCCTCGTATGAGTAGTAGCGGAAAGATTACAAAGCAAAAAATTTATTTTGACTATTGGGGTAAGGCCTGGCCTGCTGCGAAAGACGAAAACGTAGATATAGCGGCAGGCCATCATCTGCTTGTTTTTCATTGTTTGGATGTGGCGGCAGTGGCGTCACAATGGTGGGATCAATCACCTGCGCTACGACTAAGTTTTATTGCACAGACTGGTTTTCCTGAAGCGCAAGCCAAAGCATGGTTATTGTTTTATATAGCATTGCATGACCTGGGTAAATTCGATATTCGCTTTCAGCTCAAAGCGCCAGAAGCACTCCAGCGGTTATGGCCTAAATTTAATGCCGACGAAGATGCTAACAAGGAAACGTACTTTCATGGCCCGCAAGGTTTCCTTGTTTTTCGCAAACAAATAACTAATCATTTTGGCTTTGACGCTGATAATACGCAAACATGGCTGGGGGCTGTAGCTGGTCACCACGGCGATTTACAAATGCGCGGTGAGTGGCGCGCGCCAGATGCCGAAGACTGGGTAATCAATAAGGACCAGCAAGCCCGGTTCGAGTGGATCAACACATTAATCGATCTATTCCTTGAGCCTGCAAGCATCGACCCGACAACTCAATTACCTGCTTGCCCACCAATGCTCGCAGGGTTCTGCTCAATTTGCGACTGGGTCGGGTCGAATAACGATTTCTTTGCCTATAATTCAACACCTGGCGGTAAAGACTTAGCTGGTTATTGGGCAACAACGCTTATTACTGCGGCACCACTCATAGAAAAATTTGGCCTGCATCGTCGCTTAGCAGGCACAAAGGGAATGCTTGGGTTATTTCCAAAAATGCGACCAAGGCAAGTACAGACAGTATTGCACCAACTCAGTACTGAGCAAGGGTTAACGCTTATAGAAGCCCCCACAGGTTCAGGTAAAACAGAGGCAGCACTCGCCTTTGCAAGTGAGCTATTAGCCGCTAAAAAGGCTGATAGTATCATCTTCGCCTTACCTACACAGGCAACTGCCAATGCCATGCTTGCACGCCTGGAGGCAGCTGCCTCCTCGCTTTATGAGCGAGGCAGTAATGTTGTATTGGCCCATGGCAGAGCATGGTTTAATCAGGACTTTAAGCGGATTAAAGCCGTTGCAAGAAAGGGCGACGTACAGGGTGAGGAGGCCGCCCAGGTGCAATGCGCGCAATGGTTGGGAGAAAGCCGCAAACGAGTATTCTTAGGGCAAATAGGTGTCTGTACAATAGACCAGGTGCTTATTTCGGTGCTGCCAGTCCGGCATAACTTTGTGCGTGCCTTTGGGGTCCAGAAAAGTGTGCTCATTATTGATGAGGTGCATGCTTATGACGCTTATATGTATGGCCTGCTCACAACGGTGCTAGAGCATCAACGGCAAGCCGGCGGCTCAGCCATTTTATTGTCTGCCACATTGCCTGCGAGTCATATAAACAAACTGATTAGTGCCTGGGGCGCAAAACCCCGCACTGAACCCAATACCACCCTGCCCCCCTATCCGCTGCTGACACAAGTCTACAACAACAATATACATGCCATTAAAATAGCGGACGAATCTCAGTTGCCCGCGCAGCGAGAAGTCCATACAACGTTACTGGCTACAGCTGACTGCCTGCCCAATACGCAGCTGATTGAGCAGATTCTGGCCGCTGCACAACAGGGCGCGCTGGTTGGCATAGTCTGTAATCTCGTGGTGGATGCGCAACAGCTTTACCAAATATTACTCGATTGTTCGACTCAGAATATTGCCATCGATATTTTCCATGCACGATATGTGTTTGCCGACCGTCAACACCACGAACAACAGGTACTTGAGCACTACGGCAAAGATGCACCGCGCAGCCAGGGCCGTATACTTGTAGCAACACAGGTCATCGAGCAGTCCCTTGATCTGGATTTTGACTGGCTAATTAGCCAGATTTGCCCAGTGGACCTGTTGTTCCAGCGCTTTGGCCGCTTACACCGGCATAGGCGAAATAATAGGCCTGATGAGTTTGCCCAGGTGCCGGAGGCTACGATCATTGTGCCAACGACAGCTGAAGACTTCGGCCTGCATCAACTGGTGTACGCCTCTGGCCGATTGTTATGGCGCACTAAAAAATTACTCGAACAAATGCCCGTCGTGGCTTTCCCCTTTGTATATCGTGACTGGATTGAGCGGGTATACGACGAAGCCCCATGGCCAGGTGAACCTGCAGCCATTGAACGATCCCATGAAGAGTACAGTATCAAATCTGAGGCCACCTATTACTGCGCCCGGCAGTTGGCTCATATGCCATCTGTACCCGCCGCAGATACCGATGAAAATGTCGCCTGTATGACACGAGATGGTGATATGAACCTCAGCCTGTTACTGCTGTGCGAGAGTGATAACGGGCCTATGACAATCAAAGGCGACAAAATTGACGAGCTGGAAGAATGGGATAAGCAGGAGGTGATGCTGCTGAGCACAGTTGGCGTACCCGCAAGCTGGCAAAAATGGCTACCAGATAAAAACAGTGATGGGGTGATTCAAATAGCCATGGCTAAAGTTGGGTCATCCTGGTTGTTGCGAGAGAAAGATATTTCTTTGTCTTACGACAACTTTGCCGGCCTGGGATTAACCAAAAAATAAATGGGTCAATAAAATACAGACCCATTTATTTTGACCAGTCATCCCCACGAGTGTGGGGAACAATATCTTGTAGAGTATGTTTTTTCCAATACCTACGGTTCATCCCCACGGGCGTGGGGATAAAGGAATTATAGATGGGTTAACTTTATTATCCAATACCTACTTCCATTTTAAAATACATCTGGTATTCTTTGCTCCTATTGTGATCGTAGGAGCTTGCATGAAAAATATTGTTGAGGGCTTGTCGAAGCTATTAGTAGCCTGCAACCAAGTCGACGACAGAGGGCTGATGGTGTTGGTTTTATTAGTGGTATTAGTTGTTGTTTTAGCCAGTTAATAGTGATCAAAAGGTAAGGACGCAAAATGACAAACTTGGTAGCCTCGTGCTGGATTCCTGTGCGGTCATCAATCGGCCCACACCAAATTACTTTACAAACACTGCTCACTTCAAAGCAGACTTATCATCTGTCGTTGCCACGAGATGATATGGAGTTATCGGCGCTGCAACTGTTAATCAGCCTGGTGCAGGTCATTGCTACACCAAAAGATGCTACTGTCCTTAGGCAACGCACCACTAGCCCACTGACAGATGAAGAATTTTGGCGGTACGTCGAAGACTTTAATGATTGCTTCGTCCTCGACCATGCTGAAACCCCCTTTATGCAAGTAATAACGCCAGCGGCCAAAAACATAACGCCTATCCAGAAGTTATTCACTGGCCTGCCAGCGGGTAATAATCATGCTTTCTTTAATGAGGTGAATGAGATAACGGCAATCTGCGGTGGCTGTGCTGCCATCGCGTTATTTAATCAAGCCAGTAATGCACCAGGTTTTTCGGGCAAACACAAGGCAGGTTTGCGAGGTGGCGGCAAAATTAACACCTTTATCAGCGGTAAGGGCTTGCGCGAAACCATCTGGTTAAATGTACTTAATAGTAATGTAGCCAGCACATTGCTGCCCGATATTAAGACAGACCAACTGTGCTGGATTGAACCAATAGAATCCGGTGCAAAAACCCCGGCAGCGACCATTGGCCTGGCAAGAGGTTTGTTTTGGCAGCCTTTGCGATTAAAACTTGAGTCAGACCAACAGGCGAAAGATTGCGACCATTGTGGCTATACAACGGCAATAGCGTATACCGGCTTCTGGTGCGAAGCGGATTTTAAGTTTGAAGTGCTCGACCAGTGGCCGCACCCACACTCACCCAGGTGTTGGGACATGAAAAAAGAGCAGCGGGAAAAAGAACGTTACCTCTCGTTAAACCAAATGACGCCTGGGTGGACACAGCTTAATCAGTTTGCACTCAATGCAGAAACCCTGAAACAGGGCAGTGTTAGGGCACCAGTGATTGACCAGTTTGAATCAGTTTTTCTGGATCAAACCCACGACAAAATGGTGTTGTTGGTTGGTGGTTATGCCAACAAACAAGCGGCAATACTAGAGCGCCATCACGAAATTTTTTCGATGCCCGCGGACTGGTCAACAAATAAACGCTGGTTGGAAATGGGAATTAATGCAGCGCTGGAAATAAAGACCGTACTACGAGGACGCGCTTATTATTTCGGTACAGAAACCGGTGCAAAAATTCATGAGCGGGCTGAACGAAGCTACTACCAACAAACTGAATCACAGGTACATACGCTACTTAGATCATTTTCCAACCGTAAAGAAGGCCGGCAGACTACCGAAGCGTTTATTAATTGCTGCAAACAGCTGGCAAGAACCATTTTTAACGATTTAAGCCGCCCATACCAGCATTCCCCTGCCGGTTTACAGCAGTATGCTAAAGACTGGCGAAGCCTAAATACCAGCCTGCAGAAAATACAAATATAGGAGGCCAATATGGATAGTAATGAAAAGCCAGAAATTGACTGGCTAGCACTGAGCACGCGTATTAACGAATGGCAGCAACAGCATCGAGGCTGGCTTGCAGAACTTAAACGTTGCCCTGGCCTTGACGATATTGCCGATTATCCCGCTTATTATCGATTGATTCAGGGGTATATCAAACCGGACCTGGCAGCCCAACGGATTGCCTTTTTAATGCCCTGGCTAGTCCACCGGCAAGGCGCTATGGCAATAGGCGAATCTTTCAAAATTGCGCGTATCAGTGAGACACGGTTGTTTCAGATGCTGCGTTCGGAATCACCCAAAGACATTGAGATGTTGCGCCGTCTTGTGCGGCACGCGGCACCAGCGGTGGACTGGACAAAGTTCGGCCCAATTATTCAATACTGGGGAAAATGGAATAAGCGTCAAATTGTCGAGCAATATTTTTTAGGCGACGCTTCAAGCAATTCTTCAAATCCACCTTCAGGTCAAGCAGACGAATCAAAAAACAAGGCAGCAGCCCAATGAGTAGGAACTATTTGAATATGCACGTGCTGATATCACACAGCCCATCCTGTTTGAATCGCGATGATATGAATATGCAAAAATCAGCAATATTTGGCGGCAAACGGCGCGTCAGAATTTCTAGCCAAAGTTTAAAGCGGGCAATTCGTATCAGCGATTATTATGCCGAAAAGCTAGGCGCCCACTCAATTCGAACGAGGGAACTAACCTTGTTAGCAGAAAGAATGCATCAAGCGCTAACCAATGATGCTACTTGTGATCTAGATAAAAAATGGATTGATTTAGGTGTTGAAATTTTCGCAAATAACAAAGTGGATCCTGAGGAAGGTGAGGAGGAGGCAAGCGAAAATGAAGCGATTGATGCAGCTGCGACGGGCAACAAGGTGGCTGTTACACCCTGGTCTATCAATGAATTTAAACTTATCTGCGAGACAGTCAAAGAAGTTTTTGAAAGTCCGCTCACTGACAAGGAATCAGCAAGCCTGAAGAAAGCCACTGAAAAAGAAAAGGGCCGAAAACCAACCAAGAAAAAACCAAAAAAGGAGCCAGTAGAAATAGAGCAAGACTTCTTAACTAAAAAGGTTAAAAAAAAGCTAGAAGCTAGTGCGACACAGTTGCAGGCAGCATGCGGTAGCGCCGTCGATATCGCACTATCCGGCCGCATGGCGACATCTGGGTTGATGACGTCAATTGATGGTGCGCTGGCTGTTGCTCATGCCATTACCACCCACAGCATTGATGCTGATATTGACTGGTTTACCGCGGTTGATGATCTGATTCTTGAAGAAGGCGATGTTGGGGCCGGTCATCTTAATACCCAGGAGTTCTCAAGCGGCGTGTTTTACCGATACGCAAGCCTAAATATAGCCCAGTTGCAAAAAAACCTTGGTGACGCTACTCGAATGCGGGCGCTTGAAATTGCCAGTCATTTTATTCATCTATTTGCCACTGTCGTACCTTCTGCAAAACAACAGACCTTTGCCGCTCACAACTTGGCAGACACCGTATTATTATCTTTTGCTGACCAGCCCCTGTCGCTCGCGAACGCATTTGAAGCCCCCATTAAAGCAGACCTTGATGGCGGCTTTCGTCAGCCCTCCAGTAGCGCACTACTTAGCCATCATCGAAAACTAACTGATGCATATGGCTTAAATGACAAGAGCCAATTGTTCACGCTTTTAGATACCGTAGTAGCCGAGCAAAACCCACCGTCCTACAAAAAAGCTAATAGTATGAGGGAGCTGACAGGGTGGGTAATGGCCCAGGAGTAAGGTTATGAAGGATTACCTGATTTTGAAACTACAGGGTCCAATGCAGGCATGGGGTACTCATACCTATGAGGATTATCGCCCAAGTAATGGTTTCCCTACCCGCAGCGCAATTATGGGCCTGCTTGCTGCGTGCATGGGTATTGATCGCGCCGACCAGCAAAATCAGCAGGCACTTGCCGCAAGTGTAGTTGTCGCAGTCCGCCAGGATGGCAATTTAGACGACAACAAAACTTACTCCATGACGTGTTTAACTGATTTCCACACGGTTGAAAAAGCCCGTAAAGTCGATGGCAAAGAAAACAAGCATCCTGTGGTTACGCGCCGAGAATATTTATGTGATGCCAGTTTTACTGTTGCCTTAAGTGCAGTAGGTGAGGCAGCACCTTTTTCACTGCAGCAAATAGAAAGCTGCTTAAACAAACCGGTTTTTACACCCTTTTTAGGTCGGCGGGCTTGCCCGCTCACTCGGCCGCTTTTTGAAACCCGCCTACAGGCAAACTCCTTTTCTGAAGCGTTTG
Source organism: Pseudomonadales bacterium (assembly GCA_019090615.1). GTDB lineage: Bacteria > Pseudomonadota > Gammaproteobacteria > Pseudomonadales > Azotimanducaceae > JAHRVQ01. The sequence goes on along the minus strand of JAHRVQ010000076.1, from coordinate 2,646 downwards.
CAAAAGTTGCCCCAGGTAAAGGGCTTTTTTATAGCGATATTGATGAAGGTGCAGACGGGCAATTGAAGTTGCGGGATATTTCACTGAAGCTAAATCGACAGTTCGGCACCCGCGCGGTATTTATACATTCTGGATGAGCATATGTTTCTTAGTAAAATTTTTGTCGAAGACCGAGGTCGTAATAACACCTATAACATTCATAAAAAAATCTGGCAGCTTTTTCCAAACCAGCCTGATGCAGCTCGCACGTTTTTATTTAGAGTTGAAACACACCGACAGGGGGTTGGTTATGAACTGTTGATGCAATCGCAATGCGCGCCAGCGGATGCTGAAAAGATGAATATACTTGGACAAAAGGAATTTCGACCGAATTTTATATTGGGGCAGCGACTACGTTTTCGGCTCAGAGCAAACCCTACGAAAACTATTAAAGACCCCAGCAAAGGCAACGTAACCAAAAAGGGTAAAACCTCGCCCAGGACGGTCAGAGTGCCATTGATACATGACGAACAGCAGCGCGTTTGGTTAATGCGGAAGATGAAAGATGTAACCTCCCTACAAAGTCTTATTGTACAACCAGAACGCGCACTTTATTTTCGCAAAGCTAAAACGCAACATAGTGGCAAGATTCAACCGGTAATATTTGAAGGTGTATTTGAGGTAAAAAATGTGGAGGCATTTCAGACTATTCTCGAAGCTGGCATTGGCCCAGCAAAGGCTTTTGGGTGTGGGCTGTTGTCGTTAGCAGCTATGTGAATATTGCCCTCAGGATATGGTTGAATGTTTCCGCCAAATGCCGATTAACGCGTGCAAAAAATATTGGCTATCTTTGGGTTAGACCAGATGGTTGTCTCGGTTTTTGCGCAGAATAATTAGGCTAGTCTATCTCTTGCATTGGTTGTGTATGGCTACAAATTGCTGGAAGGTTTTCTGATGAAGCCACACAAACGTGTTAGGCAGGCTAAAACGTTGATAAAAGTGGATTGCAGAATTCGTCTCTCTTATGCTTTCCAGTGGCAGTCCGTGCTTTTTTGCAGTGAAAATGATCGGCCATTATAAATTTTTGCCAGTTTAAGCAGGTCAGAACTATTCTAGACAGGAGGCCTGGCAAATGGCGCAATCAACACCTTTTATTCCTCTCAAGCCGATTCCGATAAAAGATCGGATCTCAATGGTTTTTATCCAGTACGGGCGTATTGATGTTAAGGACGGTGCTTTCGTTGTTATTGACGAAGTCAATGGTGAACGCATGCATATCCCCGTTGGTTCGGTTGCTTGTTTGATGCTAGAGCCAGGCACTCGGATCTCACACACCGCCGTTAAATTGGCAGCCACTACAGGCACTTTGCTAATTTGGGTTGGCGAAGCGGGAGTGCGCTTATATTCAGCGGGTCAACCAGGTGGTGCCCGTTCTGATAAATTACTCTATCAGGCAAAACTGGCGCTGGATGATGATCTAAGATTAAAAGTGGTCCGTAAAATGTTCGAGATGCGCTTTGGTGAACCGGCGCCTGAGCGGCGCAGTGTCAACCAGTTGCGTGGCATTGAGGGCGCGCGGGTACGCAAAACTTATGAGTTATTGGCCAAACAATATGGCGTCAGTTGGCAGGGGCGTCGTTATGATCCAAAGGATTGGCAGGCCGGTGACGTGATTAACCGTTGTCTGAGCGCGGCAACTTCCTGTCTCTACGGTGTATCTGAAGCAGCGATCCTGGCCGCTGGCTACGCCCCCGCAATTGGCTTTATTCATTCTGGTAAACCGTTATCTTTTGTATATGACGTTGCTGATATTTTTAAGTTTGAAACCGTGGTCCCTGTTGCTTTCAAGGTTGCAGCCAAACATTCTGGTAACCCTGATCGTGACGTGCGTATTGCTTGCCGCGATATTTTCCGCAGTTCCAAATTGCTCAAAAAAATTATTCCGTCTATTGAGCAGATGTTGTCTGCTGGCGGTATCGAACCCCCGCCGCCGCCAGAGGATGCCCAACCACCAGCGATTGCCGAACCAGTAAGTATAGGTGATGAAGGTCATAGGAGCGGTTAGCGAATGAGTATGCTTGTTGTTGTCACTGAAAACGTGCCACCCCGGCTTCGGGGGCGTTTAGCGGTGTGGCTATTGGAAATTCGAGCTGGTGTCTATATAGGTGATGCAGGCAGGCGAATCCGTGAGATGATTTGGGAGCAGGTTACCACGCTTGCTGATGATGGCAATGTTGTAATGGCCTGGGCAACGAATACTGAATCAGGCTATGAGTTCCAAACATTTGGTGAAAATAGACGTATACCAGTATCATACAATGGCTTGACTTTAGTGTCATTTTTGCCCTTAGATAAGCAATGAATCTGTTGTTGCATGAGGTATATTTTTTGTGAAAAAAGTGGTACTTTTTTTGCCGCAATAAAGCTCTTTAAAAATCAATAAGTTACGTTTAGTCTGTTCCCCACACCTGTGGGGATGAACCGGGATGCAATCTTTGAAGGGCTGAAGGGAAATGCTGTTCCCCACACCTGTGGGGATGAACCGAAAAAGAAGAGTGGGCAAAACAGGCAGCAAAGCTGTTCCCCACACCTGTGGGGATGAACCGGCTGTATCGGCTTAGGTATGGGGGTATTTGGACTGTTCCCCACACCTGTGGGGATGAACCG
>JAHRVQ010000075.1 GCA_019090615.1 Pseudomonadales bacterium | reverse complement strand
GAATAGTGAACGTGTAAAAGCCATTATGGCGTTATACGATAATATGAAGTTGCGCATTCATGACATTACCCACTCCCAATACTCTGTGTATTTGTTGGATGCCTTGTTTAGTCGGCCCATTTTTAAAACAACCGACCTGGTTAGTCGTTTTAGAGATGAGTATGGGATTCATGAAAAAACAACCCCGAGCTTGCTTAGGCAGCTGAAAGAAGCGGGTGTACTGATGGAATTACAAGCGGGCAGTGGCCGCAGAGCGGCGGTTTTATGCTTTCCTGAATTGCTGAACTTGGCCGAAGGGCGTGAGGTATTCACGAAAGTTTGAATAGTCTAAATGGGCAACGGCGTTCCTTAAACTGTTTAGAGGAGTCTGAAGGCTCCTGAAAACACTTTGAGGAGCGTATTTATTTATATAGACTCCTCAAGACGGCTTGTAGAGTGTGCAGACTCCCCAAAGCATTTAGAGGAGTATATTTTTAATTTAGCGCTCCACAAGGTAGTTTGTGGAGTATGTAGGCTCCACAATCGGTTCTTGATCTTTAGGGCAGTTATCGATCAATTTTGATAGTTGATGTTGTAAACCCATTATAAATCATGTGGTTGTATTATATTGTTTCTTGGCCGCGCTTGATTGCAGCCAGTAAAAGGAAGTAACTTACTGATGATGAACGAAGCCGATACCCGCGCGAACTTAATCGACCCTAAATTGCTAGCGTCTGGTTGGAGCAAGGTCGAAAATAGTTATATTCGTCGCGAACTCATCTGCCCTGGCCAGATCACTACCGGTGGCAAGCGTACTAATCCAGTGCCTTGTGACTACGTGTTAATTTATAAGGGGCGTAAGCTGGCGGCAGTAGAAGCCAAAAAAGAGTCGTTGGCCTATAGCGAAGGGGTACGCCAGGCTAAAGATTATGCCCAGCGCCTACAGTGCCGCATGGCTTATGCCACCAATGGTCATGAGATTTATCAGATTGATATGCTCACAGGCATTGAGCAACTGGTGGATGATTACTTATCACCAGAAGAATTATGGGCACTGACCTTTGAAAAACCAGAAGAATCGTTCACCTCAGCTTGGCGTGATGCCTTTTCTGAGATTCCGTTTAAAATCAAAGGTGACTGGGCGCCGCGCTATTATCAGGAGAACGCCATTCATAATACCCTGGAAGCCATTGCCGCCGGTGAGCAACGCATTCTACTTACGCTGGCAACAGGCACGGGTAAAACTTGTATCGCCTTTCAAACCGCCTGGAAGTTATTCCATAGTCGCTGGAGCTTAAACGCGCAGCAAGACCCTGCTGCGGCAAAAAAGCGCCCGCGTATTTTATTTTTGGCAGATCGTAATGTATTGGCTAACCAGGCCTTTAACGATTTCGGCCCCTTTGGTGAAGATGCCATTGTACGTATTGAGCCTGGCGAAATTAAAAAGAAAGGCGCGGTACCGAAAAACGCCAGTGTATTTTTTACTATCTTCCAAACATTTATGAGTGGCGGCACAGATGAAGACGGTAATGAAACCCCGTATTTCGGCGACTACCCCGAAGACTTTTTTGATTTTATTATCATTGATGAATGTCATCGTGGCGGTGCCAACGATGAAGGTTCCTGGCGAGAGATTCTTAATTATTTCGCCCCAGCGGTGCAGTTGGGATTAACCGCAACCCCGAAGCGTACCGATAATGCCGATACCTACGGCTATTTTGGCGAGCCGGTTTATAGCTATACCTTAAAAGAAGGCATCAATGATGGTTTTTTAACGCCTTTTAAAGTACTGCCCATTGTTGGCACCATGGACGAATACCTGTATACGCCCGGCGATGGCATAGTGATAAAAGGTGAGCCAGAACCTGGCAGGCTCTATAAAGAAAGCGAATTTAATCGCATTATTATTATCCCCAAACGCGAACAAAAGCGCGTGCAGTACTGGATGGATCGGTTTAACCCCAATGAAAAAACCCTTGTTTTTTGTGCCACCCAGGCCCATGCCGGTATGGTGCGAGATTACATTAACCAGTATGCGGTTAAAAAAGGCTGGACCACAAATGGCAGTTACTGTGTGCGTGTTACCGCTAACGATGGCAAGGCTGGCGAGAACGATCTGGAAATTTTTTGTGATAATGAAAAAACCATTCCCACCATTCTGACGACATCACGCAAGCTGTCTACTGGGGTTGATGCCCGCAACGTACGCAACATTGTATTGATGCGTGAATGTAAAAATATGATCGAGTTTAAACAGATCATTGGCCGTGGCACACGCCTGTATGACGGGAAAGATTATTTTACCGTATATGATTTCGTCAAAGCCCACCATAACTTTGCTGACCCTGAGTGGGACGGTGAACCGCTAACCAATGAAATCTGCCAGCAGTGTGGGAAATCCCCATGCGATTGTGACGATCAAAACACCGCACCAGGAAAAGACGCAAGCTGCAACGTTTGTGAACAAATCCCCTGCAGTTGCGAAAGGACCGAACCAGCGCCCTGCTCAGATTGTGACGAATCGCCATGTGTGTGTGAAAAGAAGATTGAAATTAAATTATCCGATGGCCGTGCCCGCCAGATCAGACATATCTCCGCCGCCATGTACTGGAGCGCCGAAGGTAAACCCATTACCGCCAAAGAATTTATCGAACGTATGTTTGATGATTTACCGCAGTTTTTTAGTGATGAGGAGCAATTACGGAAAATCTGGAGTGACCCCACGACCCGTGAGCAGCTACTCAGTGATTTAGCTGAGGCGGGTTACGACGGCGAAAAGCTCGATAGCATGAAAGATCTGATTGATGCTACGGATAGCGACGTTTACGATGTATTGGCATTCGTTGCCTATGCAATTGATACTTGCACGCGCCTGGACAGGGTAAAACAGGCCAGGCCTGCCATTGCTGGGGCTTTTAGCAATTATAAGCAGCGTGAATTTATTGATTTCATCCTTGATAAATACGTCGAGGATGGCGTCCACGAGCTTGCGGCGAGTAAAATGCGTAACCTTCTTGAATTAAAATACGACACCATCAGTGACGCAACCTTGATCCTAGGCTCTCCTACAGAAATTAGGCGCACCTTTATAGGGTTTCAAAAATACCTTTATCAGGCTATTGATTAATTACAGGGTTATTCAAAGGCCCGATTTTTCACGATAAAAATTCAAACAGCAGCTTGAAGGTACAACCGGCGATGTAGTTTAAGGTCGGAGTAACTATCTACTATAATCACACAATGTTAAAAATATAGGCAATTCTTGGTCTACGCCCAAGACAATGTCAAAATCTAACAGTTTTAGTTAGCTTCTGCCTGTATCCCTGGTTGTTTTTGTTTTCGTATCTGTTTTTAAAGGCGGCTATCAACCCTTCTTGTCAGTAGTTTTCTAGGGTTTTCGACAATATATTACTCAGGGTTTTTACTCTCGCCCGAATGGCATTTCCATATAAATCAAGGACTTGTGTTTACAGAGGTTTCTTGACTGGTTGTTAATTAAAACCGGCAATAATATAAGGATGTTAGTTGTAGATGATGAACGAAGCGGATACCCGTGAGCACTTAAACGACCCTAAGTTGGTAGCTTCTGGTTCAAGCAACGTCAAAAACAGCTATATTCGCCGCGAGTTCATCTGCCCTGGTCAAAACATTACGGGTAGCAAACGTACTAATCCAGTGCTTTATGACTACGTTTTAATTTATAAGCCGGACTATGTATCTGTTAAACCCCGTGATATTACTGCCAGCCCCTTTGCCATGTAAACCGCTTTCCCGCGCTCAGACTACTATGAACTGATCCGACTTCCAAAACGCTGTCGTTCGCTTCGTATTTTACTTAGCAGCCCTACCCACGTCCGTTGGGAGCAACTTTGGGTCTCACAATCTCCGCACAACGCGAAAGACTCGATACGGGAGGTCGGCTAAACCTTCCCCGACAGAGACTTTCACCCTGCAAGTCGCAACAAGCTTCTTGTCGCACTAACGTCTCAAACACCGGTGGTAAAACCAGAGCGAAGCGGCGGTTTTGACTTCCGCGTGATTCAATTTGTTAACGGCTGACTTAATGGGTACCAGTTAGTAAACCAGCGACACTAAGGTCTTCGTCTATTTCTGGCCAATGAATCCCTTCTCCATCACCAAGCAGCTCCCAGTTGCCTAGTTGTTCTACGGTTGCCTTCGAAAGCAACGGAAACCAAACCAAAGGTGCCGATATGCTACGCCCGTCTAACAGATCAACAATGAGAGATACCTCTGTACAGGTAACATTATGTGCCCGAGGGTGCATTTCAATCGCTAAAGTATTCATTCCAAGCCTCCAAAAATATTTCTCGGTTTTCAATCACTAATGATTCCAGTTTACGCAGCTCTTTCGGTGAAAATCGGGTAGAACCTGCCAACGTAACAGGATTCAACCATAATTTGGCCAACATTCTTTCCCGTTGTACATGTATGTGTGCCGGCTCGCCATTTTCATTACTGTAAAAGAAAAAGCGCAATGGACCTATTCTTAAAATTGTTGGCATTTAATTATTCTACATTAATGATAATGTGGCACCAAAAGCAGTTAACGCCGCGCTCTGCGTCAAATTTGAAGCGCCAGCGAGTAAATTTTCCGTAGCAGCATCTTGTTATAAGCCACTTTGCTTAAACTCATAGCCATCTGCCTTTATTGAAATTGTATCACCGCTTTGCATTTGTATCTGGTACTCGCAATCAATATTATTTACCTCTAGTACTGAGTTGGACGGTCCCCATTCATTGTTTCTGGAGCATCGGAAATCGGTAACTCCTTGAAATAATAAATGATGCGGAGATGCAGCCTTCGATAATTCGGTAAATGCTTGAAGCTCTAGCTTTACCAAGGAATTTTCCCAGTCGATTTTGATCTGCCCTAGTAAAGCATCATGTAGAGGTAATTTATCAAAGCTCAAACTTTTCTCCCCGTCTTATAACGCCCGCAACACAGGCGGGCAAAGCTGGGTGGGGTTTTGTGTCAAAAGCGAAGCGAAACACAAAAAACCACGCAGCTTTGACTGTCCTTTTTGCTTGCGCTTGTTGAACGAAGCCGCTACGCGGCAGAGTTTACCCACCTCAATTCCCCATCAATAATTCCTCACCGCACTTAATCCAAGTGCGGACAACTGAGGAATTTCGTTATGAACAACAAACAACAAGCGCATTTTGATCGCCTGTACGAACAGCATGTTAACGCACTGATTCG
>JAHRVQ010000074.1 GCA_019090615.1 Pseudomonadales bacterium | reverse complement strand
TGATCACAAACTTGCTACAGGTAATGTCTTAATGATTTGAAGGAAATTGCTACTAAGTTGCAAGCCAGTCTATGGTTTACTGGGCTTTAGCCCGGCATGTTCAACTTGTTATTAACAGGAACCAAATTCCCTTTAATTTTCCTTTATAACAGGACTATAATTCCCGTTAAGTCGGCAATCAACACTAAATCGGGAATCGCTAGCGACCTACACTAAAAAGCCTGGTCAAAGCCTCGGATCCAAGTGAGATTTTTCTGGCTAATAGGGTGAGGTAAGTTCCATGTTATCACCCTATGCTGTTCGGACAGTGGATTCTATAGTTGTTGAAAATTGGTCTAAATTAATTTTCATTACCGCAAAGCCCAAAGAATATAGTTACGGCGCGGGCATCAATAGGGGCGATTTTTAATCGATCTCGTCAATGCCAAGCATTTCGTAGCCACGACAAAAAAACCTGGCATTAAATGTGGTCTTATTGCTTTAAACCTTGCCCCATCAATGCGGCGCTGGCAAAAAGGCCTTTAAATCAGCCTAAGGCATGAAAAAAGTGCCTTCAGCGTGGTAAAGCGTTAAGTAGCACCCATCGCCAATCTGCCTTTTTTCAAACATAAACTATAATTCAATGGTGCAAGGACCCGAAACAACAAGGAAGGTGTTATTTTATCGTGATTTCGATACCTTTAGTGGCGGCCATCAAAAAGTATTCGATTACTTCAAACACCTCGAAAAAATATCGGGTTTTCAGCCCTATATAGCGTTTTCCGCTGGCAGTCGCTGGGATGACAGTAATCCGTGGTATCCAGAATATCAAAATCGGCAGGTCGCTTTTAATCCAGCAGCCTATGATTATTTGTTTTTAGCGGGTATGGACTGGCAAGCCTATTTGGCAAAGGGTGTGATAGCTAATAAACCTGTTATCAATTTTATTCAGGGTGTTAGGCATGCCGTTGCTGGGCAAAATGTTCATCCGTTTCTGGTTCAGAAAGCGATTCGAATATGTGTCAGTGGTGCGGTAAAAAGTGCGCTTGATGCCACTGGCCATGTACCTGGGCCAACCTTTGTCATTGATAACGGTCTGGATATACCAAAAGTAACAGCAACCCATAAAACTATCGATATTCTGATCGCGGGTCTAAAACAACCAACGCTTGCTAGGCAGATTTATTCAAGGCTGTGTAAGCGTAGTCAATTTCCACATCATTCATTTCAGAGTGGTTCATCTCAAGATAATCCATCGGCGCAGTCTGGTGCGACATCAAAAAACTGTTTGAACATTGTTTGTCTAACAGAGCCTCTGCCGCGTAACAAGTTTCTTTACCTTCTAGCCAGGGCCAAAATTGCCCTGCTGTTACCGTCAGTTGCAGAGGGGTTTTATTTGCCGGCGCTTGAAGCGATGCAATTATGTACCCTGGCCATAGTGCCCGACTGCGTGGGTAATCGTGGTTTTTGTATGGATATTGAAGTCAGTCGAGACCAGGGGAATTGTTTGATGCCGGATTATAATGAGCCCGCCATTATTGCCGCTTGTACAAAAGCCGACCAAATCACCAGGCAACCCAAAACAATGGCGCTATTGCAAAAAAATACAGCCGCTACACTGGCTAAACATACCCTGGTCCAGGAGCGGTTGCGTTTTCGTGACATTCTTGATCAAGTAGATACCTTATGGTGTTCACATTGAATACAGATAATATCATATTGCTTACCGGTATCCCGCGTTCGGGTACAACCTTATGTTGTAGTCTACTTAATCAGTACGCCAATACCGTCGCCCTGAACGAACCGTTGGACTTCAATCAGATACAAACAGCCCTGAGCGGGAAAACAGCCCTGAGCGATAAAACAGCCTTAAGCGACAAAACAGCCAGCGAGAAAATCGCGAAATGCTGCGTGAAAATATATAATAAATTGATCAATCAAGGTCGCGCTGAAGCCAGGGTATTCGAGGGTGCAGTACCAGAAAACCCGGTGGCAGACGATGTTTTTGGGCCTTCAGGTTTGCGGCAGGTGTTGGTCGACACTGGGGAGTTCACACCAGGTCATACACTGGATAAAAATTTTCATTTAATCATTAAGCATAATGCGCTGTTTACTGCATTGCTGGCAGAATTGCACCATCTATTTCAATGTTATGCGATTGTTAGAAACCCGCTGTCAGTGCTTGCCTCCTGGAATACTGTGGACCTGCCGGTAAATCGAGGCCGGCTTCCTGCGGGGGAACGTTTTTCCCAGGTTTTGCATCAACAGCTCAATCAAACCAACGATACCCTGGCTCGGCAGCTGCTTATCTTATCCTGGTTTTTCCAGCAGTTTAGCGCTGCGCTGAGTAACCAGCAGATAATCCGTTATGAAACACTTATAGATACACAGGGTGCTATCCTCGCGCCGTTAGCCGCTTCAACAGCCGGCGGGTCTGCATGTATAGAACGCCCTGATTTGGGCAGTAAGAACAACAATCCACTCTATTCAGAACAGTTGATGGATAAGCTCTATCAGGGCCTATTAGATTCGGCGGGTGCTTATTGGCAGTTCTACGATAGGCAGCAAATTGACGCTGTAATGCAGCAATCATTGAGTACTGTATGAAGAATCTTGATTTTGTTATTGTTGGGGCGCAAAAAGCGGGTACCACGGCGCTAAGCCATTTTCTGTCCCAACATCCTGACCTCTCCATGTCGCAACCCAAAGAGGTTCATTTATTCGATTCAGTGGCTTTTTCTAATACCTGGTCCACAGAACATATCAACCGGTATTACGCCAATTATTTTCCAACAAGTTCTAACGATACTTTATGGGGGGAGGCAACGCCGATCTATATGTACTATCCAGAAATCGTTAGTCATTTACATGCTTATAATAAACAGATGAAACTGATCGTCGTGTTACGTGATCCTGCCGATCGAGCGATTTCGCAATATTGGATGGAAAGGGACCGTGGTACAGAACATCTACCGTTGTTATTAGCGCTATTGGCAGAACCTTTTCGTCTGTGGCTAGACAGCAACCCCTGGGCCGACGGTGCTGCACACAGGAACAACTCTTATCGCGCCCGTGGCCTCTATGCCAGGCAGCTTAAGCGGATCTATCAGTACTTTCCCAAATCACAGGTGCTGGTGCTGAGCCATCAGGCCTTGCAGCAGGATCACGCCAAAAGCCTTATAAAAGTGTTTGAGTTTTTGGGCGTGCAGCCGGATGTTGCAATACCCCAGGAGCAAATCTTTAGCCGCGCAGCCCGCAATACACAAACAGCAAATGCCTCGTCAGGGTTTAGCAGAATGCTGCTGAAATTAAGTTATCTGCTAGAATACCACCGGCTTCGCACGTTGCGTCGTGATTCTTTAAAACGTTGTGCAGTGGCATTTGTTCAACAAAACGCTAAAGCGCTTTAATACATTTTTCTCGGGTTGGCATGTTTGTTTCATTTTGGACTCATCGGTCTTTAGTTAATCAGTTATTGCGTAGAGAAATCCAGTCGCGCTATAGAGGTTCGGTTTTTGGCATTCTCTGGTCTTTGATGACGCCTTTGCTGATGCTGGTTATCTATACCCTGGTGTTTAAATACATTTTTCAGGCAAGGTGGCTGGTGCCTGGTATTGATGGCCGAGAGTTAAATTTTGCCATCATGTTATTTATGGGGCTTATTGTGCACGGCATGCTGGGCGATATGCTTGCCCGCTCCCCTGGTCTCATTTTGAGCCATGTCAATTTTGTCAAAAAAGTGGTGTTTCCCCTGGAGATTCTGCCCTGGGTGGCGCTGTTGAGCAATTTGTTCAATTTTACCATCAGTTTTATATTACTGCTGGGTCTGTTGTTGTTTGAAACCCAACAAATCCCCGTCACGGCATTATTGGTGCCGTTCATTTTGCTGCCCTATTTACTCCTGTTGTTAGGTTTGTCCTGGTTGCTGGCGGCCATCGGCGTTTATATCCGTGATATTCAGCATATCTCTGGCACGCTAACAACGTTGCTGCTATTTCTAAGCCCAGTTTTCTACAGCATCGACACCTTGCCGGATAAATACCAGTTTTTGATGTTACTTAACCCGATAGCTTTAATTGTAGAAGCCTGTCGGTCGGTGGTGGTACTCGGTCAGCTGCCGGCACTTCAACCGCTGTTGATATACAGTGCTGTGTCGTTGCTTATTGCGGTAACTGGCTATCGCGTTTTTCAGCGTTCAAGGCGGGGATTTGCCGATGTGCTTTAAACGTTCCGCAACATGCGCCGTATCTGGTTTTATACCGAGTAACTTATGATTAAGGTTACCAACGTCTCAAAAACCTATCAGATCTGGCGTTCACCATTAAGTCGGTTGTTGGTGCCGCTGGCGCGGAAATTAGTAAGACCTTTTGCTCCGCAGTGGTTTGAAGCCTGGCAGCTGCAACAGTGCGAAGCTGTAGTTGCATTGCAGGATATTAGCTTCGAGCTTGGTCAGGGTGATAGCCTGGGCATTATCGGCCTGAACGGCAGTGGCAAAAGCACCTTGCTGCAAATAATTGCAGGCACCCTGGGCGCAACCCATGGTGAGGTGGAAATTAAGGGCCGGGTGGCAGCGTTACTCGAACTGGGCAGTGGTTTTGATCCGGAATTTACCGGTATCGAGAATATTTATCTAAATGCTTCAATACTGGGCCTTAGCCGGGAAGAAACCAATACCCGCTTTGATGATATCGTGGCTTTTGCGGATATCGGTGATTTTATTCATAGGCAGGTTAAGACCTATAGCTCTGGCATGATGGTGCGGTTGGCATTTGCAGTGCAGGTTCATGTTGACCCGGATATCCTTATTGTTGATGAGGCGCTGGCAGTGGGTGATGCTCGGTTTCAGGCTAAGGCGTTAACTAAGCTGGATCAGATACTGGCAAAAGGCACCACCTTGTTGTTTGTTGGTCATGACCTGAATACGGTTAAATCTTTTTGTAATAGCGCGATGTTGCTGGATCATGGGCAGGTGATTCAACAGGGTCTTCCGGATGATGTTATTGCGCACTATCTGCATCTAGTGCAGCAGCATGCCAGTATTGAAGCGGGTGGTAAAAGTGCTACCCAAATTGACCGAGGATTTGCGGTGTCAGGGTTCGGTATAACCGAGGCGGTAATCGATGGTTATGGTCAACACGGGACCGTAACGTATAACCAGCAAATTAATATTCAAATTCATTTGAAATTAGCCGACAGTTGCCCGCATCCCTGTTTGATACTGGACGTGATTGACGCCAGAGGGCTACAATTGACCGGTCAACGGATCCCTATCCCGGCTGGCGCGGGCATAAAACATTTGCAGGTGGGGATGAAATGCTGTTTTCAGATGGGTATCTATCGATTTCGAATGCGCATTGTAAATTCGCCCAGTCTTGACCAGACCACATTACTCAGCCGGCAAGATAATCTGCTGTCGATGCAATTGATAGACGATGTGCGGGATAAGTTCACTGGGTTGTTTCCTGTGCCTATGTCCTGTGAATGGCTTTAGGTTTTGTTGAAAGTAGCGTTATCTGAATAAAAGGTAACTGATCTTCAGACCAGTACCGTCAGGAAAGTCTAATGTTCGCTGGCTATTTGCTTGGTCCTGTTTGATACTAAATTGACCAAACTTGTGACCAGAGGCTTAGCTTTGACTGATTCAGCAGCGACCGATTCAAGCATGACCGATCCCAGCGGCGGTTCCATGAGCGATACCGTCATAGTGCAAAGTTCATGGGTAGATACAGGTCAGGGGACAGTGGACCGTAGAATATTTTCTGACCAGGCTATTTATCAACAGGAACTTAAAAGAGTATTTGCCCGAGGCTGGAATTTTATCTGCCATGAGTCGCAAATCCCCGAGTCGGGCTGCTTTTTTTTAAGCTATATCGGCGAGGATCAGGTGATCGCGGTCCGCGACCGAGAAGGTGGCCTGCAGGTGTTGCTCAACTCCTGCCCGCATCGTGGCAATACCGTATGTCGCTCGGAGCAGGGTAAAGCGCGGTCATTTTTTTGTTCCTATCATGGCTGGAATTTTGACCTGGATGGCAAGCTTGTTGGGGTGCCTGGTTATAAGGATTTCTATCGCCAACAACTGGATAAACAGGCGCTGGGTTTACAGTCGGCGGCAAAGGTAGAGTCTTATAAAGGTTTTGTATTTGCAAGCCTGGATAAAGATGCACCTGATTTGAAAAGTTATCTCGGCTGGGTGGGCAGGCTGGGGCTCGACCTTATCGCTGAACGGGGTGATATGGAGGTGATTGACGGTATTCAAAAGAACCGTATTAAATGTAACTGGAAACTGGCGGTTGATAATCTATTCGACTGGTACCATCCCAAGGTAAGCCATGGTTCGGCAGAGCGGATCGGCATGCTGGATGAAAAAGATCTGCGGTATATGAATCAAATGGTCATGCTTGGCGAATTTGGTCATGCCATTGCCGGTGGCGACCTGACCGATGAGCATCTTGCCGAGATAGAAAAAACCGTGGCTGCTGGCGGTAAGCCAGATAATCCCACCGACAGAGCGCAAGTCTGGCGCACCACTGAGGCGGCGAAACAGGCGTTGGGCCCAGTGGGTGTGCGTTGTTATGGCCATCCTAATATATTTCCTAATCTATGGGTGTCTGCGGTTGGTCCGCCGCAAGTATGTTTGCGTATTCCGCGCGGGCCATTTGAAACAGAATTGTGGTGGTTTACTTTTGTTGATAAAAATCAGACAGATAAAGAAAAGGCAGCGGTAGCGCGGGTTGCGGGTCATATTTTTGGCCCATCTGGGTTGCTGGAGCAAGATGATGGCGAAAATTGGTCGCATTCAACCCGCGGCTCGGTGGGGGCTGTGACTGGGCAGCGACCGATTAATTTTTCTATGGGCCTCGGCCTGGATAAAATGACAGCGGATGTTTCAGGGCAAAATCATGTTAAAAGTGTTGTTAATGAGCATGCACAACTTTGGTTGTATCGCGCCTGGCAGGACTGGATGGCTGCAGACGACTGGGCGCAATTACGGGATAAGCATTCTTTACCGCCAGACGGGGTTGTTTAGCCCAACTCTAAGGTTAGGCTGGCTATTTAAGCAGTGATCCGCAGGCAAGTACCTGCGGTTTTTATTTATGCCCTCTGTCTGCAACTATACTTTTATCTAACCTGACTGCCTGGACAGAAAAAGTGGCTAACTGGAAGCTACGCTACGCCGAATTACTCGATCAACATGAAAAGCAGCAGCAACGTTATCGGAAAAAGTTTGAGTTGCTGATTGCTGCATTGGCTAGCTCCGCGCAGCTTGCCAAAGGTGTGGATGAGGCGGCAGATGTAAAGCTCCGCGCCCTGCAGGGTTTATTGCGGCAGCAAAACCTCAAAAATGTTGATCTCGAACCGGCTGTTAAGGCGCTTGCTAAACAAATGACGGTGAGTGTCGGGGCAAGGACAAAAAGTCAAAAAAGTATTATGTCGAGCTTTCGGCAATTGTCGACTCAAACCCGATCTATGACCGGGGTGGGTACAACGGTACAGGCATTAAAACAACTGGAGCAAGATTTTAAGTCCAGTACCAGCCAATTTGAAGACTTGCCGGTTTTTTTTAGCCGCTTTAGTGCGCTACATAAATCTGCTGTTAGCCAGGGTAAGAAAAAACAGGACCAGCCGATTTGGCGACGTTGGTTATCTTCTGCTGTGCCATTCTCTGCAAATGAATTGTCTGCAAATGAATTGTCTGCAAATGAATTGTCTGAAGCTGACTTGCCTACAACTGAATTGTCTACAACCGCACCGGATCTAGCTAAAGAGCCGATGTCGGCAGATAATCAACAAAATGAAACAGGGCCTACTGCAAATGATACTGGGCAGAAAAAAGTATCCGCCAAGGTTAATATCCGTCGAGTGTTAAGCGATGAGTTTACGCTGTTATTACAGCAGCTGGGATGCCCTGAGGATGTGGCAGTTACCGAACGGCTGCTTGCTGCGCAATTTTCTGCGCATCAAATACCCGATATTGTCAGTGCTGTTTGTGAACATACCACGCGCACCATAGACCTTGACCGTAAGGACTTTAGATCATCTCTGGATCGATTCGAGCACCGCCTGACGGAATCAAAATATTGTATCAGTAGTTGTCAAACCCTTGAGGAGGGCAATATCGAGAGTGATGAGTCGATGCATGCGGTGATGCAAAATGGTATGGCCGAAATTCAATCCTGTGTTGCTGGCATAGACGATATTGAGCAGATTAAGGTAGCTGTTAATAACCGCGTAGCGGAAATGGCTCAGGCGCTCGAAAAACATAAAAACCACGGCCAACAGAGTGATATATCGACCTCGCTGAGTGCTTTGGCGCAACATGTTGCGCATATGGAAGATATGACCCAGGCAGCTAGTTTGCGGCTTGATATCCAGCATAATAATAGCGCTTGTGATGCTGTGACTGGTTTGCCCAATCGGTTAGCGTTCCAGAAACAAGGGCTCGAAATAATGCAAAGCTGGCGGCGGCAAAAAAATCCCCTTTGCATTGCTGTCTGCAAAATAGATGCTTATGCGCTTTTGGTCGAGCGACATGACTGCTGCCAGGTAGATGAGGTGCTAAAGACTGTCGCAGGCATTTATCAAAAGTTACCTGGCGCACAGGCAAAGGTGTTTCGCATTAGTACCGATGAGTTTGCAATTTTTCTGATAAATACTGACCCGCAGCAGGCCTGGCAACTACTGGAGTCTGCTCGTCAGGATGTTGCAGCTCAGGTGTTTCAATGGGACAAGGTTAAATTATCAGTAAGGTCCTCAATTGGGCTGGCAGGTTTCAAAGGCAGTGATAGTGTAGAAAGTGCTTTTGCCCGAGCAGCCCGTGCAGGTGCAGGCCAGGCGAGCCGGAATAAAACAAGTCTTGCGCCGGACCAGGCGGGGTAGTGTCGATTAAATGCTGTATTGCTGTAAATGCAGCTCTAGCCGCGATGCTCGAATAAAACAGGTATTAATCGTTAATAAATTACCCTATTGCAGGCGCTGGTCCGTTGAGAAAATGAGTCGGGTTGATCGGCCTGGCTTTAGGTATAATTGCTCCTTTGGCGATTAGCGGAGATTTGATATGACAGATATAACACCCGATTTATGTGATGACAATCCAGACCTGGTGAGAGTGCTTGAACCCATGTTGGCTAATTATGGCGGTAAAGAGGCCTTTAGTGGCGAGATTGTTACCGTCAAATGTTTTGAAGATAATTCCCTCGTTAAAGAAAACCTGGGTTTACCCGGTCAGGGTCGTGTGCTGGTTGTGGATGGTGGGGGTTCGCTGCGCAGGGCCTTACTTGGCGATATGATCGCAGAAAACGCCGTTAAAAATGGCTGGGAAGGCGTTATTATCTACGGCTGTATTCGCGATGTAAGCACCATATCGGGTCTTGACCTGGGGGTGCAGGCGCTGGCATCCATCCCATTAAAAACGGCCAAACGGGGTATTGGAGATTATAATATCGCAGTGACATTTGGTGGCGTCACTTTTAATCCGGGTGAGTATATTTATGCTGATAGCAATGGCGTAGTGGTTGCTGCTAAGGACCTTTCCAGGGCATCTTGATATATTTCATAGGTAGGAGCAGGTAGATGAGATTCTCGGCGATAATTTTTGCATTGATGATGGCGGTTGTACCATCGCCTGGATTGCAGGCGGATGACGGCCATTTGGATGACAGTCATTTGAATGAACTAGTGCAGCTGTACAGGCATTTGCATCAAAATCCTGAAATTTCATTTCAGGAGCAAAAAACGGCGCAACGACTAGATCAGGAATTTACTGCTGTAGGTTTTGATACCACTGTACGGGTTGGCGGCCATGGTGTGGTCGCGATTCTGAAAAACGGGCTTGGGCCAGTGGTGATGTACCGCACCGATATGGATGCTCTGCCGGTACTTGAACAAACGGGTAAATCTTATGCGAGCAAAGTTACCACCATTGATGACAAAGGCAAAAAAGTCGCCGTGATGCATGCCTGTGGACATGATATTCATATGAGCGTTGCAGTAGGTACAGCGCGTTGGATGGCTAGTCATCGTGACTTATGGCAAGGCACATTAATAATTATTGCCCAGCCAGCCGAAGAGCGTGGCGCCGGCGCTCGTGCCATGCTGAATGATGGACTTTTTGACAGGTTTCCGCGGCCTGACTACAATCTTGCGCTGCATGTTTCAGCGGCGTTGCCGGCTGGCAGTATTGCTTATACGCGTAGTTATGCCATGGCGAACGTAGACTCTGTGGATATACTGGTTAAAGGTATTGGTGGCCATGGGGCCTATCCGCATCTCGCAAAAGATCCAGTAGTTCTGGCGGCGAAGATTATAGGTGATTTACAAACATTGGTATCCCGTGAGTTATCTCCCCTTGATCCAGGTGTTATTACTGTTGGCGCTATTCATGGTGGCACCAAGCGTAATGTTATTCCTGATGGGGTTAAGTTGGAGTTGACTGTGCGTTCGTATAGCGATGACGTACGCCAACAGCTACTTGGTGGTATTCGTCGGGTTGCCGAATCTGCTGGCCGTGGTTATGGTCTTGCAGCAGACTTGTTGCCAGTGGTCACGGAGGGTGATGATTATACCCCTGCGGTATATAACACCCCAGCCTTAACGGATCGGTTGTTACCTGTGTTACGTAAAGCGCTTGGTGAAAGTTCAGTAACAGAAGTTCCGCCGGTTATGGGGGGCGAGGATTTTGCCCGTTATGGACGCCAGGAGCCGAGGATTCCGAGCCATTTGTTTAAACTGGGTGCAGTACCAGTCGAACTTGTTAGACAGGCAACAATAAATAAAGTGGCATTGCCCTCCCTGCATTCGGCCTACTTTGCGCCCGATGCAAAACCAACCATAGCAACGGGTGTCAAAGCTGTGGTTGCAATGGTTCAGGAATTGTTGCCTGTTGATTCGTAAGCCAGGTTGCGGAGCTATGGGGCAGTTGCTAAATGTCCCCTGGCTGAAATGTATGGCGCAAGCATTTAACGATCCATTCAGTGAGTTTTATGCTTGCCATGAAGCAGTTTTGTCAGCGACGCCTGACTAAATTTGTAAGTTTTGCCGCAAAATTCACATTGGGTTTGAACCAGCTCAGTTGTGTCAAATAGCGACTGTAGTTCCTCCGCTTCGAGTAACATCAAGGCCCTACCGCTTCGTTCAAAACTACAGCTACATTGAAAACTAACGGATTGATGGCTGAGTAATCGTACCGCGTCGTGGGGATATAGGCGGCTAAGCAGCTGATGGTTTTCGAGGCTTAACAGTTCGGTGTTTTTGAGGGTTTGGCCGAGGATTACGATATGTTGCCATTGTTGTTTACGCTGCTCTTGGTCAACTACCCGTTGTTCTGGAAGTTGTTGGACCAGCATGCCAGAGGCATATTCGGCATTGGCTGATAGCTTTATCAGGGTATTTAATTGCTCGGATTGTTGAAAATAATGTTCCAGGCAACTCGCCAGGCTAGTCCCTGAAAATGGCACAATACTCTGATAACGTTCGCCTTTGTCGGGTTCGATGGTGACCGCCAGTGAACCATTGTCAAACAGTTCGAGGAAATTGTCAGTGGTGATTTCGTCCGCCACTCTGGCGATACCACGAATATGTTGCTGGTGTGTCGATTCGGCCATCAACAGCGAAATTTGCCCCTGGCTTCTGGCTTGAAGCGTGAGCCGGCCAGCGAATTTTATGGTGCTGCTAAGCAATACACTGGCGACCAGAAATTCACCAAGCAGATTGGCTACAATGGTTGGGTATTGATTTGCAGCGAGTATTTGCTGATAACTTTTATCAAGCTGCACTAGTTCGCCACGAACATCAGTATTATCAAATATAAAACGTTGCGCTTTGTCCATCTTAGAACGGCTACCTGAAAATTACAGCCGTGAATCGGCGGTGATGAGCACATTATACGCGGCCTGGGTAAACCTGGAAACCAGCGTATAAGACCAGGGCTCAATGGTTGTATTATTTACTCAGGTATCTCGGTTATGACCAGTTCTCGATAACTACGTAGCATTGCCTTTGCATAGCTCAGGCGCCATTGTCGGGCATGACGGGTTATTTTTGCGCGATGTTCTGCAAGCGATTTTTGTAGCAATTCGATTGATTTGTGTTGCGGGTTGCTGGATTGGGAGCGTGTTTGGCGCAGTTCATTCAACAGCGTAGATAGTGTCTTGCCTGCAGCTATTGCCTCTGGGGGTATATTTAATGCCGCGCGAACCAGATAAGCCGCAACCCTGAGGTAGTCTTCACGTTGCTCTGATTTGGCCTGCCGGTTGAGCATTTGCCTGAAGGCAATAATTGAGTCATCGGTTTTGCCCTGCTTGAGCAAATGAGCGACTGCGGCCAATTGGATTGTTGCCGATTTGTTAGATGCTATGGCAGCTGGAAGTTCGCTGGTGGCGGCTATTTCAAGCAGCGTTTGAAAATTATTTTGAGGATAAGCGCGGGTAAAGCTAAGCCCATCGTTTGCGGCATCGTTTGCTGGATAGCGGCCATAATAATAATCGATGGCATCGAGTAACTCCTGCGCCTGGGGTCTTCTTGAGGCGACCTTTCGATAGATGACCTGGCGGTTGTTAGCAACGATAAAAACTGCATGTATTGCTAGTGCCTGGGTGCTCTGATTCTGTACGCCGTAAGCTTGCATTACTTTTTGGTTCTGATCGCTCGCCAGCGCAAAAGATAACTGCAGGCGTTTGACAAGTTTATTTGATGCGCTTAATGGATCAACGGATATTGCGACCACACTGACGCCACGTTTTTTGAAACGAGATAACTGGCTCTGCAGCTCACCGAGCTGCACATTACAGGCGGGTCACCAGTGGCCGCGATAAAAAATAATCACCACTGGTCCATTGTTGGCGGTTTGGCTTAACGAATAGTTGCCACCTCCAAAGCGCAGCAGACTAAAATTAGGTGCCGTCTCGCCAATGCCCAGCGCACCAGGGGCCAGGTTGCTGTGGCCGTAATTGTTGGCTGATATATCCAGTGCCGTTGGGCTACTGGATGACGGTTTATAAAAGGGCGGACTTGTCTCAGCTAAAACATGGTAGGCGCAAAAACTGCCTAATAAGCTAGAGATCAGGCCGCAGAATATCAGGCGGCCGACGTGCCTCGGCCTTAAATAAATTCGACGATTGTAGTTCATAACTTTCTATCCAGAGATTAGGTGTCCAGAGATTAGGTATCCAGAGGTGGCAATTTTTTGATGCAAAAAGCGGCCACTAAAAGCCAAAATATACTGGTTTTGCCTGTCTGCTTTGTCTATATATAACTAGATCCAAATATGGCGGACATTATTTCGTCGCTTTGTTTCCGCGTTTGAAAGCAGAAAAGCCCTTAGCGTGCTTTAAGGAAATGGCCCTTAGCGTGCTTTAAGGAAATGGCCCTTAGCGTGCTTTAAGGAAATGGCCCTTAGCGCGCTTTAAGGAAATAGCCCTTACGGGCCATCTGAATATGTGCAGAGTGTAAAAGTATTCGAGTTGGGGGGGGTAACTGGCAGCCCATTAAGCGGCGTGTTGCTGAGAACATGGATTATCAGCAATTTCTGCTATGGCTTATGCCTCATTTTTTGAAGAAAAAATTGTGAAGAAATGTATGGCGGCTAAATTTTCAGCGATGCCCTGCCGATCGGGGCAAGATAGTGCGTTGTAGGTCTGCTCAAGCTAAGCAATTTCCTCTCCTTAATTACCAGAGTGTCGAATAAATTTACACAAATTTATGTTTGTCGCGCTCGCTAGCCCATCTGTAATCGTAACTTGTTGATTATTAAACGAAATAAAAGTGGGCATGCTATTTGCTATTAACTAGACACTATCCCAAAAGAGGATAATGGGGCGTTGGTAGTAAGAAGTAGGCGATAGCTGGCAAAAAGAATTCGCTAGCTAATAGGTACGATGACTCTCAACCGTTAAATGTATTGGTGACCCACACCTGGTTTCAGTTCTAATTAGACCTCGGCTTTAAAATGCCTGGTTCTAGCTAGGGTTTGGCCCAAGTGCTGGTGAGGATGTTAACTTAGGTATAGACATGAACAAATTATTATCAGTAATAACATTGGTTTGTTTTACTGCGCTAACAAATTTTGCTGCGCAAGCGACAATTGTGGATTTTACCCTGACGGGGAATATAGCGACTGGAGACCCTTCAGGCCCATATGAGTTGACTACAGGTGATACAGTTTCGCTCGAAGGTTCGTTTGATGATGCCTTATATACAGGTATTGGCCAGGAAATAATAAATTTTAATCAAGCGTCAAACAATGAATTTGATCTTCAGCTTGGTTCTGGGCCCTTGTTGAACAACACCCTGGATGCTAACTATTTAACTAGTGGTGGCCCTGGGACGAGTCCTTCTTTGGTCTTAGACGATGGCGTGTTTTTGTATTTGTTCTTTAATGTGCCCGATGATGTTAATAATGATGATGGCGAGTTTTTTAGCGGTTTTTTTGGTTTTAGTGCCAGCAAAGACTCTAGTTCAATTACTGGTTCGTGGAGTGATTTCAACATAGTTACTGTTCCAGAACCATATACTATCGGCTTATTTGGGTTAGGCCTTGTTGCCATAGGTGGCTTTCGTCAGCGTAGAGCCGTTAGAGGTTAGTTCTACTGGCCCCTTAAGTTGAGGGGCTGGCCATACGCCTGACCGGACCGAGTGGACAGGCGTGCCAGTGATGCTTTATGCATTCGTTATGTATTGGCAGCCGTTATAGTCGGTGAAACGCAGATCAATGGGTCCTCGAGGAAGGTGGTTTATAGTAACTCGCGGTATCTTCATCAAGACCCTGACCTGGTTCCTGTCTGGAAATTAATTTCCTCCTTCGTTATCTTACTGATTGGTTCATCTCAAAATATCTTCTGTTTGACTTTGGTAGGTCGAAGCCTGGAACAGGATGATTGCCTATTATTCCTTTTAAAAATAAGGATGATAGGTTGATATGTGTAAAAGTGTCGAAAAATTTTACACGCCTGGGCAACTGCTTCACTTAATAATTTAGTAAAAAATAAAATGTGGCGGTTTAGTAGCCAAAAAAGTGACTAAGGACCTTAGATACCTGACGAGCGTCACTACTAATTAGCAGATTTGTGAACTAGTTCAAACTTATTGCAAAAACTTAAGGTCTATACTCTAGCTTACGTCGTAGAAATTTAAGGGTACTTATCATGGCTTATCTGCAAGAGAGCAGGGAAGCGCGTTATTCAACCTGTAACGAAAGTATAGTTTTCCCTGGTCGAGAATTAGCACCACAGGTCGATTCCACCGAAGAACTTGACCTGGCAAGTTTACTACCTGATTTTATTGCCGAATTTGACCCCGAAAAAGAAATTTGGGTGAATAACGCCACCGTGCGGATGTACAAGGCTCAACAGGTGAAAATGGACCTGGCTGAGCGGGAAACACTTTATGAACAGTTGCGTGTTGGCGTGCAGGAAGGAAAGTATGCTGTATCCAGTTTGTATTTCTTTTTATTGGTAGAGCAACATCCGCAGGTCGTTTGGCGAGCCGTAAATGATTATCTTACCTATCGCAGTTGTGATCTGGTGGATGAATTTGCTGCCGTTAATGAGGTGGTTCAAGTATTGGCGGATCCAGACACTGTGAACAAGGGCGCGATCCTGGCGGGTCTAGTCGGCATTGGCGATCGTCGCATCAACGCAGTTGCACGTGCCGCAAGGCATATGTTGAGTGCCGAAGATATATTTAGCTTTTCCAGAATTCATGTCACAACAATCAGGACATCTTCGGTAGAATTCTGTCTTGACTGGTTGGTTGAATTGAATCACAAGTTTCACCAAGAGACGGTTGATAATATCGCCGAAGGACTGCTGCTAATGGTAGAGCATGATCTTACTGGCGTGGTAGAAGACCTTTCGGAGATTAATTATATTGGTTTCAGGAAAACCAAAGTGCTGCAGAGCAAAAATTTTGAAAGTTATTTTCACGAAATAATGCCAATTTTAAGATATTTGAAACAATGTGATAATTTTGAACCTGCACTAACGCGGATTATTGATGCCTGGGAAGGTCATCAAAATCAAGCGCAGCAACTGAGATTGTTGCAGAAATAAAAAACATCCCTGTCGAAAAGCTAACGCCTAACATTTAAAATTAATTTGTCCATTGCGGATGCTTGAGCGTTGCACCCCGCTACTAATGTTAAAAGGTAATTTCAAGTACCAGTTTCAAGTACAAAATTATTGTCTAGCGGAGATTTTGAGTGTGGTTTATATTCGCCTAGCTGCAGAGTTTTCGAAGTGCCGACAGTAATTCATCGCCATTCACCGGTTTAACTATCCAGCCTGAAGCACCAGCGTCCCGGCCCAATTGTTTTTTTGAGCCGTTACTTACAGTAGAGATGATCAGGATGGGCGTATATTTATGTCTTTTTGATGCTCTGAGCCGTTTGGTCAATTGTATGCCGTCAACATTGGGCATATTCAGATCGGTGACGATGACATCAAAATCTTTGATGCTGGCTTTCGTCCAGCCGTCTTTGCCATCTTCCGCCAGGGTGACATCAAACCCACCTGATTCCAAAATTGATTTAAACATATTGCGTATAGCGCGCTGATCGTCAACCACTAGCGATGTAGGCATTGCTGCATCTCAAATATTATCCTGTCATTGAATTTAAGCTGGTAGTGAGTGATTTTTCCAGTTGATGGTGCTCATCAATAGTTAACCTTACCGATTGAATTAAGAATAAACGGTTTGTCTTGAGTTGGATTGTCTTTAACTGTCTTGAGCTGGCATATGTTGGTGCAAACCTACGACTTCAAACTACACTTGCAGAAGCTGTAGGATAATTTGCTGAGATGTGGAAATGGGCCCGCCGATTAAAAATACAGAATTGAAAATCCCCGCTAGCCTGTTCTGGGGAGTATGTGGGTTTTGTCTTTTACCGTTTATGCTGCAACTGGCAGGGGTAGATTTTAGTACCCAGGGGCCAACGCCGGTATGGAATAGTTTGCCTGAAATGCCATCAGCGGTGCGCAACGATGCGTTATTTTATTCCCTGTCTGGTGCTTTTACGCATACTATTTTTGAGTGGAGCGCTTTTATGGCAGCGCTGTTCACAGTTTTCCTCGCTTTTAATCACTATAGTATTACCCGCGATGTTACTACACCGGTGATAGGTATCGCTTTGTTTTGCGCAGGCGCGATGGATGCTTTCCATACGCTTGCAGCAGATCGATTAATTGAGGCAACCGCCGCGAATACAGACCTAATACCTTTTACCTGGGCCGTAGCGCGGATTTTTAATGCTGCCATTATGTTGGTTGGCGTTAGCCTGTTCCTTGTTAAACGGCCTGAGATGTCTGCTCGGCAAGGGGTAAGGCTGGTGCTGGGTATGAGCGCACTATTTGGTGTTATTGAGTTTGGTATCATCCAGTATTGCGCCACCAGTGCAAATTTACCGCAGACGCAATTTCCAGATGCGTTTATTACTCGCCCTTATGATGTTGTGCCGCTAGTGATGTTCCTGTTTGCTGGTCTAGTGGTTTATCCCCTGTTTTATAAAGCCCACCCCAGTTTATTTGCCCATGCCTTAATCTTGAGTGCGATACCAGAAGTGATTGTTGAATTGCATATGGCTTTTGGTTCAACGGCGCTGTTCGATAGTAATTTTAATGCGGCACATTTTTTGAAAATATTTGCTTATCTGGTACCTTTCCTTGGCCTGTCGCTGGATTATGTGCGCACTTATCAAAAAGAGCAGCGTTATTCTGCAGAACTTCAAAATGCGCATCAGGCGCTTAATGTGAAGTCTGAGGTGTTAATTAAAACTATAACTGAGCTAGAGCAAACCAATCGATATAAATCAGATTTTCTGGCAAGCATGTCGCATGAATTACGGACCCCACTCAACTCAATACTTGGTTTTAGTGAAGTTTTGATCAGGCGATCATCAGCAGAGCGGTCGGAAAAAGAAACGGGCGCATTAAAGACCATTCATCGTAATGGTAAACACCTGCTCGGTCTAATTGACGACATTCTGGATCTATCAAAAATTGATGCTGGCAAGATGACTTTTAAGAAGGAGAACCTGTCTGTCATTGAACTACTCGACCTACTTGAATCACAACTTATATCGTTGGTGGGCGATAAGGATTTAGCGTTGATAATTATCCGCCCAGAGCAGGATATATTGTTTGACAGTGATGAAATTAAGATAATGCAAATTTTATTAAACCTTGGTTCAAATGCGATTAAATATACGGAATCTGGGCAGGTGACAATTGCTGTCAGGTTACAGAGTGAGTCTCTATCAGAGGAGCAGCTGGTAATTTCCTTCAAGGATACTGGAATCGGTATTTCAGAAGCAAACCAGAATAACCTGTTCTCGGAGTTTGGTCGTGCAGATGATGTGAAATTAAAAGGCATCCAGGGCACAGGTTTGGGTTTGTTGATCACTAAACGGCTAGTAGAGTTGCTTGGAGGCAGCATTGAGTTGGACAGCATCCACGGTCAGGGTAGTGAATTTCGTATCTATCTGCCTGGTGCCAGGCTGGCAAATGTTGTGGCAGAAAGTGGTATTTGGGAAAGCGATCAATTTGTAGTGATGGCAGTTGACGATGACCTGGATGCGCTGGAATTTTTGTCAATGGCCTTTGAGGATGTGGGCATTATGGTGATTTCAATATCGGATTCCCGTAGTGTGGCGGAACTCTGTCAGCAATCCCTGCCGAGCGTGGTCTGTGTTGATCTACAGATGCCACGTAAAGACGGGGTTGATCTGATTCGTGACCTTAAGTCTTTGGCCTGTTTGAAAAATGTACCCATCGTGGTGGTCTCTGGCCATATGGAGCGTTACCAGGAAGCAACCGAAGCGGGCGCAGAGAGTTTTTTGGTAAAACCCTGCGATCAGGGTATGCTAATTTCACATATTGAAAATGTTGTGCTAGAAAATATTCGTTCTGTATTGATAGTTGATTGCGACCATGAATTTAGGGCCGAAGTAGCGGAACAATTGTCCAGGGTCAGGATAAAGTCTTTTTTTGCCTCGAATAGTGAGGCGGCGATAAAAAAGCTGGAAGAATTCAAACCGTCGGCAATTATTGTTGATCTAGCTAACGTTGAGTCCTACGGCGGAGATCTGGTTTCAGTTATTGCGACCATGGAAGCGCTGAAAACGCTGCCTGTGGTGCTAATAACGTCTGCCGAAAGTCCCGCTGAATATCTACAGCTGAGAGACCGGGTGAGTCTGTTGCACCCCGCGCTTTTAGCAGAACATGGCGCCATCCTGGGTCTTATGAAGGCAACCTCCAAATCTAATAGATTAAATGCGCAGTTGGGTTTGCAGCCGTTACTGGAGGAATATGAGCAGGCACTGGAAGCCGAAGTTGAAACCATCCTGGTGGTAGAAGATACGCCGGATAATATGGATTTATTTGACTGGATCTTAGATAGCGAAGAGCTGGTACATGAAGGCGTGGTGACGGGTCAGGCTGCGCTCGATGCGGTGCAGAAAAAGCATTATCAACTGATTTTAATGGATATTAATCTTCCTGATATAAATGGCACAGAAGTGACCCAACAAATCCGCGCTATGTCGAATTATGCACATACACCGATAATTGCCGTAACGGCGCATGCCATTAAATCTGAAATTCAGGGGATTTTAGATTCTGGGGTAACTGAAATCATTACCAAGCCGATTGATCAAAGCGAATTGCTTGCTGCTATTAACAGGTATCATACTGGATAGTTAATCAATCAGTTGATTAGACATAAGCACGGCTTCAACCTGTACTTATGTCTAATGACTTTAACCCATCTTACAAAATACGATTTTGTTACCGTCCAGGTCACGGAAATAACCGCCATAGAAGGTTGGCATCCGTTCGCCGGGTGCACCTTCGTCGGTGGCGCCGAGCGCTATGGCTTTGGCATATAACTTGTCCACATCTTCTCGGCTTGCAACGGGAAAAGACAGCATGTTGCCGTTGCCTGGAGCGGGTCCTGCTTCGTTAAAAGGGGTGCAGACGGCCAACATTGGCTGGCCCATGCCAGTGCCGAAAAATGCTATACGGTCCATTTCCATCAGGATTTTTGCCCCGATGGGTGCTAGTAGTTCGGTATAAAAAGCTTTTGCTTTGGTTAGATCTTTAGTGCCGATGGTAACGTATCC
Source organism: Pseudomonadales bacterium (assembly GCA_019090615.1). Classification (GTDB taxonomy): domain Bacteria; phylum Pseudomonadota; class Gammaproteobacteria; order Pseudomonadales; family Azotimanducaceae; genus JAHRVQ01. The sequence continues at coordinate 3,995 of JAHRVQ010000074.1, read as the reverse complement.
AATCATGATTATATGTCTCCAGGTATCGAATAATAGTATTAATGCTAACAGCGCTTGCTTAGACTAGTGGCCATCATACTTGTTAGCGGCAAAAGTTAAATGCAGGAGCTATGAATAACAGTTATGCACCAGCATCAGGTTGAAATTAAATGGCAGAAATTAGCCCGTGAAGCAAAACTGGCCGAAGCGGGCATTTTAGACCGATTCTTGAACTATTCTGAAAGTCACGTATCTTGTTGTTGCAATGAATTGTTGAAATGAACTTTTGAAATGAATTTATGAAATGGTTTTATGTTTTTTTGGCGCTGGTTGCGCTGACAGGTTTAAGTTTGTGGTTTGGGTTAGCCACTAAACTATTCCATATTGCGGAGGTAAAGCCGCCGAGTAAGGCTCCGCAGCCGGTCGAGGTTATTCCGACGGCTAAACTCAATGCCGCAGATAGTGCACTTGTTAGCCGTGTTAAAACTGGCGTTAAGGTGCCTGCTGAGTTGGCAGCGGTCCCCGTGCAGATATGGGAGACCTTGCCAGACACCCTAAGGGATGACGCGATGCAGGCGGCGCCGGTTATACGTCGCGATGTTCAAAATGCACAACTAGTGCAGCTTGATAGTCAGGCGATAGAGCGGTTACGTCGCGGGGATGAATTTACTATGGTTATTCCGCAATTGGGTCATGAATATGCGGTGCTGGTAGAAAAAGCAACACGAAGCGCTGCGGGGAATCGCCATATCACTGCCCGGCTGAAAAATAATCCCTCGGACAAACAATTTTATACTGTGGTATTAACCCTGGGCAAGAACAGCCTGTTCGGCACCATAGGGACGCCTGAAGGAATTTTTAACCTGAATGGTAATCGGCAGTTGGGCTGGCTGGTCTCCGCTCGAGAACTTAATTACCACGTAGACCCACGGGTACCGGATTATGTCATTCCGGCCCGCAATGCATCCTGAAACCCTGTTGCTGGCTGCGTTTATTGCCAAGGTTCATCAACTGGACAATATCATCTATTAATTAACGGAGATTATATAAGGCGGGTGTTGCATCCGGCTGTATAGTGTAAGTGGTCGTATGAGACAAATTTGGCTGGTTTTTTTGCTGTTATGCCCTTTAACCTATGGCTTAACCTATGCCACGGACGTAGAGTTGGTATGTCCCTGTTCGGTGGAATCCACTAGTCAGACGGCGTTTACAGTAACGGTTGGGCTGCAAAATGTAGACAGCCTGTCCACTTCTGGTGACCTGAGGTTAAAGGTAATAGCCGGTTCGTCGGAAAGCTTTTTCGATGCAAGTTTTAATGTTGTTGGCTATATGTACATCCCTGGTGTGCTGGCAGTTGGCCAAAGTGCATTATCTGTCAGTTATAAAAGTGGTTTTGTTGCGCCGTCCGATGATGTTTATACGGTGACAGTTTTACTTGAAGAAAATCAATCAGGTATTTGGCAAAGGATTGATTCGATTCGGATGCGGGATTCACTAACCGTCTCCCAGGCGGGTGGTTATTCTGTATCGTCCTCTGTTGAAGAGCGTCATGGCATCCTGATTTTTGATGGTACCCCGACGGTTAGTTTCACGACTAGTCAGGCAGTTATTAACTTGCCTGCCATAACGAACCTGTCCGATAGTTACGATACTGGCAATCTACGCCTTGAGATACAACAGGCGAATGGAGCAAGTGTATTTGGTAGTTCTTTTTTTACTGCCGCAGAAATAGATATAGGCCAGGGTTTGCCTGCAAAAAGTTTTTTTTCGCCGGTAGAGCTAACCACCAGTTTTACTGAGGAACCTAATGCCGGGTTTGACTTCTTCCATCTGGTACTGATTGACGAATCTTTGGGAAATTCACCGCTAGTATTTGAAACTGTGCGGGTTGATGTGGGGTCGATTTCAAAGCGCAGTTTTGGCCTTGAAGGTATTGAACTGCTGGAAGATGAGGATGGCGATGGGGTCAGCAATTTTAATGAACGACTGGCCGGGACAGATTTTGAAGATGCCGGCAGTAAGCCTGGGAGTAGCCAAATTGACGTGCTTATTTATTATTCTGATGGTGTGCCGGCGCTTTATTCAGCTGACCATCAGGCAAGAATAGAGCATCTAATAGCGGTATCGAATCAGTTTTACGTTGACAGCGGTGTTGATGTGGTGCTGAACCTGGTTGCTAGTCTTGCCTTGTCAGTTGATGAGTCATTATCCAATGACGCGGTGTTGGACCAGATGACGGATGAGACCAGTTTGTTTTCCAATTTGAGCAGCACCAAAGCCACCCTTGGTGCAGATGTTGTTGTGATGTTGAGGCCGTTGATAGAATCTTCTAATAACTGCGGCATTGCGAATTTAGGCGGGTCGGGACTAAAAGGTGATTTTGCAAGTATCACAAATGCCAAAACCGCCAGTACGGCGTTATTTATCGATTGTAGAGATAATGTGCTTGCTCACGAACTGGGTCATATTATGGGGCTAACGCATTCCCGTATAGAGAGCGCAAGAAATAATGATACCGGTACTTTTGACTGGTCAGTTGGGCATGGTGAAGCCGCTGAGTTCGTCACTATCATGGCTAATACTAACGATTTTAGTGGTGCGCCAGAGCTCAATGTATTTTCTAGTCCGTTAAAGACCTGCACCGCAGCAGGAAGCGATTCGGGGTTCCCCTGTGGTGTTATTCGTACCGACCTTACCGCTGGTGCAGATGCTGCATTGAGCCTTAATACTACCCGCTTCCAGGTGGCAAACTATACCGCTGCGGTGAGTAGCGGTGGGGCGGATGCTGACCAGGATTCAAGTGCGTTGGCAACCCTGGTGCCAGTCGATGGGTCGCTTAATGGCGGCACGATTGATACCTTGTCAGATGTGGATTTTTACTCATTTATGGTTACTGCTGGAAGGGATTATACCATTGCAACGTCTAATCTTGCCGCTGGAGTGGACACCAGCATCGAGATACTGGCAACCGATGCATCCTCTTCTTTGGGTCTGGATAATGACAGCGGGGCAGGCCTTGCATCGAGCATTGTGTTAGACGCACAGAATAGCGGATTACATTTTATTAAAGTGAGCGGTTCATTGGGTGCAGTTGGCCAGTACAATATTGCTGTTAGTGAAGCAAGTGCCGAGGCTGTTGATGCGGCAGTGGTATTGGTGTCAGCGGTTTTGCCCGCCAGTCGGTCGGTACAGGTGGATGCGCTGGCGACGGCGTTTGTTACGGTTATTAATGGTGGCTCGAATATGGCCAACCAATGTTCCATTAGTCCGGCTGATGCTTTGCCGATTGATTTTTATTATCAGCAGACCAATGCCGCCACCAATGCCGCCGTAGGTGATAGAAATAGCGCGGTTGATATTGCTGCGGGTGCCGCGCAGAGTTTTATTATTGGCATAACGCCCAATCAGAGTTTTGATTCAACGGTGCTGGGTTTACGATATATTTGTGATAACAGTGCGGCTGCTAGCTCGGTTACTGGTCTGAATACCTTGCGAATATCGGCTTCTAGCACCGTCATACCTGATGTGGTGGCGCTGGTAGCAACTATTCAGTCCGATGGTATAGTCCATATACCGGGTGACACGGGTACCGGCGTTTTTTCTGTTGCCAGTGTTAATGTCGGCGCGAGTGGACTTTTAAGTGTTACTGTTGATACTGGGTCGGTAGACTTGCCATTAGCCTTAAGTCTGTGCCAGACAAACCCGGCAACGGGGGTCTGTATTAATCCAACAGCGCCCACTAGCGGCACGGTTTCGGTAAATATTGATGCAGGCGATACGCCGACCTTTGGGGTATTTGTTACCGGGCGAGACAACATTTCCCTTGACCCAGCAGGCAAGCGGATTTTTTTGCGTTTTACTGATAGTAGCGACGTTATTCGAGGTTCGACATCGGTTGCGGTGCAAACGGATTAGCTTGTTCTGCAGGGAATGGTTTTAGATGGTATAGCGGACGTTGATATTCTGCTTACAGCGCGGAGTTTAAACGCGGTGTTTATTTCGTTGCTTTGGCGGCG
>JAHRVQ010000073.1 GCA_019090615.1 Pseudomonadales bacterium | reverse complement strand
GACAATATTCAAATCAGCGTCAGCCATCATGACGTTGGCCTGGCAGACTTTCAGGGCTGCCGCGATGCGGCCATTTTCAGCGGCTTGTTGGTCGGCAATGGTTTTGGCGGCCAGTGCTTCAGTCTTGTCATTCCATTCCACTACGGTGCCGCTACGCTTACCTGCATCATCAAACACCGGTGTGGCGATCAGGCCAAAGGTCAGGCCAGCGAGCTCAAGGTCGGTTTCATAGGTATCTTTAAGACCATCAAGCATGCCGCGCTGGTGGGCCGGGTTAGCATGAAAGTCATCCACACAGGTGCCCATCAAAGTTTTAGTATTAAAGTTGCTCAAGACGGATTGCAGGTCTTTTTCTCGGTCAGATAACATTGATACAACACTGTCGTTCATATAGACAATATTCAAATCAGCGTCAGCCATCATGACGTTGGCCTGGCAGACTTTCAGGGCTGCCGCGATGCGGCCATTTTCAGCGGCTTCGTTGTCAGCAATAAGCTGGGCTTTGAGGGCTTCGGTCCTGTCTTCCCATTCTATTACGGTGCCAACTCTGGTGCCGGTTTCATCCATCCAGGGTGAGGTCATTAAACCGAAGGTCAAATCGCCGACTTTAATCTCGGTACCTGCTGCGTTGCTGAGCGAAGATATTTTGCCCCTTTGGTGGGCGGGGTTAACATGGAATACGTCAGCGTTGGTGCCTATCAGACTTTGCATATTAAAGGCAGGCAATACTGCGTTGATTTCCGCTTCACGTTTAGCCAGCATCTGGGTGGCCTGTTTGTTGGCATAGACAATGTTCATGTCATTATCCGCCAGCATCACCATGGCCTGGCAGACTTCCAGCGCTGCCGCGTAATGTTGTTTTCCGTCCTGCTGGTTAGCCTGACTGTCAGCCTGACTTTCGGCGGCCTCATTCTGGTCTTTTATAATCGATTCGTTCAGGTTTGACAGGGCCATGATAAGGTTGCCCATTACCTGTGGCGCTTGATGATTCATTACAGACATCTTGTTCGCTGTCTGGTTAATGATATTTAGCGCCATGTTTATCGCAGTTTCTATTTCAGAACCACTACTTAACCCGATCCATAAACCTATTGCAGTGGGGATAGCGGCAAGTATCAGGGCGCCGACTGGCGCGCCCGGGGAGGTCAGTATTGCCATTGCTAGTATGGCAACGCCGACCGTCGGCAGCAAAGCGGCCAACATAAAACGTTGGTGTATCGAAAGACTATTCATTTACTGGCTCCTTGGGTTGGGTCGAGCAATCTAATTGGGACGTTCTAATGAGATATTTTAAATGGGACATTATCAGACACTATTGGGTATTGGGGGTCGATGAATAATCGACTTGATAAACACTATAGTTCACATTTTTAGGATGGAAATGAAACCTGTGATTTTTATGTTGAATTTGATTTAACCTGGTCTGTTAACTACATCTATAGGTTTATGTATATATAGGTTTATGTATAGGTTTATGGGTTTTGCTGGTCTGATGTGCGCGTTGCAGCGTCTATTGATCCGCGTTGAAATGTAGATCCGCTGTGAAAGCCGCTGTTGGTTAAGGTTATTGTTGGCTGACCTTATTGTTAACTGACCTTGTTGTCATCTAACAAGATAAAGGCTGTCCTGTATTTTCCTGGCAAGTTATGCCTGGCGGGTGTTTAGGTTGAAGTAAATTAAGACAAAAATATTGGCCTGATTTATCCCTTGCGGGTTTATGGTCTATGTTAATAGGACAGCTGTTTTTAATGCTTGTCTTTCGAATAACTGAACTACACTCAATGATGTAGGAGTACTTGGATAAAGGAATCATGGATAAAACAATGATGGCAATGTTGATGCGTCTTATGGGTACGTCAATTGGTTGTAGTTTGGTATTTGCAATAGCGGTTTATTTGTATGCTTCGCCGGGGGTAGGGGCGATGGTTGCTTTAACCCTGGGTTTTGTGGTGTTAGCGATGGTTAGTGGTATGGGCGCCTTCTCAATGTTGCCTGTTGAAGAAGCGGAGCAGGATGATATTGCCGGAGACACTGATCGCAGTATGTCCAATGAAATCGAACCGCTATTGAATAAAATTAATAAGTCGCAGAATACTTTTCAGTCCAGTTTGAGGTTAACAGTAGACGATGCTCTGGCTGATGAGCTGGCGAGTGGTTTTAAGGGGCTAGAGACTGATCATTCCTCTTTTGAACAAGATGCTGTGCGAGCCAAGGATGTTGTTGGTAAAACCACAGCCCTGGTGAATGAAGGTCAATCTACTATGGTAGCGACGCGTAAATCGATGGTGGAGTTATCCGAGAGCGTGGATGCTGCGGAGACTTCGATTGTTAAAGTTGCTAATGATAGTGAAAATATTGGCGGGATACTTGAAGTGATTAGAGGTATTGCTGACCAAACAAACCTGTTGGCGCTTAATGCTGCAATTGAAGCTGCCAGGGCCGGGGAACAGGGCAGAGGTTTTGCCGTAGTAGCGGATGAAGTGCGAACCCTGGCACAACGGACCCAGGAAGCAACCGGCGAAATTAATGAGATGGTGACTGAGCTTCAATCAGGTGCCAGCCAGGCAACCGGAGTGATGAAGCGAGGCCGTGAGTTGACCGCATCGATGGTTGACAGGTTGGAAAATGCGCTTCGCACCATTACCGATATTAGCGGTTCCGTGGGTGAAATAGAGGGTATTTCCGATCAATTTGTCACCTATAGTGTTAATCAGTCGCGTACTACAAGCGACCTCGGCGGTAAGTTATCTACGCTTGCTGGGGAGAGTGATAATGGTGCAAAAATTACCCTGGCGGGAAATAATTTCTGTGATGAATTGCGCAGTTCTGTTGATGCGATCCGGGCCTCCATAAGTAGTTTAAGATCCTGAAGTTGATCCACATAAGAGTGTAAAAATATTACTGGCCAGTAACCTTCTGTTGGTCAGTAACCTTCTGTTGGCCAGTAACCTTCTGTTGGCCAGTAACAATGCAGGCCCTGGATTAAAGGGCAACGCCCCTACCGTTGCCTGGCACTCAAAATTTTATTGCGTCTGTAAAGATGAGTGCCGTAGCCGTGTATTTTGAGATACAAAGCTGTGCTTATGGATAAACATTGGCAGGCTTGTATTGCATTGCAATGCAATGCGCTGAATGCTTCACTGCATTCATGAAATTAAACCCCACTATAAATCCAACTATAAACCCCACTAACGCAGAAAACACCTCGCCAGTCGTATCGGAAGACAAAGCAAATGTTAGCTCGACGCAGCAAGGTCGTTTTCGGCAAACTTTCAGGGCCCTTGAGGATCGCAATTTCCGCTGGTTCTTTGTATCTTTGTTCAGTAATTTTTCCTCTGTCAATATGCAAATGTTTGTCCGCGGCTGGCTGGTTTTTGAAATTACCGGCTCCTATGAAAAATTAGGCTGGGTTACCGCTGCGGGTGGTTTAGTCGGCTTAATAGCTGCACCTCTGGGCGGGGTAGTGGCCGATCGAGTCAGGCAGAAAAAGACTATTATTCAAATTTGTCAGGTATTGAATGGCCTGATAGCCCTGTCTATGGCGGCGATTATTCATGCTGGCGGCCTGCAATTCATGCATCTACTGGTCGCTAGTATTGTTCAGGGCCTGGCGATGAATGTGATGATGCCGTCTCGGCAGGCGATGACAAAAGATATAGTTGGGCTAGAAAAACTAACTAATGCGATCGCATTAAGTACTTCCGGTATGAATACTGCTCGGCTAATGTTGCCAGGCCTGGCAGGTGGCATGGTGGCGGCGCTTGGTGGTGGTAACGGCCTTATTGACCCCGCCAAATGGGTGTATCTATTAATGGCTGGTTTGTTTCTGTTGGCGGCGCTGATGATGATGAAGGTGCGCGTCACAGATGCTGAACGACCGGGCCCGCAGGGTTCTGTTGCGACGGAGTTGGCTAGCGGTTTTGCTTATGTACTACGTACGCCGGTGATCTTGATGTTGTTGGCCTGTAACTTCCTGATGGTTTTTTTTAGCCTCACTTATTTTATGTTGTTGCCAGGTTTTGCTAAACAGGTGCTTGATGCTGGTCCGGATCGATTGGGTTATTTGATATCTGTATCTGGGCTGGGTTCGTTATTGGGGTCGCTTTGGGTTGCTTCAATGGCTAACCGGCGTCGCGCCAGGGTGCTGTTAGCAGGTGGCTTATTATTAGGTCTGGCGTTAATGTTATTTGCTATGTCGACCAATTATTGGTTGTCGATGTTATTGTTGACCGTAGTAGGTGTTGGCCAGGCGGCACGTATGTCTTTGTCGAATGTGTTAATACAATCTTATGTTGATGACGAATTTCGTGGCCGCGTGATGAGTATTTATATGTTGGAAATGGCTTTTTTGTCAGTGAGCATTTATCCCATCAGTGTGCTTGCGGATCGGGTGGGGCCGGAGTGGACAGTAGGTATGTCTGGTTTTCTGCTGGTAATTCTAGTGGGTATTTTATTTACCGTGCCGGCTTATCGTGATCTTGATTAGGGACGTTTTAGCAATGCTAAAGGGCGCTGATCGAAGTTGCTGAAATATGGAGCGGGTGAAGGGAATCGAACCCTCGTGATCAGCTTGGGAAGCTGAAGTTCTACCATTAAACTACACCCGCATAGCGTTTCATCGGCAAAACACTTTATTCGCATCATTCGCATAGCACTTTATTCGCAAAACACTTTATTCGCATCATTCGCATAGCACTTTATTCATATAGTGATTATCACCGAATGCGGCAAAGAGCATACCATAGTGGCGCAAGTACAACTATTTACTTTAAAATACCCGCTATAGCGTAGCCTGATGTCGCGAGTAATATGCACCAGGGCAAGCGCATCTGGGCAGGTTGAAAATTTTTAAACCAAGTTCTGAATGAAGTTCTGAATTAGATACTATAACAGGGGAATTTATGTCTGTAGGTGAGTGGCAACCTTCGCAGCAGAAGATCATTGATTTGGCAAAGCTCAAGCAGGTGCTTGAGCAAGTCAATCAGGTAGACGAAACGCAATTACTTGCGGGTCTGGCAGAAGATTTTGTTGCTGAAGAAAAGTTTTTGATGGTGCAACAGCAAAATGCCTGGCAGGCAGCGGTTGAACTGGCTGATAGTGAACTGATTTGCCTGATTCGGTTTTTCACCCTGGCCGAGATGCAACTGCCCGGATGGCAGGGGGGTAAGTTATCTCCGGTTATTTACCTGGTTAAAATTTTGCGTGCTCGGTCCGGTTTTGAGGCTGATCTGCGGCGCTGGATTAAATCAACTTCAGATAATCGGTTTTTGCCAAACGGGGCGGCGCTGTAATTAATCAGGTGCAACCTGGCTGCCACTGCAACTAATCATTAGCTGCGGCTAAATATTTTTATGGTTACAGGTATCTTTTTTAATTTCACGTATAATGCCGATTTTTTACGGGTGGATTGAGTAGATGCCGGATCGAACAGCAACCATTAAACGCGACACGTTGGAAACCCAAATCCAGATATCGATTAACCTGGATGGCACTGGCAAAGCCAGTTTTGATACCGGCCTGCCTTTTTTGGAACATATGTTAGACCAGATTGCTCGCCACGGCCTAGTAGACCTGAATCTGGTTGCGCGCGGAGATCTAGCCATTGATGCGCATCATACGGTTGAAGATATTGGCATTAGCCTGGGTCAGGCTTTTGCCAAGGCGGTGACAGATAAAAAAGGTATATGCCGCTATGGCCATGCGTATGTGCCACTGGATGAGGCATTATCTCGTGTGGTTGTTGATTTTAGCGGCCGGCCAGGACTCGAATATAACATCAATTTTGTCCGCGCCCAGGTGGGTGGTTTTGATGTGGATTTATTTCATGAGTTTTTTCAGGGGTTTATAAATCATGCCATGGTGAGCCTGCATATTGATAATTTAAAGGGTAATAATGCCCATCATCAAATAGAAACCGTATTCAAAGCTTTTGGTCGTGCGCTGAGAATGGCATTGGCGCCAGATCCTCGAATGGCGGGCCAGCTTCCCTCAACCAAAGGTGCCTTGTGATGCAGATTATTCCCGCGATAGATTTTAAAGATGGCAAGGTAGTTAATCTGAAGCAGGGCCAATTGGCCGAAACCACCACCTATTCGGATGACCCAGTGGGCATGGCGGACCATTGGGTCAGTCTGGGTTGTGAGCGTCTGCATCTGGTGGATCTGGATGGTGCGTTTGAGGGGCGGCCAGTTAACCAGGCAGCGATTAAGAATATTGCCTCAAACCATCCTGGTTTAACTATCCAGTTAGGCGGGGGTATTCGTAGTGCGCAAATTATCGAAAATTATCTAAATGCCGGTGTTGAGCAGGTGATTATTGGTACTAAGGCAGTTGATGAGCCAGAATTTGTCGGTGAAATGTGTCGTCAGTTTCCAGGTCATATTATTGTTGGTCTAGATGGGTTGCATGGCATGGTGGCGAAAAATGGCTGGCAGGAAGTAACCGATATCGCAGTTAAAAGCCTGGCTATGATGTTCCAGGCAGACGGTATTGCATCCATTGTTTATACCGATATTGGCAAAGATGGCATGATGGGTGGGGTGAATTTAAAGGCCACCAAAGATCTGGCGAATTCGGTTTCGGTGCCCATTATTGCATCGGGTGGTGTGACCGATATGCGCGACATTAAAGCGTTGTTGGAGGCGGATCAGAAAGTTGACGGGGGTATTTGCGGGGTTATTACTGGCCGGGCAATTTATGAGGGTACACTTGATCTTGCCGAAGCCATCAAATATGTTAATGATCATAGCTCGGCCGATTAAATTCAGTCGCTGGTTATGGTCGCTAGTTGCTGGCGTTTTATTTGCTGACGTCTTATTTGCTGTAGTGCGAGTACATTAGACGCCGGTAACAATTGTATATCCTGGACTGCCAGTAGCGGAATAGCCTGTTGTAGATAATCTATAGTGCTGCGGTACGGATGGCCGATGCCAATAGCCGTACCTTTGCGTTTGGCCACCTGGATGAGTTTCTGGAATGCCAGGTGGATTTCTTCATAAGCCGGTTTGTTGTCCAGAAATACATCTCTGCTTGATGACAGAATGTGTTTTTCTCGGGCAATTTTTTGTGCAACTGTTTTGTTGGTCGTTCTTGAATCAATAAAGAAAAAGTCTCGGTGTTTGATTTCGTCCATCAGCCAGGTCATCTGCTCAGTTTGCTGGGTTAAATAGCTGCCGGTATGATTGTTAATCCCACGGGCGTGGGGCACCATGGAAATGGCCGCTGCCATTGCGCCCAGGAAATCCTGTTTATTTAAGTTGCCGGTTAAACCGCCAGGGCCAAGGGGTTGATTGGTGAGGTTGGCCATGGGCAAATGAATGATGACTTCCTTGCTTAGGGTATGTGCATTTTTCGACAGTAATGCGGCGAAGGGGGCATAGGGTAATATAGCGAAAGTGATTGACCCCGGTAATTGAATGGCTTGCTCGCCACGCACTTTATTGTTACCTATATCATCGATGATGATAGCGATATAGGCCATCTCTGCGGTTACCTGTGGGCCTGTACAGAGGCCGATAATCATTGCCAGTAGAAGCCCTGGCAATGGTGGTCTGGGCTGATTTATTAGTCCTGTGCGCAGTCGTTGTAATAGCGTGGAAAGAATAATATTTAGCCTTTTGGTGGTTGGTGTTTAATGGCAAGAATATTGAGGCCTTTTAATAATGTTAGCGCTTCATTTAGCTGATAATCAGTTGCTGCCAGGTTTGCTGATTCAGTGGTGCTTGCTGTAGTTGCTACTTTTTCCTTGTTGTTAGTCTTATCGTTGCCGTTAGCGTTGGATAAATGCTTGGGTAAATTTCTTTCTTTTACTCGAAATGCTTTGGATTTTATGCGGGTGACTTTGGATCGATTGACCTCAATATCAGGGATAATACCTTCTGCCTGAATCGATCGACCATTAGGCGTAAAATATAGTGCAGTTGTTAGTTTGATCGCTTTGTCATTGGTGAGCGGTAATATCGTTTGTACTGAGCCTTTGCCAAAAGTCTGGACGCCCATAATTACCGCTCTACCATGATCCTGCAAGGCGCCTGCGACAATTTCTGAAGCGGAAGCACTGCCTTCATTGACCAACAGTACCAGCGGTATACCCTTTATTGAATCAGGGGTTGTGGCACTAAAGCGTAAGTCGGCATTGGCCAGTCGGCCAGTGGTATAGACGATTAAACCGTCGTCAATAAAAAGGTCGGTTACTTCCACTGCAGATTGGAGGATGCCGCCAGGGTTGTTACGCAGGTCGAGTATAAGTCCGCGTAGTTTATGTTCATCATCCAGGCTGGTGATGGCTTTGGCGACCTCTGGGCCGGTGCCACTTTGAAACTGGGCAATACGAATATAACCATAACCTTCTTCGAGCATTCTGTGGCGAACGCTGGCTATCTGGATGACTTCGCGGGTCAGGGTGACGACTGTTGGTTGATCGGCACCCTCGTGGATCAGCGTGATTTTGATTTTACTACCAGGTACGCCACGCATCGCCTCAATTGAATCATTCAATGACAGGCCTTTAACGGGGATGTCGTCAAGTTGTAAAATCAGATCGCCTGCCAAAATACCGGCTTTTTCTGCTGGGGTATCATCCATCGGTGTGATAACCCTTAAAAAACCCTCATCCATGGTGACCTGTAGTCCAAGCCCGCCGTAGTTGCCGGAGGTGTTTTCCTGGAGGTCTGAAAATGACTCTTTATCGAGATAGGCAGAATGTGGGTCTAGCTGTGACAACATACCTTTGATGGCGTTTTCCAGCAGGTTTCGGTCATCGATTTCTTCAACATAGGCTTCGCTGACACGGTTGAAGGCCTCGGCAAATACTCTTAGCTCATTTAAAGGCAGGCGTGGTGGCAGCTTTTTTGCGGCCTGCTTTTGGGAAGAGTCTTGTGATGGCGGCGGGGTATCGGCTTCCGTAGTAGTTTCAGTGGTTTGTTGCGCAGCAGGCTCAGCTGCATAAACAGATTCAGTAGCGATCAGGGTACAAGCAAACAGGCAGGCGATTAGCGCAGCGGCAACAGAATATCCCTGCGGTGTTTGCTGGCTGTGATATTGACTATGAGATAGGTTAAAAAGATGCATATATATCCTTATATTGGGCCTGCTTACTGTTAAGCCCTGTTCCGCTTTGGCGCTCTTGTTCGACACCATGATTGAGGATCAGAGGGTATGCCTGCCTTGCGAATTTCAAAATAGAGGCCCGGTTGGGTTTGGCCGCCGGTATTGCCAACCCCGGCGATTAACTGACCCGCCTGCACCCAGGCTCCCGTTTCTTGATAGAGTACTTGATTATGACCGTACAGAGACATATAACCTTCGCCGTGGTTAATAATTAATAATAGACCGAAGCCGCGCAACCAGTCGGAAAAAACTACCCGGCCCAGGTGTACAGCGTGTACAGGTTGGCCTGCGCTGGCTGCGATAAAAATGCCGTTGCCATGTAATTTACCTTTGGTCTTACGACTGCCAAAGCGGTGCGCAATATTACCTGCGACTGGCAGAGTGAGTTCGCCGAATAGATCTGCAAATGGCTGCTGGGCTTCTGGTTCTACCAAATTCACGATATTGGCAATAATATTTTCAAGTAGTGTTTCCAGTTGTTGGCGGTCTTTTTGCCGTAGTGCAATTTGATTGCCGGTATGCTTAATTTCGCTCACCAGTCTTGTATGATTGATTTTTTGTTGCTGCTGCACGCCAAGCAGGCTGGTTTTTTGTAGATTAAGGCCTTGTTGTTGCGCCACCAGACGATGGTTTTTATCGACGATCTGCTGTTCTACAACAAGTTGGTCGTTGAGGGTTTGTTCATATTGATCGATTAATTGCAGTCGGGCGTGGTTAAAATAGTTGTAATATTTTAGCATTCGGCTGAGTTGATCAGGGTCCTGCTGATTGAGTACTACTTTGAGATATTGTTGATTACCAAGCTGATAAGACGCGCGAACTTGTTCTCGGATTAGCTTTTGTTGCGTGTTTTTGCTCATTTGTAGCGCCGCTTTACGGCTATTTAGGGCAGACAGGTCTTCCTTTCCCTGGTTAATATCTTGTTGCAGGGTGTTGATCTTATTAAGAATATTATTGATATCCTGCTCATTGTTGCGGAGGTTGTTTTCTATCTCTGAACGCTCATTTTCAGTGCTGTCACGCAGGGCGCGAAACTTGTTGATCTCAGCTTCTAAAGCTTTTAGTTGCTGCTGGATTTCGGTCGGATTATTTGACGTTTCGGCAAATATTGGCTGACTGAAAACACTGCAGGCGCTGCAAAGGAAAAAAGTGATCATCAGTGCGACTGGACAAGTTTGGACGAACTTCATTGGTTGATTACCATGTTCTGTTGCTGCTTCGTTGCGGGCGAAACCATTATTAAATGAGTAGTGAGTTATTAACTATTAATGAGTAACTAAACAATCAGTGTTTTGCCAGTCATTTCATCTGGCTGAGGTAGTGCCATAATTGCTAATAATGTAGGTGAAACATCCTGCAGACTACCGCCAGTCTGCTTTAGTTGTAATGCGCTGGTGCCGATATAAATTAGCGGTACAAGCTCTGAAGTATGGGCGGTATGGGGCTGGCCGGTGGTGCTATTGGTCATTTGTTCTACATTGCCATGGTCCGCTGTGATGATGCAGTGGCCAGCGACAGATTCAACGGCTTCGATGATCAAGGCAAGGTTCTGATCAACACATTCCACGGCAGTGATGGCAGCGCTTAAATTGCCCGTGTGGCCTACCATGTCGCCATTAGCAAAATTACAGATAATTAGATCGGTTTGTCTGGCATTGATGGTTTCAACTAATAAACGGGTGATAGCGGTAGCGCTCATTGTCGGTTGTAAGTCGTAGGTAGCAACATCTGGTGAAGGCACCAGTTGACGGGTTTCGCCCGAAAATGGGGTTTCAATGCCACCAGAAAAGAAAAAAGTCACATGGGCATATTTTTCGGTTTCTGCTAATCGAAGCTGTTGTTTACCCAGTGAGGCGACATATTCTCCCAGGCTATTTTTAATGCTGTCTTTGTTAAAGGCGCAGGCGGTAGGCAGGTCTTCCGCATATCGTGTCAGGGTAATAAAGTCAGTTAATCTGGGGCGGTACTGGCGCTCAAAGCCAGAAAAATTGTCGGTGACAAAAGCATGGCTCATAGCGCGGGCCCGGTCGGCGCGAAAATTCATAAAAATAACTGAATCATCGTGGTTGATGGTCACTGTTTTATCGTTGATGCGAATAGCCGAGGCTGAAACAAATTCATCGGATTCATTTCTTGCATAGGCGGCGGTTAATGCGCTGAGTGGACAATCATAACTGAAGTCAGCTATGCCCTGGGTTAGCAGGTCATAGGCTGGTTTAACCCGCTCCCAGCGATTGTCTCTATCCATGGCGTAATATCGACCGATTATGGAAGCAATGCCACCTTCTCCATGGGCTTCGATAGTTTCCTGTATCAGTTGTAGGGATGACTCGGCACAACGAGGTGCAACGTCGCGACCATCAAGAAAAGCATGGACAAAAACCTGTTTAACACCTTTGTTAAAAGCAAGTTTAATGGTGGCCTGGATATGATCCTGATGGCTATGTACGCCACCGGCTGATAGTAGGCCAAAAATATGTAGTGCCTGGCCATTTTCGCGCAGTTTGTCAAATCCGTCGCATATCACCGGATTGCTGAAATAACTACCATCGTCAATGGCTTTAGCGATGCGCGTAAGGTCCTGATTAACCACTCGACCGGCGCCAAGGTTCATATGCCCAACTTCAGAATTGCCCATTTGATTGGCAGGTAAACCTACATCAGTGCCTGAGGCGGAGATCAGGCAATGTGGCCGGTTTTTCCACAGCGCGTCCCATACAGGCGTGTTGGCCAGCTTAATGGCGTTGGCATCCTTTTCGTCCCGGTGACCCCAGCCATCCAGTATGATGAGTACATGAGGTTTGCTGGTGCGAGGGTTATTGGTTGTGGGCCCCGAGGCAGGCTGTTGATTAGTCAATATCTGGTACACCTATACAATATATACTTGAAGGATAGAAATATTTTTTGCGAAACATTTTTTGCGAAACATTTTTTGCGAAATATTTTTTGCGAAATATTTTTATACAATCTTCATGAAATGCGTTTATTCGCATTGTGAATAATAACGTTTTGCTGCGGCGGAGAGAATAGGCGGGTGATGAAGAAATTTGGTGTATACTTCGCGACTCAATTTTAGCGCCCTAATTATCTGTATATGATCGAGCAAATTTTTGAATTTATTATTAATCACCCATTTCTGGTGGGTACATTTGTGTTTCTTGTTATTGCATTTGTAATCAACGAAGGCAAGCAGGGTGGCGCTGCAATCACCACCGGTAACCTGGTTAATTTAGTTAATCGAGAGCATGCCACCATCGTCGACATTCGGGATAAGAAGGAATACGGCGGCGGTCATATTGTGGCGGCAATTAATATACCGCTTTCGAGTATTGATCAGCGTGCCAGTGAATTAGCCGCGAAGAAAGATAAACCGCTGGTGATTGTTTGTAAAATGGGCCAGCATTCTGGTGCTGCAGGTAAAAAGTTTAAGGCCCTGGGGTTCGAAAATGTGCGTCGATTATCGGGTGGTATGGCAGAGTGGTCGGCGTCAAATTTACCAATAGTTAAAGGATAATGGCTGTGCAGCCCCAACAAATTGTTATATATACCACGCGATTTTGTCCTTATTGTGTGCGCGCCAAATCTCTTTTGAGTCATAAGGGCGTTGAATTTAAGGAAATTAGTGTGGATTCTGATCGCCAGCTGCGTGAGGAAATGATGCGTCTTTCGAAGCAAACTACGGTGCCCCAGATCTGGATTGGCGATACCCATGTCGGCGGATGTGATGAATTAATGGGCCTCGAATTCAATGGTCAACTTGATGGGCTATTGGGTTTATAAGTGGGTTTGGAACGGGGCTTATAGCTGCGTTTATGACCTGTAACCTGATTGGCTAACCTTTGATGTCTTAGTTTGATGTCTTAGTTTGATGTCATAGTTTGTGGTCATGTAAATAGGCGCTAGTGACGGGTATGACTGGTATGACTGGTATAAAGTACCCATGAATGCCCGACTGTTATTTTAATGAAGGAGTTTTGAATGAGTGAGCAAGGCGATAACCCTGACCTGAAAACCAATAACGAAGACGCTGGACCTAAATTTGCGATGCAGCGTATTTATGTCAAAGATTCTTCCTATGAATCGCCTAAATCGCCGGAGTGCTTTCGTGGCCAATGGAAACCTAAGGTGAATCTGGAAATTAATTCTCGGCATAATGAGATTGAGCAAGAGCTTTATGAAGTGGTACTGCATGTAACCGTGACCGCAAAAAATGATCAGGATGAAGTGGTATATCTGGCGGAAGTTCAGCAGGCAGGTATTTTTATGATCAAAGGCCTGGCAGGTGATACCTTGTTGCAGACCCTGGGCGCGTTTTGTCCCAATGTACTGTTTCCTTATGCCCGAGAAGCGGTTGATTCGCTGGTGCTTAAGGGTAGTTTTCCCGCATTGATGTTGGCACCGGTTAATTTTGATGCCATTTATGAACACAGCAAGAAACAGCGCAAAGAATCCCAGCACTAAATTAAAATCTGAGGCACCTCTGGAAAGCGTCTATGGAAAGCGTCTCTGGTTAAGGTTAGTTGTTTGGTTAAGCCCGTCGGCAGCGATTAGTCATGGGCTTATAAACTGGCACTTGGGGGAGACTTTTCTTCAGCTAATTAGCCGCTTGCGACGCGCCTATAAAGCCCTGTTGGCGCCAGGCTTCAAATAGAATAATTGCCACCGCATTAGAGAGGTTCAGGCTGCGGCTATGCTTTTGCATAGGAATGCGTAGTTTCCGTTCAAGAGGCATTTGCGCCAGTATATCTGCGGGTAAACCACGGGTCTCAGGGCCAAAAATTAGCCATTGATTCGATGTATATTGGGCGTCTGTATAACACCGGCCGCCTTTGGTGGTAATTGCATAGATCTCACTTGAAGCCGCGTCCAGCAGGGCTTCATAGTTTTTATGAACTTTCATATCTGCCCATTCATGGTAATCCAGACCCGCTCGGCGTAAGCGCTTATCATCAATCTTAAATCCTAAGGGTTCGATCAGATGTAATTTTGCGCCTGTGTTGGCACATAGGCGAATGATATTACCTGTATTCGGTGGGATTTCCGGTTCAAATAATACGATGTTAAGCACTTTGGCTCCTGTTAATCACTAAAGGTTTTGGCTCGGAAGTTGAAGTCAACGTCTCTGGCGGGCTTGGTCTACACTTGAGAGAGCGACTGAGTTTAACACCAACTACCGCGCTAGATTTCAAGGCAGGATAAAAATAAAAGTTAAGAAGGCACTGGGCATGTTAAATTTTTTTCGTAAGCGAGTAAGACCTGGGGCCCTCGGTGTCGAGGTCAGTCCCTACGGTATAGCGGTTGCCCGTGTTTCGCCGTTGTCCGTTAATGAAACTGAACAAGATAGCGAGTGGACTTGCGAATGTGAATATATCGAAGGTGCGAATCTAGCAGAAAATGGCGTTGAATTAAAAAAATATATTGCCCAGTCAGGGTTAGAGAAGATGTCAGCCCAGGTGGTATTACACCCGACAATGTACGATATCTATTTTATCGATCGGCCGGAAGTTGAAGATAATGAGCTGGATCAGGCGGTGCGCTGGAAAATAAAAGACCTGGTCGACCGGCCACTTAATGAACTGGTGGTGGACGCTTTTGGTCTGCCAAGTGATGCTTATCGAGGTTCGCTGAAGAAAGTTTATGCAGTGACCACGGAAAAAGCTGCCCTGGAAAAAATTGTTAGCATTGTAAAGGTCGCCGGGGTGAAATTATCAGGCATCGATATCAGCGAGTTGGCAGTGCGTAATATGGTTAAGTTATTGCACCAGGACGATGCTGGTGCGGCCTTGTTAAAAATGCGCAATACCAGCGGCATGATTAATCTCAGTCATGCGGGTGACCTTTATCTGACGCGTAATATTGAATCAGGACTTTCAATGCTTGAAACCGGTGACGACACGCGACGGCACGATATCCTGGATGATATGTTGCTGGAAATTCAGCGTTCTCTTGATTATTACGACAGTCAACTTGGTAAAGGTGCGGTGAGAAATTTTTTGATCGCGCCAAGCCGTGAAGAGCATCATATGGTGAATGACTATCTGGTATCTAATCTTGGTTTGAAGGTACAGACCATTGACTTGAATGAAGCATTAAAGCTACCCAGAGAAATATCGGTTGAAATGCAGAGTAATTGTTTTACAGCCGTCGGTGCAGCTTATGCTAATTATCTGCATTAAATTTTTACCCTGCCGCCAGCGACTATTAAATGGTCGGTATGAGTAGATGATGCATACAAATAGAAAGTGGAATTAAGTAAATGTGATATGGAAATGAAACTCAAATGAATCAGACCGTTAATTTTTATGAAAAACTGGGTCCAGAAAAGACCCTTTCGAAAGAGTTGGTGATCATCTGGGTGGTTTGGTTTGCAGTAATTATTGGCTACGTAGTGTGGTCGCTAGTTATCTTAACGGGCCGCTGGTCGCAGGAAGAAAGTATTCAGGCGCTACAGGGCATCAACGAAAGTTTAGAGGAAAAAATACGGTTGGAGGGTTTGAATTTGGACCGTAATGGTTTGCTTAAACTAGAATCTAAACTTGCCGCATTGCGAGTAAAGCGTCAGGGTCAGAAGGTATTGCTGGCAAATTTACAGGACCCGCAGTTCAGCAATATCGAAGGGTTTTCGGCGGTTTTTTTAGGCCTTGCCAGGCAGCATCAGCCGGGCTTGACGGTAGAAAAGGTCAGTTTATTAACGCAGGGTCAAATTTTTCAAATGGCTGGAAGAGTGGATCAACCGATGGCTTTACCAAAATATCTGGTACGTCTGGGCATTGAGCAGGCATTTGAAAATATGCAGTTTGAGACCATTGAGATTGGCCAGGCGGAAGTGCAGTTAGCGCAGGATATTGATGGGGCGAAAGATGGGATCAGCTTTAATGTACGGTCCTGGGCAGAAAATTAATGGCCTCTGAAAATGCGCAACTCTGGTTGGACCGAATTGATGATATATCGCTAAGAGAAAAGGTATTGATCGCTGGTACTGTGGTTGTATCGTTGGTGATTGCCTTGCAGCTGATATTGATCGAACCCCTGTCTTTGACTGCGCAAAAGGTTAATGCCGAGAGCCAGACCTTGAATCAGCTTAATCGTGGGCTGGTAAAACAGCTTGAGAATAGTCCTGGTAAAAGAATAGAAAGCCAAAAAGCCGAAGTGGTAAGAAAAATACAGGTGCTTGAGGCTCAGATACTGGCACTTGAGGGCAAGGTCGATGAATTTGCTGCGGGACTGGTTCAGGCGAAAGAAATGCCCGATATATTGCAGTTGATATTGGCCGAACATTCATTGACTTTGGTTTCTATGAATAATATCGCAGCCGAGCCAGTGGTGGTGCGTTTGCAATCAGCCGATGCGCAAGATGAACCTGCCCCCCTGCATACTGGGTTATACCGACACGGTATTAGTTTGCGGCTTAAAGGGGAGTATTTTGAAGTACTAAAATATCTGCAAAAACTGGAAGCACAGTCAGGAAAAATAATTTGGGTTTCTATGGATTATGAGGTGCAAGAGTATCCTTTCGGCCTTTTAAGTATTGAGTTCCAGACACTCAGTACAGATCAACGCTGGTTAGGTGTATAGAAAATATTGTATTAAGGAAGTAACGATGGATTTCGTTTTTATACCACAGGGAAATGCTGGCGATGCCAGCGTGGCAGGAACACAGGCACTGAAATCAGGTAGCCGATACTGGTCATGCAGGGCTAATTGCGTTCGAGTAGTATTAATGTTGATGGCATCAACGACGCTGGTATGTACCGCGGCAATGGATTTATCAGATCCCACCCGCCCTCTGAACGGCTTGGCGGCTAGTTTAACGGATAGTGATGTGGATGCGCCTGGGCCGACGCGTGCAGCTATATTGGGTTCTGTGTTAATAGGACCTGATCGCAGGGTGGCTATTATTAATGGCCGAGCCTATGAGGCAAATGACCTGGTAGGTGAATATCGACTCACCCAGATTGTTGAGGATAGCGTGACCCTGGTGAAAGGGTCGGAGCGGCTGGAACTACGTCTTGCAGGTACAACCTTCAAACGTAAGGTTAAACCTCTGGTACCATTTTCTGCTAAGGGGCCAGGGCAATGAAGTGGTCGTGTTGTTGCTGGATCATTGTGCTAACCCAGTTATGCGCCTGTGCCTCAAATAATGGCGCCTATGATCAGGCCAATGATGAGGCCCATGAACGGATTGTAGCTGAGGCAATTGATTCGCCAGTGGATGGCGCGTTTGATGGAACGTCAAACCCAGAACGGGTTGATGGAACGTCAAGCCCAGAAAGGTTTGATGAAACGTCAAGCCCAGAAAGGTTTGATGGAACGTCAAGCCCAGAAAGGTTTGATGAAACGTCAAACCCAGAACGGGTTGATGGAACGTCAAACCCAGAACGGGTTGATGAAACGTCAAGCCCAGAAAGGTTTGATGGAACGTCAAGCCCAGAAAGGTTTGACGTGGTGGTGGATAATATTCCATTGTCGGTGTTCTTACTCGGTATTGTAAAGGGCACGCCCTTTAATTTGGTGGTGCATCCAGAAGTTGAGGGTAATGTCTTTCTCCAGCTGCAACAGGTTACAGTTGTTGATGTGTTGGAAATTGTGCGCGAACTATTTGATCTAAACCTGTCGTTAAAGGGCAATTTGATCACAATTATGCCCAATACCATGCAAACACAAATATTCAGCCTTGATTATGTCAATTTGAATCGTCAGGGATCGTCGGATATGCGGGTAAGTACGGGTAGTATCAAAGATAGCGGAACAAGTTCTTCAGGACCAGGGGCAGAAAATAGCGGCCAGCAGAATGGTAGTGGCGAAGTAGTTGGTTCAAAAGTCACTACCGAGAGTGCCACTGATCTTTGGACGGGTCTTGAGAATGCTATCGAATCGTTAACCGGCAAGGGTAATGGCCGCAAAGTTGTGATTATGCAACAGGCGGGCATTGTTGTAGTCAGGGCGTTGCGTAAAGAGCTTGAAGTTGTCGGTGATTTTCTTGCTAGCTCACAGCATTCATTGCAGCGACAGGTGGTTCTGGAAGCGAAAATCCTTGAGGTGGTACTCAATAACCGTTTTGCTAGTGGCATTGACTGG
Organism: Pseudomonadales bacterium; assembly: GCA_019090615.1. Lineage (GTDB taxonomy): Bacteria > Pseudomonadota > Gammaproteobacteria > Pseudomonadales > Azotimanducaceae > JAHRVQ01. The sequence goes on along the minus strand of JAHRVQ010000073.1, from coordinate 42,690 downwards.
GTGGCCCTGGGTGATGTTGGCGGGGAAAAAGGTGGCCCTTTTAGATTGCAGATTAATAAACGAAACCTGGCCAATCAATCAGGTCTGGAAGGTGTATTTACAGCCGGTGTTAACCTTGAAGACTTTGGTGCAATTATTGATCTGCTCGAAACCCAGGGGAATGTGAAGGTATTGTCGAGCCCCAGGATCGCCACCATCAATAATCAGAAAGCGGTGATTAAAGTTGGCACCGACGAATTTTTTGTAACCAATGTTTCAACCACCACTACCACCGGTACCAGTACGACGACGACTCCCAGTGTCACATTGACGCCATTCTTCTCTGGTATAGCGTTGGATGTTACACCGCAAATAAGTGCAGCGGGTGATGTAATTATGCATATTCATCCCACTGTGAGTGAGGTTTCTGATCAAACCAAAATAGTCACCGTCGGTGAAGATACGGTTAATTTGCCCCTCGCCCTGAGCACTATCCGTGAAAGCGACAGCATAGTTAAGGTTGGCAATGGACAGGTCATTGTTATTGGTGGGTTGCTGAAAAATGTGTCGAAAGATTTATCCGCTGGGGTGCCGCTGCTATCCAGAATCCCGTTGTTGGGTAAATTATTTTCACAGCGCGAAAATGAGACTGAGCGTAGTGAACTGGTGATACTGGTACGACCAAAGGTCAGCGAGCCAGAAGCACAAAAAATGGATGTTTTGGCCAGTCTCCGGCGCATAGAAAGCATGGGGATATAGCGGCATGGCTGAGCAAAAAAAGATCAGAATTGGTGATCTGCTGATTGAATCCGGTGCGATTACAGAAGCGCAGTTACAATTGGCACTTAAAGAGCAAAAGTCCAGCGGTCAAAGGTTGGGCCGTGTGCTTACCGATTTGAATATGGTTGATGAAGATCAGCTACTTAACTTACTGTCGAAACAATTATCTATTCCTTTTGTTGATCTTACCCGTTTTGACTTTAATGTTGACCTGGTGCGAAGGCTGCCTGAAACCATGGCCCGTCGGTTTCGCGCTATTGTGCTTGAGGATCAGGGTAAGAACCTGCTGGTAGGTATGGTTGACCCAATGGATATATTTGCCGTTGATGAACTGTCGCGGGCCTTGAAGCAGAATGTGCAGCAGGCCGTTGTCAGAGAAGGCGAGCTGTTAAATTCACTGGATGTTATTTATCGCCGCACCCAGGAAATTGCTAATCTGGCAGAAGAGCTTGAAGAGGACCTTGGTGAAGAGTCAGAGATATTTGATATTAATAATATCTCTACTGATGCTGAAGATATTCCAGTGGTTAAATTGCTGCAATCGATATTTGAAGATGCGGTGCAGATTAAAGCCTCTGATATTCATATTGAGCCCGGTGAGAAGGAACTTAGAATTCGCAATCGAGTTGATGGTGTGTTGTATGAACAGGTGATGAAAGAATCTCGCGTGGCAGCGGCGTTGGTATTACGCCTGAAATTGTTATCTGGGCTTAATATCTCCGAAAAACGGCTGCCGCAGGATGGGCGGTTCAATATCAAGGTGAAAGATAAAAATATTGATGTACGGCTGTCAACCATGCCCTTACAGTTTGGTGAGGGCGTCGTTATGCGGTTGCTGGATCAATCAAATAATCTAACCGATCTTGATGTGATAGGCATGGCGCCGAAAATGCTTGCCCGATTCAGAAACCTGATTCATAAACCTCATGGTCTGGTGCTTGTTACTGGGCCAACCGGTAGTGGTAAAACCACCACGCTTTATGGTGCGCTGGATGAATTAAATACCCCCGCGCGGAAGATTATTACAGCTGAAGACCCTGTGGAATACAAAATGCCACGTATAAATCAGGTGCAGATAAAAGAAGATATCGGTCTGACATTTGCCTCAGTGCTACGGGTTGCCTTACGACAGGACCCTGATGTGTTGTTGATCGGTGAGATTCGGGATGGTGAATCTGCAGAAATTGCGCTACGGGCATCAATGACAGGCCACCTGGTATTATCGACTTTACATACTAATGATGCCCTGGCAACAGTAATCCGGTTGGTTGATATGGGCGCGGAAAGCTATCTTGTCGCAGTTTCTTTGCGCGGCGTAGTCGCCCAACGGTTGATCCGTAAAAACTGCCGTTATTGTGTTGAGGAGTATATCCCGGAAGCAAGTGAACAGGACTGGGTAACTAATTATCTGTCTAACAGGCATCAAAACGCGCAGCAGGAAGTGACTTCAGCAACTAAACAGGCTGCATTAAAAAAAGCTGCTTTGCAACAGAAGAAATTCAAGTTTAAACGTGGCGTCGGCTGTTCACGCTGTAATAAAACTGGCTATAGTGGCCGTATTGGTATATTTGAACTGCTAGAAATTAATGGCGAAATGGCCGCTGCAATTCGCCAGTCAGACGTGGCTGCTTTTACTCAATTGGCTGCCCGGGATCCCTCTTTCACTAGTCTCTTTGAGGCGGCGATGACCTACGCTGTACGGGGACTTACTACCCTGGATGAAGTGGCACGAGTGGCTGAGCAGGTGGATGAAAAGCAATTGCCGCCATTGAGCGTAAAAACATCGGCTAGCGCAACGAATTCGACCACTAGCGGTGCCAACATTAGTAATAGTGCTGCGCTATGAGTCAATATCAATACACCTGCCGTAATCAATCGGGTGATACGGTTAAAGGTATACTTGACGCAGCTAATGAAGAAAATGTCGCCACTGAGTTACTCCAGACAGGGCTGACGCCAATAACGATCCAAATTGTAAATACTTCCGAAACCTTTGATCTGGATATTGCGGCGCTGCTGCCGAGTGCTAGAGTGGGCCTTGAAGAGCTGATTATTTTTAGCAAACAAATGTATAGCTTGTCAAAAGCTGGGATTGCTATGATCCGGGCATTAAATGGCCTGTCGGAATCGACCTTTAACCCAACCTTAAGAAAAGCGATCAAAGCTGTTTTGCATTCGCTTGAGTCAGGGCAGCCGTTGGCGCAGGCGCTAAGTCAGCATCCGCGGATTTTCAGCGATCTGTATGTGAGTGTGGTCCATGTAGGGGAAAATAGTGGCCGGCTCGATGAGGCCTTCCTGCAGTTGGCGGGTTATCTTGAGTTAGAGCGAGAAACAATCAAGCGAATAAAATCAGCCACCCGTTATCCTACGTTTGTAATTATTGCCATGTCCATTGGCCTGGTGATTATCAATATATTTGTCATACCTGCATTCTCAGGGGTGTTTGCGAAACTTGGTGCTGAGTTACCGTGGCAAACACAGGTCCTGATTTCATTTTCCAACTTTATGCTGAATTACTGGCCGCTGTTGTTGCTGCTATTGATGGGTTCGCTGGTGGGCATAAAGTTTTGGCTAAAAACACCGGCAGGCAGGTATCGATGGGATGGCTGGAAATTGAAATTGCCGGTATTGGGTAGTCTTTTTGAACGCATACACCTGGGACGGTTCTGTCGCTCGTTTTCTATGATGTTGCGTTCTGGTATTCCCATAGTGCAGGGTCTAAATGTCGTCAGTCATGCGCTGGGCAACGATTATATGGCGGAAAGGGTGCGCGGTATGCGACAAAATATTGAGCGTGGAGAGAGTTTTCTGCAGGCTGCTGCGATGTCCAAATTATTTACCCCGCTGGTAATGCAGATGATTAGTGTCGGTGAAGAAACCGGCGGCATTGATGAAATGTTGGCGGAGGCGGCTGACTTTTATGAGCAGGAAGTTGATTACGAACTTAAAGGCCTGGCTGATGCTATTGAACCGATAATGATTATTGGTATTGGCGCCATGGTGCTGGTGCTGGCTCTCGGCGTATTTCTGCCGCTATGGGATCTTTCCAGCGCAGCGTCTAGATAGTGCACCGGATTGTCTGCAAGGCAATTATATGCCCAATCTCGTAAAAAAGAGTCTCGTAAAAAAGAGTCTCGTAAACAAGAGTCTCGTAAACAAGAGTCTCGTAAAAGGAAAGCCTCGTAAAAAAATTCGTAAAAAATGGTCGCGAAAGGAGCATCATTTACATGGACATTCAGCAGAAATTTTCTAAGCTTAATAAGGCTTGTGAACAAATAAAAACCCATTATAGCCGGTTGATTTTGAGTGGTAATTGTCGTGCTGGACTAGACTATATCTATTTATAACAGTGCTTTCCTATAGTGCTTGTACAAAGGCCCTGAGGAACATGAAGGCATAAATTATTGCATTTGGTGTGGCAGATAAAAGGAAGCTAAAAGCAAGCAAAATGGGTAATCGGAATGGGCGCTTTTAACAGGTAGCAGAAACAGGTAGTAGATGTATAAATACAGGAGTCAAAATATGAGAAACCAGGGTGGTTTCACGATTATCGAACTGGTGGTAGTCATTATTTTATTGGGCATTATGGCCGCTACGGCTCTGCCGAGGTTTATGAATGTCACCAGTGAGGCGCATAGTTCAGTTGTTAGTGGTGTGTTCGGCGGTTTGCAATCTGGTTCTTCTCTGTATCATGCCCAGTGGGTCGCTGAAGGACAGCCTGCGGCAACTACCGCATTAACGGATTTTGGTAGTTTGCGGACTACACCAGAAGGGTATGCCTATGGTACAGCGGATAATTCGGCGGCGACTAACACGGACGACGTGAATGCAGATGCTGACTGTACCGCGATTTTTAGTAATCTGTTGCAAGCTGGGGCACCGAGCATTTCTGCCGGCACGTCAAGTTATACTGCAGATTTTGCTGCTGCTGTGGCCAATACTGATGACTGTATTTTTTATTATACCGGCGAATCAAAAACAGCCGGCACCACGGTCGCAACATTGAGTTACGATTCAGAAACTGGGCAGGTAGTTCAGGCAACAGCTGCTTTGCCCGGAACACTCTAATTTGTCGGGTTATAAAATTTGAAGGCTGAAGGCTTCACCATTATAGAACTGGTGACCACAATTGTTCTATTGGCGATTATATCAGTGGGGGTTTCCAGCCGATGGTTTGGTGCAGATGCATTCCGTATCAATAGTTTAGCCGCCGAGTATGTGGTTTATGCTCGGCTGGCGCAGCGGATTGCGATGGCCAATAGTGATGTTGATATCCATCTAAAATTGATTCAGGTATCGGGTGATTGGCAATTTGCTGTGATCGAAGATGAGGCTTCAGTGCTAACTACATTACACCAGGTGCAAATTGATGCCGCTAATATTGATATTCAGGCCACCGCTGGAACTGGGCCGAGTGTATTAAGCACAACCACAGGGCTGGATATTAAGTTTGACGGCTTAGGTAATATTAGCGAGGTCCTGATTGGATCGACGCCGGGTCAAATTGCAGCCGGGATTGCTGTTGAAATGACCGGTACCATCAGCCAGCTATTATGTATTTCGCCATTAGGGTTTGCTCATGCAGGGACTTGCGTCTAAGTTGGCGGGTACTGGCGGGTTAGATGCTCGGGCAGTTGGCGCTACGTTGGTTGAATTGGTGATAACTATCGTCATTTTAGCGATAGCGCTAGTGAGTTTGGCGATGACAGTTTCTTTTGCTTCAAGCCATAGCGCAGATTCTATGGTGCAGGTGAAAGTGGTGGAGCTAGGTCAGGCTTATCTTGAAGAAATATTGACTAAACGTTTTGATGAAAACTCCCCGCTCGGTGGCATACCCGCCTGTACACCTTCGGCGACGGTCTGTGGCACCATTGGCAATGAATCTGAGACGCGGTCAAATTTTAATGATGTGGACGATTATGATGGTCTGAGTGAGAATCCGCCGAGGGATTCGTTAGGAATTGTGCGCAGCGGTTATGTGGGTTATCAGGTGGATATCAGTGTTGCCTATATGACCACAGCGGAAATCGCAGCCTATGGCCTTGATGACCAGACCGATGCGAAACTAGTCCGTGTTATCGTAAGTCCGCCGGTGGGTAGTGGCATTGAATTTAGTGCCTATAAGGGTAATTTCTAATGTCCAGTATCGCTAATCGGGGTTTTAGTCTGATCGAACTGGTAGTAGTCATTGTGCTGATGAGTATCCTGTCGTTAGCAGGTGTTGAAATAATCGGTTATACCGCGGATGCTTATGCCAGCATGTTAGGTCGGCAAACTCTGGGTAATTCAGCGCGAATTGCGGTGGATAAAATGTCCAGGGAAATTCGTCAGGGCCTGCCAGCAAGTGCAAGGGTTGTAAGTAGCTGTGTTGAATATATACCCATTGCCGCTGCAGGTAGTTATCTCGATTTGCCTGTGGAAGCCAGTGCAATTAGTTTTCAGGCAGTACCTATGAATAATGGTCAGGGGGCGGTGACCGGCAGGGTGGCAGTTTATCCAATCAGTAATAGCCTCTATGATCTAAGCAACAATGTTCTATCCGGTGCAGCGACCTTGTCGACGCCTGATACTGATAATCAAATCACCGTTACCCTGGCGAGTAGTTTCCAGTTTGCGAACCACTCGCCAGGCCAAAGATTCTTTATCGTACAGGACCCTGTTAGTTTTTGTATTGATGGCGATAATCTGTTCCGCTATCAAAATTATGGTCTGTCAAATAGTCAGCCAGACATAATAGATTTGCCGACCAGTCTGCCTGATAGAGCCTTACTGGTGAATAAGGTCGGGACATCAGGCAACCCCTTTGAGGTGTTAGATGCAAGTTTGCAGCGTAATGCATTGGTGGCTATTGATCTGACCTTCCTGGAAGATGGTGAGACTGTGCGGATATTGCACGAGGTACAGCTAAGAAATGTGCCCTGATTTTGATCGATGCCAGCGCTTACAACAACAGTGCTTACAACAACAGCGGTCGGTAAAACAGCCTGCGCTACAAAATGCTATACGGCAAAACGGTTTGGGCCTGGTTGGGGCGGTTTTTGTTATCGTTGTGGTATCGGTTTTGGCGGTGGCGATGTCGAGAATGGTCGACATAGATCAACAGACACAGAGTTATGAAATTCTTTCACTTAAGGCATTTCTGGCCGCAGAGAGTGGTGCGCAGCTGGCGGTGAACCGATTGTTGCCGCCTGCTGGTGCTGGCAGCTGCGCCGACTTAAATTTTAATTTTGTTAATCAGGCCTTACGATTTTGTGAGGCGAATGTGATTTGTACGCCTGTGGTGGTAGCGGCAGATACTTTTTATACCCTTACCTCAACCAGCGAATGTACTGCAGGCAGTTTCGTCACTCGGCGTACGGTGCAGGTTAGATTGAAGCAGTAGCCTGATGGTTGCTGGGCCAGATATTTTTCTGGTTATTCTTTTAGATTAAAATCGCTTATTTTTCTTGTTAGTGTGTTGCGGCCCCAGCCGAGTAGTATGGAGGCGTCATTCTTACGACCCCCGGTTTGTTTTAGTGCAGCCTCAATCATGATTCGTTCAAACTGCGGTAGTGCAGAATTGAGCAGGCCATCGTCGCCGGGTTTCATCTGCGCAAGTTTGCGGGTGGCCCAGGAACGGAGTGACTTTTCCCAGGATTCAGACTTTTGACTCTGATTTTTTTCGTTTAATAATTCTGGCGGCAGATCTTCGATGACCACATCATTGCCAGTGGCCATGACGGTAATCCAGCGACAGAAATTTTGTAGCTGACGCACGTTGCCAGGCCAGGGCAGGTTGGTAATAAATTCCATGGTTGAAATAGTCAGGGTTTTGGCTTCTTCGCTGAGTTCCTCTGCCGCCTGCTGGAGGAAGAACTGACATAATAATGGGATATCCTCGCGCCGCTCACTGAGGGTTGGAATGTGGATACGGATGACATTGAGGCGGTGATATAAATCTTCTCGAAAGCGATTTTGGGCGACTAATTCTTCTAAATTTTGATGCGTGGCGGCAATGATTCTAACATTTGATTTGAGTGGTTGATGGCCACCAACACGATAGTATTCTCCATCGGATAATACTCTGAGCAGGCGGGTTTGAGTTTCGGGTGGCATATCGCCAATTTCGTCTAAAAACAACGTGCCCTGGTCAGCCTGTTCGAAGCGGCCCTTGCGAGCGACATTGGCGCCGGTGAAAGCGCCCTTTTCATGGCCGAATAATTCTGATTCGATTAAGTCATGGGGAATGGCGGCCATATTGAGCGCCACAAAGGGGCTTTCTGTTCTCGGGCTATGTTTGTGCAGGGCATGGGCAACCAGTTCCTTGCCGGTGCCAGATTGGCCGTTGATCAGTACCGTCACATTTGATTTGGATAAGCGTCCGATGGCACGAAAGACTTCTTGCATCGCTGGTGCGCTACCAATAATTTCAGAGTCGACACTTTCCTCTACGGGCGGCGCAGCACTTTCGGCTGGTTTGCGATGATCAATAGCGCGTTTTACCACTGCGACGGCTTCGTCAACCTCGAAGGGTTTGGGGATGTATTCAAATGCACCGCCCTTGATTGATGAGACCGCGCTATCCAGATCAGAATGTGCGGTCATAATGATCACGGGTATTTCAGGATGGCTAAGCTGGATTTTGTCGAGCAATTCTAGTCCGTCCATACCCGGCATACGAATATCAGAGACGATCGCGTCAGGTGTATTGTGGCCCAAGTCTGCTAGCAGGGAAGCGCTGTTTTCATAGCAGGTTACTGCCATACCAGCCTGAGTTAGTGCCTTGTCGAGCACCCAGCGGATGGATCGTTCATCATCAACTACCCAGATTGTTGAGTCTGAATTCATGCTGATGTCTCCAATGGAAGGATAATAGAAAAGGTGGTGTTGCCAGGTTCGCTGTCAAACTCGATCAAGCCGTGATGCTGTTGGATGATTGCCTGTGCGACGGATAAGCCAAGGCCGGTGCCATTTGATCGGCCGCTGATCATGGGGAAAAATAAATGCTCCTTCAGGGCTTCAGGAATACCTGGGCCGTTGTCCTGGACAGACATTCGAACGGCCAGTTTATGATGTATGGAGCCAATGGTGTATTGCCGTTCGACGCGACTAATAAAGGTAATTTTGGGCGTGTTTATATCAACCAGGCTTTGCATGGCATTACGCGCGATATTGAGTACTACCTGTACCATAAGTTCAGCGTCCAGGTTCATTTCAGGAATGCTTGGGTCGTAGTCCTGATGGATCTCTATCGGCGGATCAGATTCCATAGCAATCAGGGTTCTTACTCTTTCAAGCACTTCGTGGATGTTCATACACTCTGGTTTAAGGGCCGAATTGGGACCCAGCAGGCGATCTACCAATGACGTTAAGCGGTCGGTTTCGTCAATAATTACATCGGTATATTGGCGTAGCTGATCGGTTTTTAGTTCGCGGGCCAATAATTGTGCAGAGCCCCTTATGCCGCCGAGTGGGTTTTTGATTTCATGGGCCAGGCCGCGAACCATTTGCCGTGTTACTTCTGTATGGGTGCTGATGGACTCATCTCGATCAATGCGTAAATATCGATCCAGGGGATACAGTTCAAGTAGCAGGCGGGGTTTTTCAGCATCCATATAGGGGGTGATAGAATAGTCACAGGTCACAGAGCGGCCTGTGAAGAGGTCTAGCTTAACCTTGCGCCGGGTGTACATTTGGCCGCTTTGCAGCGCTTCAAAGAGTATTGGTTCAAGATCGGCTGCGTTTAAAAAAAATGAAGAAATGGGCTGTTTAAGGCCACGATTACCTGAAATTTCGAGTAGGCTTTCTGCCGATGGGTTGATGTAGCACAGGCGTAATCCCTGGTCGACGGAAAGGACCGATATATTCAAATTGTTCAGCACTGGGTGTTGCATCAAAATAAGTGACTTATCAATAGCGAATGTGGAAAAGCCTTTCACATCTCTGGGTTAGTTGGCTTTACGTTTTTGGTGTTTATTAGTAATAAATTACTGGTTATAAATTGTTGGTAATTGATCTCAATAAATAAGGATCTGTTTATAAAAATCAGTAGATATTCAAAATATGCAATATTAGGAAGCAAGAAATACACCAATAGTTAGGCTTGTCTATACTGCTACCTCAACTGGACCTTGAGGGTAAATAGTATAAATTAATTGCTAATTAATTGCGTCAATATGGTGCGATTACGGCCGGCAGGGGGTAATAAGGGTCGTTGCTGAAGCTTGGAAAATCTAAGAATTGTCGTTGTGATGCTAGGACCCTGGTACAAGATTTTGCCGCTGCTATCTTCAATAATCTGTAGCTGGATTTTATGCGAGCCCCGATCGACATTTTGCAGGCCAACGGTGCCAGTTTGTTTGAGGGTTTGACGGACCTGGTCATCGATAAGTAGTTGAAAACTGTGTCCTGGTCGAATCTGTGGCGCGCATTCGAAAGAAATATCAAGTGACCCGTTATTGGAGCGAATAGCAGTATTGTTCAGTGGGCTCAGGATGTTTAACTGGCGATAGCTGACGGCTTTAGCCGTTGCTGATTTTGTCCTCGTTCGCTGCAGGGTTTGTGCTGGGGTTGATTGGTAGATGCTGGGTTCAGGCAGGGTGATTTCATCGGCCAGGTCTGCGGGCATGTCAGAGTATGTGACATTGCCCTGCTTATCGGTGCTGCGATATATCGTATCGTTTGCAGCGAAAGACGGCTTTGTCAGGCAAAGTAAGCTGGTCAAACCTAAGGTGATTAGTCTCCGGAGCATTTTTAATACCTTTCTACCTTTTTTCTATTAGCTGCTTATCAATCCTTAAAAGCTCTTTGCAATTATAACTGGCCGTAGTGCGTACTGTGTAGTGCGTAATCTACAACGTCATATTAGATTTGATTGATAGATTATGCGCCTGGTTTTAGATAAAGGGCAAAAAAAAGCCCCGACCATTGCTGGGCAGGGCTTCTATACTCACATTCTCACATTCTCACATTAGCTAATTGTTATGCCGTGTCCGTCGCTGCGGTTATCGAGGTACCACAGACTCGCCAAATTTTTAGCCATAAAACACCAGATTTAAACGCTGTAGTACATTTCAAATTCTACAGGGTGAGTGCTGGAGTTGTAGCGCGTTACTTCTTCCATTTTCAGATCTATATAACCGTCGATCATTGAGTCAGTGAATACGCCGCCTTCAGTGAGGAAATTGCGATCAGCATTGAGATTGTCTAATGCCATCTCCAGTGATGAACAAACCGTAGGCAGACCTTTGAGCTCTTCAGCGGGTAGATCGTATAGGTCCTTGTCGAGCGGTCCAACAGGCTCAATTTTGTTTTTGATGCCGTCGAGGCCAGCCATTAACATAGAGGCGAACATCAGGTATGGGTTAGCGGTACAGTCGCCATAACGTACTTCAACGCGTATGCCTTTAGGGTTGCCGCCCTGGATGTATGGGATACGTATTGATGCAGAGCGATTACGGGCAGAGTACACCAGCATCAAAGGCGCTTCAAAACCGGGTACCAGACGCTTATAAGAGTTGGTTGAGGCGTTAGCAAAGGCGTTGATGGCACGGGAATGCTTGATGATACCGCCGATGTACCAGATTGCTTCCTGAGACAGGTTGCCGTAACCGTCACCGGCAAAAGTATTGCTGCCGTCTTTCCAGATAGACTGATGACAGTGCATGCCGTTACCATTATCACCGACTAATGGTTTAGGCATAAAGGTCGCTGTCTTGCCATATGCATGGGCAACGTTCAGTACGCAGTATTTATAAATTTGTACTTCGTCGGCTTTTTGGGTCAGGGTATTAAAGCTAACGCCGATTTCACACTGGCCGGCGGTACCGACTTCGTGGTGATGCAGGTCAACGTCGAGACCCATAGATTCCATGGCGCCGCACATTGAATTTCGTACGTCGAAGAAAGAATCCACTGGCGGAACTGGAAAGTAACCGCCTTTTACGCCTGGCCTGTGGCCCATATTACCGCCTTCAAAATTGGATGCTGACATCCATGCGGCTTCTTCAGATTCGATCTCATACATGGCGCCATTAATATTATTTTTGTATTTCACATCGTCAAAAATGAAAAATTCTGGCTCTGGCCCGAAATACGCAGTGTCACCTATGCCTGTCGCTTTCAAATAGGCTTCAGCGCGTTTGCCGATTGAACGTGGGTCACGGTCGTAGCCCTGCAGTGTGCTGGGTTCAACGATATCGCAACGCAGATTAACCGTAGTTTCTTCTGTAAAAGGGTCTACCACAGCGGTGCTATCATCAGGCATTAAGATCATGTCTGATTCATTAATAGGTTTCCAGCCAGCAATGGATGAGCCATCAAACATTGCGCCAGTTTCAAAAAAGTCTGCATCAACTTTGGCCGCATTGTTGGTGACGTGTTGTTCTTTACCGCGTGAGTCGGTGAACCGCAGATCCACCCACTTGGCATCGTTATTCTTGATTAAGTCCAGAGTTTTCTCTGACATTTATGGTCCTCCAAAAGGTTTACCGAAATGGTTTGGTGCTATGTTTGATTAAGTAATATTTTGTTTAGCAATATTTGGTGCAAAAATACGGAGCAAAGAATATGCCATCGAAGTTGAAAGATAAACCCCTCTGTATAGCGGCGTTAAATAAGGCGATTGAGCATTGAGTTTTCTTGTGGTCGTGCCAGATAATGGGGCTGCCGCGGCACGTTCGCACTAATTAGGTGCGCTAGGGCCTACTTCCAGTGTTATCAAATATTCATCGTTGATAGTTTCCTGGCGAATAACACGATGTTGATTTATGCGACACCAGGTAGGGATATCATTGAGTGCGCCAGGATCAGTACATATGACCGTTAACGTGTCACCGTGCGTCATTTGTTTGATTTTATCCTGGGTGCGAATCACCGGCATGGGGCAAAGCAGTCTTCTTGCATTTAATTCCAGATGTTCAGACATAGTATTTAGACATAGTATTTAGACATTTTATTTTTGACATCGTATTTAGATAATTGTGTTTGCAGCTAATAGTACGTGCAGATATCTTGCGGATAAATTAAGTGCCTAGGCCAATTAAGTGTTCAGACATGCCATTCAGGGTTCAGGTCAGCCGCTGCCAATGGCATTACTTTGTGCTGTGTTCGCTCGCCAGTGGGGCTTCTGAATTCAACCTCTACCTGAGTTGCGTCTCTGCCCTGGCCATAGCGAGCGACAATTCTCGCGGCCAATAACAGGTCGTCTTCGCTGGGGTCGCCATCAATCATTGCGATGGGTCCGTTATGCGAAATTGTTTGTAAGGTTAAATACTCGTTCTTATATCCCTTTAAATAATGGGTTTCACCTTCTTCACGGCTGATGATCAGTTTGAAATTTGATTTAGGGCGGATATGGCGGCCTACCTTCAACAGCATTATGTCGTCTAATTCGTATTCTCGACTACCCCTGGATTGCCATAAATCAGCCAGTTTATCTGAATAGGGTTTATCCGTAAGGAAGCAACAACCGCCTGCAGGCTGGGCATAGTCGGTGAAGCCGAATTCTGCGGCCAGCGCCATTTGCGGTTTGCGGTTACGGCCATGAAAACCGTATAACTTCTCGCGATCTACCCAGCCTTCTACCTCGGGTTTAGTCGGCGGCAGGTTTTTTGCGCAAAGTGGTCTTAGCAGGCGATCATCAGCGCCAGATTCTCGGGCAATGATAGGCATGGTTTCTTTGCGTTGGGATTTTGGCCGCTGGCCAATCACTTCACCGGTAATAATGAAATCGAATTGATTTTCTTCCATCCAGGCCCAGGCCTGAGCCTTATTAACCATAAATATTTTACAATCAAGACAGGGATTTAAATTTTGCCCATAGCCATGTTTGGGGTTAAGTAATACATCCTTGTATTCATCGATGACATCGATGATATGGAGTTTGATGCCTAACTGTTCTGCAACCCAGAGCGCGTTGTTGCGTTTTTCTTTCTGCTTGTCTTTTTTTCGGATCGCGTGAGTATGGCCTTCTACGCAAAACCCGGTGTAGAAGTTAATACCTTCTACATGGATGCCCTGATCAAGGATAATTTTGGTCGCCAGTAAGGAGTCCAGTCCGCCGGATATAAGGGAGACGGCGCGTCGGGGGGTAGTCATGATATTTTTGGCTTCTGAAATGGCGCGGAGTATACATTATTGCGCTGCTATTAAAAATTGCGCAGGCGCAAAAATGCCTGCGCATGTCTGATAAGTAGTATTGATAGATACCTTTAGTACCGGTATTCGATACCTGTATTCAATAATAGTATCTATCAATAAAAATACCGAGCGTATTACGCCAGGGTGTTTGTTGGCTTGACCTGGTTTTTAAGAAAGTCGAGCAGGATAGCCATTCAGGATACTCATTCAGGCATATAGGATGAGTCGGTTGATGGCATTTAAATGGCGATTTGTATGGTTCAGCTATGACCTCTGGTGAATAGGCCAAAACCTGGTTTAAATACGGCCTCTGAGGATGACAAACACTACTACTTCAATGCAGTTATGAATGCTGATGGTGTCAACGGTAGTGATGGACCTTTAATACTTAAAATCCTTATGTATAATCCGCGTCTTCGCTCGGGAGCATCCATGATTCAGAAACTTCGAAATATTGCCATAATTGCCCATGTTGACCATGGCAAGACCACATTAATAGACAAATTGTTGCAGCAGGCAGGTGCTTTGCAGCGCGGTGAGGAAGATGTCGAACGGTTAATGGATTCCAATGATATTGAGAAGGAGCGGGGTATTACCATTCTTGCGAAAAATACTGCGCTGGACTGGAATGAGCATCATATTAATATTGTAGATACACCCGGTCACGCTGATTTTGGTGGCGAAGTGGAGCGTATCCTGTCTATGGTTGATTCGGTATTGCTTATTGTGGATGCCGTAGATGGGCCGATGCCACAAACGCGGTTTGTCACTAGTAAAGCTTTCGCAAATGGTTTGAACCCTATTTTGATGGTGAATAAAATAGATCGTGAAGGTGCCCGTCCCGAATGGGTAGTGGACGAAGTTTTCGAGCTTTTTGATCAGTTGGGCGCGACCGATGAACAGCTGGATTTCCCAGTGATCTATGGTTCCGCAATCGAAGGCCGAGCCGGCCTCAATATGGATAATATCGAAGATGATATGAGCTGCATGTTACAGGCCGTAATTGACCATGTACCAGCGCCTAATGTTGCCGTTGAAGCGCCTTTTCAGATGCAAATCAGTGCCCTGGACTATAACAGTTACGTTGGGGTTATTGGGGTTGGCAGAATTCAACAGGGTAAGGTCAAAAAAGGTATGCAGGTGACCATAATTTGTGCCGACGGCCATACCAGAAAGGGTAAAATTCTGCAGGTAATGGGTTATAAAGGCCTCGAACGGACCGAAATTGAAGAGGCTTCTGCTGGGGATATTGTATGTATTACCGGGATCGATCAACTAAAGATTTCCGATACCTTATGTGATCCAGCCAAGGTTGAGGCGCTGCCACCGTTGGTGGTTGATGAACCGACTATTTCTATGACTTTTCAGGTTAATAATTCACCCTTTGCTGGTCTTGACGGTAAATTTGTTACCAGTCGGAATATTAAAGAACGTCTTGAACGAGAGTTGATTCATAATGTGGCCCTTAAGGTTGAGCCGACTGATTCTGCAGATCGATTTAAAGTATCTGGACGGGGTGAGTTGCATCTGGCGATTCTGGTTGAAAATATGCGTCGCGAAGGCTTTGAGCTTGGCGTAGGCAGACCTGAAGTTATTCTGAGAGAAGAGGCAGGTAAGCTTCAGGAGCCTTTTGAAAGTGTCCTGCTTGATGTTGAAGAACAACATCAGGGTGGCGTCATGGAAGAAATGGGCAAACGTAAAGGTAGTTTGAAAAATCTTTCTCCAGACGGTAAGGGACGGGTACGGCTTGAATATATTTCGCCCAGTCGTGGTCTTATTGGGTTTCGTTCCGAGTTTCTGACCATGACATCGGGAACAGGCATAATGACCAGTATCTATTCCCATTATGGACCGGTGGTTTCATCGGAAATTGGCGGCCGTAGTAACGGTGTTTTAGTCGCAATGGCGACCGGTAAAAGTTTGGCCTTTGCGCTATTTAATTTGCAGGCCCGAGGCAGAATGTTTATCCATCCCAATACTGAGGTTTATGAAGGTCAGGTCATTGGTCTTCATACCCGTGGCAATGATCTTGTAGTGAATCCACTCAAAGGTAAGCAGTTAACCAACGTACGTGCCTCTGGAACTGATGAAGCAGTGACATTATCGCCGCCAGTCAGGCATACATTGGAACAAGCCATTGAGTTTATTGACGACGATGAACTGGTGGAAGTAACCCCCAATTTTATTCGCATCAGAAAAAAGCTATTGACCGAGAATGATAGGAAGCGAGCGGGTCGAGGTTAGAACTGATTGTTTTAATGTGGTTATCGGCTAAAGTTCCTGTCTAGCCGGTTTGAGCTTGGCATATGGACTATGCTATGAGGGTTGAATTTATATATCAGGTGATAGAGGGTGTTTAAGCAAACTCTATCGAGGGTTTTTTATAAGAGCCGCTAAGGTTTTTATGTAAGAGCCGCTAAGGGCTTTTTATGTAAGAGCTGCTAAGGGCTTTTTATGTAAGAGCCGCTAAGGGCTTTTTATGTAGAGTCGCTGAGGGCTTTTTATGTAGAGCCGCTGAAGGCTTTTTATGTAGAGCCGCTGAAGGCTCTTGGGTTGACAATATGTTGCCACTATATCCGGAAATCAAGCCGTATGCGCGGCATACGTTGCAGGTTGATGACGTGCACGAGCTGTACGTTGAAGAAGGCGGTACGCCAGATGGAATACCGGTTCTATTCGTTCATGCCGGGCCGGGGTCAGGCTGTGAATTTGATAGTCGGTGTTTTTTCAACCCGGAAAAATACCGAATTATCCTGTTTGACCAACGTGGTGCCGGCCGCTCAAAACCCCATGCAGAAGTACAAAATAATACTACTTCGTTGTTGCTTGAAGATATGGAAAACATTCGCAACTATCTCAAAATTGATCAATGGATGTTGTTTGGTGGCGGTTTTGGGGCAACATTAAGTTTGTTATATGCTGAAAAATTCCCAGCACAGGTGCTTGCACTCGTCGTGCGTGGAATTTTTCTAGCTCGTGCGGCAGATATCAAGTGGACCTACCAGGCGGGGTTGAGCCGGTTTTTCCCTGATCATTGGGAAGATTTTGTCAACCATGTGGCAGAGAATGAACGCAATGATCTACTGGCCGCGTACCAGGGGCTTATAGAGGGACCCGATGAACTGGTGCGTATGTCTGCGGCCAAGTCCTGGTCTCGCTGGGAAGCTGACTGCGCAACCTTGCACCCAAACGCGAGATTGGTTAAACATCTGACTGACCCTGCGCGTGCTATGGCACGGTCCAAAATTGGCTTGCATTATTTCACTAACAACTGTTTTCTAACCGAAAACCAGATTATTAATGATATTGCTGCGATTGCGGAAATACCTGGAATTATTGTCCACGGTCGCTTTGACATGATGTGCCCGCTGGAAAACGCCTTTACCCTGCATGAAGCCTGGCCAATTTCTCAATTGTATATTGTTCGTGAAGCTGGACATTCAGCGGTTGAGCCTTCGATTATAGATGCGTTGATTCGTGCTACCCGCGATATGGCGTTAAGGTTTGAAGCGGATTTTGGCGTTTAATCTTTGTTAGGTCTGATCCAACGTGTGTCTTCAGCCAGTGTTACTGTTGCCGATGAAATAATTGCTGAAATCGATGTGGGCATTTTGTTGTTGCTGGGTATTCAAAAACACGATGATGAAAAAACCTTGCAGAAGCTGCTGGATAAAGTGGTAGCGTATCGAATTTTTGCGGATGAAAAGGGCCATATGAACAACAGCCTTGCCGATATTGCAGGCGCGTTGTTGGTGGTGTCGCAATTTACTATCGCGGCAAATACAAAAAAGGGTTTGCGGCCTTCATTTTCTGCTGCCGCCAGTCCGCAATTGGCTGAACACCTATATGACGAATTTTTACTGCGGGCGTATAAGCTAGTGCCTGACGGTGTTGTTTCAAAAGTGGCAGCGGGTAGCTTTGGTGCCGATATGAAGGTAGGGCTGTTAAACGATGGGCCGGTTACTTTTTTATTAGAGACCTGAATGTTAAGCAGAAATTCTCTACACCTTTAAATTCTAATCCTCCTCTGGCGGTCGGATAAACGTAGAGAAAATAATGCCTGCTTCAAATAGCAGCCACATGGGCAATGCCAGTAGTAATTGCGAAATAACATCGGGTGGTGTGAGTAGCATACCCACCACAAAACAACCAACCACAACGTAGGGTCGTTTGGCACGTAGACTGTCGACATTACTGGCGCCTGTCCAAACCAGTAAAACCGTTGCAATGGGTATTTCAAAGGCCAGGCCAAAGGCAAAAAATAATTTCAATACAAAATCAAGATAGCGATTGATGTCAGTCATGATTGCCACGCCATCTGGGGTGACGCTGGAAAAAAAGCCAAATATTATGGGAAATACTACAAAATAGGCGAAGCTGATACCGGTATAGAAAAGCAGGACGCTGGAGATTAATAGCGGTAGCGCCAGACGTTTCTCGTTGGTATAAAGTCCTGGAGCGATAAAACTCCAGACTTGATGCAGGATATAAGGGATGGCAAGGAAAACCGCTAATACCAGGGTTAATTTAAATGGCGTTAAAAAAGGTGAGGCAACCTCAGTTGCGATCATGGATGTGCCTTCCGGCATGTAGGCCCGAAGGGGGCGAGAAACGAAGCTATAAATGTCGTTGGCAAAATAAAATAGCGGTAAAAATATAATCAGTACTACACTGATACTTTTTAGTAGCCGCGATCTAAGTTCTATCAGGTGTTCAACAAGCGGTTGACCTTCAGGAGCTGTTTTTTGACTGTTTGGTGGGTTCACTGGTCAACTCTGGGGGTGAATTAAGCGTTTCTTTGGGTTCGCTATTATTACTGGTAGCATCATTGTCTGCTGCAAGACTGTTATCTGTCGCAACATTATCTGTTGCAACATTATTAATCACAGCTGCAGTAGAGGGCTTGTTAGAATTCAGAGGCTGTTGGAGGGCGCTATCGGTAGTTTTTAAAACGCCCTGAATTTGTTCGTGGGTATCCCTGAGGTCCTGCATAATCGATTCATTATGCAGTTGTTGGCGTATCTCGTCAGCCCCCAGTTCGCGTTCTATCTCGGTTTTTATGTTGGAGAAACTGGACCGTATTCGGCCTAGCCATAACATGATGGTGCGAATCGTTTCAGGCAGTCGGTCTGGGCCTATAACCAGTAATGCTACTACGCTAACCAGGAGTAATTCGGGGAAGCCGATATCAAACATCGGGGTTAAAGTTCTTTGCCTGGTTTGCTGCCGGCATCACTTTTAGCATCATTTTTAGCGTGAACCTGTTCTTTTACGCCAGGCACGGGGTTGGGTTCGTCGGCTTCTAGTTTGGGTTTGTCTTCGTCCATGGCACTCTTGAAGCCTTTAATGGCTGTGCCAAGGTCGCTACCCAATGATTTTAATTTGGAGGTGCCAAATAGGAGCAGCACAATGGCTGCGATGATGATGAGTTCGGTTACGCCAAAAGACATAATTTTCTCCCTGGGTCACATTGTTCTAATTATAGAGTCTAATTATAGAGTCTATTTATAGCATTCTATTTATAGCGTCCAATTCGAGGCCTCTGTTCAGAACGCTTGTTCGCGGTGTGGGATATCTACTAATGAATACCCTTATTAGCTTGTTTTATTTACCCCGGTTTGCTTTCTCTACCAGACCCGACGTACCAAAACGATTAGCAAGTTCTGCTAATAACTCGTCGAGCTCGATATCTAAATGGCTTAGCATTACCAGGCTATGAAACCATAAATCTGCGGTTTCGCTAATCACATCTTTTCTTTTCGGGTCTTTTCTTACCGAGTCTTTTATATCCGGATGAAGGGTATACTTATGATCCCTTTGCTGCTCGCTGTGATTGTCTTTCGGTGGGGATATATCAGCAGTCCGGAGTGTGGTCAGGTGGCTGGCATCCTTGGCGGCAATAATGGTTTCTATTGCTTCTTCGCCTAGTTTCTCCAGTATTTTATTGAGTCCCGCTGCGTATAAGCCGGCTACATAAGAGGAATCTGCTGCAGCTTGCTTGCGTTGTGCCAAAACCTGCATAAGTTGCGTAAGGGTCTGGCTTTGATCATTCACTTGTGTATATCTCCTGCGGCGACTTAAGCACGGGGTCCACTGTATGCCATTGATGGTCTTTTAACAGGCGAAAAAAGCATGATTGTCTGCCGGTATGGCAGGCGATTCCGCCCTGTTGTATAACGTCTAATAATAACACATCGCTATCGCAGTCCAGTCGGATTTCCTGAATAGTCTGTTGGTGACCAGATTCCTCTCCCTTGCGCCAGAGTTTCTGCCGAGACCTGGACCAATAAACGGCCTGGCCGGTATTGACTGTTTCAAGCAGGGCGTCTTTATTCATCCAGGCGACCATTAAAATACGTTTGGAGGTTGCATCCTGGGCAATGGCGGGGATTAACCCCTGGTCGGAGAATTTGACCTCGGATAGCCAGGCTGGGTCGCTCATAATAGTATTTTCATAAAAAATTGGCTGGCGAGAATAGCATGTCAGGGTTTGATAAACATCCAGTAGATGCCCAGGCTGCCGAGCAGCGAGGCACCAACTACTGAATTGTTTTGCTCACTCATGCCGCTAAGTGGGAGCAGCAATGCAGCAATCAGGGCGATACCACCCAATCGACTAAAGTTACGTTGTCTGCGCTGTTGGGCGAGTTCAGCCTGGAGCTGTGCCAGTAGCTGTAGTTGCTGGCTGTTGCTTTGGCCAAGCTTATTTATTTGGCTCAGGGCATCAAAGGCTAGTTGCGGCACTTCGGGAAATTGTTCTACCCAGTTGGGCAGGTTGTTCTTAATGCGTTTAAATATACTGCCCATACCCATTTGCGACTGCATCCATTTTTCTATAAACGGCGCAGCAGTTTGCCAAAGGTCCAGGTCTGGATAAATTTGTCGGCCCATACCTTCGATATTGAGCAGGGTTTTCTGCAGCAGCACCAGTTGTGGCTGAATTTCCATATCAAAACGTCTGGCGGTCTGAAACAGGGCCAGTAGGACCTTGCCGAAGGAGATATCCTTAATTGGTTTTTGAAAAATAGGATCGCAAACACTTCGTATGACCGTCTCGAATTCGCGGATATCTGTTGCTGCAGGTACCCAGCCGCACTCAACGTGTAATTGAGCAACTTTAAGGTAGTCTCGGTGAAAAAAAGCTAACAGATTTTTTGCTAGATAATTTTTATCGGCTTCGGTTAAGGAGCCGATAATGGCGCAATCCAGGGCGATATAAGTAGGCTCGGCTGGGTTCGATACGTCGATAAAAACGTTGCCAGGGTGCATATCCGCATGAAAAAAGTTGTCGTTGAAAACCTGACTGAAAAATATTTCAACCCCAAGGTGGGCCAGTTTTTGCATATCAACCTGTTGCTCTACCATGCCCTTAATGTCGCCAGCTGTTAAGCCGTAAATACGTTCCATCACCATGACATTGGTGCTGCAATAGTCCCAATAGACTTCGGGCACATATAGCTGGTTGGAATCTAGCCAGTTGTCTCGTAGCTGGTTGGTATTTGCCGCTTCTAGTTGCAGGTCTAGTTCGTCTAATATGGTGCGCTCGTAGTCAGCAACAATTTGCAATGGGTGCAGGCGAGCAGCGTCAGCCCATAGCCATAATACCAGACGGGCCAACAGGTGCATTATTTTGAGATCATCACGGATGATTTTGTCTATGCCGGGCCGAATGATTTTGATAACGATCTGCTCACCAGTTTTTAGCCTGGCGGAATGCACCTGGGCCACGGAAGCTGAGGCCAGAGGGATATCTTCGAAATCATTAAACAGGCTGTCAATCGGCTGGCCGAGACTGGCCTCGATCAGCTTTCTTGCTTCAACGCTTGGAAATGGTGGAACTCGATCCTGTAGTTTCTGTAATTCATCCGCTGTGTCTGGATCAAACAGGTCGCGACGGGTGGACAGAATTTGGCCGAATTTGATAAAAATAGGCCCAAGCTGTTCAAGCGCCAGGCGTAGTGAAGCAGCATTTTTTGCTGGGCTATGGTCAGATTGACCAGGGTTAGACTGGTATGGCGGCAATAGACCAAACGGCAGTATAAGAATCCTCGCCCATAGAGGTAATGCATTGGCTGGAATCAAGCGATCCAGACGATGGGTGATCAGTACATAGGCAATTTTTAGCATGCGGATCAGGCGCATGGTTCAGCCCGTTTAGGGTGTCTGCGGGTTGTTTGAATTCGCTGGTTAGGACCCGTATATGGGGTTGTGTGTGCACCTGGGCGATGAATTGAGCGATCAATCATTCGCAGCGCTGTCCTCTGGCCAGGGTTTGCAGCCGGTATGAATTGCAGCGATGCCGTTGAGAATATTATGCACTTCACATTGAATGAAACCGGCATCGACAAACATCTGTTTGAGGTTAGCCTGGTCTGGATGCATCTTGATTGATTCCACAAGGTATTGGTAGCTGCTGGCTTCGCCGGTGAGGGTTTTACCAATTTTGGGCCATAGCTGGCTAAATTTTTCGTAACCGGCTTTTATTAACGGATGCTGCGGGCTGGAAAACTCTAGCACAACGAGTTTTCCGCCAGGTTTTAAAGTACGTAGCAGGTCGCTAAGTGCTGCCGCTTTATTGGTAAAATTGCGCAGCCCAAAAGCAATGGTGACTACATCAAGAAAATTTTCCGGCAAGGGGAGGTGTTCGGCATCCGCCTGAAGGAAATTGATGTTATTGAAAATACCGCGATTAATTAACCGGTCGCGGCCCTGGCCTAACATTGATTGATTGATGTCACAAAGAATGACCTGGCCGTTTGGCCCTACCAGTGGTGCCATGCGCGCGGTAAGATCGCCGGTTCCGCCTGCCAGGTCGAGTACTATATGTCCCGCTCGTACAGCTGTGAGTTCAACGGCAAAGCGCTTCATTAAGCGATGGCTGCCCAACGACATGACATCATTCATTAAGTCATATTGATTCGCGACGGCGTGAAAAACACCCGCTACTTTTGCAGCTTTTTCATTTTTGGGTACTTGTGTAAACCCAAAATGGGTTGTTTTATCATCACTCATTATTACGCCAGTCGCCTATTTGCTGGTGCTGCTTAATTGCTCAAAGACTGTCCCGAGATTTTTGCGTTTTAATTATACGGTATATTTATGTCAGCGGGTATTCGGCTGCGGGGGTTCGAAGAATGTTTACTTACTAACGGCGATGAACTGCGGCTCGCGCTTTTTTCCGGCTTTGCTGAGTTGCTGTAGATATTCTGCCCATTTTTCGGATTGCTGGTTACCCAGGTCGAATAAATATTGCCAGCTGAAAATGCCAGAATCATGGCCGTCAGAAAATTCAATGCGCAGGGCGTAGTGACCCTGGGAGATCAGGTCTTTAATCTTGACCATCTTTTTACCATGCTGTAATACGGCCTGGGCTGCAGAATGGCCCTGTACCTCAGCCGAAGGAGAATATACCCGAAGATATTCGGCTGGCAGCTTAAAGATGGTGCCATCGGCGTAAACTAGTTCTAGCACACCAGAAAGCTGGTGTAGCTTTACATCCGTAGGAATGGGTGCGCTCATTTACAGGCCTTTATCCAGAGTTTCAAATTGCTATGCCGTCAATAAGTTTTTAAAGAATGTATCTGCTCAGGTCTTCGTTAGCAGCCAGATTGCTAAGATGTTCATTGACGTATGCAGCATCTATGTTAATTTTGCCGGCATCATTTTGTTCGCCGCAATTGAAGGATATATTTTCCAGCAGTCGCTCCAATACCGTATGTAACCTACGTGCGCCAATATTTTCTGTTTGTTCATTGACCTGATATGCAATCTCCGCAATTCGCTGAATACCATCGTCTGCAAAACTCAGGGAAACGCCTTCAGTGTCCATTAGCGCCTGGTATTGTTCAGTCAGAGAGGCATCGGGTTCAGTTAAAATACGCACAAAATCTTCAACTTTTAATGCATTCAATTCTACCCTGATTGGCAATCTGCCCTGTAGCTCTGGAATGAGGTCGGATGGTTTGCTGAGGTGAAATGCACCGGAGGCGATAAATAAAACATGATCAGTTTTAATCATGCCGTATTTAGTTGACACATTGCAGCCTTCAATTAATGGCAACAGATCACGTTGTACGCCTTCTCTGGAGACATCTGCGCCGCCATGGTCGGCCCGTTTTGCGACCTTATCGAGTTCGTCGATAAATACAATACCGGTTTGTTCCACTGCTTCTACTGCTTTGGCTTTAAGATCGTCGTCGTTAATTAGTTTGGCTGCTTCTTCTTCAGTCAGCTGTTTTAAGGCATCTTTGACATTGAGTTTTTTGGTCTTACTTTTATTCGGTGACATTGAAGAAAACATGTTTTGTAGTTGGCTGGTCATTTCTTCCATGCCAGGTGGCGCCATAAATTGAACATCGACGGCTGTTGCAGCTATTTCGATATCGATCTCTTTGTGGTCGAGATCGCCTTCGCGGAGTTTTTTGCGGAACAGCTGGCGGGTGGTATTGGGGGTGCCTTCATCATTGCTGGAATCGTTGCCGGAATCATTGCCGGGTCTGGCCTGTGGTAGTAATGCATCAAGAATCTTTTCTTCTGCAGCATCGATAGCGCGCGGCTGGACTTGTTTTATATGCTCATCGCGTAACATTTTTATTGCCGCTTCAATAAGATCACGGACGATAGACTCCACATCCCGACCGACATAACCCACTTCAGTGAACTTGGTTGCTTCGACCTTAACGAAGGGTGCAGCCGCAAGTTTTGCCAGCCGGCGCGCAATTTCGGTTTTGCCAACGCCTGTTGGCCCAATCATAAGGATGTTCTTAGGGGAAATCTCAATTCGCATAGCTTCAGGAAGCTGCATTCTGCGCCAGCGATTACGTAATGCAATCGCCACAGCGCGTTTTGCATCACTTTGGCCTACGATATGTTTGTCCAATTCGTGAACGATTTCTCGAGGGGTCATATTAGACATGGGGTATCTATACTCTTAGCGCTTGAAGGGCCTAGTAGGCGATTTCTTCTATGGTGCGTTGGTGGTTGGTGTAAATACAGATATCAGCGGCGATAGCGAGGCTTTTTTCAACAACGTCGCGTGCGGATAGATCGGTATTATCAAATAGGGCACTGGCGGCAGACTGGGCAAAGGGCCCACCCGAGCCAATCGCCATGATGCCATTTTCAGGTTCAATAACATCGCCATTGCCAGTAATAATAAGTGAAGCTTCTTTATCGGCTACTGCAAGTAATGCTTCTAGTTTGCGCAGTGCTCGGTCTGTGCGCCAGTCTTTTGCCAGCTCCACCGCTGCGCGAACCAGGTTGCCCTGGTGTTTTTCTAACTGACCTTCGAAACGTTCAAATAAGGTGAAAGCGTCCGCTGTGCCACCGGCAAAACCGGCAATTACCTGATCATTATGCAGCCGCCGAACTTTACGCGCGTTGCCTTTCATGACGGTATTTCCCATTGAAACCTGGCCATCACCGCCAATGACAACTGAGTTGCCACGGCGGACAGAAAGAATAGTTGTTCCTCTGAATTGTTCCAAAAGAGGTTTCCTTTATTGGTAGATGGATAGTAAAAATTTCGGTCGGGTTGAATCAATGCAAATTCATGATTTTCTGAATAGCAGGAGGTTGGGGCAAGGTTTGATTTTTTCAAGCGTAGTCGGCGATCAATTGATGCAGATCATTGATTTAGAGAGTGGATCTAAATAATGGCTTCAGGCTAGTGCCTGTTGACCAAATTTATTGCTTTAAGCGCAGTTGAATTGATTCAATATTTGCATTGGCTAATTGTGCTCTAGCGCGATTCAGGGCCAGTTTTGATTCAATGGGGGTCACCATTACTCGATGCCATATAGCGTTATCTTTAGTTATCTGCTTGATGATGACCGGCATGTTGAGCAGAATTATTTGACCTCTGCGGCGATTTGCATCGTCAAGTTTTTTAAACGAGCCTGCCTGAAGCGCATAGATATAGTTGGCTTGCGGACTGCCAGAGCTGCTGTCTGTGGTCAAATCTATCGACTGGTTGCCGTTAGCGTTATATTTTTCAAAAATTGGTACGTTAGCTTTGGGAAAAATATCGTAGAAGGTGAAATCGATGGCCTGCTCATCCAGGCCGATCTGCTTGATAATATCGGCGGTGGGGTTGCTAATGGTGGAGTTCTGGTCTGAGGGAATCTCATGCCATAGATATATGAGGAAGGCGGAAAACAGACCGAGAACAAAGCCGGTTATAAGCCAGCGCCAACGCGGCGATTCAGCGTTGGCGGCGGCTATTTTTTTGGAATTTTTTTTTGCGTAATCTTGGGTCATGAACTCGGTCAATATTGCCTGGCAGCGTACTATAACAAAACCAGTAGATGGAGTAATAATTAGCGGTGTGCATTTTTAGACCATAAATTGCCGTTTGGCCCTTTGGTTTTGAGTATGCGTTGATGCTATTTAGTGAAGATCGATTGGGTCGACATCGACAGCCCATTTCACGCCACGGCTGATATTGGCGGTTTCGACAAATTCTATGCAGCGGTGTAAGGCATCCTGTAGTTGACGACGATTATTGCTGGAAAAGAGCAGTTGGGCGCGATATTTGTTGGCTCGCTTTTCCATGTTGGATGGCACTGGGCCTAATAAAAGCGGCGTCATTTTAGTGCTGAAATTTTGTTTGATGTGGGTTAAAAACGTCATTGCTCTGGCAAGTTCATTGGCCTCCGCGCGGATAATGGCCTGATAAGCAAATGGGGGTAGATCGTAGGCTTGCCGTTCATTTAAAAGTTGCCTGGAAAATGCTTCGTAGCCCTGATCAATGAGTATTTTTAGTACCGGCTGGTTCGGGAACAGCGTCTGGATTGCCACTGTGCCTGGTTTTGATTCTCGACCGGCGCGGCCGCCCACCTGTAGTAATATTTGACCCATGCGTTCTATGGCTTTGTAGTCGGCGCTATAAAATCCTGAATCAATATCGATAACGGCGACCAATGTGACATTGGCAAAATGATGGCCCTTGGCCAGCAGTTGGGTCCCGACTAATATACCAGGTTCACCACGATTGATTTCTTCGGTGAATTTTTCCATGGCACCTTTGCGTCGGGTGGAGTCTCTGTCTATGCGGATTACTCGTTGCCCAGGGAAGAGTCGAAGCAGACTTTGTTCCAGTCTTTGAGTACCCACCCCCAGAGGGATGAGTTGTTTTGATGCACATTGTTCGCACTTTGGCGGTCTACCAGACTGGAGACCGCAATGATGACAAATAAGACTATTCAGTGTCAGGTGATAGGTCATGCGAGCGTCGCATTGGCCACAGTTTTTTATCCAGCCGCAGGCGCGACACATGACTACTGGGGAGAAGCCACGACGGTTGAGGAAAATCAGTACCTGATTTTGAGCTTGTAAATGCTGTGTAATGAGATGAATCAGTGGCTTGGAAAAACCTTCGTCGAGTTTTTCGTGCTGAATATCAATTAATCGATAGTTTGCTGTTGACGCCTGATTGGCCCGTTGCTGAAGTCTTGACAGGGTGTATTTTTCATTGTTGGCGTTATGGTAGCTTTCGAGTGCGGGGGTGGCGGAGCCAAGTATTACCGGGATGTTTTCCCATTGACCGCGCAGCACCGCTATATCGCGGGCAGAATATCGAAAGCCTTCCTGTTGTTTGAATGAACTATCGTGTTCTTCGTCGATGACTATAAGGCCTGGGTTGAGCAGCGGTGTAAAAATCGCTGATCGAGTACCAATGATAATGGCTGCACTACCCTGATTAGCCTGTTGCCATGCAAGCAGTCGGTCTTTATCAGATAACCCGGAATGGAGAGCGAATACATTGACCTGAAAACGGTCCTGGAATCGTTTTACCGTCTGTGGTGTGAGGCCAATTTCTGGTACCAGCACCAGGGCTTGATTTCCCTGCCGTAAAACGCTTTCAATGGCCTGTAAATAGATTTCTGTTTTGCCGCTACCGGTGATGCCAAATATGAGGTGGCAGCCAGGTTTGTCGGACGTGCGCAAAGCGGCAGATTGCTCGTCATTGAGCGTCAGGGTGGGTTGGCGCATTATGTTTGTAGGGTTGAAGGGCGTATAGGTATTAACGAAGGGCAACCAGTCAGCGTAGCCCTTGTCTACTAGTGCTTTAATAACAGCGGCTGAAACCTTAAGCTGACTAAGCATTGATTTCGACAGGCCTTCTGATACAGATTGATGAAGGCTGTCAGCGTTAATGTTGTTAGCAGAGGCTACGGTGCTGTTGACTGCCAGCAGATGTTCTAACAGCGCTAACTGTTTGGGGCTGCGGCCAAGACCCGGTTGATTGGCATGGTCTACTTTGGCAATTAACCGATTAACTGGTTTGTTGATTGGTTCGCCCTTGCGTAATAATACTGGCAGAGCGGTTGATAATACTTCGCCGACTGGATGGCAATAGTATTGTGCTGCCCAACAACAAAGCCGAAAAATGGTTGGATGAAATACTGGCTTTTGGTCAATGAGTCTAAACGCTGGTTTAATTTTTGTTGATGATAGATGGGTTGTATCGGTGGTTTTTATTAATACCCCGATTACTTTTTTTGGCCCAAACGGTACCTCTACACGTATGCCAGGCTGCAATTCATTGATGTCAGCATTAGTGGGGGGCAGATAGTGAAAGCTGCGTCTTAATGGGACAGGAACGGCTATTTCGAGATAAGTTGGTTTCACGTCATATAGTTTGATTTATGCCGCTGGCATTTGCACCTTTAAATTTATGTAGCGAGTAAATAAAGGTTTATAGCTCATCAGGGCATGGCTTTGAATTTGAGTGTGAAAGTCTATTGCGCTCCGGTTTTACTCTGGTATGATTGCGCACCTCGCGGGAGACAGGTTAAGAGTAATGAAAGCAGATACCCATCCAAAATATGAAGAAATTACTGCCACATGTAGTTGCGGTAATATAATAAAAACCAGCTCAACGATATGTAACGATATACATATTGAAGTATGTTCACAATGCCACCCTTTTTATACGGGTAAGCAGAAAGTACTGGATAGCGCGGGTAGAATTGATCGTTTTAATAAGCGGTTCGGTAATCGTAGCGTGAAATAATGCGATTGTTGGTATCTTAGTATAGAGTATAATCCATATGCGGTTTATTCTAAGAAATTGATTCATACAAAAAAGGGTGCCAGCGAGCACCCTTTTTTGTATGGGGCAATTTGTCTGTAATTGATATCCACTATCCGCACATATGCAGATCATCATTTGAGAGAATATTAGCCAGAGTTTAGTGACTGGCGCGTTGATTGTTACTGTTGATTGTTATTAGACGCTTGTTGTTGGGCGCTTATTATAAAACAGTAATTGGTAAGGTAGAGGTTGTTAGAAACTAATTGTCAGTTATTCTTAGATAGTTTTAATTATTCAGAGAGTTTGAGGACCTGATTCTAAAACTCTATATGTTGAGCAGGCAGAAAAGGAATCCGTCATGTCAGAAAAACAAACTATGCGAGAGCGCGCACTCGATTATCATGCCCAACCAATGCCGGGTAAGATTGCCCTGGCCATTACTACTAAAGCGGAAAATGCCGATGATTTGTCGTTGGCCTATTCGCCCGGTGTAGGCGAGCCAGTTAAGGATATTGGTGCTGATGCTGAGCTTGCCTATCGTTACACTGCAAAGGGAAACCTGGTGGGTGTTATTAGTAACGGTACAGCTATTTTGGGTTTGGGTAACCTTGGTGCCCTGGCCAGCAAGCCTGTTATGGAGGGAAAAGCGCTACTATTTAAGCGTTTTGCTAACGTTGATTGTTTCGATCTGGAAGTGCTGACCACGGAGGTTGATGAGTTTGTTAATACCGTCGCGAATATTTCGCCGACCTTTGGGGGCATTAATCTGGAGGATATTGGCGCACCAGCTTGTTTTGAAATTGAACGCCAACTGAAAGAAAAACTGGATATTCCGGTTTTTCATGATGACCAGCATGGTACGGCGATTGTTACCGCCGCTGGTTTACTCAATGCCCTGGAATTACGCGGTAAGCAAATATCAGATTCAAAAATTGTTTGTCTGGGGGCTGGCTCAGCCGCAATCGCAATACTCAAATTGCTAGTGGAGCTGGGTGCAGATAAGGGCAATATCTTTGTTCTGGATTCAAAAGGGGTTTGTCATACGGAACGTGATGATTTGTCGATTTATAAGCAGCAGTTTGCCCAGCAGACCAATAAACGCACATTGCAGGATGCCTGTCAGGATGCGGATGTATTTATCGGCGTTTCAGGTGCGAACCTGCTTGATGAAGCCAGTCTAAAGGCTATGGGGCCAAAACCAGTGGTGTTTGCTATGGCAAACCCGGATCCTGAAATGCGACCAGAGACGGCGCTTGCGATTCGTGATGATGTGATTATTGCCACTGGTCGTTCTGATTATGCTAATCAGGTTAATAATGTTTTATGTTTCCCTTTTATGTTTCGCGGCGCGTTAGATGTCCGTGCCAGCGATATCAATGAGGCCATGAAAATGGCGGCGGTACATGCGATTCGAGGCCTGGCTAAAGAGCCTGTGCCAGCAGAAGTGGTCGCGGCCTATGATAACGTTGATCATCTGGAATTTGGTCCAAACTATATCATTCCAAAGCCCATGGACCCAAGGTTGCTGGCCAGAGTTGCCGGCGCTGTTGCCCAGGCAGCAATTGATTCAGGGGTGGCAAAAATTCAGACGGTACCAGATTATAGTAATTTTCAGTTAAACACCTGAGTCGTAGCATAGAGAGAGTCAGGGTCTGGCTTTTTGTAATGGCTGATCGTGAAACCCGAAAGCCCTAGAATATTTGTTGTACAGGCCGGTTTTGGGTAGTGATTTGCTCTTGCCTGGCAGGGTTCGCCGGCGCATATTCTTCACGAAACATTTCAAAAATAGCATTCGGGTCCGTCGATGTGGCGCGATCGCCAGTGACTGGATTGATTCTTACGGTAACCAGGCTGTCTGGTAGTGGAATGGTGCGAGTTTCTGTCTCTGGTGGCAGCACTTCACGCATATACTCAACCCACGTTTCCAGCGGGGTGGTGCTGCCGTATTCCCTGTTACCTACTGGGCTATTGTTATCAAAGCCTGTCCAGGTGGTAGTAACAAGATCATTGGTATAACCGGAGAACCAGATATCCGCATCATTTGTAGTGCCTGTTTTTCCTTTCAGGTCGCGTCTGTTAAGAGCCCTTAATACCTTTTTGCCAGTGCCCCGCGTAATAACGTCAGATAAGATACTATCCATTACATAAGCTACCCGTGATTCAATAATTCGTTCTGCACTGGGTAATTTGCAATCCAGTTGGGGCAGGCTTTTATCACAAACCGTATCAGGTGTTGCGCTATAAATAGTGTTCTGATTGATAGATTTAATATTGGCAATCAGGTAGGGGGAAACTTTATACCCGCCATTGGCAAAAGCGGCGTAACCGGTGGCAACCTCAAGTGGCGTCAGGGCAATTGTGCCACCGCCAAAGGCCAGTTGCACATCGGGTGGAAAGTTAGATGTATCAAAACCAAAACGTTTAACATAATCGATGGCATTGGTTGCGCCAAATTCGAGAATGACGCGTAATGATACCATGTTTTTAGACTTATACAGGGCTTCTCGCAGCCTAAGGTTGCCGTCAAAACCGCCTGAATTTTTTGGTCGATAAACCTGCTCTTGTTCTCCGCCGTCCAGTACCAGCGGAGCGTCGTTAAAAATTGAAGCTGCTGTCAGGCCGTTTTCCATGGCGCCGGCATAGTAAAACGGTTTGAAATTAGATCCAGGTTGACGATGTGCCTGGGTTACATGATTGAATTGCTGGGCTTTAAAATCGTATCCGCCAACAAGCGCTAAAATAGCTCCGTCACGAGGATTTAAGGAGACCAGGGCACCCTGTATTTTAGGTACTTGGCCGAGGGAGTTAACACCATCTTGTTGCTGATAACGAATAACATCACCAATGGCAAGAATATCGCTGGCAACCTTTGGCCGTGGGCCTTTTTTGTTGGGAGTGATGTAGGGTCGAGCCCAGCGAATGCCTGACCAGGGAATGGAAATGACTCGCAGTTCCTGAGTAAGCACGCTGATCTGCTGATCTGCTACTGATAAAACAATGCCGGGTTTCTGGTTGCCTCGGATCCTAGCATTGGCAAGGGTTTTTACATAATTTGTTGGGTAACCATATTCAGGCGCAGCTATATATTCACTGGTGCCATCTATTTGACGAAATTCTGGGCCGCGATAACCATGGCGTCGATCGTATTCGTTTAATTTAACGGTTATTGCTGACTCTGCCGCCTGCTGTTTAATGCTATCGATGGTGGTATGGATAATCAGCCCGTTATTATAAGCGCTGGTGCCGTAGTCTTTTAATATTTGTTGCCGTACCATTTCTGCGGCGTACAGCGTGGGCATTTCGATCACCCGATGATGCACGGAGGCGGTAATAGGGGCTTTGGTGGCGGCAATATATTCCTGTTGATTAATAGATTGTTGTTCCAGCATCCGTGAGAGGACCAGGTTGCGCCTTTCTATCGCGCGGGCTGGCCCGTTTACTGGGTTGCCAGCCTCAGGTGCCTGAGGTACACCGGCGAGCATGGCAATTTGCGCCAGATCGAGCTGGTCAACATTTTTACCGTAGTAGGTATTGGCTGCAGCCTGTATGCCAAAGGCGTGTTTACCGAAGGGAATGATATTGAGGTATAAGGTCAATATTTCTTCTTTAGTGAGCTCTCTTTCAATTTTTAGCGCCAGTAACATTTCTTTAAATTTTCGGATAAAGCGGACTTCGGTATCACCGGATATATTTTTTACTAGTTGCATGGTAATTGTGCTGGCGCCGGTTTTTATTGAGCCTTTATTGCGAATTAGCTGCCATGCTGCGTTGCCGACTGTAATAAGGTCAATACCGTTGTGTTTGAAAAAACGCTTGTCCTCGGTATCAAGCAGTGCATTGACAAAGGTTTGCGGAATTTGCTGATAAGTAACGGGTGTTAAGCGTTCGCCAAATTCCTGGATTAGTTTGTTGTCGGCGGTGTAAATGCGTAATGGCGCGCGTAATTTAACGTTTTTGAAGCTAGATGCTTCTGGTACCTGCGGGTTTAGATAAAGAAATGCCGCCGATAATACTAGCATGATGCTTGAAATCACGCCGATTGCAGTCCAGAAAATACCAGTAACAGCTATACGCATAATTGCCTGTTGAGGGTCATGGTTGATTATTCCTGGTTTGCTTCTGGGGGTATATCATAGATTTAATTGTGCTGAAAATGGGTTCGCTTATTCCCATTGATCGGGTTGTGATGATGAATTTTCATCAATAAGCCTATAATTAGCGCTGAATTGACCGGTTCAATGGCCATAGTCAGTATGATCGCGCAAACAACAGACTATAATCGCTGGGTAGTAATACCTTGTAGCGTCTATTGTCCAGCTGATCCTGCTTTATCAACGCATTGGGCTATACAACTTTTTGGGCGATTAATGCAAAATATTCTAACAAAATCCACTGCAATCGTCAGACTTTCGTCAGAGTTTGGTTGTTCAGTGCCGATATGATGGATAAATTGCCAGTGGGTATTTTAGACCTGGGTTTAGCTTTAACTACAAAAATTGAAAGCAACTACAAAAATTGAAAGCCGAACTTATTATCCTGAGTGAAGTGGGGATGGGCAAGTCTGAGATAAGGTCCTGGTGTGGTGGCCTCTTGTTGCCCATCTTGTTGTTAAGTAGATCTTGTTAAGTAGATATTGTCAGGTAGCTGTTATTGCGCACTTATTGCACAGTTCTGAGTGAAGTGTCGTAGGTTATTATCAGACAGGTCGCTGAATTATTTGTTTGCGATTAAGTTAAGAGTGTTATTTAATGTTAACTTGCATATATTGCACGTAAGTCCGTGTACTGAATAGGAATTTGCAGTGTTTAGTTTTTTGAACAAAGGACCAAATATTATGTTAGGGCTGGATATCAGCTCTACATCTGTGAAGCTACTTGAGCTCAGCCGCTCGGGTGGTAAGTTTCGTGTTGAAAGTTATGGCGTTGAACCTTTGCCGGGTAATGCTGTGGTCGAAAAGAATATTGCGGATACCGAGGGCGTTGGTGAGGCTATCGAGCGTTTGATTGGTAGAACCAAAACTAAGGTAAAAAATGCTGCTGTGGCAGTTGCTGGTTCTGCAGTGATTACCAAAACCATCGAAATGCCGGCTAACCTCAACGAAAATGAACTTGATGCGCAGATACGGATAGAGGCAAACCAGTATATACCTTATCCCCTGGATGAGGTGGCATTGGATTTTGAGGTTCAGGGACCATCTCCCAGGAGCGAAGAACAAAATGAAGTATTGCTCGTCGCCTGCCGCAAAGAAAATGTAGAAATGCGCCAGGAAGTGCTTGAGATCGGTGGTCTAAAAGCAAAAGTGGTGGATATTGAAGCCAATTGTATCCAACGCGCTTTTGGTTTGATTCGTGAGCAATTTGTGATGGAAGGCGAGGTCGATAAAATTATAGCGATAGTGGATATAGGCGCTACGATGACCACTTTAAGTGTATTGACCGATGCCAGTGCGCCTTATACGCGGGAACAACTATTTGGCGGTAAACAACTTACCGAAGATATTCAGCGAAGATATAGCTTGTCTGTAGATGAGGCGGGCCTGGCGAAGAAGCAGGGTGGTTTGCCTGATGATTATGAAGCTGAGGTGCTGCAACCGTTCAAAGAGTCGGTGGTTCAACAGGTTACTCGCTCGTTGCAATTTTTTTACTCGTCTAGTGCCTATGATTATGTCGACCATATTATTCTGGCAGGCGGTACGGCCTCTATTGAAGGTTTGGCAGAACTGGTTGCTGAAAAACTAGGTGTACCTGCGACCATCGCCAACCCATTTGGAGAAATGGCCTTTTCTTCAAGGGTGGATGAAAAAAACCTAACCAACGATGCGCCGGCATTGATGATAGCTTGTGGATTGGCGATGAGGAGTTTTGATGAATGAATCAAATGGGCCCATTGAACCGAGGCATCTAAGTTGATGGCAGACATAAAAATTAATCTTTTGCCCTGGCGTGAAGAGCAGCGTGAAGAGAAGAAAAAAGAATTCTTAAACGTGCTGGTTGGTATCGTGGTGGTTGCTGGGGTGTTGATTTTTGCGGTAGATCGATATTATAACAATTCTATTGATGGTCAAAAATCCCGTAATCGATTTATTGGTGACAAAATTGCGGTGCTTGAAGATAAGATATCAGAAATTAAAACCCTGGAAGAAGAACGTCGGCAACTGCTGGAAAGACGCCGCGTGATAGAAGAATTGCAGGGTAATCGGCCTATCATTGTCAGGTTATTTGACGAGTTGGCCAGGCAAATGAACGATGATGTTTTTTTTCGTGAAGTGACCTTGGCGAAGAAAAAACTCACCTTACAGGGTGTGGCAGAATCCAACTCAAAGATTGCCGAACAGTTAAGGAAGTTCACCGTATCTGACTGGTTTCAGCAGCCAAATGTTACAGCGATTAATGCAGATACTTCATTTGGGCCGAAGGCGAGCAAATTTGCATTGACCGTTCAACAAAGCACACCGACCGATACAGAGGTGGAATAATATGGCTATCTCTTTTGTTGATATCCAGGACAGTTTACAGAACTTTAACATAAATGAACTGAACGACCTGAATCAGGTTGGTTCCTGGCCGATGGTGGTCAAAGTAATTATCTGGTTTGTAGTTTTTGTTGGCGTGATTGCACTTGGATACATTTTGCATGTCACCAATTTGCAGGCAGAACTTGCTAAGCAGCAGAAGCAGGAACTCACTATGCGAGAGGATTATCGGTTCAAATTTGAACGCGCCGTTAATCTGGATTTACATAAGGCCCAAAAGTTAAAAATGCAGGCAGAGTTTGAGGCGATATTACAGCAACTACCTACGCATACGGAAATACCGGGTTTGATTGAAGATATTAATAAAGCAGGTTTAAGTAATAACCTGGCTTTTTCTAGTATTGATTTGCAGCCCGAAATTAAGCATGAGTTTTATATTGAAAAGCCGATAAAAATTTCAGTTACCGGTTCGTATCATGATCTAGGCTCATTTGTGAGTAGTGTTGCTAGCCTTTCAAGGATTGTGACATTACATGATTTCAGTATCGTACCTACCACAGTCGGTGGTCGCAGAGGCAAGGTTGATACGAAAGTAGGTGGGTTGTTAAAAATGAATATAGTAGCCAAAACATACCGCTATAACGATGAGCGGGGTTAGGTGGTATGCCTGATCCATTAAATCGAGCCGTATGCTTTTTTGTAAGGCGCTATATCATGCCACAACAGCGCTGGGCCAGATTAGCGACCAGGATCCTGGCGGGTACTTTTATCCTCTGCCTGGTTGCCAGTTGTGGGGGCAATGATGGTTATAAAGATATCAGAGACTTCATGCAAAAAGTGGAAGATGGAGTAGAGCCACGCATAGCGCCCATTCCTGAACGGGATGAATATCGATCTTTTTCTTATGGCGCATCCAATTTAAGAAGTCCTTTTGTGCCTCAGGTTAAAGAAGTGATACAGACGGAAGAACAGATACGTAATAGTAATGTGAAGCCGCCAAAGAACCACAATAAACAGTTTCTAGAGCGTTTTAACCTGGCGCTGTTACAAATGGTTGGGACATTAAAACAAAATGCAACCACCTGGGCGTTGATTCAGGACGCCGATGGTGGCGTGCATCGGGTGCAGGTTGGAGATTATATGGGCACCAGTTGGGGTAAAATTGACAGTATTTCTGATTCAAGAATAGATATTACCGAAATAGTGAGTGATGGAAAACGTGGCTGGCTGCGTAAACCAAGATCAATCGAACTGAGTGGTAACTAAAAATGAAGGACGTAGGGCCGAGGATATGATGGCATTCGCAGCAGTTAAGCATTTGATCGCAAGCAGATTACACGGGCACTGGAAAAAGCATAGCCGTGTTATTTTCGTGCTTACCTGCGTTTATGCTGTGTCCTTAGGTGCGCGCGCAGAGGTGTTGATGGAGAATATCGAATTCTCCACATTGCCCGGTGATAAAATCGAGATCCGAATGTTATTCAATGGCCCGCCGCCGAAACCGACGGGATATACCATTGAACAGCCGGCACGAATTGCACTCGACCTGAAGGGCGTCAATAGCCGCCTGGAAACCAAATATCATCCTTTAGGTACCGGCAATGCGCGCTCTGTTACGGTGATCGATGCAGGCGACCGTACGCGAGTCATAGTTTCAATGACTGAGCTGGTGGCTTATTCAGCAGAGGTAGAAGGTAGTATACTAAAGGTACTGGTGGGTAAAGAAGAAATTAAAGCATTCACTCCGCCAACGGCGGTAATTGCGGGAGTGAATGACGCCGCGTCAGGAGAGGAAAACTATACGGATGAACGAGTGGCTGGTCTGGTCCTTGAAGAAATTGACTTTAGGCGTGGTGATCAGGGCGAAGGCCGCGTTATTGTGAAGTTGTCTGACCCCGGCATTGGCGTAGATGTATCTAGTGAGGGAGGGCAAATCAGAGTTGAGTTCACCGGTGCCAATATCCCTTTAAATTTACAGCGTCGGCTTGACGTTACTGATTTTGCTACCCCAGTTTTAACCATAGATGCTCTGCCTGAAGGTAGTGATACAGTACTGTATGTAGAACCCGTGGGTGATTATGATTATCTAGCCTATCAAGCCGATGATATTTTTACTCTGGAAGTAAAGGCATTAACCTCCAGTGAATTAGAAGCATCCCTTGATGCGGTTTTTCGTTATCGAGGCGAAAAGCTGTCACTTAATTTCCAGGACATTGAAATAAGGTCAGTACTGCAGTTGATTGCTGATTTTACGGATTTGAATCTTGTTGCAAGTGACACGGTTAGTGGTCGGATAACCTTGCGTCTCAAAAATGTACCCTGGGACCAGGCGCTTGATATTATTATGAAAACAAAAGGCCTGGATAAACGTCAGGTGGGTAACGTATTGATGGTTGCTCCAGCGGCTGAATTGGCTGCCCGAGAGAAACTTGAGCTGGAAAGCAGGCAACAAATTTCAGATTTGGCGCCCCTGCGGACGGAATTTATCGAGGTTCGATACGCTAGTGCGGCAGAGATCTTTAATTTATTTGAAACCAAAGAAGATGGTGACGGCATGTTTTTGGGTCGAGGTAGTGTGATTGTCGATGAACGTACCAATTCGATCATTCTTACTGAGACAGCCGAAAAAATTAATGAATTCCGCGCGGTACTGGAAAAGTTAGATGTGCCCGTGCGGCAGGTTCTGATAGAAGCACGGATTGTCACCGCCAGTTCTAATTTTAGTGAGGCGCTGGGTGTCCGTTGGGGTGGCCTGGGTTTTGGGTTATATGACGATTCGACGATATTTAGTCAAACGGGGGGCTCGCTGCAGACCCTTGATGATGTGCGTCAGACTGTGGGTGATGAAGATGGTATTAGCTTTTCCAGCCCAGATCATCTGATCGTTGATTTAGGTGTTGGAAATCCAGATGCAACGGCCTTCGCGATCGGCCTGGTTGACGAAAAATATTTGTTAGAGCTTGAAATATCCGCCCTGGAATCTGAAGGTAACGCGGAAGTTATAGCCAGGCCAAAAGTTATTACCGCTGATAAGCAGGAAGCTACAATTTCATCCGGTGTGGAAATACCCTATCAAGAAGCGTCTTCCAGTGGTGCAACATCGGTTGCATTTAAATCAGCGACACTTGAATTAGCTGTAACACCGCAGATTACGCCCGACGATAGAATTATTATGGACCTTGAAGTCAAGCAAGATACTGTCGGTGCGGTATTTAATGGGGTACCCAGCATTAACACCAATAATATTAAAACTAAAGTGCTGGTTAATAACGGTGAAACTATTGTGTTAGGCGGTATCTTTACCACCCAGGAGACCAGCTCTGTGACTAAAACACCGTTTTTTGGGGATTTACCTTACGTAGGTAAACTATTTCGACGTACAACCCAGTCAGACGATAAACAGGAATTACTGATTTTTATCACCCCCAGGTTGGTTCGTGACTCGCTGACTAGTCGCTAAGTACTTTGTCGTTATGTCTGGCTATGCACTAGAGCCAGAAGTAATCCTCCAGGAGCTAATGTCCCAGAAGTTAATGTCCAGGAAGCTAATGTTTAATAAGCTATGCCGTAGGCTATT
Source organism: Pseudomonadales bacterium (assembly GCA_019090615.1). GTDB lineage: Bacteria > Pseudomonadota > Gammaproteobacteria > Pseudomonadales > Azotimanducaceae > JAHRVQ01. Next base: position 3,726 of record JAHRVQ010000073.1, on the reverse strand, counting down.
GATGATAAGTTCTAGTTTTATGCAGCTGTCTTAGATAAAGTTGCAGTATGCAAGTCTTAACTAAGCACATTGGTCAAAATATATATCTGGTGGGCCCAATGGGGGTTGGTAAAACAACCATTGGAAGGGCTTTGGCATTCGCATTGGATTTGCACTTCATTGATTCAGATGAAGAGATTGAGCGTCGTGCTGGGGCAAATATTTCCTGGATTTTTGATGTCGAAGGCGAAGACGGGTTCCGTGATCGAGAGTCGCTGGTAATCAGTGATTTGAGCCGCAGGCAAGGATTGTTAGTCGCGACCGGCGGTGGTTCGGTACTGCGACCGGAAAATCGTCGGTGTCTAGTTAATAGTGGTGTTGTGGTGTTCTTAGATACATCGATAGAATTGCAGATTCAACGAACTGCGAACGACAAAAAGCGCCCTTTATTGCAAAATGTTGAAGATCTGACTGCTGTGCTGAAGAACATGAAATTTAAACGCCAGCCTTTATATGCTGAAGTTGCAGATATTAATGTTTTTGTCGGTGCGGATACGGCGAAGCGAATTGTTATTGAAATACTTGATAAACTTAAAGAACAAGAAAAGCTAAAGGAATAAATCTTGGAAGTGATAGAACTTGAGTTGGCTGACAAAAGTTATCCAATTTATATTGGTTCCGGATTGATGTCTGATCAAAAATTGATCCAGTCTCGGATTACTGGAGAACGTGTGCTAATTGTTACCAATGAGACGATAGCGCCATTGTATCTGGATCAGCTTAAGGCTGCGCTTGACGGGCTTGATGTGGATAGTATTGAGTTACCCGATGGTGAGCAATATAAGACGCTAGATACCCTGAATTCTATTTTTGATATCCTGTTAAAAAATAATCACAACCGAAATACCACTATTATTGCCCTGGGTGGTGGTGTTACTGGTGATACCGCGGGGTTTGCGGCAGCAAGTTACCAACGCGGCGTTGCATTTTTGCAAATTCCAACTACCTTGTTAGCACAGGTAGATTCCTCTGTCGGCGGTAAGACCGCCGTAAATCATGCGCTTGGCAAAAACATGATTGGTGCATTCTACCAGCCGCAGGCCGTTATAATTGATACAGAATCGCTATCAACCTTGCCTAAAAGGCAGCTTGCAGCTGGCCTTGCAGAGGTTATCAAGCATGGTGCCATGGCCGACCGAGATTATTTTGACTGGTTAGAACAGAATCTTGAACAGCTACTTGCGCTGGATACTGTTTCAATTTCTAAAGCTGTTAAAGGCAGTTGTAGTATCAAGGCGGCGATCGTTGCTGCGGATGAAAAAGAAACCGGTATCCGGGCGCTGCTTAACTTCGGTCATACTTTTGGTCATGCCATTGAAAATGGACTGGGATATGGGGAGTGGTTGCATGGCGAAGCTGTAGCAGCCGGTATGGTAATGGCGGCTGATCTTTCTTGCCGCTTAGGCATGCTTGATCCAGTGGATGGACAAAGGTTGAAAAACCTTATTAAGCGAGCTGGCTTGCCTGTAGCGCCTCCTGCGGAACTGCAGGGTCAATTCATGACTTTGATGCAAAGAGATAAAAAAGTTTCTGATAAAGGTCTGCGGTTTGTATTACTCGATAAACTCGGTAAGGCCCGGTTAGTAGAAGCGGTTGACGAAGAAAAGTTGCAGCAGACACTTGCTGCTGGGGCAGCGCTTGTTAGCTAAGTCTTATCTGCCTGGGTGTTCTTTAAATTTTAAAAGCCTGATATGAATAGTCTGGATATGGATGCCTTTGACCTGCAAGCCCATGGTCCAAAAAAGGTAAAGACACAACAAAGGGATATTATCAAAAAACCTGAATCTAACGCTGTTATTGGGGATTTTATAGGGACTGGAGATAACCTGGGTTTGCCTGATAAGTTGGCCTTTTTGGCCAGTTATGGTGAATTATTTGTTGCTATTGTGGGTGATAAAGGTAATGGCAAATCGCTACTGATGCAGTGCCTGGTAGCGGAGCTTGATGGCCTTTGCCCGTCTGCCCTGTTTGAAGGAGAGGGTCTTGAATCGGCCGATATCTTGCCCCACCTTGGGCAGTGTTTTAAATTACGTAATCACTTAAAGCGTCGCCCTGTTGGTATCAGCTCGCTGGCTGAATACGCGGAAAATTTAACCGTACAGGGTAAACGACCTGTCATCATTGTTGATAATGCACATAAAATCACTGATAGCGTGTTAAAAAACATCTTGATTGTGGCCGAGAAAACCGGTCTTGGTTTAGTGCTTTTTGGCGCGCAGGCATTGCTGAAGCGGCGTAGTTATAAGGCATTTGCCAGGCGCTTTTATTGTTGCCAGCTTGACAGGTTGTCTAATGATGAACTGAGATCCTATATACAGCGGCGATCCGACGAAAATATTCAGTTGTCTGAATCGCAGCTGGACGATATTTTATATAAATCTGAAGGACTACCTCAAAGGGTTGATAAACTAGTTGATGATCTGCTGGAAGTACCCGACGGGCGCCTTGGATTGCCTTTGATGCATATGTCGGTGCTGGTGGTATTAGGTCTGGTACTTATTGGTGTCTGGATATTTGATGATGGCGCAGGGTTAGAGAATGATATAACCAGTCTGTCTAAATTGGTGGGTTTTGTAACAGCGCCGGATAGGTCAGCGGTAGTTGATAAGAAATTGCCTGAGCCAGTTAAAGAACGCGGCGTTATTGACCTGATGACTGATGGGGAAACAGACGAAGCAGACCTGGATTACAAAAGAGCGGCTAAAGAACCAGAAAATATAGAACAGACTGGCAATGAAGCCCGCAGATTGGCCGAATTATCGCTTGCTTCACCGACGGTGGAATTTATTGTTGAACCCGCTAACGCTGGGCAAATTGGACAGAATTCGAGCCAGCTGGGTTCAACAGCTGTAGTTGAGGGCGATACTGGCAATACGGATGTATTGGGTCTGTTGTCACTGAAAAAAAATATTCCACCAATTAATCCGCCAGTAGATGATGCTATTGATGGCACTGTTGATGGCACTGTTGTAGGCACTAATGTAGGTATTACTAACGACACAACAGATGCTGCCGTAGCGGTGGTTTTAGCAAATAAAACACCAGCCAGGGCGCGGCAAAAAAACTGGATTTTGAGCGCTAAAGCTACCGATTATACCTTGCAACTGATGGGCTCCTATAGCGAAGACAGGGTGCTGGAATTTATTAAATCCCAGCCTGATAGTGAACAGTTTGCCTATTTTGAGACATTACATCGCAATGCAATCTGGTTTGTACTAACCGTAGGTCAGTATCAAAATCGCCAGCAGGCGCTGGATGCGATTGTTCAGTTGCCCGACTCTTTACGCGCGCAAGAACCCTGGGCGCGTAGTGTCGCGAGTATCAGAGCAGCGCTCAATTAACGATTCAATTCTTTAGTCGCAAAGTAACGTCGATTACCTGGGTTGTGAATGCCAGGCGAGTGAAAGAACCACAGGCGGTATTTAGCGTCAGGTACGACGCAGAGAGGGAGCCTGTTAAGTCTGAGTATTGAATGAATATTTATGAGACATTGTTCACGTTAATTAAGAGATAAACATGATAAGGGTATGATTTTTATTGATATTCTTAATTGGTTCTTTTAAGGTTCGTTGATTGTTTCGCTGGCTTGTCAGGTCAGTTCGTGATTTTTCAGGAGAGAAAAATAATGCGAGGGTATCTCCCAAAAGCTTTAACCACCATAATATTAATGCTGCTATTAACTGCCTG
>JAHRVQ010000072.1 GCA_019090615.1 Pseudomonadales bacterium | reverse complement strand
CGGACCAGTTAAGCACCACAAAGGCGTACGCATCGGCAACGGTGAACTCAGCCCCTAACAAAAATTGTCTGCCGTCCGAGAGTTTTGATTCAATGAACCCAATTCTGCGGGCGATGCCTGATTCGACTTTTACCCTGGCCATTGGGCTGAGTGTTTCCCCAGAAAATAGCGGGGCGTATGCTTTATGTAATTCTGATGAAACAAAGTTGAGCATTTCTTGCAGGCGAGTACGCTCCATGGTGCCGTTAACAGGAACCAAATTTGTTTCTGGTGCCAGGTCTGCCAGGTGTTGTAAGACCGCTGGGTTCTCCGTGATGATCGCCCCAGTGTCCGTCATTAGAGAGGGAACATAACCGTTGGGATTGATCTCGCAATAATTCACGCCTGTTTCGGTTATGCCACTTTCAGTATCAACCTTCTCTAAATCAAAGGATTGTTCTATTTCATTAAGCACAATGTGAGATGCCATTGAGCAGGCGCCTGGTTTGTAATAAAGCTTCATTTGTATCTCCGGTCATGTCATTTCAAAGAAAACCCATGGTCTCCCAATGAGTACCCATTGACAACCTACTATCTCGAAGTTACCGTAATGGTGGATTACCCCAGAGTTACCAGGTTACTTTCATGTCTTTAAAAGTACGGCACAACAAAAGCCCAAAACCACCAGAACCGTGCATGCTAACTGAGTGCATGGCAGTTATTGCAGGTGCATGGGCACCTAATGTCATCTGGTGCCTAAGAGAGGGCCCGCGACGATTTAATGAGCTGAGAATAGATATTCCTCCGATTTCAGCGAAAGTGTTATCGGCTCGACTGTCGGAATTGAGGGAAAGGGGCGTACTCGACCGTCACGTGCGCCCGACATCACCACCGTCAGTGGAGTATGAATTAACAGGACTGGGGCAAAAGCTGATTCCTGCTCTGGATGCAATTGTTCAAGTAGGGCATCAACTTAAAGCCGCTCGTGAGTAAAAGTGTGCAATCAAATCCAATAGCAGCCTAAATTGCCGAGAATTCCATTACGGTCCCTGGAATAAAGTTTTGGGGTCGTAGTAAAGTGCCAGAGAAGACGTGGTGTAGTAGGGTGATAATTTTACAATAAGAATCTGATTTTAGTGCTGAGAAATTTACGACCCTAGGGGTTCGGCGCGACAGTTAATTCAGCCGTTAGGAGTGGTGTTTTGTCTCATCAATGATCCATAGCTGGTTTTCAGAGTAGACCAATCACGGTTTGATAATAGTTCGTGGCGTTCGACGAGTTTAACTTCGAAGTGCTGGTTTTTGGTTTGTGAAATCGGCGTATCCAATCGGAAAGATTTGCCAAGTTCGAATAGCCAGTACATCTCATTTGGGTTAGATTTTGAGTCCGCACCCGCCATTGCTGCTGTTATTTCCGATCTCTTTTTTCTGCATGCGCTGAGTATTGGGTAAATAAATTTTATCTCTCGCGTTTTACTGGATGGGTTGTTGATTGCAACCGCTATATATTGTGCCTCGGATACCACATTGCGTTCGATATTTTGACGTTTGAAAGCTATAGATTTGGTATGGTAATACTGTGCTTCGCCTTGCTTGAATCCTCTTATGTATTCAGACGTCCGGTTAGGCCCCAATTGATTGGCTGCTATGGTTAGATCCTTGAATCTGGAAACAGTTGTGCCGCGGGACGAAATGCGGGGGGCTTCTTCAACGTAATATTGATCGCTTACTGCCTTGCCATAAACAGCGGCGGTATGCTGTAATTTTTCTTCCAGAAAACGGGTTAACCAATAACTGCCGTTGTGGTCGCTATCGGGTAAAAGGCTGAATGCGCCTATGCCGACTTGTTCTATTGCTTCTTCATATGGGTTAGCAGTATTTTTTTGATCATAAAATCCTGGGTATAAAGCGTAAGCACCAAATACCGGTCTTGATTTTTTGAATATCTGCGAACTGGTATCGGTATCGTTCTGATGAATAAGCGCATCTCGATAACGATGCATCTGATTAATGGCATCATCCGGCACCATATCTTCTTCGTGAGCGTTGTCGTTGTAATTGCTGTTGTGCCGGATGCGGTATTTGGCATCAAATATCCAAGAAATCACCTGTCCGTCAGGAAAAGATGCTTCCAAAAATATATCTGGAACTTGGGTGGTGATCCAGGATTTTATAGGTCTGCCATTTGTTTTGAATTTCGGTTCGTGGGCTAGTCTAATTTTTACGCCATCCTCTCTCTCGAAAAGAAAAGCGCCTCCCATGCCATCCTTAAATGAAACTTCTATGCCGTTATTTACCAATGGGATTTTATTACTTTGAGTTTCATTAAATCCGATCCCCATAAGGATACGACGCACTTCAAGAAAGCACCAAACCTCATATAATTCGGCGATGCTGCGTAGGGACAAGCTATCTTGCCCTGCCAATAATTCTAAGTACCATTTTAATTGTTGCCATATTTTGTAAACGCGCGCGTATCCAGGTTTTTGTTGTAGTACAAGCGATCCCTTCGTTAGGCCGGTAAAGTCACCGACCTCCTTAAACAGAGGTTGACGTTGAAAAATACGCATGGAAGATTGCCAATCATCCAATTTTGAGAAAAAGCTTTCAGACAACCTTTGGTTTTCTGGTGTGTTTTGGTTTTTGCGTGCGATGAGTTTAATTTTTGCAAGTTTATTTATAGATGAAATAACCAATGCTTTGATGAATTGATTCTCGGGGGTATCTACGCTGAGCTGTTTTTTGTTGAGTTGAAACCGTTTATCCCATTGGCTCGAGGCTTTCGCTTGGCTGACCTCTTGTTCCAGTTTAGGCGATAATCTGCCTGCAAGGCGGTCCATCCTTAGCGACTGGTGTGCATTGACAAGTCTGCTATGGGGCGCGTTGACAACCTGCTTTAATCCCTTGTTAAGCTCCCCTCTTAAGAGTTCAAACTGAGCCAGCCATAGAAGCAAGAATTGGGAATGGGGTTGTTTTACGGCTTTCATTTGATGTTGTGTTTTTTCCGCGAGGGAGAAGCGCCATAAGGGAAATACTTCGTCAATCGTGGCATTTATTTGTTGAAGGTCTGAAGCCATATTCATTTTGGTTGGCAACACCTCAAAGGCAAATGATTGTCGGTAGGTTTTTTTGTCGACTTTGTAGACGAGCTCTATTTTAAACCAGCCAATATTATTACCCGTGTTTATGCTGCCTCTTAAAGAATGACTTCGTTCGCTGAAGTGGAATGAATCTTCAATGGACCTAAGTCGATGGCTCACATAAGGCGGGTTATCGGTAAGCTTCGGCGTGAAAGACTGATCAAATACAAATTCGATGTCGTATTGTTTGTTTTCAAAAAATACAGGGCGAGGAATTAAAAACTCTTCCTGTGTTTTTTCTTGGTTTTTAAGGCTGATGGGGGGCGAGAAAAGTATCTTGGCACCTTGTGATGTTAAACCACGCTCGGTGAGCGTTCTCGCCAATCGCTGTTGGCTTGAATACACATTTTTTGACCATATAACATAGTCGTAATGTTTCGTTTTGAGTGCAACAAGCTCAGGCATAACGGTGGCTTAGCTCATGGCCAAAAACTGGTGAAAGTATTTGCTTCTAATCGGTTTTTCATCCACTCCAACTTTTTACGAGACCTACATGAGATATCGTTAATTTTACTGCCGTCATGGGCTGTCCTAAATAAGTCTGTTCTTTTTTTGCTGGTATCCCAAATTTCATCAAATTCGGGTTTTAGAACTTCAACCAGCGCGTCTATAAGGTTCGCTGGCTCCGAATTATTGATGATACGTAATTTGTCATCATCACCGTCGATTCGGGGTAAAACTTTACTCATTAAAAAATCATCCCAAACAGCCTGCAATTCGTGCTCATCTTGGGGGTTAAAACAGGCTACATGAAGCAGTAATTCATTCAGTGCACGGTAGGCCAATTCGAAGGGAGTTTGTTTAAGAACGCCGTTTACGCTATCGAGAAAATTTAACGATTTCGAACCGTCAGGGTCAATGGACGTTTGCAAATCCTTTTGCTCAGCTTGTGTAAGCTGGCTATAAGTGAACAGCTTCTCGACATTCTGTGCTGCAAAAAACTTGCTATAATCGTTGGGAAAAAACTCGCCAAAATCAATCGTTAAGGCACGGTCAATGACTTTACGAGAAAAGCCATGCGTTGTTTCATCCATATTCACTGTGCCAGCAACAATCAGGTTAGGTGGTAAGGGGATTCCATTGTTAAGGAAATACGCCCATAAGCCGTCATCGTCTTTTAATCCAAGATCAGAACGTATATCTGCGCCATCAGTTGCAAGCACCGTTTTATCCAAAAGCGGTTCGCAACTATACTCACCGTCGTTGAATTCCCTGGTTTCAAGTACCGATAAATAATCTGCAAAATACTGCTCTACTGGCGCCAGGTTCATTTCATCAAGGCATAGCCAATATGGGGGGACTGAAAGATCGAGTTCGCCTAGGCCCGATGCATCGGCATTGGGGGCGACAACACGCCACGCTTCGATGATAAACTGAAGTGCTTTGGTAGTAATATATTTCGTCCCAGATATTCTGGATATGTAGCCGAGTAAATCCGATGGCTCGTGCCAATCTGGTCGCACAGGGATCTGACAAAAATTCTTATTACCTGCGCCATGTGCTAGCGCTTGTTTTCTGACATAGCGTGTTTTGCCTGTGCCTGAGATGCCGGCTAGTAGAATGAAAGGTTTAGGTAGCGACGTTAGGTTTATTTCGGTATCAAGAAATTCTATGAACTTCTTGATACCGGCTTGATACATAGCGTTGCCTTTGTCATTCTTAGTTTGCCACTCAGAATCAGAATGCAACCTATTTATGGCGTAGCGTATTAACGCTTTATTTTCTGTATCATACAAACTACTTGTTAGTAATTCGTCTTTAAGTAAAATTTTATCAGCCAAGGCTATACTTGCGGATGCATATGATTTTATTGTTTTATCAGATAATCCAAGATTTTTTAGCCAAAGAATGAAACGGTCTTTTTTATTGTTGTAACTAGTAGGTTTCCCTAAGCTGGAGGAGTTCTTTGGCGCTTTTTCGATGGCAAGGTTAATCGTATTTTTGTCGAAATAGGTATTGTTTTCTACAGAAGAGTAAGGGATCTCAGCGGTATAAGAAATTAACTTTGAAATTACTTTTGTTAGTTCTTTTGTTTGGCTACCGCCTAGTGAACCGACAGTATTAAACCCCTGTTCCTTGGCGAATAATTTATAGAGTGCTCGATATGGTTTCTCCTGATAATTGAGATAGTTCTTGGTGGAATCAAACTTTTCATCTTTCTCAATTTCTTGCTTGCATTTTTCATGATTGTTGCTCATAAAAGAAAGGAACAAGAAAATATGATTTGGATCAACGCTAAAAGAATTCCCCCCATCTTTTCTAAAATTTATTACAAAGGAATTAGTTTCTATCTCTTGTTGATCAATTATTTTTGCCGTGTCACTGAAGCTCTGAAAGCTCATAGGATCTCCTTTGTGATTTCTTCGGCTAAGCGCGTGACGACAGGAACCGCTACAGAATTTCCAAATTGCCTATAGGCTGGGGTTTTTGCTTCAGGGATATAAAAGGCTTCAGGAAAACCTTGTAAGCGAGCGCACTCTCTTGGTGTAAGAAAACGGGGGTTTTTACTATCTTGGGGAATCAAGCACTCCTTTCCATCTTTGCCGTAACGAGCAACGATAGTTTTGGAAGGCTTGTCAATATCAGCTGTAAATGCAGTGAACCCAGTCCCTCTTTCTAGGTTTCGTTTAGTTCTATTTATATGGCCAGCCCAAAGCTTGTCGGAAATAGTATATTTTTCTGGAACATCATTTTCTAGAATGCTCTTTAACGGCAATGCATCACCGCTAAATTTGGGGAACTGAAACTCAATTTTTAAATCTTTCCTAAAACAAACCATATAACATCTTACGCGGCGCTGAGGGACAAGTGAGGAAGAGTCAATTATTGAAAACCTGAAGTCATACCCAAGTTCTTCAATTGAATCCTTGATTGTTTTGAAGGTATAGCCTTTGTCATGTCGCTCAATATTCCTAACGTTCTCCAAAAAGAGTACTTTTGGTTTTTTGATCGAAGCTATTCTTAATACATCGAAAAATAAAGTTCCTTGTGTCTTACATTCAAAACCGTGTTCTTTGCCTACAGAAGTTCTGGCTGATACCCCGGCATGACTAAACGGTTGACAAGGAAAGCCAGCTGCTAGGAGATCATGGTTAGGAATCATTATATCCAATTGTTCATCAGATACGGTCGGATTTGTCATGGCAGTTATGTCGCCGAATGGAAGCTCGCCATAGTTTTTGTTATATGTAGCTTGGGCGCCTTTATCCCATTCGCTACTAAAAACAGCTAACCCTTTTTGGTCCTGGAGGGCTAACCTAAACCCTCCGATGCCTGCAAATAAATCAATAAATGTGAATTTTGGTTCCTTAGGTGGCATGAAAATTTGATTTTCATGCAATTTACTTTTTAAGTCGCTTTTACTTTTGTAAATGCGATTTTTTTTAAGGGTATTGATGACGGTCTGCTTGCCTGGGTTATTTGCAAACAACGATTCCCCATAAGCAATGGCTGTCAGCCACTGATGAACGATTGCTTTTGCTTCGGTTCCATCGGGGCAGTATTTTTCTGCTTCTGGTAATAAAATTTCTTCTGCCTGGTTAATAAATTTGTTCATGAATTACTTTTCTTTTGTATCGTTTGGTGGATTGACAGTTTTATTCTACCACTGCTTAGGAAAGGTATAGAGGTTTCGAATTTATTAGAAATGATGAGACCTTAATATCGCTCGGCAATAGTTGAATATTACGCATGGTTATGACTGAGATACGACAGGCCTCTAGATGCATGAACAACATGGAATGCAGTCTTAATTCATCCCAATTTCTATTTTGCCGGCTTCGGCGGTGATCACTCCTACCTTTGTGTTTGCTGTGTTGGGAAATTTGGACGGGGAGACAGGGTAAGTAGATTCAGTCGTTTTTCGGAACCCTTCCTCCAAAAAAATAAGTCCCAGTACAGATCATCCAAAAAGCATAACAGCTAAACCTACCGATACGACAAAATCCCTTTTATTGTCCAATTCACTTACTTTCACTTATTATATTTTTTGATCGACAATCGATTTAAAGGGGTACGGGTCGTTTTAACAGACCCAATAATTAAGGGGCAATATTGATGTCAACCAGCATGGGTTTGATTGGACTGGGTTTGATGGGCGCTAATCTAGCGGATAATTTGCTTAGCCAAAATATAGCTGTCGACGTTTTTAGTTTTGATGCAGAAGAAATGCGGGTTTTTCGGGCCCAGCGGGCTGGTGCTTTAACGCATCAACCGGCTGAATCGGCGGATTCCTTAACCGCATTCATTCAACAATTGACGCGGCCACGAAAAATATTATTGATGGTTACTGCCGGTGAAGCTGTCGATCAGGTCATTGATCAATTGGTACCTCTGTTAGACCCGGCGGATATTATTATTGATGGCGGTAATTCCTATTTCGAAGACACTATCAGGCGGTACGAGAAATTACGCCAAAGGCAAATTCATTTTATCGGTGCGGGTATTTCCGGGGGCGCTGAAGGCGCGCGTAATGGGGCCTGCTTAATGATTGGCGGCGATGCAAAGCCCTTTGCCGAATGCGCGCCATTGTTTGCTGCGCTTGCTGCCAAGATAGATCAGGATAGCTGTTGTTTGCTTGTTGGGCCAGATGGAGCCGGTCATTTTGTGAAGATGGTGCATAACGGCATTGAATATGCTGTGATGCTGTTGATTGCCGAATGTTACCAGTTTATGCGTGACCAGTTGGACATGCGTAACGGGGCTATGCAACAGGTATTTCAGCAATGGAATGATGGCCCGCTTGCCTCTTATTTAATGGATATTACCGGTCATATTCTGGGTACGGTTGATGATATCAGTGGTCAGGATCTGATTGATGTAATTTCGGACAAGGCTAAACAAAAAGGCACCGGCCAATGGAGTGTGAGTCAGGCCATGGCACTCGGCGTGCCTGTGCCAACCATTGCTACGGCGGTTTCGGAGCGCAATATGTCCAGCCAAAAAATACCCCGTCAGCAGGCAGCGGAACATTATACGGGGCTAGTTTTGGCCGGCCCGTCGCTGGCGTCGGATAGCATTGATTGGCTGGCAATGCTTGAGCAGGCCCTGACGGCTTCGATAATAACGGTCTACGGGCAGGGCTTTTCATTGTTGCAGGCAGGGGCGAGCCGCTATGGGTGGCCGATCAAATTGGCCCAGGTAGCAGGTATCTGGCGTGGCGGCTGTATAATCCGCGCCAAACTCCTGGATGAATTCAAACTAGCCTATGAAGTAGACCCGGCACTGGTGAATTTACTGGTCGCGCCGACGGTTGTGGAAAAATTGTCTTCAATGCAACAACCATGGCGTAAGCTGGTTGCCAGCGCAACAATGCAGGGTCAATCGATGCCGGCCATGGCTGCTTCGTTGGCTTATTTTGAATCCTATTGTAGCGCGCGGTTACCCACCAATATGATTCAGGCCCAACGAGATTTTTTCGGCACGCATGGTTTTGAAAGAATAGATAGTGAAGGCCAATTTCATGGTCAATGGCCTGCCGCAGAAAAACCTGTCAAAAATTAGACCAAAATTAGAGAAAAAGTTGAGCCGTTTATGAACAAGTTATCAAATACTGGGGGAAGTTATGCATGACACGCTCCAGTCAAACGCCATAAAAGCCGTAGACGTTTTGTACCATTCCTGGCTAACAGGATTGGTATTGTCGCTGTTAAATCATAAAGATGTTGCTACTGCGGAGGAATTCATCTTTCGTTTGTTTCGCCAGCAGCATCTCGAACGTTTTTTACCCGGGCTGGTTAAGCTGGGTTTAGATAAACTGCCTGATGCGGTTGCGTCGGCAAAGTATCATTATTATTCCAATCAGCTGGGCGGCGTTAAGGTTGAATACTATGTAGAATCTGACCAGAAAGCCTGGATTAGATATCCGCCGCCACGTTGGATATGGCAGGGCACGGCCATTTGCGCCATACCAGAACAGGTGAATACTGCGATGTTGCGTGGCTGGCATGCACATAATGGCATTTCATTGGGCAACCCCAATATGGGTTTTGTCTGCACTAAAACCACAACCGCGGGCCAGGCGGGCCTTGAAGGTTATTATAAAGAGTATGATCGGCCATTGGCACCTGAGGAACGCTTGCAGTTTAAACGGGATGAAAGCTGCCCTTTGATTGCTGCATCGGCCATGCAAAAGCTTGATAGTGAAACCTGGCCAGCACTCCGGCAGGCCAAAGCGGCGGGCCGTTATAGTATGGAGTACATGCGTAATGCGCTGCCGGTTTTGATTGAGTTATTAGGCGAACAAGAGGCCCTGTCGATTGGGCGTATTTGTGGTCGGCAGGTTGGTATGCATTGTTATGATGAAATATTCGATTTGCTCACCTGTGCCGATGTAGATGCCGATGTGGATGCGCTTGTAGGTGCTTTTGTAGATAGTGGGCCGACGACATTTATCCATATGTTGGCTGAGTTATTCATAGCCTCTGGCGATCAAGTTGAAATTGGCAGTGATGCGAGTCAGTTGAGGCGTTCTGTATGGCGGTTGTTCCCCCAGTCAGATGCATTGCTGGAGCAAATTTGGTTGGCGCCATTTGAGGGCCTGTTGGCTGTGCATAACCGATTTTTAACACTTTCTCTGGCTAATGGTCATTTTAGCATTAGTTCCTCTACGCAGTAATTGTTGTCGTTGTAGCTGTTGTTTAAACTGTTGTATTAAGCGGTTGTGTTTATTGCCGGTTGCCAAACTAGTGCTGGCCATAGCATTATGGCGTTCTCAATCTCATCATAAGCGTAACAACTCAGGGGAGCGGACTGACATGACTGACGACTTAAATGCGGTAGCAGAAAAAACCGGTATGGAACTAGATTTTGATCCAAATAAACTACGCGACAAATACCGTGACGAGCGTGATCGGCGCGTGCGTCAGGACGGTAACCAGCAGTATCAGGATATCTCGGGCAAGTTTGCACATTTTATTGATGATCCTTATGTTGAGCCCGGTTTTACCCGAGAGCCGTTATTTGATGAGGTTGAAGTGCTGGTTATCGGTGGTGGTTTCGGTGGTTTGCTTGCGGGTGCTCGGTTACGCGAAGCGGGCGTAAAAAGTTTGCGCATCATTGAGAAGGGTGGTGATTTTGGTGGCACCTGGTACTGGAATCGATACCCTGGGGCGCAGTGTGATGTCGAGGCTTATGTCTATCTGCCGTTGCTTGAAGAAATGAATTACATCCCGAAGGAGCGGTATTCACATGCGCCAGAAATTATGGCCCATACCCAGGCGATTGGCAGAAAATACGATTTATATGATGATGCATTATTCCAGACTGAAGTGACTGGTATGGAATGGGACGAGGCGGATGAGAAGTGGATCATTACCACCACCCATGGCGACCGAATGAAGGCGCGGTTTGTTGCCATGTCAAATGGGCCGCTTAATCGACCAAAATTACCTGCAGTCGCCGGTATAGAAGACTTTAAAGGCCATACATTTCATACCAGCCGCTGGGATTATGACTATACGGGGGGCAATAACGAGGGCAATCTGACCGGTTTAAAGGATAAGCGGGTGGCGATTATTGGCACCGGTGCAACGGCGATCCAGTGCATTTCGTTTCTGGGCGAATCCTCAAAGGAGTTGCTGGTATTTCAACGTACCCCTTCTTCGGTTGACGTGCGTAAAAATGCCCCCACAGACCCTGAATGGGTTAAAAAATTGCGCCCAGGCTGGCATCAAAAGCGGGTAGAAAATTTCAACGTCATGATGTCTGGCGGGCAGTCGTCGTCGGCGTCAAAACCGAAACCGCAGAAGAAGGAAGAACCAGAGAATGAAGTGGATGATGGCTGGACGGATATTTTTCGCAGCATGTCCGAAACCGAAAGCAAACGCCCTGAGCTGGTATTAAGCGGCAAAGAAAAAGGCTTGCTGAATGAGCTCTCTGACCAGAAAAAAATGCAGGAAATTCGTGATCGTGCGGCCGCCATTGTTGACGACCCTGATACGGCAGAGGCGCTTAAAGCCTATTATCGGCAGGCCTGCAAACGGCCAACTTTTCATGATGAATATTTACAGACCTATAACCTGCCCAATGTGACTTTGGTGGATACCCTGGGGCAGGGCGTTGATCGTATTACTGAAAAAGGCATTCTGTTCAACGGCAAAGAATACGAGGTGGATTGCATTATTTTTGCTACAGGCTTTGAGGTTGGCACCAACTATACCAATAAATCTGGCTACGATATTGTTGGTCGCAATAAAGTGACTCTCAGCGATAAATGGGCTGATGGCCTGAAAACCTTCCATGGGTTTTTCTCCAACGGGTTTCCCAATTGCTTTTTTATCGGTATGACCCAGACGGGCCTAACCGCCAACATGACCCATATGTTGAACGAGCAGGCCCAGCACGTAGCGCATATTATCGATCAGGCAAAACAGGATAATGTCAGTGTGCTGGAGGCAACCGAAGAGGCCGAGACAGAATGGGTGGATGAAATTATGCGTCTGGCAAAGTTGGGTGAGTCATTTTATGCCGCCTGTACACCGGGTTATTATAATAATGAAGGCCAACCTGGCGGCGGCGGTAATGGGTTTCTTAGCGGCCAATATGGGCGCGGCCCAGTGGAGTTTTTTAAGATCCTTAAACAATGGCGTGAAGACGGCAAGATGCAGGGCCTGAAAACTTCTTAGAGCATGTTAGGTAGTTAAAGTTTGGACGGCATTTTTGCTTTTTACGGCGCTAAATGTATTACCCCAGTTATAAATCGCCATAAGTTCGTAGCTTAAATGCCGACTTTTTTGATCCAGCAAAATCAGCTGGGTCAAGTACGCCAGGCAGTTTTTTGCCGTCAAACCAACGATGGACATTAAGTGCCGCATTTTTAAGGCCTTCTAGCATAGCGCCAGGTATCTGGGCCGAATTATGCGGGCAACCCAGTACATTCGGCAGTTCTAGCAAAGGGTATTCCAGCTCAAATTTACCGTGCCGGGCGGGTTCCACCCACCATGCTTCAATACCGGCGAGAAATTTGGGATGGGTTTGTAAGTGTCGATACAGGGCACCCTGATCAATAATTTCCCCGCGGGCCACATTGACTAAAATGGCATCCGGTTTCATCCAGCCTAATTCACGTTCGCCCAGCAAACCCTGGGTACGAGCATTGAGCGGAATGGCGATTATTAGAATATCTACTTTTCGCAGTAGCTGCTCCAGATCGTCCAGCGTGCCGATACTGGTGACCTGGTCCTGGGTTGCACCGCGGCGGTTGATGGCATGAATCTCCGTGTCGAAGGGGCGCAATAAGTCGGCCGCTGCGCGGCCAATGCCGCCGTGGCCTAAAATACCTACCACCGAACCGCGCAGGGCCTTGGTCCTGCCGCTCTGGTCAAATTCTCCGTTTGTCAATTTAAGATGTTGTTCCATTAAACGTTTTTGCAGCGCCAGAATCATTGCCAGAATATGCTCGGCAATGGCATCCGCATATCCGCCGGCATTGCAGGCTACGGTAATATCTTTAGGTAGTTTGTCAAAAGAGAGGTGGTCCGCCCCGGCAGATATAAGCTGGATAAGTTTTAGCTCAGTTGCTGCTGACCAATCTGCCTGGTTCAAATCCTTGGCTGGATTAAAGGTTAACAGGGCCTGGGCATTTTTTAATGCTGCAATACGTTCGGCTTCTGGCAGACCTGTAATGCCGATTACCTTAGCAACATCGTTGAGGGTGTCTTGCAGCATATTCAGCTGTTCTGCATTGGCTGGAAAGCTCACAACCACATTAGGTTTGCTCATTTGTTTACCTTGCTAAAAATAGCTTATTTGACTCATCTATTTGATTTGCTGTTAGTACTTTGTTAACAATTAAAGCGTCGATGAATAGACTGTTAGTTAATAAACGGTGCATCAATACGTTAATCCGAAGCCTGTCGGAAACAGGCAACCCGAAACTCACCGCCTGGTAAATCCACCAGCTGCACCGCAACCCGTTGCCCAATCTCTACCGTCTCAGGCGCAACGTCTAACAACCTGGTTGGCAGGCGTAAACCAACCTGTTCGTCAAGTTCGATAATAGCCACTACATAAGGCAGGGTGTCGAGGTAACCGGGTACTGCGCCATGTCGTACTACCACAAAGCTATAAATTGAGCCCTTGCCACTGACGGCCTCAAAGCGGGTTGTTGCGCCGCATTGCCGACATCGTTCCAGTGGTGGCTGGAGCCATAACTGACATTCCTGGCAACGGCAAATGGAAAGTTGGCCAGACTTTGTTGCCTGCCAGAACCCTTCGGTATCCAGGTTTGGTTTTGGTTGCGGTGGTAAGCTGGTAGTTGTCATTAAACACCTGCCCTAAGTATCATGCCGCCACCAAAGGGGCCGGCGCCAGCGGTAACCAGGGCGGTTGTGGCACCTTCGACTTGCCGTTTTTCAGCCTGGTTACGCAGTTGTAGAACGGCTTCAAAGGTATGATTTAAACCATGAATATAACCTTCAGAAAGTAGCCCGCCATGGGGATTGACCACTACCTCACCGCCATAGGTGGCTCGGCCTGCGGCAAAGAAACTGCCGACTTCACCACGCTGACAAAGGCCAAAGCCTTCCATGGTTGCCATAACGGTGTAGGTGAAGCAATCGTACATACAGGCGATATCGACGTCGTTGGGTTTAATACCTGCTCGCTGCCATAGCAGCGGGCCGGCTTTTTCAGAATACATGGTGGTATAGTCAGGCCATTGATCCATCAGGCCACCGTGGCCGGTATACTCTGCATGTGCCACCACAGACACGGGTGTCTGTTTTAAATCGCGCGCGCGCTCTTCGGTGGTGACGATCATGGCGACCGCGCCATCGACTTCCAGCGCACAGTCAAAGACCCGAAAAGGTTCGTTGATCCAGCGGCCTGCCAGGTAATCTTGCATATCAATATGGCCACGTTGTACCGCATGGGGGTTGTTTTCTGCATGCTGACGTTGGGTAATGGCTATTTGGCCCAGGTCTTCGCAACTGGAACCGTAGCGATGTTGGTGCTGACGGCACCATAATGCGAGCCATTGTGGCGGTGTCATATAGCCATGCGGTGCAGCGAACTGCCGCTCACCGCCGACCTGCATTGCGGTGCGACTAGTAGCAGCACTGCCATTTTTAGTGCCGCCCCCATCTGCGCGGCCATAGCGCTTACCCGAACGGCCGTTTAAGGAACGAAACACCAGCACGGCGTCGCATGCGCCAGTTTGTACCGCCATACCCGCATTGGCTACCACACTGGTGGCAAAATAACCGCCGCCAAAAAGCTCCATATTCCAGTTCAGGTCGTCGATGCCAACGGCGTGCGCTACGGCCATGCCGGGGGCTGAATCACCCATAGCAAAGCAGGCAACGCCATCGATATCTGTGGCTAACATGCCTGCGTCGGTGATTGCGGTTCGGGCCGCTTCTGCTGCCTGAGCCAGGGTTGTACGTTCTGAATTGCGGCTAAACGCAGTGCGACCAATGCCACAGATTACGGGTTTCCGACTCATATTTACTCCTTACGCTGCAGTTCACTAACATCTATCCGACGGGGCGCTGTTAAGCACAATAAAGGCTTTACCCTACCATGGTAAAGCAACGTAAGTCACCATCAGAGTAGCTGTCAGACTGGCACCTGGTGAGTTACCAAAAATGACCTGTTAATCTCGGTTAGCTTGACATCGCATTCACTATTCATGAACAATTCATGCTTTGTTTTGTGTGTTGCAGCTAATACGTGGTACAGCGTCGATAATCGATGGGCTATCGATGGGCTATTGTTTGTATAAAAATTGTTGTCACTAAATTGTTGTCGCTAAATTGTTTGCATAAATTTATTTTCACTAATCAGGTTATAAATACCGATGAATAACACTCGAATTAAAGTATATCGTTCTGGCAGTGGTCAGGCGCTGGTATTTACCCATGGTTTTGGCGGTACAGCTGAAACCTGGGAGCACCAGATTGAACATTTCGCACCAAATTATGCAGTTCACTGCTGGGATCTGATCGGCCATGGGGGCTCAGCCAAACCGGAACAGGACGACGCTTATTCGCGAGATATTGCCCTTGAAGATCTTGATAACGTGATAGCTGATGCGGGCAATGATGTGGTGATGATTGGCCATTCGCTAGGTGGTTATCTAAATCAATGCCGAGCCATACAGAATCCGCAGGGTCTACGTGGTCTGGTGCTGATCGCGACGGGGCCGGGTTATCGTAAACCAGAAGCACGGGAGAAATGGAATAGAGGCACCCGCAAAGCGGGTAAAACTTTCCCTGTCCCGCTGGCTTCGGCACGTTTGGTGGAACAACATGATGCGCTGGTGATGGATGGTCTGGAGCAAATACAATGCCCCGTGCTACAGATCGCCGGTAGCCGCGATACCGCGTTCCACGGTGCGATGAAAGTGCTGGAAAAACGCGTTCCGCGGGTACAATCGCTAATCGTAGCGGATGCTGGGCACCATGTACATGCCAGCCATGCAAAGATTGTTAACCCTGCGATTGAACAGTTTTTGGCGGCGTTATAGGGTGTTTATGCGGGCTTTATCAGGCGTTTAATGCCAACCAGGGATTAGGAATTAATGAAACGTCTGAAGTTGTTAGCATTATCTGGCAGTTTACGTCAGCATTCATTAAATACAATGGCGCTGGCGGCGCTGGTTATGTTGGCGCCGGACGGCGTGGATATTGTGTTCGGCGATATTGCCAGCTTGCCGTTATTTAATCCGGATCTCGAAGGTCATTGGCTACCTGCGGTTGAGAAGTTAAGTTCATCCTTGCAGCAATCGGATGGCCTAATTATAGCGAGCCCAGAATATGCTCACGGTATGAGCGGGCCAATGAAAAATGCTCTCGACTGGCTGGTGGGCAGTATTGATTTCCCGGCGATGCCTGTCATGCTGATCAATACTTCACCACGGGCTTCCCATGCCCAGGATGCCTTAAAAGAAATATTAACAACCATGTCTGCTGACCTAATACCAACATCGTTTGTAAGCGTGCCATTATTAGGCGCTAATATTGATGTTGAGGGTATTGTAGCGACGCCTCAATTAGCCGCTGCGCTGAAGCAGGGGGTTGCTAATTTTTGCCAGCATCTTGAGAATAAAGCCGCTATTGAAAATAATGCATTGCGCTTTTAGTGTCATGTTGCACTTTTAGTGTAGTAAAAGCGGGTCTGAATATCACGCGCAGTAAATGAGGGCGCGAAGGCGATGGAGGTTTTTTATTATCGAGCGCTGTATACTTGTTAACAACCTTTCGTGATCAGTCGCTTTTTTCATGGTTGATAGCTGACAGTTGACCTGCGTCTGGCGGCAGTCAACAGTAGTTAGCCAGGCCGGCAACGACTCGATAAGATGTCGCCCAGGCACAATGTAAATTGCGCATCGATCAAAATAGTTACAAATTAACCCTAAATTAACCGAATGAGGATTTCGTCATGGGAGATGTATATATTGTTGAGGCTTGCAGAAGCCCAATTGGTAAGCGTGGTAAAGGTCTGGCCGGTTTAAAACCTGCCGATTTGCTAGGTGCGGTTCAAAAAGGTGCGTTAGATCGCAGCGGCGTGAACCCTGAAAAAGTTGATCAGGTTATCGGCGGTTGTGTTTCTCAGGTAGGTGAACAGGCGTTTAATATTGCACGTGTTGCCTGGTTGTCCCAGGGTTTGCCGTTGGAAGTTGCGGCGACCACGGTTGATTCGCAATGTGGTTCTAGCCAGCAGGCGACGACTATGGGTGCATCAATGATTGCTGCCGGCGTAGAAGAAGTAGTCATGAGCTGCGGTGTTGAGATGATGAGCCGGGTGCCCTTAGGTTCTAATGTAAAAGATGGCTCGCCAATGGGCGAAAGCTATACCAAACATTATCAGCCCACAAGTCAGTTTAAAGGTGCCTCGATGATTGCCGAGGAATACCAGATCACGCGCAAGGAAACAGATGCCTTTGGTTTGGCCAGTCAACAAAAAGCCGCCACTGCCTGGGAAGAAAATCGCTTTGAACGTGAAATTGTGCCTATTGAAGCACCTGTGATGGATAAGGAATTTAAGCCTACCGGTAAAACGCAGGTAATTAGTAAAGACGAAGGCATGCGGGCAACCTCTGCAGAGTCTTTGGCTGCGTTGAATCTGGTGCCAGGTCAGGACATTCATACGGCGGGTACTTCGTCGCAGATTTCAGACGGTGCCGCCTGCGTGATTATGGCTTCAGAAAAGGCAGTGAAGGAACAGGGCCTTAAACCTCGGGCTAAGATTGTTGCTACTACCCTGGTGGGTGTTGACCCGGTTACGATGTTGAAGGGGCCTATTCCTGCAACCCGTAAAGTGCTGGATCGGGCTGGTTTGACGCTTGAAGATATTGATATCTTTGAAGTGAACGAAGCTTTTGCTTCAGTGGTACTTGCCTGGGAGAAAGATCTGGGGATTGACCCGGCTAAAACCAATGTTAATGGCGGCGCGATTGCTCTGGGACATCCCACTGGCAGCACCGGTGCTCGATTGATCACCACGGCCTTACATGAGCTAGAACGTACTGGGGGTAAATATGCTTTGATCGCCATGTGTTGTGGTGGTGGTCTGGGTACTGGCACCATCATTGAAAGGTTGGATGGGTAAAACCTGCCAGGGGTTGTGGTTAGAAGCCAATACTCCTGTTATCCATCTTGCGAACTAAGTTATATCCACAAAAAGGGCCTAACGGCCCTTTTTTAGTTCTAAATATTGCATTCAAACAGGGCGTAAGCGGGGTGTTCGCCTCATAACCGTGCATCTAATTGGTGCGCCGGATCAAATTTATAATCGATCGCAGGGGCTAGTGGTATCTTCAGGCCTCTGAAAACAGGCCTTTAGGATTTAAATTTATCAGAGTCCTAAATTTGGCATTAAGTTTGCTCAATGTTTATTCAAAGTAATAAAACAATAAATCAAACGAAAAAGACCTGTGGAGGGGCCAATTGTGGATCAAACACTAGAACTTCAATATGCGATGGATACGTTTTACTTCCTCGTATGTGGTGCACTTGTAATGTGGATGGCGGCTGGCTTTGCCATGCTTGAAGCTGGACTTGTGCGATCAAAAAATACTGCGGAAATACTGACTAAAAATGTCGCCTTGTTCGCCATATCCTGCATCATGTATCTGGTTTGCGGTTATGCACTTATGTATGACGGCGGCTTTATGCTTGCTGGTATTGAGCTGGATGGCGCGGCATCCGCTGATGAATTAACCAAGGCAGTGCTGGCTGAGTCCCATGAAGCCGGTTTCAGTGGCGGTTCAGTTTATTCAAATGCTTCAGACTTCTTCTTTCAGGTAGTATTTGTTGCTACTGCAATGTCCATCGTATCTGGTGCGGTTGCTGAACGCATGAAGCTTTGGGCATTCCTCGGGTTTGCCGTAGTAATGACGGGCGTTATCTATCCTATGGAAGGATCATGGACCTGGAATGGTGCTGACGTCTTCGGTTTATATAATCTTGGTGATCTAGGTTTCTCTGATTTTGCTGGTTCAGGTATTGTTCACCTGGCAGGCGCTACTGCAGCGTTGGCTGGTGTATTACTACTTGGTGCACGTAAGGGCAAATATGGTAAAAATGGTGAAGTACTGGCTATTCCTGGTGCTAACCTGCCGCTGGCGACCCTCGGTACATTTATCCTCTGGATGGGCTGGTTCGGGTTCAATGGCGGTTCAGTACTGAAGTTGGGCGATATTGCCAGTGCTAATTCCGTGGCAATGGTGTTTCTTAATACCAATGCTGCTGCCGCTGGTGGTGCCATCGCGGCGCTGGTAACGGCTCGAATATTATTTGGTAAAGCTGATCTCACTATGTTACTTAATGGTGCGCTAGCTGGTCTGGTGGCGATTACCGCTGAACCATCAACACCAACCGCTTTGCAGGCAACCCTGTTTGGCGCAGCTGGTGGCGTATTGGTTGTATTCTCAATAATTGGTCTTGATAAACTTAAGATTGACGACCCAGTAGGTGCTATATCAGTACACGGTACTTGCGGTATTCTTGGTTTATTACTTGTACCTGTTACCAATTCTGGTTCTTCGTTTTCTGGACAGATTATCGGTGCGGCGACTATCTTTGGCTGGGTATTTGCAACTAGCTTTGTAGTCTGGATGGTACTCAAGGTAGTCTTCGGAATTCGCGTTAGCGAGGAAGAAGAGTACGAAGGTGTTGACCTTTCTGAGTGCGGTGTTGAAGCTTATCCTGAGTTTGTTAATCGATAAGTCGAACAGTGTAAATAGTTAAAAAAGCCGGGCTTGCCCGGCTTTTTTTTGTCTGTAGTTTGGAAGCGTCAGTGGTTGTTCTGCGGTTAGTTTGCGCCCCATTGAAAACCACTGACTTTTACCCCGATCACCTGTTGCTCAAAAATTACCTGCGCCTTTGACTGGGCAATGCCATAACACATATGTAGTGGCAGCAGATGTTCTTCTCGTGGATGGCAATATCGTGCGTGGGGTGCTTCGGTCCAATGCTCAAGTCTATGCTGCTGTTCGGCGCTGGTAAGGCTGCTACTGGTGCAGGTTTCTATCAGCCAGTGTTCGAAGTCGATGTTTTTTTTAGCCATTGATTCAGGGCTTTCAGATTTCATGGCATGCATATTATGGAAGGAAAACCCTGAGCCTATAATTAGCAGGTTTTCCTGCATTAGTGGCGCCAGCGCCTGGCCAACCTTGATATGCTCCGCCGGATCAAGACTGTCTAGTAATGATATTTGAATACAGGGTATTTCTGCCTGCGGGTACATAAGATTAAGGGGTACAAAAAGCCCATGATCAAAGCCGCGTTCGTTGTCTAGCCTGGCTTCAATATTCTGCGCCGCCAATAGTGCAGCGATTCGTTGCGCCAGAGCGGGCTGACCGGGGGCCGGGTATTGAATTTGATAGGCGGCATCGGGGAAGCCAAAATAGTCGTAGATGATTGGCGGTGCTGCGCTGCTAGTGATGCTAACGACAGATTCTTCCCAATGAGCGCTAATAACTAATATTGCTTCGGGCTGGCCTAAGCTGGGTGTTAATTCACGCAGAAATTCTACCAGATTACTATGCCCTGCATGTCCCAAAAGGGGTAACGGGCCACCGCCATGAGGGAGGTAGATTATAGATGCTGATTTATGGTCCTGGTCATTCATTTGTCTGCCTCTTTTTTATGGTGCTGTATATGGCACGGTTTATGGCTGTGGTTGTGCTTATGTTTTATGCGCAAGTTGATAGGCACAATTATAATAGGTTGTTACTTTAAATGTCGTTACTGTCTGTAGTAGCGTAACTTTTGTTGTTGGCAAACAGGTTAATTGTGCTATTGCGGGAGGGTCAGTTTCGTTGTAATGAATTGGTACGAATTGGCATAAAGGGTTTCTTTCTTCTGCATATGATATAACGTTATAGTTAGTGAGCGGTTCTCTCAAACTGCTTTTAATGATCAATAAGCAACAATCAACCGCGCCCAAACCCTAGAAACATCGGTGAGCATACTTAGCCAAAGGAGAAATAAAAAATGAGTCGACTAGAAAATCGAGTAGCATTTATAACTGGAAGTGGTACGGGTATAGGCCGCAAAGCTGCGTTGCTGTTTGCCAGCGAAGGGGCAAAAATTGTCATATCAGACTTTAACGCTGCGCTTGGTCAGGAGACTGAAGCATTGGTGCGTGAAGCTGGTGGTGAGGCGCTATTTGTTGAGACTAATGTTACTGAAGAGGAGAGTGTTAAAGCAGCTGTAGCGTCGGCAGTGGCTAAATTTGGCAAGATAGATATGTTATATAACTGTGCTGGTGGTTCTGTTGGTGATGACGGCGCAATTACGAAAATCGAACCCTGGGTGATTGATCATACTCTGAGCCTGGACCTTAAGGGTACGTTATTTACCTGTCGGCATATCATTCCGGAAATCATTAAGGCGGGTGGCGGAACTGTGGTTAATATGTCTTCTACCGCTGCCTTGCAGGGTACTGCTATGCATGTTTATTCAGCGGCTAAAGGCGCTATTATTTCTTTAACAAAATCTTTGGCAGCAACCTATAGCAAAGATCTGGTGCGGGTAAATGCTATCTGCCCAGGTATTGTGCTAACCGACAGGGTGAAAGTTAGATTTGGGGATCTTCCAGATGATGGTGGTGCAGAGGACTCTATGGCAGCAAAAACTTCTGTTAGGTATCCATTTGGTGTTGGCCATCCGGATGATATTGCCCAGGTGGCGTTGTTCCTGGCGAGCCATGAATCGCGTATGGTTAACGGTTCATTAATTGTTGCTGACGGTGGGATGTCAGCCTTTTAGTTGGCGAAGTACTTTAGATAAGAAGTACTTTAGATAAGAAGTACTTTAGATAAACAGTATACGTGTTCAAGTTTGGGTGGTTTATAAGAACCGCTCTGGTTTGTTTATTAGAACCGCTCTGGTTTGTTTATTAGAGCAGCTCTGGTTTGTTTATTAGAGCAGCTCTGGCAGTTTGGGCTGGATGGGTTTATATTTGCGTTCTCTTTCACTGATAACTACAGGTGGATGTGATGCTCAGAAATGCCATTGCAATGTATTCTTTGCGGTCTAATTTGTATCTATCGATGCCTTTCTTTTTCGTGCCACTAGTTTGCCTGGGTTTTTTATTGCCCATTGCTGAAAGCATGGCTAATGCGGTGACAGTGATTGGGAATTCGCAACAAAGTCGCCAATGTTATACGGTGGCGAAAATGATGGGGCAAAGAAAAATGCATCACCTTGCTGATCCAACGCCCTGTGATAATGCTTTACGTACTGCCATGAACAGGCGTGATCGCTCAGCAACATTAATTAATCGTGGTTTAATCAGAGCGGCGCTGCTTAATTTTGAAGGTGCTCATCAGGACTATGATAAGGCAGTTAAATTATCTTCGAAATATACTGCAGTGGTGTTTATTAATCGTGGTAATGCCTATTATCTGCAACGCTATTTTGACCAGGCGCTGGATAATTATACTAAGGCCATTGAAATGGGCGTAGAGCCTTTATTTGTGGCTGTTCATAACCGCGCAATGGTGTATGAAAAACTCGAAGATCTGGATGCTGCGGAAGCGGGATTTTTACATGCCTTGTCTCTCCATGCTGAATCAGAAAGCGCGCAAATCCGACTCGAGCGGGTGCGTGAAAAACGCCGAGAGTCCCTGTCGAAAAATTAGTTACTGTTAGTGATTGCGTGCAACAACTCGTTTTAAGGCCATCTACTGATTTACTGCCATGATACACTGGATTGGTGTGATTATGGCGACCGAAACCCTGTCAATAGAGTTTGGTAGTCAATAGATTTTGCTGGTCAAAAATGAAACCTGGCCATTGTCGAGCAAAGCCGGTGGCGGGCTTGTTTTGAGTTGTGTACATTCAATTAGTAGTGAGGAGTTGGTATGAGCGGACCTTTAGCAGGGGTTAAAATACTGGATTTAGCAGCAGTTGTTTCGGGGCCGTTAACCGCAACCCTGTTAGCTGACCAGGGGGCTGAGGTTGTTAAGGTTGAGCGGATAGGTTCTGGCGATATACAGCGCCATGTAGGCAGTAAGAGAAACGGTATGCCCGGTTTTTTTCATATGCTTAATCGGGGTAAAAAATCTATTGCACTGGACATGGCCAAACCGGAAGCCATTGATATCATCATTAAACTGGCAATCGAGGCTGATGTGGTGGTGCAGAATTTCCGCCCCGGGGTTGTTGAACGCCTGGGCATTGGCTTTGATCAATTAGCAAAACACAATGACCGGTTGATTTATCTTTCGATTAGCGGTTTCGGCCAATCGGGGCCTCAGGCGCATAAGCGTGCCTATGATCCAATTATTCAGACCTATTCAGGCATTGCTGCGGTACAGGGTTTAAAAACTGGCCAGGGTCCAGAGCAGGTTAATCAGCTGATTATGGACAAGTTGACGGCATAC
Organism: Pseudomonadales bacterium; assembly: GCA_019090615.1. Classification (GTDB taxonomy): domain Bacteria; phylum Pseudomonadota; class Gammaproteobacteria; order Pseudomonadales; family Azotimanducaceae; genus JAHRVQ01. The sequence goes on along the minus strand of JAHRVQ010000072.1, from coordinate 31,859 downwards.
ACGGGTAGCCAGGCTATTTGTGCTGCATTATATAGCCGCAGCCAAACCGGTAAAGGTCAACATATCGAGCTTTCCATGCTGGATACTGCGATTGCATTTATGTGGCCGGATGCAGGTGCCGATAATATTCTTCAGGGTGATGATATTCAGCATAGTCCGCCAATTGGTGGATCTGGTCAGTTAATGCAATTTGCGGATGGCTGGGGCACCATAATGATACTTTCTGATGCTGAATTTAAAGGTATGTGCCATGCCTTTGATCTTGCTGATGTAGCCGAAGATGCACGTTTTGAGAGTCTTGCTAAACGAATCCAGAACAGGAAAATTTTGGGCGAAATTATGCATTCGATAGTTGAGGCGAAAGCCCTCAAGATGAGTTTGGCTGATGCTGAGGTACAGTTTGAACAGCATGAGGTGCCATTTGCCCGGTTGCGCCATTTACATGATTTACCTGATGATCCTCAGGTTCAACATAACCAGGTTTTTGAACAGCTGGATCATCCAGTGGCGGGTCGGTTGACTGAAACTCGACCGGCAGCATTGTTTTCTGCAACACCAGCTACTGCGGCTGGGCCTGCGCCGAGTGTGGGTGAACATACGCGGGCGGTACTTGAATCCATTGACATGCTAGATCAGTTAGATAATTTGGTTGCCGCGGGTGTGGTAGGTATTTGATGGATGGTAACTATCAGTAACTATTTGTAAGTAACAGTAAGTAACGTATACCAGCGCTAACAGGTTGTTAACAACCTGTTAGCGCTGAAGCATGTGGTAATAGTCTAAGTTAGCTCCAGGCCTTCGAGTGTGCCCGCGTCTCGCCAGTCTTCAAGCATTTTGAAAAACCGCATAGATTTACCACCATAGTTGGTGTTTTTCGGGTTGCGGTCTTCGTTTTTGCCCTCGTTATTATAATAACCTGGGGTACATTCCGCATAAAACCGTTCTCCCATTCGTGCCATTTTAACAATAGTCTCAACCCATTGGGCTTCTGCCTGTTCAGAGGCCTCTATAACTCGATGATTACTTTCGAGTGCATGATTGATGATATAGGAGAGGTGTTTGGCCTGCTCATTTAATGCGTGGGGATAATTAGCGGTAAAAGCCGTCTGTGAATTCCCCATGATGAGGCAGTTAGGAAAGCCACGACTATGCATGCCGTGCAGGGTAGATACACCGTCTGACCAGTTATCTGTGAGACTCTGGCCATTTTTACCATATAATTCGTAGCCAGAGCGACGGGTGTACTCGGTACCTACTTCAAACCCGGTGGCAAAAATCAGGCAATCAACTTCATATTCAATGCCATTGGCAACCACGCCTGTTTCGGTGATGCGATCGATTCCCTGCCCGGCAGTATCTATTAGTTCAACCCCAGGGCGATTGAAGGTTTCAAGGTATTCGTCATGAAAGCAGGGGCGTTTACAGAACTGACGATAGTAGGGTTTTAGTGCTTCAGCCGTCGCTGCATCGTTTACTACGGTGTCAGCACGGGCGCGAATTTGCTCCATTTTCTGGAAATCGGCGAGTTCCATCTTTCCAGCCAGGTCAGCTTTGGAAAGATTGGAATTCTTTTCTATTTTCATCAATAACAACAGGTTGCGGATGATTTCTGTCCAGCCATCATTCACCAGGTCTTCTTCAGCAATACCGCCACTCACCAGCGTGTTGAAGTTTTCCATGCGGTGTTGATGCCAGCCGGGTGCCTGTGAATTGAACCATTCTTCGTCTGTGGGTCGATCATTACGTACGTCAATGGACGACGGTGTGCGTTGAAAAACAAACAGCTGATCGGCTGATTCGCCAATATGCGGTACACACTGTACAGCTGTTGCACCAGTACCAATAATACCGATGCGTTTGCCTTTAAGTCCGGCCAGGTTGCCTGTTGCATCACCACCGGTATAGTCGTAATCCCAACGACTGGTATGAAAGGAATGACCTTTAAAGGTATCGATGCCGGGGATGCCAGGCAGTTTTGGTTTATGCAGTGGGCCGTTAGACATAACAACAAAGCGGGCTTTCATGGCATCACCGCGATTGGTATTAATGATCCATAGGGCGCTTGCTTCATCCCATTTCATTTCGGTGACTTCTGTTTGCAGGCAGGCGTTATCATATAACTTATAATGTTCAGCGATCGCTTTGCTGTGGGCGAGGATTTCAGGTGCCCGAGTGAACTTTTGTTTTGGCATATAGTTGAGTTCTTCGAGCAGCGGCAGGTAGATATAGGACTCAACATCACAGGCAGCCCCCGGGTATCTATTCCAATACCAGGTGCCCCCGAATTCGCCACCTTTTTCGATCATGCGGATATCTTTAACGCCAGCTTCTCTCAACCTGGCACCGGCCAGCAGGCCGCCAAAACCGCCGCCAATAATGGCGACTTCCACCGTGTCAGTTAATGGCTCGCGGTTGATTACCTCGTCGATATAAGGGTCATCGATATAGTGCGAAAAGTCTCCCTGCATTTGCTGATACTGCTCATTGCCTTCTACGCGTACCCGTTTATCCCGTTCGGTACGATATTTTTCCCTAAGAACATCAGGATCAAAGCCAAGATCAAATGCGGCCGAGTCACTCATTTTGGTTTCCTTCTTACTAAAAATTATGGGTCTAACTGGACTGAGGATGAAAATTTGCTGCTTAATAGACAATATTTATAGCGCATTATAGAAAGGTGGAATGCCTACAATAGGCATCGTAACTTTCATTAAAGCGGTCATTGAAACGGTCATTGAAGCGAATGATACCGGTGTCGCCATCCTCAGAAACTGATTATTTGTCAGTCGAACTTAACCACGTTTTCTATTACATGGCAAGTACTGCCAGATCTGTGTAAGTGGGGTTATCAAGCGTTAAAATGTTAGACTTAAGCAACTGGGTTTAGCTACCCGTTAATTTAGCGCTGCGGATATAAGGTTATTCACCTCTGAACAGGCACATTCGAGCACCGGCACAAGACGGTTTTTCGAATTTAAATGTCCCAACCCCGACATGGGTGTTAAATTGTTGGGTCGCAGATACTTAATCTCAAACGCTTAATCTCAAACACTTAATTCTATACACTTAAACTAAATCACTTAGTGCTAATAACGCATCTGGACACTGAATAAATAATGATAAATGTAGACCTGGAAGAACTCTGGCAAAACTACGAAAGTCTTTCCGTGGATGAATGTCGGATTCTGCAGGTTATGTCAGTGGCTTATGCCCCTGTGAACCAGATGGTTTTGAAAAAAATATTACAAATTCTTGTCTTACCTGGTTATAAACTTATTAATAAAACCTGGCGAGAAAAGATGATCGGTCTTGGATTAGTAGACTTAAGTCAGGGAAAGTTGATTTGTAGTCGGCAATTTGCCAGTCAGTTGACGGTTGAGTTGCTATCGGAAGGCGACTTTGAGCGGGTATTGAAGGCTACGCTGACGTTGCTACCACTGCATACTTCGCAGGTATTCGGCAATGAATTTACTGAACCAGCGCAGCTGCGACGACAGATTCGAAACGCGATATTTGGCACAGATGAGGCTGCGTTTGTTCAGTTGTTAGACCTGGATAGTCCTTTTGCTGCGATGGATGCTGACAACGGCTATCTAATCCTGGATGTGGTTTTACCCCTTAACACAGTCTGGTTTAAGTCTTTGCCAGAAAGCTTCCGTTATCAGATCCTCAGGGCCTGTATTGATAATCAGTTGATACATATCGGTGAAATTGGACATTTGGTTGGCATGCTGCGGGATTGTCATGAGGCTGGCATTAGCGTGCATCCGGCATCCATTGCACTGCTTGCAGAATGTGAATTTTACGCCATGAACCAGGCCGCTGCTGAGTCCTTGTTGAATGCGACACCTGGTCTTGATGCCGATAGAGTTCGGGCTATCGGCGCTTTTTTGCGCGACGAAAATGATCTGGCGTTGGCATTTTTTGCCCGCTCGATTCAGGAGCAGCAGCGTGCCAGCAAAAAGAGGAAAGTTTTTATCAGGGGGCTGGCGGGAGCGATTTATAGTTTTGCATTGGTTGGGTCAGGCACGGCTAATAGCTTGCGGTTACTTCAACGTCAGGTAGAAAACGCGGTTAATAGCGCCGATTATGACCCATTTAGTCCAGTTTATCGTTTGATACTGGATTTTCAAAATATATGGGAAGGAAAAATTAACCATCACGATGCGCTGGATATGTTGGTGGCTCGCGATATTGACGCTATTGCCCCGTATATGCAGTTCTGTCTGGGTGTGGTTTTTTATTGGCTGGATAAGCCGGTGCCAGAGAATTTAATGGTGGCGCTAGAAAATATCGCAGATCCAGTGGCGGATCAGGATGCAGACTTGCAGATTGAAAATGATGATGACGGACTAGCCTGGCAACGTATGCAGGCGGTCAATTTGCTAGGCCTGCTGAACGGATCGATGGATAAGCTTGATCAGGGCCTGGTGGCCCTGATGCCAAAACTTGCGCCCTGGGAGCGGGCGTTAAACGCACTGGCAAAGTTGGGCGGCGCAGATGAAGCAACGGATGTTGCTGCGCAACTAGCAGACAGTCGTTTAGTCTGGTTTCTGTCCAAAGGTTATAGGGATGAAATACTTCTTGAGCCGAAAGAACAGAAGTTGCGCAAAAACGGTGACTGGACCAAGGGGCGGCAAGTTAGTCTGAAACGATTACATCAGGCGGCTTATTCAATCCCCAATTTAACACCGCAAGATAAAAAAATTATCAGTTTCATTGAAACAGATGTTTACCGATATCATAATGACGCCTACTTTATGAATTACCAGCAGGCGTTATTAGCAGCAGCGGGGCATCCAAATATTTATTGGCTTGATCAACCTAAAAACGCTGTTGATATCACTGTGTTAGAGCCTGAGCTGATCGTAACCGAAGATGATGGTTATGTGGCGATCAATATTTTTCCCAGTCAGGATGGTGATTCAGTGCAATTGGTGGACGCGGAAGAAGACGATATGGGGACCATAGATGTTGTTATGGAAAACCCTGGCCGAATAGATATTTATCAGTTTAACGATAGTCATCAACAGATAGCGGGGATTTTGGGTGAGCAAGGCCTCAGGGTCCCCGAAGGCGCGAAGGATAAGGTGCTTTCAAGTATCAGCCTGATAGCGCCAATGTTAACGGTACATTCAGATATTGGCGGTCTTGAAGACGAGAGTGTATTGCTGGTTGATGCTGATCATCGATTATATATTAATATTCAACCGGTTGCCGACGGCCTGAAATTAAATATCGCGGTACAGCCTTTTGGTGGCGGGCCACGTTTCTTGCCTGGTCAGGGTGGCGCTACGGTATTTGCGGAAATTGATAACCAACGTTTGCGTACTAATCGGGATATTGCCGCTGAGCAGGCGATTTTACAATCTGTGTTGGAGCATTGTCCTGATCTGGCAGACCAGGGTGGTGGTCAGTGGTTATTTGATGATTTACAGCAATCGCTTGAAGGTCTGTTGAAGCTTCAACAAAAAGAAGCCGCGGGTGAGCTGGTGTTTTCATGGCCAGAGGGCAAAAAAATTACCCTGCATAAAGAAGTGGGGATCCGGCAAACTTCTATGGCAGTACAAAGTCAAACTAACTGGTTTGAGGTGGTAGGTGAAGTACAGGCTACCGAATCAGATGTGTTGGACCTGCAAAAAATCTTATCTTTAATGGGCGATGATAACGGACGATTTATTCGCCTTGAGGATAACGAATTTATCACCCTGACCGCAGAGTTACAAAAACGGCTGGAGCAACTAAAAGCGATTTCTAACGATGGCCGTGTGCACCGGCTGGCAGGTTATCAGCTCGATGAACTTAGTGAGGATATGAGTTTTAGTAGCGATAATGGCTGGCAACAGTTTCAGAATGGCCTGGTTGATGCGAAAAATACCCATGCCGAATTACCAGGTACCTTTGAGGGCGAATTACGGGATTATCAACTGGAGGGGTTTAGCTGGTTATCGCGCCTGGCTGCCTGGGGTGCGGGGGCTTGCCTGGCTGATGATATGGGGCTGGGTAAGACTATTCAGTCACTAGCACTGATCCTTAGTCGAGCGACCGAAGGGCCAACTCTCATAATTGCCCCAACGTCTCTTTGCCTTAACTGGTATGACGAAGCGCAGCAATTCACCCCTACCCTGCGGCCCATTTTGTTTGGTCCGGGAAATCGCGCTGAGATGATGGCGGGTCTGGGTGCCTTTGATATGCTTATTTGCAGTTATGGTTTGCTGACCACAGAAGTTGAACTAATAACAGGTATTCAGTGGCGTACTGTGGTTGCTGATGAGGCGCAGGCATTTAAAAACCTGCATACACGGCGATCACAGGCAGTGATGAAAATTGAAGCTGAATTTAAGGTTATTACTACCGGTACGCCGGTGGAGAATCATCTCGGCGAGTTGTGGAACCTGTTCAATTTTATTAACCCTGGGCTGCTCGGTAGTTATAAACAATTTAATCATAAATATGCACGCGCCATTGAGCAAAGTGATTATTCTGGTCAACATAATCTAAAACACCTTATTAGCCCCTTTATTCTGCGACGTTTAAAACGTGATGTTCTGAAGGAGCTTCCGCCGCGCACGGATATCACCCTGTCAATTGAATTGAGTAAGGAAGAGGCGGCTTTATATGAAGCGCTTCGGCGCGAGGCGTTAACGGAAGTCCAGGCCGGGCATTCAGAAATGCAGCGCAGAATGATTGTGTTAGCGCAAATTACCCGCTTACGTAGAGCGGTATGTAATCCAGCGCTGGTGTTACCTGAGGTGAATATACCTTCCGCTAAGCTCGCCGCGCTGGGCCAACTGGTTGACGAGTTACTAGAAAATAACCATAAGGCATTAGTCTTCAGTCAATTTGTTGGCCACCTGGCCCTGATTCGAAAATATCTGGATGAACGTGGTATCTTTTATCAATATCTTGATGGCAAAACCCCACCGGCAAAACGTCGGCAGGCGGTGAATGCATTTCAGGCAGGAGAGGGGCAGCTATTTTTGATCAGTCTGAAAGCAGGTGGCAGTGGCTTGAACTTAACAGCGGCAGATTATGTTATTCATATGGACCCCTGGTGGAATCCAGCAGTAGAAGATCAGGCCAGTGATCGCGCCCACCGGATCGGCCAGCAGCGACCGGTGACTGTTTATCGGCTGGTGGCTATCAATACCATAGAACAAACCATTGTTGATTTGCATAAACGAAAAAGAGACCTTGCTGATCGCCTGCTCGATGGCGCGGAAATCGGCGCCAAAATGAGCTTTGATGAAATGTTAACCATGATAAAGTCCGATCCGGTTGCTGATGCTTGATACCAGGTTATAAACCGCCGGGGCTAATAAATCGCCGGGGCCAATAAACCGCCGGGGCCAATAAACCGCCGGGGCTAATATAAAGCCACTGAAAACTACTGGGTGTTTTTTGCCGCAGTAACGATTTTCCCCTGTTGCCAGGCTGGTTTCAAAAGCCGTGGATCGACTACTGATAGTTTAGTGTGCTGGTTAACGGCCTGTGTTTGTCGTGCGCGGCTGAGGGCGGGTGCTGGACAGGCACCATTTTGTTGATAGGCAAGGGCGGTTTGTAACAGCGCTTCCTGTGGGTCACCTAATGCATGGCTAAAGTCGTCCATGATGATGCAACCAGGTAACTCTGCTAACAGTGCCGGGCTATCTGACGGGCTACTAATGGCGCTGGGAGTAAATCCGTCACTATAGTCGCCAAAGTTTTTGGCATTTACGCCGCGAAATTGAATGGTTAGATAAGTGGTGCCGCAGTTGTCAAGGGCATAAAAACCATAGGGTTTGCCGCAGGTCGTGGTGCCGATTTGAATGACTTCCAGGTCTACGCCCCGTAGGCCATTGATGAGGGACTCGCTAGCAGAGCAGGTATCAGCGCTGGTGAGTACAAATACCCGCGAAAGATTTAATTGTGGGTATGGAGTGCCGGCTGGGGCAGAAAATCGTCCGTCTGAAGATTCGTTAAAAATAATGGGGTTAAGTTGTTCACCAGTCACGGGGTTAATTACAGGATGTTTGTCATTAAACTGCAGTGTTTCAAAGGTTTTGCCCGAGCCATTTTCGCCTGCGATCATAAAGGCCAGGCTGTTGGCAATATCCAGGAAACCACCGCCATTGTATCGCAAATCTAGTATCAGGTCGGTTATGGCAAAAGTTTGTAGTTGTTCAATGGCGTTGATCAGGGCAATTTCTGCAGGGGCAATATGGTCATTAAAAAGGATATACCCGACATTACCCGAAGGTGTATCGAGCACCTGTACGTTGCGTACTGGCGCGGCAATGGTCTGGGCGCTGGTTATGCTAACGACTCGACTATCGGTTGAGCCTGGGTCCTGCACTACAAAAGTATGTGTCTCGTTGATATCGACCGGAAAAAGCCCCGCGTTAAGCTGGTCAATTTCACTGGGAATAGTGGTGTTAATCAGATCTATGCCATCAATTTCTAGTATTTTGACGCCTCTTTCGAGATTGATGCTGGGTAGCGTAGCGGGTGAACCAGGGTCGTTAAAAGCAACGATAATTTCGCGCGGTGGCTCGTCCGCAATGACGGCGAACGTGGCGCCGTAACCAGCGCTACCACCGGATTCAACAAATTCCCGAAATTCGTCGGTGGCAATGGCAGAATGAAATCTGTCCTGGGGGCTGCCGGAAGCGCTTAAAGCAAAGGTGCGTAGCAGGTCAAAATAGTCGAGGGGGTCTTGTTCACTACCGGGGTCAACATCGGCAATATCGTTGTACCATAGATAAAGGTTGTTGCTGGTAGATCGCAGCCAGTTATTTTCATCAATAAAATCACCCTGGGATTCACCTGGCTGAGGGTTGATACAAAGTGAACGAAAGTTGGCGGCAGGCAGAAATTGATTAGGGATAAAGTCACTGGCGTTTTGACTGGTACTATTATTGCTTGCCGTGCCACTATTACTTCCTCCGCCGCCGCCTCCACCGCAGCTAGCAATAAGGGTATGTGCAATAAGCATTGCAGTAACAATTAGCTTCTTTTGCATTGAGTTAAGCTCACTCATGGGGAATAGGTTTAGCCTAACTTAGATTATAGATGCAGTCAGTATTTTTCTGGTTGTTGGTCGGTTTCATGGTTAGGCTGGGCCTGGCAATATATTGGCCGTCGGCTGGCTAAATTGAAAATAATAATTATACGATATTGGTAGGCTCGAAATGATGTCGTCAGCGCTGTTCGACGTGTTGCCAGCCAGGCGGATTCTCCTATTACAGAGGCTGATCAAAAATTAACCTGCATTTCGTAACAGTATTGATTTTTGGTGCTTATTTAACCTATCTATAGCTGGGTTTATTTCAGTTGAGTGGGATTAATTGGAGAGACTTGTTTTTTCGATAAGGCTGGGAGTCAATAAAGTTGTGCGGTTTTTGTGTGCGTGGGGTGGTGCATGCGGCTATGTCGATATCCCTCGCAGATGCTGGCACCTTATCAGGGATATCGAAGGAAGATTTTAAATAAACCTAATAGCTTTTTCTAACCGGTTTTTTCTAACCGGTTTTTTCTAATCGGTTTTTTCTAATCGGTTTTTTCTAATCGTAGTTGCAATTCATCTAACTGGTTGTTAAATGCGGCAGGCAGGCGATCGCCAAATTCTGCAAAATATTCCCTGATCAGCGGAATTTCGCTTAGCCAACCATCAATATCAACCTGTAATAATTCTTTTTGTTGGCTGTCACTTAGATCAAGGTTTGAGAAATTAATGGCGCCTGTTGCGGGCAGGTTGCCAATAGGCGTCTCGATGGCATCGGCTGTGCCAGCACATCGATTAAATACCCACTCAAGTACACGGCTGTTTTCACCAAAACCAGGCCACATAAATTTACCGTTAGCATCTTTACGAAACCAGTTAACATAAAATATTTTTGGTAGATCAGCGCCTTCATGTTTGCCAATTGAAAGCCAATGGCTCCAGTAGTCAGCCATGTTATAACCACAAAATGGTAACATGGCCATTGGGTCGCGGCGTAATTCGCCTATTTTACCGGCGGCAGCGGCGGTTTTTTCCGAGGACACGATGGCACCAAAAAAGGTACCCTGAGTCCAGTCTCGGGCTTCGTTTACTAACGGTACTACCGTTGCGCGGCGTCCGCCAAATAATATCGCGCTAATGGGCACGCCGGCTAATGCTTCCCATTCTTCAGCTATGGCTGGGCATTGCGCCGCGGATACTGTGAAACGGGCATTAGGGTGCGCTGCGGGTGTGTCTGTTGCTGGGGTCCAGTCATTACCTTTCCAGTCGATCAGATGCGCTGGTGCGTCGTCGGTCATACCTTCCCACCATATATCGCCGTCATCTGTTTCAGCTACATTGGTGAATATACAATTTTTTGTCAGGCTGAGCATGGCATTGGAATTTGAGTCCATGCCGGTGCCTGGGGCAACACCAAAGAAACCAGCTTCTGGGTTAATGGCATATAGTTTTCCGTCAGCACCAAATTTCATCCAGCTGATATCGTCGCCAACCGTCTCTACTTTCCAGCCAGGTATTGTCGGTATCAACATGGCAAGATTGGTTTTACCGCAGGCGCTGGGAAATGCAGCAGCAATATATTTAATGTCACCGGCTGGGTTAATGAGTTTCAAAATGAGCATATGTTCTGCTAACCAACCCTGATCACGGGCCATGGCTGAGGCTATTCTCAGAGCAAAACATTTTTTGCCAAGCAATGCATTACCGCCATAACCAGAACCGAAGGACCATATTTCTCGCGTGGTTGGGAAGTGGGCGATATATAAATCATCGGGATTGCAGGGCCAGGCAACATCTACTGCGCCATCTAAAAGAGGGCGGCCCACGGAATGCATGCAGGGTACAAAATCACCTGTTTCACCCAGAGTTTCAAGAACAGCATCACCCACACGGGTCATGATATGCATATTTGCTACAACATAGGGGGAATCACATATCTCAACGCCAATATGGGCGATTGGAGAACCTACCGGCCCCATGCTGAAGGGAATGACGTACATGGTACGGCCGCGCATACAGCCCTCGAATAGCTGGTCTAATTTGGCGCGCATTTCGTCGGGTGCGATCCAGTTATTATTCGGTCCAGCATCCGCTTCTTCATCTGAGCAAATATAAGTGCGGCCTTCGACCCGGGCCACATCTTTGGGGTCGGAGCGTACCAGGTAACTATTGGGTCGTAATGTTTCGTTGAGTCTTTTTGCTGAACCAGAAGCTAGCAGTAATTCCCACATACGGTCATATTCTTCTGTACTGCCATCGCAGATGACGACGTCCTGTGGTTGGCAAAGAGCTTGCATCTGCTCAATCCATGTCTGCAACTGCTTGTTTTTCAACATTTACTTCGACCTTCTTTAACTGGAAATGCCAAGTTGGGATTATTTAGGGCATTTGAAAGAGGCGAAGGATAACTGAATTTCAGGTTTTTATCGACGCTGAATTAGTAGAATTTATCATGTCAGTAGGAGTTTTAATGGCTGCTGGCGGCGGCAGCGAATAGAATTGTTATTGGTATTATTGTTCGTATTACGCGCTGAAAAGTAAACAGCATTGGTAACTGATTAGCGGTGCGGTAAGAAGGTGGTTCTAGTAGCTAAAGATCAGTATGATACGGCCCCCCTCATGATGATCAATCTCCCGTACCCGAATGTCTGATAAAAAGGCTGAAATACCCCAGCAAATCTTCGATTATCGGCCCTATTGGGCCGAGTGTTTTGGCGTCGCGCCCTTTTTGCCCACCAGCCGTGAAGAAATGGATCAGCTGGGCTGGGATAGTTGCGATGTGATTGTGGTCACGGGGGATGCTTATGTTGACCATGTTAGTTTTGGTATGGCGGTGATTGGCCGGGTATTAGAAGCCCAGGGTTTCAGGGTAGGTATCATTGACCAGCCTGACTGGACTTCGGCGCAGGCATTTAAAAAACTTGGTAAGCCAAACCTTTATTTCGGCGTGGCGGCAGGCAATATGGATTCGATGATAAATCGATATACTGCCGATCGCAGGATTCGCCATGATGACGCCTATACGCCAGGTAATATTGGCGGTAAACGCCCAGACCGAGCGGTGATTGTTTATTCTCAACGCTGCCGCGAGGCTTATAAGGATGTCCCCGTGGTCATTGGCAGTATCGAGGCCAGTTTGCGCCGAATTGCGCATTTTGATTACTGGAGTGAAAAAGTACGCCGTTCGATTCTGCTGGATTCCAAAGCGGATATGTTGCTGTACGGTAACGCTGAGCGGGCGATTATTGAGCTCACCCACCGGCTGGCAGCGGGTGAAAGTCTGGAGCAGATACGCAATATTCGTGGTACGGCTTTTATGCTCAAAGAAATCCCCGATCAATATCGCTGTATAGACGCCTCGACAATAGCAGGGGACATAAATCATGAGCCTTCAGCCAGGCCAGCGAACACTTTCTTAGACGATAAAAGTCCAGGCGATAAAAGATCAGAAAATAAAAGTTCAGAAGTGATCGTCTCAGATGCAAACGTATCAACCGATGAAGATTATAGTGGGCTGTCTAGTGTACCCTCGGAAGCAGCATATAGCGCCAGTATTGTTCGAGTTATTGAGCCTGATAGTGTGACTCAACCAATAAGCACGACTGCCGCCAGAATGCCCTGGAACCCGGCTATCATGGAAAATGACGATGCGGCAGATGCAGGTAATGTGGTTGATAAAGCCGTCATTCGGCTGCCCAGCTTTGAGCAGGTACGCGATGATAAAGTGCTTTATGGCCATGCCTCAAGAATTCTGCATCGTGAGACTAACCCTGGTAATGCGCGGCCTTTAGTACAGGGCCACGGCGATCGCCTGGTATGGCTAAATCCGCCCCCAATCCCCTTATCAACGGAGGAAATGGACTGGGTTTTTGGTTTACCCTATCAACGTGTACCTCATCCTTCATCAACAGGGCAGAAGATACCCGCCTATGAGATGATTCGGTTTTCCGTCAATATTATGCGCGGCTGTTTTGGCGGCTGTAGCTTTTGTTCAATCACTGAACATGAAGGTCGTATTATTCAGAGTCGTTCGGAGGCCTCCATTCTGAATGAAATCGAAAATATTCGTGATAAGACGCCGGGTTTTACTGGGGTTGTATCGGACCTGGGAGGTCCTACGGCGAATATGTGGCGACTGGCCTGTAAAGATAAAAATATTGAAGTAAAGTGTCGTCGACCTTCCTGCGTTTATCCTGGTATCTGCAAAAATCTGGATACTGACCAGACACCGCTTATATCTCTGTACCGAAAAGCGCGGAATATTCAGGGTGTGAAAAAAGTATTAATCGCCTCAGGTTTACGTTATGACCTTGCGGTAGAAACCCCAGCCTACGTAAAGGAGTTGGTGAGTGAGCATGTGGGGGGGTATCTAAAGATTGCGCCCGAACATACGGAAAAAGGCCCGCTGTCCAAGATGATGAAGCCGGGAATGGGCACTTATGATGCGTTTAAGAAATTATTCGATAAATATTCTAAACAGGCAGGCAAAGAGCAATACCTGATCCCGTATTTTATTGCTGGGCATCCAGGTACCACCACTGAGGATATGTTGCAGTTGGCGCTATGGTTAAAAGCCAATGGTTTCAGGGCGGATCAGGTGCAAAATTTTTATCCGTCGCCAATGGCCTCTGCAACAGCCATGTATTACAGCAGTAAGAATCCGCTTAAGCGAATTGATCGTAACAATAGTGAGACAGTTGCTGTTGCCAAAGGCGGCCGCGAACGCCGCTTGCAAAAGGCATTTTTACGTTACCATGACCCAGATAACTGGCCTATGTTAAGGCAGGCATTAAAAAAAATGGGCCGCAACGATTTGATTGGTAATGGGAAGAGACATCTGGTTCCTTTGACCCAGTTCTCTGCAGCCCGGGTTGTGCAACAGCGTGGCAAATCATTTAAGACCCAACATACTGGTTTGCCGACCGTGCCTGGGGGGAAACCTCGCCGGCGTCGACCGGGTCATAAATAAGATAGATTCTTCGACGTAGATTTTTTGGCGTTCCTCGCGAGGAGAAGTTGGCTGGTTGAAACGGTCATTGTCTGCTGGCAGACTGGACAACTAATTTAAAGGAGTGCGGTGTATGCCGGATGGAATCAACGAAACTAACGTAAATGCGTGGTTACAGGAGTTTGTTCCGAGTATAGAACCTCCGTTGAACTACGCAATGATTACTGGCGGTCATTCAAATTTAACTTTTCGCTGTGAAGACGCTGATTCAACCTTTGTTTTGCGGCGGCCACCTTTGGGTGCGGTGCTGGAAAGTGCCCACGATATGGGTCGCGAACATAAAATAATTTCTGCCCTGGCTAATAGCCCCGTACCGGTACCTAAAACTTATGGTTTATGTCGTGATGTAGCTGTTAATGAAGCGCCTTTTTATGTGATGGAGTATATCGACGGTACGGTGCTGAATGATTCTTTTATGGGTGCCGAAGTGCCGTTGGAGCAGCGGGCCGATATCGGTCTGAATGTCATCGATATCCTTTCAAAGTTACATCTTGTTGATCTGGAAGCGGTGGGATTGGCAGACCTTGGCCGCAAGGAAGCCTATTTAAGTCGGCAGATGAAGCGCTGGGGTAAACAATGGCAGGCAACTAAAACCCATGAAGTCCCGGCGATGGAAGAGAGTGCCAGGTTATTGCAGGAACGAATGCCCGCCCAGGTGGGAGCGACTATTGTTCACGGAGACTACCGACTTGGTAATATTATGGTTCGTGATGGCCAGGTAAAGGCAATTCTTGACTGGGAACTCTGTACCTTGGGCGACCCGCTGGCGGATGTGGGTTATTTGCTGAATAACTGGTCGGCACCCGGAGAAATAGACGAACCAGCTGAAGATGATCATGCGCCCACCTCTGCCGGTGGTTACGGTAGCAGGGATGAGCTATGTGAAATTTATACTCAAAATACCGGTCGTGACCTGAGCAATATCGACTATTATCGTGCTTTCTCTCATTGGCGACTGGCGGCCATTGGTCAGGGGGTTTATAAACGTTATCTGGTGGGGGCAATGGGCGCCGACTCTGAAATGGATCTGCAACGGCAGAAAGATAATGTGAGCATTCGGGCGGAGGATGCGCTAGAACTATTGTCCTGAGTTGTTTTCCGCGTGGTAGTCCGGCTTTGTGGTCCTGGCTATGATAGAGGCAAAACAGAATACAGAATACAGAAGAGGGTATTAAATGATTCTCGAAGTCGCCATTTTGAATGTTATTACGGGGCAAGAGGGTGATTTTGAGCAGGCTTTCGAGCAAGCTGAAAAAATTATCATAGAGATGCCAGGTTATGTCTCCCATCAATTGCAGCATTGTATCGAAGTAAAGAATCGATACTTGTTACTGGTGAACTGGCAGACGCTGGAAGCGCATACTGAAGGCTTTCGTCGGTCAGATGAATATCTTGAATGGAAGGCGTTGCTGCACCATTTCTATGACCCCTTCCCAACTGTGGAACATTATCAGCCAGTATTTGATAGCTGAGGTTTTGCCATTAATCTGTCCTGTTCGGTGGCGGCTAGTGGATGGTAGGGTTGTTGCCTTGCATCGCTAACAGGTGTTTGCTAACAAGCCCTTTCAGCTTCGGGTTGTTGCTGGTTTGAAGCAGGCCAGTATAGGTTTGTTCTGCTAGCGGTAGATTGCCCTGCCTTTCAAATACAGAGCCAAGCTGGAGGCGAAATTCTTCATTATCTGGATGTAAGAGGATTTGTCTTTCTATACAGGCGAGACTGTTTTCCCATGACTTTCTTTTCCAGAACAGTTGTTTTAAGTTTTCCAGGATTCGGGTGAGAATATCCTTGTTGGTTGCTATGTCAAAATAGTGTTGTTGCAGCTCAGCTTTCGGGTTAACGAGCTGTTTGAGTAGATTAGCGCAATCAGCCTGGCTTAAGATTCGCCCGGTAAAGGGGTCGATAATTAGTTTAGTTTCATCGCCATATTGAATCAAAAAACGTAAAGGGAATTTTATGCCTTTTACTGGGATGTTAAGTCGTTCTCCCAGGGCAATATGGACCAGCGCGAGGGAAATAGGTATGCCGCTGCGGGTTTCTAGTACCCGGTTTAGATAGCTGTTTTGTGGGTCGTTATAGTCGCGGACGTTGCCAGTAAAACCTTCTGTCTGGTGGATGAAGTTAACCAGGCTAGTAGCGTTAACGCCAATTTCTGAGGTTTCTTCAAGGCTTGATTTAAAACGACTGGCAATATCATCGAGGTGGCTTAGATAAAAATCTACCTCTAGTTCTGGATCGGTTTCTGCGGCGATAATGAGGGCGGCTTCATCCAGGCGAATATCCTCGTCAGCAAGGGCTGCGATCTCCTGAAAACGCTTTCGGTAGTTAGTTTTGGTCAGTTTACTTTGTGCCATGGCTTATGTTTTCTGTCATATAGGACTGAAATTTGGCGTCTCGATCAGCTTGCTGCTGGCTTTTTATTCGCCTTTAGCCAGCTTTTTATAAAACGAGAGAGACACTCACGGCTGCCATCTTTGCAAGGTTAATGTTGAGATGCAATCCAAACTATTAACCTTTGGCTTATATTTTTACGAATTTACCCGCTTTAGTTGATTATTCCGGTATGGATTTGTTGGCTTGAAAAGGTCATTTGTTTAACCGGGTATTTTTCCATTAGTCGCATCGTCACCAAAAATACGCCGTGAAAACGATTCTACATTTGGTCCACGGCGGAGATGATGTCCGCCATCGACACTGAGCGAGACGCCTGTGATCCAGGTTGAGTCTGGGCCGCATAAAAAGCCCACAGCGCTAGCAATATCAGCTGTGATGCCAGTTCTGGCCAAAGGCATACAATTAAGATAATCCTGATGCACTTCGTCGGTTGTCATCAAGCCGGCAGCGATCTCTGTGTCTACCAGCCCAGGGCAGACGCTATTGACGCGAATGTTATTCTGGCCCAGTTCATCGGCTGAATTTCTCACCAGCATATCGATGCCAGCCTTGCTGACACAATAAGGTCCCATAAAACGGTGGGTTTTGATACCAGCTATAGAAGATATAGCGCAGATGGCACCACCGCCGGAAGCCGCCATCTTAATACCAACATGTTTTATGGTATAAAAGGTCCCACTGAGATTGGTCTGCATTATCTGATCCCAGTTAGCAGTATCTGTCGCCATTATAGGGCCAATGCCGCCGGTGCCAGCGTTAGCAACTGCGATATCCAGCTTGCCATCAATTGCGGCCATGTCTACCGCTGCCGCGAGTTGCTCTTCAATGCCCACATCGCCTGCATAAAATTGAATCAGGCTGGTTGCCGGGGCGATTTTTTTTAGTTCTGACACCGCGCCGATTAACTTATCTTCGTTGCGGCCCATAATAACAATGTTGGCCCCCTGTTTAGCGAAAAGGCTGGCACAGGCCAGGCCAATGCCACTGCCACCGCCGGTAATAATGACGTTATTTGTCAATTGATCCTCCTTAAAAAATGCGTATGACAGGGCTGGTTTATGCCTTATCTTTATATGGGGATTGTTACTGTTTACGCTTTTGGGCCTGTTTTAAAGTGCGTCGGGTCTGCTGGTGTTGAACAGCATCAGCGCCAATGTGGCTTTCGCCTCGTTGTTTAGCTAATTGAACCTGTTTATGTCGTTCTTTAAAGCGGGCCGTTTGTTTGTCTGTCTGGCTAGCCCAACAATGATGACAGCTTACGCCTAGCTGATAGTGGGTATGCTGTCGGTCGGTTTCGTCCAATGGCATACGGCAGGCATGGCATTGCTGATATTTTCCTGATTCTAGCTGGTGATTAACACTGACGCGGTCATCAAAGACAAAACATTCACCTTGCCATAGAGAATCCGCCTGTGGGATATCTTCCAGATATTGCAGAATGCCGCCCTGTAAATGATATACATCAGTAAAGCCTTGTTGTTTAAGAAAGGCGGTTGATTTCTCGCAGCGAATCCCGCCGGTACAAAACATGGCTATCTTTTTGTTTTTGCTCGGGTGCAGGGATTTTTCGGCGTAGGCTGGGAATTCCCTGAAGGTGGTTGTTTCGGGATTGATGGCCCCCTGAAACGAACCGATTTTTATTTCGTAGGCATTGCGTGTATCAATTACCATGACATCAGGGTCCAGGATTAGCTGGTTCCAGTCCGCGGGTTTTACATAGGTGCCGCTTGATACCAGGGGGTCAATGTTTTCTACCCCCATGGTGACTATTTCCTTTTTAAGTTTGACCTTGGCACGACAAAAAGGGGTAGCGTCATCATAAGAAATTTTCCATTTGAGTGAGTTAAAGCGCTGGTCAGATTTCAGCCAGTTGATGAGTGCATCGATCCCATTTGCCGGGCCAGCGATGGTGCCGTTGATGCCCTCGCTGGCAAGCAACAGGGTGCCACGTAACTGGTTGCGCTGCATTACCGCTTCAAGGGGTGACTTTAAGGCTTTAAAATCGGCTAAAGTCGTGAAATGATAAAGTGCGCAAACGACGGTTTTTGAATTATCTTGTGTTGACTGTTTCATGGGCGGGTATTATGACGTTATTCTATGGGAAAGTTGAGTAAAAATTGGCCGAAAGATAGAACAAATATTGGTTTGAATATTCTATGGACAGCAACAGCAACCCAGCTATCGAGGCTGACAAGGGGCTACAGATCAAGGAGTCAATGTTATCGTTGACCGGTCATGGTCATGTTCGCTGTGCGTTTGTTGGCTGGGTTTTAGCGGTTAGCCAGCGTAATAATATTGATCCGAGCATTGCCTTAAAAGGCATTAGTTTTACCGAGAACTATTTACAAGCGCCAGCCAACTACATTGACTGGGATAGTTTTTGTACCCTGATTGAGAACATTTCAACGCAATACTCTGTCATGGAATACGATACCTTATGGCAGTATCTTGTTACTCATCCTGATTTTCGTGCCTATAGCCTTATTGTCAGAAGTAAAAATCATATTAAATCGTTGTGTGGTTGGTTGCTGCAAAAGATTATACCCCGCATGTTACCAGTTTCAGGCACCCTCTTAAGCGAAACTGATACTTCGCTGAATATCCAGATGGTTGTGGATAGCGGCTTAAATAATTGTCCTGCACTGTTTCAGTTTATTAAAGCGTTGCTGGTTGGTTTGGCCGCTGAAACGCGTCATTGGCAATGTGTGGTTGCACTTAAGGATAATAAATACGGCGTAGAGTTTGATTTAACGTTGCAAAAACAACGTGGCCTGGCTGGTTTTATCAGTCACTTTTTTTCTCCATCTCGGCTGCCCCACCGGGTATTGGATGAATTAATGAAAAAAGATGAAAGACTGCTTGATAAAAGCCTTCAGCTGGCGATTGCAACGCAGAAAGTGTTGCAGGCAAAAAATAAAGTTACTGGTTTTGAAATGCAGCATCAAGTGATTGAAAAAACTTTGATGGATATTATTTGGGTAAGCGACCTGACTGGCCAGGTAGTCTATGTTTCCCCAGCCATAAAGCCAATGTTTGGCTACGAAATCAAAGAAGCCATGCAGATGAATCTTGTTGACTTTCTTTGTGAGCATCAAGCGCAAAGTTTTAATTCGCTACTCAGTGGTGATATTTATGCCGAAATGGTAGAGGCTTCAGGTAGGGTACGACCAGAATATTCGAATGTTGTTGAAGTGATGGCGCGGCGTAAAGATGGCAGTGAGTTCTGGTGTGAAATTCATCGCGGCTTTCAGTTTGATGAGGCTGGCAAGCCCCAAGGTATGGCAGGTATTACGCGGGATATCAGCGAGAGGAAACAGACCGAAATTGAAAAGAGTCTGCTGGAACGAGAGCTGGCGCATTCAAGGCATATGGAGTCGATAGGTCAGTTGGCTGGTGGCATCGCCCATGATTTCAATAATATGTTAACGACTGTACTAGGTTTTTCAGACCTGGCTAAGGGTAACCTGGGGCCAGATCATGCAGTCTTGCCTTATCTCAAGGAGATCTCCCGCGCAGGGAGTAGAGCTTCGGATCTGGTTAAACAGCTTTTGGCCTATAGTAAACAAGAGCCAATGGAGCCAAGGCCGTTTAATTTAACTGACCTGGTCGAGCAACTGAACCCTATGCTTAGTCAGCTGGTATCAGAAAATATTGATTTAACAATCGATGTCCAGCCAGTACCTATGATCCTGGGTGATCCCACTGAATTAGAGCGGGTACTGATCAATTTATGTCTTAATGCAATTGATGCGATGCCGGATGGTGGGCGGTTATATATTTCTACCCGGGAATATTTGTTAAGCGCTGATGATAGTCGCGTTACCAAAGCGGGTACCGATTCTTTTGCCTGTATTTCTGTGTCTGATACCGGGCATGGTATTGACCCAGGAATTCAGGAGCGTGTACTAGAGCCATTTTTTACTACTAAACCTTTTGGTCAGGGGACAGGTCTAGGTTTGGCTGTGACCTATTCAATTGTTCAGCAGCACCATGGCTTTCTGGATTTGGTGAGCCACCCCAATCGCGGTACAACTATCAAAGTTTTTTTACCCCGAACCTTAATAAACAAACCAGAACCGGTGGCGATTGATCAGCAAACAGAAGGCGACGGGTCGGGGACCATTCTGGTGGTCGAAGATCAGGAGCAGGTGCGGCGCTTAATCGTACAGATTTTGGAGACGGCTGGCTATGATGTGCTGGAGGCGTCCGATGGTAATGATGCGGTCACAACCTACACGGCCTTTGCCGATGATATTGATTTGATCGTTATGGATATCGTCATGCCAAAAATGGGCGGCAGGGATTCCATGGACCTTATTCGTCAGGTTAATCCTGATGCTGAAGTACTTTTTATGACCGGATATTCTGATGGTGACCCAAGAACAGATTTTGCAATGAATGTTGGTTACCAGGTATTGCGCAAGCCGTTTAGTAGTGTCGATGTTATCCAGCGAGTTGGACAAATCCTTCGTAGCAGCGAAACCAGTCAAATCTAACAATGCTGATCTAGCCGCGTTTTTCTGTTCCTGAGGCGGTTTTAGTCTTATCGACGGGTATGCAATATAAGCTTATCTGAGCTTTCTAAAACAGTCTCTCACTTCCTCAACGAAACGCGTGGGTTGTTCAAATGCGGCGAAATGTCCGCCTTTGTCCATGATGTTAAAATGGATAAGTTGGGTGAACCGTTTTTCTGCCCAACGTCTGGAAGTTCTGAATATTTCTTTGGGGTAAATGCTACAGCCGGTTGGCAAGTTGACTGGCTCGGAGCTGGTAGAACCAAAACTTTCCCAATAGAGGCGTGCGCTTGAGCCGCTGGCATTGTTTAGCCAGTACATCATTACATTATCTAACAACTCATCTTTGCTGAGAATATTTTCCGGATGGCCATCACAATCCATCCATTGATAATATTTTTCAATAATCCAGGCTGCCTGCCCGACGGGAGAGTCAGCCAGGCCGTAAGCAACGGTCTGTGGTCGGGTACTCTGTTGTTTTGAGTAGCCAGAGTCGTGTTGCTGGTAGAACTGCATGGCAGCCATAGCGCTTTTTTCGGCATCGGTCATATCGTTCATGGTGTCCGGGTCCGGACCCACCACCGGCATGTTGACATGGATAGCCTGGCAATTGCCCAAATTCTGGACCCCGATCACAGTGGTAACCATTGAACCCCAATCACCACCCTGGGCGAAGTATTGGTTATAATCAAGCCTTAACATCAGTTCATTCCAGGCGCTGGAAATTTTTTCGATATTCCATCCAGGTTTTGTAGGCTGGCCAGAAAAGCCATAACCAGGTAGGGACGGAATAACCAGATGAAAGGCATCTTGTGCATTGCCACCATGGGCCTCGGGGTCAGTTAGAGGGCCAATAACTTTTTGAAATTCGATGATTGAGCCCGGCCAGCCATGTGTCATGACCAGTGGTCTGGCGTTTTCGTGTTTGGAACGGATATGGAGAAAGTGGATATCCAGGCCCTGGATGTTGGTAATAAAACCAGGCCATTGGTTGAGCAGGGCCTGTCTTGCTGACCAGTCATATTCATTGAGCCAGTAGTCACGAATTTCCTTCATATAGGCAAGTGGTATGCCCTGCGACCAGTCTGAAGGTGTTTCTTTGTCTGGAAAGCGCGTCAGGGTGAGTCTGGCCTGCAAATCTTCAATAACTTCTGCACCGATATTGATTTTAAATTCTTTAATATCCATCATAGCTATGCTTCCATTGTAATGACTATTTTGCCAATCGCTTTGCGATCAAGCATTTTCATCATGGCTGTGCCGGCTTGCTGTAATGAGAAACATTCACCTGCTTTAGGTTTGAGTTTGCCGCTGGCAATCCATTCAAGTAATTTAGTAAGAACGGGTCTGGTTTTGGTCGGATTGACGGCAATATATCCGCCCCAGTTGACGCCGATGATCTGGATTTGTTTAAGCAATGCCAAATTTAAAGGGATCTTTGGTATATCTCCAGCTGCAAAACCGACCACCAGGTATCTACCTTCGGGCGCAAGTGAGCGTAATGCTGGTTCAGCATAGGGTCCACCTACGGGGTCATATATGACATTAAGGGGGGTGCCATTCAATATCTCTTTGAGCTGGTCACGCCAATTGTCCTTTGAATAGTCAATTACATGGTCGGCACCATGCTGTAGGCAGGCGTCACGCTTTTCGCTAGAGCCTGCCGCGGCAATAACGGTTGCGCCTATTGCCTTGGCAACGTCTATTGCTGCGACTCCCACGCCGCCCGAGGCACCTAGAATGAGGATAGTTTCTTTGGCGTTTAAATTGCCACAATGGGTGAGGCCGTGATAAGCGGTACAATAGTTGACCTGAAAACCCGCAGCGCCGGTGTGGTCTAGTATTTCTGGAATAACGGTGCATTTTTTATCGGCAATACACACTTTCTCGGCTAGACCGCCAGAGGTTGGCATTGCCAATACCCGTTGGCCCAATCGCAGGTGTTTTACGCCTTCTCCGAGTTTTTCGACCACGCCAGATATTTCATTGCCGGGAATAAAGGGTAAGGTGGGTTTTATCTGGTATTTACCCGCAACTGTTAGTGCATCAACATAACCTAAACCGACGGCTTTGACGCTGACCAGGACTTCTCTTGCAGCGGGTGCTGGCTCGTCGATTTCTGACACCTTGAGCTGGCCTGGATCATCAAAGGTCTCACAAATAATTGCTTGCATGGATAGGCTCTAATGGAATAGATAATAGAATACTAACACAATGCCTGTTAGGTCCAAGCGAGTTAGCTGAAAATTGTATTGGCTGCGGTTGTGTCAGGGGCGGACAGAAAAGAACAAATTGCTCTAAAAGTTACATTTTCCTGGTACTTTGTTTTCCTGGTACTTTGTTCGATATAATCAATGGGTGAAGTTTGTAGGCGCGTTTGGCCAATAAATTGGGTCCAGCTGGTGATATTTCAGGTGGATTGCAATAATTGGTTGATTCCTTGCTCAGATATTTCTCTCTGAGATACAGTGAGTGTTGACTTAACTTAGGAGAATGACGAGTGACAATTGGTATTGGACTGGGGATAGCCAGGTTTCCCTTTGCAACGGGCAGAGAATATTGGCGTTGGGTTGAACAATGTGAATTGGGCGCTGTTGACTCAATTTGGCAAACTGACCGGCTGGTTTCGAAAGAACCAATGCTGGAATGTTTTTCGGCCATGGCGGCATTGGCAGGCGCGACAGAAAAAATTCGCTTTGGAATGAATGTTGCCTCTATTGCCATTCGAGATCCGTTATTGGTAGCCAAACAATGTGCGACGATAGATATGTTAAGTGAGGGTCGATTATTGCCGGCTTTTGGGCTCGGTAGTGCAGCGAGCCAGGATTATGTTGCCACGGGTACTAGTACTCGGCGGCGGGGTAAAAAAGCCAACGAAGCTTTGGCGTTGGTATCACGGCTTTGGTATGAAGATGATATAACTTTCGATGGAGAATTTTTTCAATACACCGAAGCGTCGATCTCGCCGAAACCGAAAAATAAAAAAATTCCGCTGTGGATTGGGGGTTCGAGCGAACTTGCGATACGCCGTACGGCAGAATATGGCACTGGCTGGATGGGTGGGTTAGATTCTCCTGAACAGGCAGCCCAGACGGTGCAGGGAATTAAAAAAGCTTTATTGGTGAGTGGCCGCGAAATCGATAATGATCATTATGGCGCAACCTTTTCCTTTCGTTTTGGTAAGCCAACTGAGCGTGCGGCGCAGGAAACTTCAGCGGCGCTCAGTAGTCGCTTAAAAAAGGATCCCAGACAGTATATGGTGATAGGTGATGCGGCAGATATACATGCCCGCTTAAAAGCATTTATTGATGCGGGTTGTTCAAAATTTGTCCTATTGCCCATGGCAAAAAATGCTCATGAGATGCAATCTCAGACACAACGGTTTATTGAGGAGGTTCAGTCAGAGTTCTAAGGTCAGAGCACTAAGGTCAGAGTACTAATGCTAAAATGCCCGCCGGTTTATACCTGTTAGCCGGCTAACTTTCTTCGTTCAAAGCGTGCCGATCTGAAAAGCAGCGGGCCAGGCCGCTGCATGAGTTTCAATGCTGTCCGGTTTATTTACTGTCCGTTTTATTTAATAGTAGGCCTGTCAGAATTGCGGCGTCCAGGTGATTTCAATGCCTGTATATCGAGGGCGATTTGTTTCAGCATAGGTAGAAATTGGCTGGGCGCTAGTGCCTGCCAGGGAAACTGTCTGGCTGGCAAATGATTGATCGGCATTTATTAAATAGCGTTTATCGTTTAAGTTCTGACTAAATAGCCGGAAATTAAACGCTCGCCATGTGTATGAAGCGGATACGTTCCAGGTGGTAAATGCTGGTATTCTGCCTGCATCGCTAAGTAACGGGTTAGTGACATACTCAGTGACATATCGATAGCTTGCAAATAATGTCAGCGTGCCGTCGTAGAAAGGCATGAAATACTGACTGGTGACAAAGTAGGTATCGGACGGTGCGCGACGGGTAGATATTTGCTCTGATAGATCAATGCTAGCACCTGGGTTGGCAGGGTCAGGGATAACATATCGTTCGTAGTCCGATTCAATATGTGAGTAGGCGCCAGTGAATAAAAGGTTATCCCGTGCGACATACTCAAATTCCAGGTCATAACCTTTAATTTCAATTTCTGAAATATTACCGAGTGCCGCTTCAATATTCCCTGCGCTGGTACGTTGGTTAAATGCTTCAATTTTGTCATCCTGGAAAGTATGGTAGAGGGCCATATTCAGTCGCAGTTTATTTTCCATCCAGTCACTTTTCATACCGATTTCAATGGTGGATGTTGATTCGGCATCATCATAGGCAATGGTTTCAAGGCTCAGCGCGTTATCATTAAACCCACCTGGCCGTTGGTCGATGGCAAAACGCCCGTATAACATGGCAGATTCATCAACTTTGTAAGTCAGCCCCATATCGGCAGATACTTCTGTCCAGTCGTCATCAGCATCAATAATCAGGTCGATGCCAGCTACACCAGCTATGTCAATGCCACTGACACGATGATCGAAATCTTTTGTATAGTGATTAACACGGGCACCGATGTCGAAGTTCCAGGTTTCATCGAGGTCAAAATAAACATGCATAAACCCTGAAGCAACAGTTGACTCTAGCGTGTTGTCGGTGGTGCGCGATTGCCCAGCAATTATCGAATTTGATATCTGCCCTGAGTTGACCAGTTGATCTAGTATAAAACGGTCTACACGGCTGCTATCATATTCCATTTCCAGCCATGATCCACCCGCCATTATCATGATGTCTTCTGACCATTGCGTGGAGACTTTGATGTCGGTTGAAAATTGATCATAATCCTGGTCGTAATCGCTCGAATAAAAGTCAACTAAGGTTGCGTCCAGGTCCAGGCCATAATCTTCTTCGGTGGTTCTAAATCCAGTGACGCTAACAACCTTATAGTCCGCCAGTTCAGCTTCAATACGCAGGGTATGATAGTTGCCTTCATAACTGCGGCTATTCGAACGGTTTTGCAAAGTTCTATTAATACTACCTGATTCGGGTGTCCTTGCGCCGCTACCGCAATTGGCTAATATCACCGGGTCGCCCTGTTGCCTGGGTACACAGACAAGATCAGTTGAGTCAACGTTGGTGCTAAGGTTTAACAGCGCAGGCGTGTCAGAGTCATCATCTTCAATATCGAAAGTGTACTGAATCGAGATATTCTCCTGATAATTCCACAATAGAGAAACAGAAAGAGCAGTTCGATCAGATTCGTTTTCATCCTGGTCATTAAAGGCATTGGTGAAATTACTATTTTCACCATCAAGATAACTAAGGGTAAATTTCGCCGCCAGGTCCTGCGTCAATGGTGCGTTAAGGATCAGGTCAGCGCCGATACGCGCCGGGTCTTGAAAGCCTAGCCTGGTCACTAACTGGTATTCACCCGTGGGTTTGCTTCTTGTTAGATTAATTGTTCCGCCCTGGGCCGGCATGTTTGTAAAGGCGCCTTGAGGGCCGCGAGCTACCTCTATTCGCTGGACATCAAACAGGCTTTGGTTTTGCCCTGCATGCGTCCCTACGTAGACACCATCTACTGATACGGCTACGGCTGGCTCCAGGCCTTTGCTACTACTATTTGACTGGATGCCGCGAATTCCAATGGCTGCGCCCTGGGGTGTGCTGCCCAGCGAGTCAATGATCATACCGGGAATATAACCCTGGATGTCCTCAATGTTCCGACGATAGCCGGCATTAATGTCAGCGCTTTCCAGCACGGTCACAGAAGTAGGTACCCATTGTAAAGACTCTGACCGAGCGCGAACATGCGTATTATGTTCTGACAGCTGAAAAATCTCGGTGCCATGCGCCGAAACACTCAGTAGCAAAAGGCAAGTAAATTTGGGGATTGAATTTATCATAGGGTTACTGATCGACCGGTTGCGGTTGTTTGGACTAGCGCATAATAAGCATCTCCTAACGAATAATCCAGCATCTTGGTTTGTAATTGGCGGCTTTAGATGGTGCGGGGTCACTTCATGAAGGCCTATCATCTGAGACCGTTTATACAAACAATTGTACTCTGTGGGGTGTTACTCGGGCAGGGCCATTAAGATAATTAGATGCAAATGTTGACGTTTTTGTAAGCAGGTTGGTTGTTAAGTTGGTTGTTAAATGGTCTAACTTTCAGAGCTTAGACATTTGGGGTCAGTTATTGATTGCTCAAGGGAAGACCTAAGGTGGGAAACCTGCCATCACTTATTTGTCTAAGGTTTGTGGCCTGCCTTGCTATCAAGTACCTTTCTTTAGCCCGTTCGTTCATATCACCTTATTGCCTTATCTCTTTATTAAAGGCATACAACGGCAGGTGCTGTATCTTTTTTAGGCGCAGTTTTGCGTTGCGGGGTGATTGAAATAGTTTGCCGAAAATGATGCGTCACGATATTAAAAAAAACGCGCTCAGTTGGCTGCTCAACATAAGTTTCAATTCGATGTCCAAATGTTGTGATCCCTGAGATTAAGGCAACTATACTGAATTGACAGATGATTTTCCTGTTGGTGCTGATCGGGAGCAACAGGACAGGTACTTACGCGCTGCTTACCCCAGCGCATTGACGGTGTTGGTAGTAAACTCTGAACGAGGTATGTCGAAATGATTGAAAACCCCATGGGCACCGACGGCTTTGAATTTATAGAATATACGTCCGCCAATCCGGATTATTTACGACTATTGTTTGAGCGGATGGGGTTTCCCGTAACGGGCCGGCATCGGAGTAAAAATGTCACTCGCCACACCCAGGGTGACATCAACTTCATTATAAATGCCGAACAGGGCTGTTTTGCGCAGAGATTTGCGGCGATCCACGGTCCCTCCATTTGTGCTATTGCATTCAGAGTCAGGGACGCGCGGATGGCATTGAAACGCGCTGTGGCATTAGGTGCAGTGGCTATTGAGCAAACTGTGGGTCCAATGGAGTTAAATATTCCCGCCATTGAAGGTATTGGCGGGAGTAGAATTTATCTGGTTGACCGATATCAGGAACATAGTATATATGACGTCGATTTTGAATCCGTCGCCGTTGATGCTAGCGTCCAAAATACCGGTCTGATAACTATTGACCATTTGACGCATAATGTCGTGCGCGGCAGGCTGGATCAGTGGGCTGGGTTTTACGAGGACTTATTTGGTTTTAAGGAAGCCTGTTATTTCGATATTGAGGGACAACAAACTGGCCTTCGAAGTCGAGCGATGGTGAGTCCTTGTGGCAAAATTCGTATTCCAATTAACGAGTCCTGTGACGATAAATCGCAAATTGAGGAATACCTGAAGGATTATCACGGGGAAGGAATACAACATATTGCCCTTAGTAGTGGTGATATTTATCGTTCAGTCGACGGGCTAAAAACTAATGATGTTTGCTTTCAGGTTGCGCCGCAAAGTTATTTTGACATGATTGATGACCGAGTCGAGGGTCATGTGGAGGATATCGAGCAGTTGGCGTCGCGCAATATACTCATTGACGGCAGTATTGATGCCGGTATATTGCTGCAAATTTTCACGGAAAATCTAATCGGCCCAATCTTTTTTGAAATTATTCAGCGTAAAGGCAATCAGGGTTTTGGTGAGGGTAACTTTCAGGCTTTGTTTGAATCCATAGAGCAGGACCAAATTCGCAGGGGCGTGCTTTAGGTCG
The DNA here is from genome assembly GCA_019090615.1 of Pseudomonadales bacterium. GTDB lineage: Bacteria > Pseudomonadota > Gammaproteobacteria > Pseudomonadales > Azotimanducaceae > JAHRVQ01. Next base: position 3,320 of record JAHRVQ010000072.1, on the reverse strand, counting down.
TCGTCTTATAGCTGCAGCTAGTGTTTGCTGAGGGTTACTCTTAGGCTGGTGGCTGCTAGTTTTTTTGGCGTGGTATTTTGGTGTCGAACATCTTCAATACTCAGTTCTTTTTCGATATTGACTATTCTGCCTAGCTTCCTACTGAGCCAGTCCTGTAAGTTTTGCTCGTCTTTAGTGGAAGGGTTGATGACATTTTCAAAATCTTTGATAAATGGTTCGCTTGCATAAGTATCCAGATAAACTTCCAGTCTGTGCAACGTCAATGCTTAGCGCTCCTGTTTAATTCGCTATTTGTTAGGCCGTAGCCAGATCAAAATAGTTCAAAAGAAATTGCTTTGTTTGTTTTTTAGATAAGTCTAACAGGCTAATAGCGATCTGTCAGACCCTAAGATGCAGGCCACTTGATTAGTTGGTAGTGGGTGGATGCTCAGGAAAAATATTGTGCAAAAGGGCAGGTATCGGGTTTGTCTTGTTCCGGTTCGATTTTTTATTTCCAATTACAATCAAGTGGCAACCCCTCTTGCTGCCACTTTAATAGACCGCCATCAATATTAGCGACTTTTAATCTGCCGTCTTGCTGCAGAATAGTAAATGCCAATGCGGATCTTTTACCTGAGCGGCATATGGTCATAACTGGTTTATCGTTGGGCACTTCATTAAGTCTGTTACGCAGTTCTTTGATCGGGATGTGCAGGGCACCAGTAATTGTAGCGTTTTCTTCTTCTAGCTCTTGTCTGGTTCTAACATCCAGGATAGTCACCTCATTTCTATGTGCGGCGACCCATTCGGGCGAGATTTTCAGTATCTGGCTGTAGGTGGTGATAACGGGAGCCCAATCGGGTTGAGACGGCAGGGCGTCTTCTTTTGGGCGACCGGCCTGCATGTTGGCCGGTACGGCAATATCTAGTTGCTTCGGGTGGGGCAGGCACATGTTTTCCATATAACCAACAAAGTCCTCCTTGTTTGCACTGCCGCCAATTCTCGGGTTATATTTTTTCTCTTCGCCTATAGTACTAGACATGCGGCCTGAATAGTCGTGGCCAGGGTAGACCGTGCTTGCGTCAGGTAAATTAAATAGTTGCCTTTTTATGGACTGGTAGAGCTGCCCAGCCGAACCTTCCTGGAAGTCAGTTCTGCCGCTGCCTCGAATCAACAAGCTGTCTCCCGTAAAAACCATGGACTGGTTATCCAGTATCAGTGAAATACATCCTGCAGTGTGACCTGGTGTATCGCGTACTTGCAAATGATGCCCGCCAAAAGGAATAACATCGCCGCTTTTCAGGTTTCGGTTAAGGTAGGCGATACCAGTCTTCTGGGACGCCATAATCTGGCTGTTCAGGGTGTGCTTCATTAGCCAGGCACCAGTGACATGATCTGCATGGCAGTGGGTTTCAATGGTAGCCAGCAGGGTTAATCCAAGTTCATGGATGAGGGACAGGTCCCGTTTATGCTGCTCAAAAACGCAATCAATGAGCAGCGCCTGGCGTGAGTTTTGGTCGAAGATTAGATACGAATAGGTGCTAGATGAGTGATCGATGAGTTGTTTCAAAATGACTTCGTTGCTCATTTTTTATGCAGTTCTCGTGTTGTTATCGCCCTCTATTGGAGAATTCTATTGGAGAATTCTATTGGCGAGTTATTGTGGCGTATTTTTTATTGAAACCTCTCGGGTCAGAAAGAAATGCCAGAGCAGGTCAATTTTGCGTTGCTCTTAGCTTGGCAGTTTGGGCAAAAACCGCCAGCATAGGCTGGCGATTTAAATTGTTGCCGAGCTAAGCTATATATGTACTAAAGAGGAGTCGATCAGCGTGTAGGTTAATATAGTTTTGAGAATCAATCATATTTGACTCCAATGATTTTCCCCCTCGCGTTTTGGATCAGTTTAAAGTTGAGGGTTGTTATCTGGACCTGAGATTTTTGAATGATGCGACATCGGTCATAAAAAACCCACCATATGGGCGGGTCCTGGTTGGTGGTAAGGGCGTGCCTTAATTAGTAGCGGGTAATAGCGCAATCATTACTGGTTCTGGCGGCGCTACCTGTTCGCCGTCAAAGAATAGATCATCCAGCGAAATACCTGCCCGTCCGCCGCTAGCGTCGGCAACCTGGTAGGTCACTGTGATGCTGGTGCGCGAACCGGTATTGAAACCAGCGGTAAGTTGTTGAATGTCAGCGGGGGTCGAGCCTTTAGGTATATTAAAGCCGCCACCAGGTAATATACCTATACCGTCAATGAAAATCTGAGTTTCAAAATCAGAGAGCAATGTACCTATAATGGCTACAGAGTCATTGCCAATCCAGAAACCTGCTCTGATGTTGTCATTTTGTCTGACGGCGATAGTCTGGGTTAAAGTGATTGCCTCGGGCGGGTTGCCCCGGACCAGGTGTTGGTGGTCTGACGGGCGGTGCCAAAATTTAGAGGCAGAATATCGGGGCCGTTAGGGAAGATATTGTTTTGAGATTTAGTTGCACAAAAAGAGATCTGTTAAGTGGCTCAATAACTAAGTCGTAAATAATTCTGCTACGATATTCAATAGCTCTTTATTCTTGAAAGGCTTGGTTAGACATTGATCAGCGCCTGCATCGATCGCTCTGACTAACTTTTTGTCATCTAGCGCGGAAATAACCAGGATCTTTAAATTTTTGTATTCTTCCTGTTTACGGACAAATTCCAGCATCGCAAACCCATCCATTTGTGGCATGCTTAGATCAAGGGTCATCAAATCGGGTTTAAAGGTATTTAACATAGCGCCAGCCTGAAACCCGTCCTGGGCAATAGCTGTATCATAAGTTGCGCGTTTCAAAATACGCTGAATTGCCGCCGCCATTTCTTTTTCGTCATCAACAATCAATATTGATTTTTTTCGCGATTGAAATTCTTCAGGAATGGGCATGTCGTTTTGTTTCAGGAATTTTACGAACTCGCTGCTCTCAATTCTGTTGTCGCCGCGCCCAGGTAGCTTGAAAGCTTTGATGTTGCCACGTTCAATCCAGCGAATGACGGTGCGAAAATGTACCCCGCAATATTTGGCTACCTCGCCGGTGGTCAGTATTTTTGAGTTTACCTGACCGGAAGTTTTCTCGGTTTTCATTCTACCTCCTGCTGTTCTAATTCTAGTGCCACATCCTGATAACTACAGTTTAACCAGTTGCTGCCGAGATTTCCCTATATCAACTGACATTACTATAAGATAAAACTATAAGGTATTATATGACTTATATGACTTTAGTGTCTAATATGATTATAGCGCATCAGACATGAATCCGCTTTTAACTTGATCAACTAGCTAATAAACGAGGATTACTCCATGAAAACTTAT
>JAHRVQ010000071.1 GCA_019090615.1 Pseudomonadales bacterium | reverse complement strand
GCGCTGATCGACCTGGCCGAAACCCGTAGGAGTGGGTGCTGAAATCTGCTTCAAAAATCGGTTCGATCAAAAGCTTTACCGCCATTTGAACAATCCGGTCCCTGATGCATGGAATGCCGAGCGGCCGGGTTGCCCCATTCGCTTTGGGTATATCTACCCGTTTTATTGGCATTGGCTGGTAGGTCTTCGCTTTTAACGTTTCCTGTAACGCCTGTAGAAAAGACTGCTTGCCTGTTCCCGCCTCTATCGTCGCAAAGGTTTGGCCGTCTAATCCAGGACCACCTTTACTCCGCTTGACCAGATCGTAAGCCCGGTGCAGTACATCACTTCGATAGACCTTGTCATAAAGACTGTAGAACCGAAAGCCGGTTTGGTGCCTGGCTTTAAGGTATAGCTTCCTCTGCAGCGCCCTGACAGTCACTTGCGTGAGCGGAGGTGTTTCTAGTATTTTAATATCGATCGCCGGTCGCGGCGCGCACTCTGACCCCAAAATTTCCTTCGACCCTAAAACTTCTTGGTCTATAATCTATTATGACATGCGCATGGAATTATTGGCCGAACCATGCTGGTAGCGCGCCGAGAACACATAGATGAAGCAAGGATCTTCGAGACAAATGAGCCGCACCAAACCTATCCAACAATTCAGTATTGGTCAGGCAATATCGCGAGCCAAAAAGGCCATTAAAAAAGGAAACATAACAGCAGCCGCTGAACTTTACAGCGCAGTATTACAACAGCAGCCTGGACACCCTATTGCGAAAAAGGGCCTTAGGAGGCTGAAAGACAGCAAACACTATGATCAATCGCCAACAACTGGAGCAGCGCTTCCACCTCAAGACCGGATTGATGCATTAGCTAACTTATTTCGTTCCGGACAGACTTCCAAGACAGAGCAGGCTTGCAGAGAATTATTAGCAGAATTTCCACAGTCATTAATTGCTCTAAATGTGCTTGGATCAGTGCTTAGAACGCAGGGTAAGTTTTTGGAGGCAGTTAAAACCTATGATCACGCCATTCAACTCAAACCCAATATGGCTGAGTTGCATAACAATCGTGGATTTGCTTTACATAGCTTAGGCCAGTTGAGCGATGCTGTGACAAGTTATGATAAGGCTATTTACTTAAAACCAAATTTCGCGAGCGCATACTTTAATCGTGGTCTTGTGTTAGCTAGGCTTGGAGATCTTAAAGCCGCCATTTCTAACTACGACAATGCGATTCTTCATCAACCCGATTATGCTGACGCCTATAATAATCGAGGTCACTCACTTCAAGCGCTTGGCAAAATTCAATTGGCTCTGGAAAATTATAATGAGGCAGTTCGGTTAAAACCCGATCATGCAGATGCATTTAATAATCGTGGCGTTGCTTTGCGGGACCTTGACCAGGTTGAGCTGGCGGTGGATAGCTATAAGAGAGCGATCGAACTCAAACCTGGTTTTGCAAGTGCCTTCTGTAACTTAGGCAATACCCTGGCGGAAATTGGCGATTTTGACGCATCGATAATTCACCTCAAAGAGGCTGTCAGGTTAGAACCAAACTATGCGAAGGCCCATTTCAATCTCAGCCGACTTAAGCAATACGCCCTAAATGATACCCAGATCATGTTAATGGAAACCCTTAGAGTTGACTTGAAATTAGATGAATGAGACCGAATGTATATTAATTTCACCTTATCCAGGGCTTATGACGATTTAGGCGATTGTGAGAAGAGTTTTTGTCGGATGAGTAACGGCAACCAGGTTCGAAATGCTGAGTTGGGTTACAAGATTGATGATGACAAGAAACTTTTCGATAACATCAGAAAAGTTTTTCGCAAAGGCATATTAACTGCGGAGAAAAACTCTTTAAAAGGTTATTCGAGACGCCCCATTTTTATTGTTGGTATGCCTCGATCAGACACCTCTTTAGTGGAACAGATTTTGGCAACGCATACAATGGTCCATGGGGCTGGCGAGCTACACGAGATGAATAACCTGGTGAAGCCTATGCTGTCACGTTTGTTTCAGCAAAGTAATGGTGGGCAGCCTAAAGTGGACATGGCTAATCTGCATAATAATTACTCAGATATGCTGGACAAATTAGGCACTTCAGAACGGTTTGTCACCGATAAGATGCCACTTAATTTCCGATGGATTAGCTTTATTTGGTCTGCATTGCCTGATGCAAAAATCATCCATTTAAAGCGGGATGCAACCGCAACTTGTTGGTCTATATACAAGAATAACTTTTCTTCAGACGGCAACGGTTTTGGCTATGATCTGGTGGATGTTGCTGAATACTACAATCTTGTTGAACACACCAGGCGGCCATAACTGGCCGTTTACATCGTCATGAGGATGGCAGTCGAACCGCCAGTTAGCGACAGTTATTAAAGATGACGATGCAGAGCCACTTCGGCAGAAACGAATAATAGCGAATTCGCTCGTATTCCAGGGTCGTATTCCATGCTCGTATTCCATAACTTGGCAAAACGACATTGCTAATATAGAATTTCCAGGGTCGAAGTAGCATGGCATTTACTTGGGGCCACGAAAAAATATTCATCCCGTTAGCCCTTCAGGTTGTATGTTGATGAACCAGGGCTTAAGTCCAGCGCTTCTTGACAGCCTCGCCTCGATTTCACAATAGAATTATTTTGTCTCTGTCACACCTTTTCGGTAAACCTTAGCAACTTTTCTATCCGTCGGTGAAATACCTCGATAAATCATGCTTCTTGCAAGCCCGCAGAACTTCGCTTTTATATACTATTTGCGCACTCAAGCTCAAATTTTGTTTGCTCTCGCACATTACCCCGACCTCAGAAATTTTGTTAGTATATCCAACCGAGTGATTTACAGGGGCAACATTCACAGGCGCTACATTTTTATTTAGGAGAAAATTTAATGTCAAATCACACACTATTGGTACTAACCAATCCTGTTGTCGGAAAGGAAAAAGAATACAACGACTGGTACTCTAATACGCATATACAGGATATCGTGGCTATTCCAGGTTTTGTGTCTGCACAACGCTTCAAGCTTAGCGATGCACAGATGGCCGATGCAGGCCCTTATAAATATCTTGCGATCTACGAGGTTGAAGGCGACCCAGCGGCTGCCCTGGATGCACTTAAGGCTGCAACACCGAATATCGAAATGAGCGATGCACTCAACACGGCCCTTGGGGCCCACATGTTCTCAGCAATTACTGAAGTTGTAACAGAATAGGTGAAAACTGCTTAACTTAGCCAGCATCGGGTATATGTGGATATACTCCCGATGCGCGCCTTACGAGATGAATAATATGCAAATAGACGGACATTGCCACTGCGGAAAAGTAACCTACGCTGCCGAGATTAGTGAAACGCGCACCTTCGTTTGCCATTGTACGGATTGCCAGCAGTTTTCAGGTTCAGCATTCCGTGTTCGCACCGTGATTCCTTCGGCGAACTTTAAGATCACCAGCGGTTCACCGCGTACCTATTCAAAGACCTCAGAAACGGGTACCGAACGAATTATGCATTTCTGCGAATTCTGTGGCACCCATCTATTTGGCTCCGGGACGGATATAACAACGGGTATATCACTATCAACCACAACCGCCACACAGAAAAATGAAATCATGCCGATGGCACAGGTATGGTGCCAGTCGAAGCTACCCTGGATCGAAGCACTGGGCAGCCTGCGTCAAATCGAAAAACAGGCATTCGGCAAGGGTTAATAAAAACATTTTATAAAGGATTACAAAGTTAAAGCCGCCATGGTGATCCTCCAACCAGGAAAGTGCCCAGGTAGAAATACATGAGGTTGCTAAGCCCAGCCACCAAAATTCAGGCGACAATTTAGTAAATTTATGACATGGCCATGGCACGTTCACTCTGACATTTCACTTTGACTCCAGATATTCTCAGCGTCATAATAGTGTGAGTGTGCAACGATGAAAAACGACATTTTGATACACCTAGCAAACAATATTTTGGTTCTAGTAGCAACCGGAGACTGTAATGGAAGAAGTATTATTCCCGACAAACAATGAAGAGTTTACCGAGCTCTTAAAGACCTTAAAAGTTTCAAAGATAGACCGATGGGTTTACGGCGAATTTGACCCAAATCGCGCGTCTCTATTTCTTCTGTTGGCAGAGATTTGGAAAGGGCTGACTAACCCTTCGGATGAACCGATCGACACAAAAATCGCAATCTATGAACGTCTAGCGGTAACTTCAAAATCAACCATGCACCAACCTGAATCAATTTCGATCTTTAAAAAGTGGCTAAAAATGGGTATCGGCCCAGTAGACATTGCAAAGGTTGTTAGAGAAGGTGAAGTCGCAGGTGTCTATCGGGCCTTCCAAAGCCTGGCTGACCCCGGTATGGCCTGGCAGGAACGGAGTTATTGCTTATTTGCATCGCAAAACGACATACCAGCACCGAACCAACAAATTAGCCTGGACAGTCTTACCGATCTCTTTATGACCGCAAAACCAGATGACCAGGAAGATATGCCTGAATGGGCATGAAGAAACCCAAAACTAACCACCCCACAACAACCTAATGCGATCATGCACAGCGCCGTTGACATATACCTCGCAGCGGGACCGAGCTAGACTCGAAAGCCATATATACTCCACATCAAGCCACCCGCCAAATACTCTTCTATTCCTATTTCAATTCCTATTTCAATTTCAATTTCAATTTAAACACCACATTAATCTGGCAAAGCTACCTCATATCGATTTTGCAGCGCCTCCTTTGACCTAAAATTACAACTATAATTCAACCCAATTCTGACATTTTCAAAACTTTTTCAGTATTTATGGTGCAGATGCACAATTGCTGCTTCAAAAACACATTGAATCGCAGTACTATCAGCGCCGCTTATCAAATTTTCAATTTACGATTCAACCGGATGATCATTCACAGAAATAATTATGAAACTAAGCAATATTGACTTAAATTTATTTGTTGTATTTGATGCCATCTATACCGAAGGCAATTTAACCCGCGCTGGGGAAATTATCGGTATCACACAACCGGCTGTTTCTAACTCTTTATCCAGATTACGCACCCTGTTTGACGACCCGATGTTTGTTCGAACAGCAGACGGAATGGTGCCAACACCGGTGGCACAAAATATCGTCGGTTCTGTGCGCCAGGCGCTAGGCCTAATTCGATCTAGCGTGCAGGAAAGTGAATCTTTTGATCCACTGGCATCCGACAAGCGTTTCCGGGTCAGCATGACGGACCTCAGTCAGTCCATCATCCTGCCGTTTATCTTTGCACGGGTTAAAGCCGAAGCACCTGCTATTTCGGTGGATTGTTATCAGGTCAGGCGCCGCGATATGAATATCGAACTGGCATCTGGCAATCTGGATTTGGCCATCGACATCCCGCTTGCGCCTGATCCGCAAATTAGACAGGCCCCCCTGTTTTCCCATTCGCATGTTGTGGTAGTTCGAAAAAATCATTCAATTGTGCAGGATAAGATTGACCTTGCGACGTATCTGGCCATTAGTCATATCCATATTTCTAGTCGCAGAGGGGGTCTTGGCCACGTTGACCTGGCACTGGGGAAAATGGGCAAAAGACGCCATATTGGCCTGCGAACACAACATTACCTGGCGACACCAGAGCTGGTAACCCGCTCCGATTTGGCTTTAACAGTACCCAGAGTTTTTGCAGAATTTATCGCCAGCCGAGTACCGGTTAAATTTATGGCGCTACCCTTTGAGGTCCCTAATCTTGAATCCTATCTCTATTGGCATGAAAGCACCGACCAGGATCAGGCCAACAAATGGATGCGTGACCTGGTACTGGACCTGCACACTAAAGTAAGCTTCAAAGAATGACAGGCCACATGCCCATCAGGTATTGAACCCCTGCCCCATACCCATATTACTCGCTGACAGAAATAGCTATTTATGAACTTTATTGGTACCCATATTCTTTCAGTGTCGCAGTTTGATCGGGCTGCCATTGAAGAAATTTTTGTCGTTGCCGATCAAATGGAACCCTATGCCCAACGACAAAAGGTCACTCGGGTATTAGAAGGCGCAATCCTCGGCAGCATGTTTTTTGAACCCAGCACCCGCACTAGAGTAAGTTTTGGCTGTGCATTTAATTTGTTAGGTGGTGAAGTCCGGGAAACCACAGAAGTTAAAGCCTCTTCTATCTCGAAAGGAGAATCCTTTTATGATACCGCCAGGGTTTTATCCGGTTATAGCGATGTCATCGTTATGCGCCATGAAATTGAGGGTTCAGTGGATGAATTCGCTCAGGCAAGCCGTGTGCCAGTTCTCAATGGCGGTGATGGCACCAACGAGCACCCCAGCCAGGCGCTGTTAGATCTTTATACCATCCGCAAGGAGCTGGCTACTCAGGGTAAAAATATCGACAACTTGCGTATCGCATTAATCGGCGACCTAAAATATGGCCGGGCGGTACATAGCTTATGTAAATTACTCACGCTTTATAACAACATCCATTTCACGCTCATTTCACCGCCTGAATTGGCTCTGCCGGCGTCTTATATTAAGGCCATAAAAGCAGCCGGCCATGATATAGTTGAATCTAACGATTTGCAGCAGAGTATTCGCCACGCAGATATCCTATATTTAACCCGCACCCAGGAAGAACGCTTTCCATCCCAGTCGGAAGCCGACAAATACAAAGGACTATTTCGCCTCAATCAGGCAATCTATACCGAATTTTGCGAGCCCAATACTGTTATCATGCATCCATTGCCCCGTGACTCTAGGATTGATGCCAAGGAATTGGACGATGATATGAATAACAATCCAAATCTGGCAATATTTCGCCAGACAGATAACGGCGTACTAATAAGAATGGCACTATTTGCTCTGATTCTGGATGTGACTGATCAAGTTGATAAACACGCCCGTAATGTAAATTGGTATACTGCCAAACGATTCTAAAGGACGGCATTAATCATGCGAGTGAAATACGAAAACCTGGGGTTTGGTTTTGAAGACAGTATCAATATGCTGCGCGAGCAGGTTAATAAGTTCGCCGCCGATGAAATTGCACCGCAAGCGGCAGAAATCGATAAAAGTAACAATTTTCCTCAGTCGCTATGGCAAAAGATGGGCGACCTGGGTCTATTGGGTATTACTGTTGATGAAGAATATGGCGGTGTTGGCCTGGGTTATCTGGCCCATGTACTGGTAATGGAAGAAATTAGCCGAGCCTCAGCCTCTGTGGGGCTAAGTTATGGCGCACACTCAAACCTCTGTGTTAATCAGATTAGCCGTAACGGCAATGACGAACAAAAACGACAGTATTTACCCGACCTTATTTCCGGCAAAGCGATTGGTGCGCTCGCTATGAGCGAACATAACGCTGGATCAGACGTCGTTAGCCTGCAACTTAAGGCAACTCAGGATGGCGATGACTATATACTCAACGGCACCAAGATGTGGATCACCAACGGTCCCGATGCCAATACTTATATTATCTACGCCCGTACTGATGCCAATGCCGGCCCCAAGGGTATTACCGCCTTTATTGTAGAGCGGGATTTTGCCGGTTTTTCACGCTCCGCTAAACTCGATAAATTGGGTATGCGCGGATCAAATACCTGCGAACTGGTATTCGAAGACTGCCGAGTACCCGCAACCAATATCCTCGGTGGTAAAAATGCGGGCACGCGAGTATTAATGAGCGGCCTGGATTATGAACGGGTAGTCCTGAGTGGTGGCCCGTTAGGTATCATGCAAGCCTGTATGGATGCAGTAAGTCCTTATATTCATGAACGCCAACAATTTGGTCAGGCTATCGGTGAGTTTCAGTTGGTACAAGGCAAAATAGCCGACATGTACACCCGTATGAACGCCTCCCGCGCCTATCTTTATGCCGTTGCCGCTGCCTGTGACCGGGGCGAGACTGCCCGCAAAGATGCCGCCGCGGTGATACTCTATTGCGCTGAAAACGCTACTCAAATGGCGCTGGATGCAATCCAGCTATTAGGTGGCAATGGCTATATCAATGATTATCCCACAGGCCGATTATTACGCGATGCCAAACTCTATGAAATTGGCGCAGGCACCTCTGAAATACGCCGCATGTTAATTGGCCGCGAACTCTTTAACGAATCAAAATAATATAAGCAATCCTTATGGCGGTAATTCAATCCAAGATCAATGTTCACGCAGACGAATTTAAAGCCAATAGCGCTCATATGGGCGAACTGGTAGCAGATCTACAACAAAAATTTGCGCTGATTTCCAAAGGTGGTAGCGAGGCTTCACGCCAACGCCATGTCAGTCGCGGCAAACTGTTGCCTCGTCAGCGCATTGATTATCTCCTCGATGCTGGCTCACCATTTCTTGAGTTTTCACAGCTGGCGGCATTTGATATGTACGATGATGCATCTCCTGGCGCCAGCATTGTTACCGGCATCGGTCGGGTGTCAGGGCAGGAATGCATAATTATTGCTAACGATGCAACCGTTAAAGGCGGCACCTATTATCCGCTGACGGTAAAAAAACATCTGCGCGCCCAGGCCATCGCTCAACAAAACAATCTACCCTGTATTTATCTGGTAGATTCTGGCGGCGCCAATCTACCACATCAAGACGAAATATTTGCCGACCAGCATCATTTTGGGCAGATTTTCTACAACCAGGCCACTATGTCATCTCAGGGTATTCCCCAGATCGCAGCAGTACTCGGTTCCTGTACTGCCGGTGGGGCTTATGTTCCGGCCATGGCCGATGAAAGTATTATCGTCAAAAATCAGGGCACCATCTTTTTAGCTGGCCCGCCGCTGGTCAAAGCCGCGACCGGAGAAATTGTTACCGCAGAAGCGCTAGGCGGCGGTGATATCCATACCCGAGTATCCGGTGTTGCTGATCACCTGGCAGAAAACGACCCCCACGCGCTGCAGATCGCACGAGATATCGTGGCTAATTTAAATCGCATTAAGCCTGATCAGCTCGACATCAAAGAACCCCGCCCACCATTACACGATGCCAAAGATATTTATGGCATTTTACCCACTGAACTTGGCAAAAATTATGATGTCCGGGAGATCATCGCAAGACTGGTCGATGGTTCTGATTTCGATGAATTCAAACGCAATTTTGGCCCAACACTGGTGTGTGGTTTTGCGCATTTATACGGCATGCCGGTTGGCATCCTGGCCAATAATGGCATCTTATTTTCTGAGAGCGCGCAAAAAGGCGCGCACTTTATCGAAATTTGCTGCCAACGCAAGATTCCGCTTATCTTTCTGCAGAACATCATGGGTTTTATGGTTGGCGAAAAAGTAGAAACAGAAGGCATCGCCAAACATGGTGCAAAAATGGTCACTGCGGTGGCCTGTGCTCAGGTGCCAAAACTGACATTAATCATTGGCGGCAGCTTTGGCGCAGGCAACTACGGCATGTGTGGTCGTGCCTACCAGCCCAATTTTCTCTGGATGTGGCCTAACGCCCGTATATCGGTAATGGGCGGCCCACAAGCAGCCGACGTCCTTGCCCAGGTGACTGAAGCGAACCTGGAAAAAGCCGGCACCCCCTGGTCAGATACAGAGCGCGAAGAATTTCGTGCGCCCATCGTTGAACAGTATGACGTCCAGGGCCATCCCTATTATGCCAGCGCACGATTATGGGACGATGGCATCCTGGATCCATTACAGACCAGAGCAACCATGGGGCTGGCACTCTCCGCCAGCTTAAATAAAACCATTCCAGACACCCGGTTTGGCATTTTCAGAATGTAATTACGGTTATGAGCTCGCTCGATATGAAAAAGATTCTTATTGCAAATCGCGGTGAAATTGCCTGCCGTATTATAAAAACGGCTAAACGCATGGGCTGGCAGACCGTCGCGGTCTATTCAAGCGCTGATGCTGGCGCAATGCATACCACGCTCGCCGACGAAGCATTCCTGATTGGCGACCCACCACCTACCAGTAGTTATCTCAATCATCAGGTGATCCTTGAGGTAGCAAAAAATGCCGGTGTGACTGCCATTCACCCAGGTTATGGCTTTTTATCCGAAAACCCGACATTTGCCGAAAAATGCGTCGAGGCCGACATTGCCTTTGTTGGCCCGCCATTCGAAGCGGTCAATATTATGGGCCTTAAAGGCATCGCCCGCGCAAGAATGGAAGCGGTTGGCGTGCCTGTTCTACCCGGTATTAACAAAATTACCGAGCAAACCACTGCTGCTGAAATTGCCGAAATCGGCTTTCCAGTACTGATTAAACCAGAGGCGGGCGGCGGCGGTAAGGGGATGAAAATTGTCCATAATGCCAAGGACCTGTCTGCCGCACTCGAGTCTGCTAAAAGAGAGGCCTTATCTGCCTTTGGTAACGACAGTCTGATGGTGGAAAAATATTTACTAAAACCTCGCCATATAGAGATACAGGTATTCGCTGACAGCTTTGGTCAGTGTATACATCTCAATGAAAGAGACTGCTCGTTACAACGCCGCCACCAGAAGATTGTCGAAGAATCTCCCGCACCTGACTATTCAGACGCACTTAGACAAACCATGGGCGCAGCTGCAGTGGCGGCAGCTCAGGCAATTAACTATGTCGGCGCAGGCACTGTTGAGTTTTTATTGTCTGACAATAACGATTTTTATTTCATGGAAATGAACACCCGGTTACAGGTTGAACACCCAGTTACCGAAATGATTACTGGCATTGACCTGGTTGAATGGCAAATACGCATTGCGATGGGTGAAAAGCTGCCTTGCCAGCAAAAAGATATTACCATTCAGGGCCACGCTGTCGAAGTCAGGCTTTATGCAGAAGATCCCAGCAATGAATTTCTGCCGGTAGCAGGTCGCATCACGCAATTAGCGCTGCCAGATAGTGGCCCACACCTCCGAATAGATTCCGGGGTACAGGCGCAAGATAATATCAGCGTTTATTATGACCCAATGATGATGAAGTTAATTAGCTGGGGCGAAGATCGAGCGCAAAGTATTGCTCAGCTTAAGTCTGCCCTCTGCCAACTTCATATAGCAGGCATTCGTACCAACCGTGACTTTCTAATCCGCATGATATCCCACCCACCCTTCCACCTGGGTGGCCTTGGCACTGATTATCTGGACAATCACCTAAGCGACATTTTACAGCCGATAAGTGAAAACGAGCAGCATATTGCCCTGGCCGCTTTGACGATTTATCTGAGTACTCAGGCTAGATATAGCCCTGCCCATCCCACCGCCGTACCGTGGTTAACGGAAACCGGTTTCCGACTCAACGGCCCTGCGATCGAATGGTTCGAGATCGAATCAATGCAATCTGCCAGCATGGCAAAAATTTCTGTTGAAGTTGATAACCAGCATTTTCTGATAGGTATTGATGCGCATCAATATCGGTGTCAGTTCTTCTTGCAGGATAATGTTATTTCGCTCGACGTTCACCAGCAGCAATACTGTTTTAAAATTCATCAAACCAACAACATTTTTACCTTATTTGACGATACCAACAGCCTCGAGTTTTCACTGCCAAATGAGGCCCTGCAACAGGATGAAGACCAGGGCAGCCTACAAGCACCAATGACCGGGCGTATTGTCTCTATCCTGGTTGCTGAAAATGCCCAGGTTAACAAGGGCGATCAATTAGCGGTGATTGAAGCGATGAAGATGGAACATGTTATTATTGCGCCTGACAATGGCATTATCACTAAAGTGCATTTTTCTGAAGCGGAGCTGGTCAATGAGGGTATCGCCCTGTTCGATTTTGAAGCCCAGACCGAAGACAAATAGCCGTTAATAACAAACAATCGGAGGCCCCATGATATACAACAATATTCTTGAAACAATTGGCAATACACCCGTTGTAAAACTCAACGCTATTGCACCTGACAAACAAAACATCTATGTAAAGCTTGAGGCTTTTAATCCCTTAAGTTCAGTCAAAGATCGACTTGCTCTGGCCATCATCCTGGACGGTGAGAAAAGTGGCAAACTAAAACCTGGGCAAACAGTAGTTGAAGCCACTTCAGGCAATACAGGCATTGCCCTGGCCATGGTCTGCGCGGCTAAAGGTTATCCATTTGTTGCCACTATGGCCGAGTCTTTTTCGATAGAACGACGAAAAATAATGAAGGCCCTAGGTGCTAAGGTAATATTAACACCCGCCGCAGAACGCGGTAGCGGCATGGTACGAAAAGCAGCTGAACTGGCTGAACTACACGGCTGGTTTAGAGCTGATCAATTCGAGAACCCTGCCAACCCTGCCTATCACAGAAATTCCACCGGCCCAGAGGTATTGAGCGATTTTGCTGGTCGCGAACTGGATTATTTTGTCAGTGGCTGGGGCACTGGAGGCACCGTTACCGGCGCTGGCGAAGTAATCAAACTAGCCCGACCGGATATTAAAATCATTGCCGCCGAGCCAGAAAACGCCGCTTTATTAACCGGTAAGGAATGGGCGCCACATAAAATCCAGGGCTGGACACCAGACTTTGTCCCCGGTGTATTAGATAAGGGTGTTATTGACGACATCATACTTATCCCCGATGACCAGGCGATTGCTACAGCACACCGACTGGCCACAGAAGAAGGTATATTCTGCGGCATATCCAGTGGTGCAACACTGTATGCGGCGCTTAAAACCGCTGAAAACGCGCCAGATAACAGCACCTTCCTGGTGATGTTACCCGATACCGGCGAACGTTATTTATCAACACCTTTATTTGAAAACATCTCTGAAGAATCTGACACTGAGTGGTTGGCCGGCCTTTAAATTCGAGGGTCTGAATTCGAGAGCCAGAATCCGAGGCTCTTAAGCTGAACAGAAATTTCAGGTAAAAAAAAGGCGCCAATGGCGCCTTTTTTATTAACTACTGAGTATTACTTAACCAAGCAACGCTTCTTAACCAGTCATTGCTTCTTAATCAAGCAACGCATCAAACTCAGGTACAGCCTTAAACAAATCAGCAACCAGACCGTAGTCTGCCACCTGAAAAATAGGCGCATCTTCGTCTTTATTAATGGCAACAATAGTCTTGCTGTCTTTCATACCCGCCAAATGCTGAATAGCGCCACTGATACCTACCGCGATATATAAATCAGGGGCAACAATTTTACCTGTTTGGCCAACCTGCATGTCGTTCGGTACAAAACCAGCATCAACAGCAGCACGTGATGCGCCAATTGCGGCACCCAGCTTATCGGCAACAGATTCAAGCAGTGCAAAGTTTTCACCATTTTGCATGCCGCGTCCGCCAGAAATAATAACACTGGCCGCAGTCAATTCAGGACGTTCCAACTTAACGATATCTTCACGCACCCAGGTAGACAAACCTGCGTCTTTTGCGATATCGATATTCTCAACAGTCGCACTACCACCTTCAGCCGCAACACCATCAAAAGCTGTACCACGAACCGTAAGTACTTTAATGCTGTCAGAGCTTTGTACGGTAGCAATAGCATTACCGGCGTAAATAGGTCGCTCAAAAGTATCTTCGCTGATTACACCGCAGATATCAGAGATTTGTGCAACATCAAGTAATGCGGCAATACGCGGCATATAGTTTTTACCAGAGGCAGTTGTAGCACCAATAATATGCGTATAACCGGCACTCAATTCAATCACCAGGTCAGCAATATTTTCAGCCAGTTGATGCCCATATAAAGCATTATCGGCAACGACAACTTTGCTAACGCCCGCAATATTTGCGGCTTCTGCACCCACTTCAGCGCACCCTTCACCAGCAATCAATACATCGATATCACCGCCAATTGCCTGTGCTGCAGCTACGTTAACAAGTGTTGCCGCGTTAACTGCGGCATTATTATGTTCTGCAATTACAAGGATACTCATGAGATCACCTTCGCTTCATTTTTCAATTTATCGACAAGCTCTTCCACAGTCTCAACAATGATGCCAGCTGCTCGTTCTGCAGGTGGTGTCACCTTAAGGGTTTTTACCCGTGGTGTTACGTCAACGCCCAGATCTTCAGGGCTATAGGTGTCCACCGGTTTTTTCTTAGCCTTCATAATATTTGGCAAAGATGCATAACGTGGTTCATTGAGACGTAAGTCGGTAGTAATAATGGCAGGCAATTTAACGCTAATGACCTCAAGTCCACCATCGACTTCACGGGTTACTGTCGCCGTATCGTCATCATTAACGACGACTTCAGAGGCAAATGTTGCCTGTGCCAAACCGGATAAGGCAGCAACCATTTGACCGGTCTGACCATTGTCACCGTCAATAGCCTGCTTACCAAGAATAACCATCTTTGGCTGTTCTTTTTCAATTAATGCTTTAAACACTTTGGCGATTGCCAATGGCTGCATATCTTCTTCAGTTTCAACAAGAATGCCTCGGTCTGCGCCTAATGCCAGAGCAGTGCGAATTTGCTCGCCACAGGCACTGGTGCCAATAGATACGACAATAACTTCTTCAACCTTGCCGGCTTCTTTAAGTCGTACAGCTTCTTCAATGGCAATCTCATCAAACGGATTAACCGACATTTTCACATTGTTTAAATCGACGCCGCTATTATCGCTTAATACACGTATACTTACGTTGTAGTCCACGACACGCTTGGCAGTTACGAGAACTTTCATGAAATTCCTCTGCTCATGATGAATAAATCGTTAACCCAACTTAATCTCAGGCCTTGTTGAAATCACGATATCAGCAAGGCAAATTTTTAAGTGGGGAATGTTAAAAGGGCATGCGCCCATAAAAGAGCGCGTATTCTGCCGTTTTCCGGCAGGCGGGTCAATAGCCATTAATTCAACGCAACACCTTAAGTACTTAATTATTAAGAATTTATTGCAATTTACTGGCATTTTTTTATCTTTCCACATAAATCTTAATGATTTCCTTTAATCCTTCACTTTCCTTACAATAGCGCCCAGTATTTTTAGCATGGCGTCAGGTATTTTATCGCCCTTACCTTTTTAGGAGTAGAACGTGGAACGAGAATCGATGGAATTTGACCTGGTCATTGTGGGCGGCGGCCCTGCCGGCCTTGCAGCGTCAATCAAATTTGCTCAGATGGCAGCAGACGCAGGTGAAGAGTTCACCGTATGCCTGGTTGAAAAAGGCTCCGAAATTGGCGCCCATATTCTCTCCGGTGCCGTTGTTGAACCGCGTGCATTAGATGAGCTTTTTCCAGATTGGAAAAACATGGGTGCACCACTCAACAACCCAGTCACCGATGACGACATCTACTACCTGGTGGATGACCATCAGGGCCTTAAAGTCCCCAGTATTATGCTGCCTTTTTTCCACAACACTGGCAACTATGCCACCAGCCTTGGTAATTTATGCCGCTGGTTGGGCGAGCAGGCTGAAGAACTTGCGGTCAATATATTCCCCGGTTTTGCCGCCACAGAAATCCTTTATAACGAAGACGGTTCAATCAAGGGCGTCGCAACCGGTGATATGGGTGTTGGTGCTGATGGCGAGCAAAAACCGACCTTCCAGGCCGGATATGAGTTACACGGCAAATATACCATTTTCGCCGAAGGTTGCCGCGGCCACCTGGGTAAGGAGTTGATGGACAAATTTAATCTCCGCGATGATGCCGATACCCAACACTATGGCATCGGTTTCAAAGAAGTCTGGGATATCGACCCTGAAAAACACGTACCAGGCAAGGTTATGCATACTGTTGGCTGGCCGCTCGGACATTTTCCTGGTGGCACCTTAGGCGGCTCCTACCTTTATCACCTGGAAAACAACCAGGTCACCGTAGGGCTTATTGTCGACCTTGGCTACTCTAATCCACACCTTAGCCCTTTCGATGAATTTCAACGTTTTAAACAACATAAAATCATTAAGCACTTTCTTGAAGGTGGTAAGCGGGTCTCATATGGTGCCCGTGCGGTGGTTAAAGGTGGTTTGATGGCCCTGCCAAAACTGGTGATGCCCGGCGGCTTAATGGTCGGCGACGATGCCGGATTTTTAAACAACCTTAAACAAAAAGGCAGTCATACCGCCATGAAGTCCGGCATGTTGGCTGCTGAGTCTGTTTTTAGTGCACTCAAAGCGGGTTCTGAAGGCGGCGAGACGCTCGATACATTTACCGAGGCCTTTGAAAATTCCTGGTTATATGAAGAACTCTATACTGCGCGTAATACCACTGGCTGGCTGCATAAATTTGGCACCCTGATTGGCTCTGCAATGACCTGGTTTGACCAGATTATCTGCCGCGGCAAATTACCCTTTTCGTTAAAAGACCCCAAACCAGACTATGCCCAGCTAAAACCCGCAAGCCAGTGTGAAAAACCTGATTATCCCAAGCCAGACGGTGTTATATCATTCGACAAGCTGTCTTCGGTATTTATTACCAATACCTCCCATGAAGAAGACCAGCCTTGCCATTTACAATTAAAAGACCCCAACATTCCTCTCGAACAGAATCTGCCGATGTACGATGAACCGGCACAACGATACTGTCCGGCTGGAGTATATGAAGTCATCGAAGAAGAAGACGGAACGAAGAAATTTTTGATCAATTCGCAAAACTGTATCCACTGCAAAACTTGTGATATCAAAGACCCAGCGCAAAATATTAACTGGGTGGTACCCGAAGGTGCTGGCGGTCCGAACTACGGCAATATGTAGCCAGCGGGTGGTAAGCTGTAGCAATTATTTTCTCCGAGGCGTCTATGCAAACTGATATTAAGTCAGCTTTTAATTCAGAGCTAAAAACACAGTTTGAAACCATTAAGTGCTCGAACGAAGACAAATTGGCAATTATCACCCTCAACCGACCCGAGGATGGCAATGCAGTCAACCTGCAGATGGCCGCAGAGCTATCAGAAGCTGCACTCGCCTGCGAACACGATGCGTCGATTAGCGCGGTTTTAATTAACGCATCGGGCCGTTTTTTTTGCGTCGGTGGCGACGTCAAGGCAATGCTTGGTTTCGGCGATAAGATTAAACAGCAATTAAAAAAAATGGCCGATGATTTGCACCAGGCCATTTCAACCTTTGCGCGGATGGAATCACCCATCATCATTGCTGTTAACGGCACCGCAGCAGGTGCAGGAATGAGCCTGGCAGCTATTGGCGACCTGGTTATAGCCTGCGAATCTGCCAGTTTCACGATGGCCTATACCAAAGTAGGGCTCAGCCCAGACGGCAGTTCATCCTGGTATTTACCCCGTTTAATTGGCCTTAGAAAAACCCAGGAGCTGATGTACACCAATAGAGTACTGAACGCTGTAGAGGCCGAACAATGGGGACTGGTCACCCGAGTCGTGCCAGATACAGAGGTATTTGCTAGTGCAAAAGATATAGCCAGCAACATTGCAAATGGCGCCAGCCAATCTAATCGCAACGTTAAAAAGCTACTGCTTCAGTCTTCCCAAAACAGCCTTGAAACACAGATGGAAATCGAAGCACGATATATTTCAGCCTGTGCTGGATCGGCCAACGGCCAGGAGGGTATTCTGGCTTTTACTGAAAAACGCAAAGCTGAATTCAAATAGCTGGCTGGACAGGTTGTTATTCAGTTTCAGTTATTCAAATTCAGTTATTCAAATTCAGTTGTTCAAATTAGCTACAAGTCTACCTAAGCACCAACACAAGCCCCAAAACATAACCATCAGGGCCGATAAAAAGGTCGCGTACCGTTCACTGTGACCCGCTGCATGGTTCTTACCTGGGGGAAAAAATCTGCTAGCGCTCTATGCTGAGTGCAACGATTATCCCAGAAAGCAACCGAGTTAGGCCGCCAATGAAAACGCACCTGATACTCTGGAGTCTGGATATGCTTAACAAGAAATTCCAGCAGGTTTCGTGCCTCAGCCTTTCTTAGCTCCTTAATACCTGTAGTAAACAGACCATTAACAAATAATGCCTGACGCCCAGTTTCGGGATGGGTACGAATCAGTGGATGTTCTGCGCTTGGGTAGTTCGCGGTTGAACCCTTAATTTTTTTATAAACATGCTCGCTTTCGTGAATGCCGGTTAGACCACATAGAAAACGCTGCATGGCATCTGACAAACCCTCATAGGCGGCATACATACTGGCGAAACAAGTATCACCGCCGCTTGGCGGTATCACCTTGCCATATAATATCGACCCCAGATTTGGCACCTCATCGCAGGATACATCAGAATGCCAGGAACTGGCCGCATTAGGCCTCTGCTCATCCGAATGCAGCATCAGTATTTCTGGATGACCTGGAGGGCCAGGAATTGCTGGGTGACAATGTAGTGAACCAAAATTTCTCCCAAGGTCTTTATGCTGATCCATCGTCATATCCTGATCACGAAAAAACAACACCTGATGCGCTAATAACGCCTGCTGCAAATCCTTAACCTGCTGCTGACTTAACGGTTCACCCAGAGCGATACCTTCAATTTCAGCACCGATAATCGGCGTCATTGGGCTAACCGAAAACGATTCGTAGTTTACTTCAGCTGTAACTGCCGGCTTGCCAATTGGTTTAACAAAGGTTTCCATTTTTAATTACCGTATTTATGCGTTATTAACTTTAGGCACCTACAATATTATTCGGTGCGCCTATCCCCTTATTTTATTTTCTCTAGCGCTTTTATGCTCACAGTTCTATTATTTTTTTACCGCTAACGTCTATTTCTTTACCGCTAACATTGCCAAAGCTACTTGCCTTAAATATTTCAAATTCTTGCCCAGTGTTAGCCTGCCTATTGATCACTCAGGGTATTATTAGCATAATGATAAAAATGAAATCAAGCCCTTATGCAAACAATAACTACCTAACGAGCTGGAGATAATACGATGGACATGGGAATCAAGGGAAGAAATGCAATTGTCACGGGTGCAAGCCGAGGCATTGGGCTCGCGATTGCCCAGGGTCTGGCTGCCGAAGGTGTTAACGTCGCCCTGGTAGCAAGAAATAGCGCCGTACTCGACAAAGAATGCGCCGCAATAGCCTCAACCTATGGTGTCCAGGCCGCGGCAATACCCGCCGACCTTAAATCACTCGATGCTGTTCAGAGCAGCGCCGTTAAAGCAACAGAAAAACTAGGTCCAATCGACATATTGGTTAACAGCGCCGGCGCTATTCCTGCAAGCTCACTGTCATCACTGGAAGATGAGACATTTCATGACGCATGGTCTCTAAAACTTTCTGGTTATATACGCATGACACGAGAAATAATCTCCGGTATGCGGGAACGCGGCTGGGGCCGTATTGTCAATATTGTCGGTCTTGGCGGCAAAAACCCAAGTGCTGGGCACCTTTATGGCGGTGTCGCCAATGCTGCACTGATGAATTTCACCGGCGCATTGGCGCTGGATGTTGCCAAGGATGGCATTCTCGTCAACGCGATTAATCCAGGTATGATTGAATCTGAACGTATTATCGAGATGGGTCAAAAATGGGCTGACGATGCGGGTATATCTGTTGAAGACTTACTCGCCAAACAAACAGCCGGCCTGCCTATGCGCCGCATGGGCAGCTTGCAGGAAGTTTCGGATGTCGCCGTTTTCCTTAGTTCTGAACGCTGCACCTATGTTCACGGCACGATCATTCCCGTCGCAGGCGGTATGGGTACCACTATTTAGACTAGGGCACTAATTAGACTAGATAAAGTTCTGGACGCTGTTGTATAAATCTACTGGCATGGATTCGCGCCAGTAGATTGGTATTTTGGCTATTTTCGTCGCTTTTGTCCATTTTGGTCGCGACGCTATGCCCGTTGTAACACCACCCCACGACTAATCAAGCCCTGGATATCCTGCTCCGAGAAGCCCATTTCAAGTAACACAGCTGTACTGTCCGCACCAATTTCTGGGGCGCGTTGCGGCGGTTTTTTAGGTGACTCATCAATATTGATAGGACTACCGATAGTTAATTTATAATCTTCTTCGGCATCGTTAGTAGGTACAACAATGCCATTATCCAGCATCTGTTGGTCCGTCAATACCGCAGACATCTGCTGCACAGGGCCATAGGTAATATCATGTTCATCCAGCAAAGCGCAGGCCTGCTCAATTGAAAGTCGGCCCATAATTTCATTAATCAGGTCCATCAACTCATAGCGATTACGCATTAAGGTTCTATGTTCAGAAAATCGTGGGTCCTGCAACCAGTCCTGGTGATTTAGGGCACGACACAATCGTGGCCATTCTTTTTCGACGTTGATAATCGCCAGCACCAGATAATCGCCGTCTCTGGTTCTATAGGTACCGGTAAACGGACTTATAAAGCCTTTTTCTCGACGTATCTTGCTGACATCATTACCAGCTATCACCCCCTGCAAAGCCATGCCATTGGCCCAGACGCCATTAGCTAACAAAGAGGTGGAAACCAGACTACCTTCACCGGTTTTACTCCGCCGATACAAACCAGTCATGATGGCACCAAATAATGCTGTTGCAGTCGCATGATCACCCATGCCTGGCGCAGGTCCAAGCGGCACCTGATCTACGTCTCGAACATATTCCATCATGCCAGAACGCGCCCACCAGGCGGTCAAATCGAATGCTCGCCGGGCAGTCTCAATGCCCTTGGTACCGTAACCTGTAAGATGGGCGAATATCAGCCGAGGATTAATTTCTTTAAGGCACTGATAATCCATTTGATAACGTTCTAAAGTGGGCTGCAGAAAATTTGTGGTGATGACATCGGCCTGCTTAACGAGCTGGTGCAAAACCGCTTGCCCTGCCTCAGTGGTAAGATCTAACACCAAACTGCGTTTATTTCTTGAGGTTAGCTGCCAATGATAGGGCACCGGATATGTACCCACCAACTGCCGATAACCATCACCCCCTGGCGGTTCAATCTTTATTACATTGGCACCAAAATCTGCCAGTATCGTTGCCGCCCCAGGACCCGCCAGAAAAGAAGCGGCGTCCAGTACAGTAATATCATCTAACAAATAATCCATGGGTTTATCCTTTAGCCAAATTTAACCAAATTTAACATAGAATAAAAAATCAGACGCAAATGCAGCCTGCACAATGAATCAACTTTTGGGCCACCCTGAGAGAACAACAAATGATGTTAACGCCCGCTTAATTAAATAAAACCTAATCTGGCAATTCGAGCACCCGTTTAGCGATAATATTAAGTTGTACTTCATTGGTGCCACCATAAATGGTATGCGCCCGAGCACTTAAAAAATTTCGCGTTGCAAGTATTTCCTGGTCACTAAAACTAGTCCCTTCCCAACCGTAACCCTGATGCCCCATCAACTGACATTGCAGGTCTACCGTATCCCGACCCATACTAGCACCATACATTTTGAAAATGGAAGTGGCTTCACCCATGCTTTTACCAGATGCATTTTCTTGTTTTGAGCGCTCCTGGGTAAGCTCAAAACTGCGTTTATTCATAGCAAACTGGGCCACTTTATTTCTTGCATCTACATCATCAATTTTGCCCAGAGAATCTACGCCGATATACTTTTTGGCGGTCCTGACCAGATCAGGACGATAGGGCGCAGGCCTTGCATTGGCATCACCTAGCCCACCCTGGCCCAGTCTCTCGTACTGCAACAATCGTTTACCGACGCCCCAGCCACGATTTAGCCGGCCAATAAGATCAGACTTTTCTGCCACCGCATTGTCAAAGAAAGTTTCGCAAAAAGGAGAATCACCAGAAATTAACTGTATCGGTTGAACCCGCACCCCAGGCTGATCCATAGTCATTAACATAAAGCTGATCCCTTCATGTTTGGGCACAGAAAAATCTGTTCGCACCAACATGAATATCCAGTCTGCAAAATCCGCACCCGAGGTCCAGATCTTTTGCCCATTGATATTAAAAAAATCACCCTTGTCCTCAGCCCGAGTACGCAGGCTCGCCAGATCTGAACCGGCTTCGGGCTCAGAATATCCCTGACACCAGGACACCTCGCCCATGGCGATAGGCGGTAGATGTTGGCGTTTTTGCTCCTCCGTACCAAATTCAAGCAAGGTTGGCCCAATCATTGAAATACCCATACCACCCAACGGCACCCGCGCCTTAATGGCCCGCAACTCTTCCTGTAATATCTGTGCCTGCGTCTGGGTTAAACCACCGCCGCCATAGGCTTTTGGCCAGGTAGGTACAGTCCAGCCTTTACTGCCAAGCTTAGCGCGCCAGGTCGCTACTTCATCGGTTAGCCTGGGTCGTTTGGAGCCCGGGTAAATGGGGTCACCTTTACCTCGCGCCTGTTCCGGACAATGTTCTTTAAGCCATTGCCTAACTTCTATCCTAAAATCATCCAAAACCATACCATTTCCTTCAATATTGAAACCCTACTCCCCTAGGCTACAAGATATCCTTATTAATTTGCAGTCTTAGCGCACCTTATTTTACGAGCGATACATTTTACTAGCGATACATTTTACTAGCGATATACTGACGATGACGCTCCGTAAACCAACTGTTCACATAACCTACTTCAAACCTATTGCTTTTAAAACAACCCCGCCCAAATATAATCAGCCCCACCGGTAGATTTTATTCAACTCGCAAGTTATGTTTGCTTCTATACTCACTAATGCGGTTACAGTGAGGCATTCACAGTGATGCATTCAGCCTCATAAAAAGGAGCGTGAAATAACCCAATCCACCATATCGCATCTGCTGCTGCTATCCACCCTGCTGGTTATTTTAATCTCAGCCTGTACCAATACCGACGGGACAGAGAATTCCACATTCACACCTGATTTAGCCAATACAGCGCGCCCAGACCTACAGGACATATGGGATTTCCGCACTTTAACCCCCTTACACTTTAACCCCCTTACAACGCCCCAAAGCGTTAACTGACCAGAAAACCATTTCCGCAGAAGAAACAGAAAATTACCGTAAAAAAGCGATCCTGCGCAACGATGTTGACACTCAACGCGAAGTCCCTGCTGAATATGATGTTGAAGGTACTTATAATGGCACCTGATATGATTTTGGTACCGAGATGCACGACGACAATAGAACTTCACTCATTGTCGACCCTGCTAACGTCAGACTGCCGCCACTTACCCCAGCCGCCTTAGCCCGATTAAAACAAAACCATTTACGCCTTCCTCCCGTGCGCGATCTATTTTCTTTTGGCGTTGATCCTGCGACTTATCGACCTGCAGGGCCAGAAACCCTCGGGCTATCAGAACGCTGCCTACTGGGTTTCAATGCAGGCCCACCACTCACACCCAGCGCTTACAATAATAATCTCAGGATAGTTCAAACCCCTGACCACGTGGTACTCATCACAGAAATGATCCACTACGCCAGAATTGTACCTATTGATGGCCGACCACCCCTGGCAGAAGAACTAAGGAAGTGGACCGGAGATTCCCGGGGATATTGGCAAGGTGATACGCTAGTGGTTATTATCACCAATTTCACGACTAAAACTGCTACTTTCCAACTGCCCGTTGTGCTAGATGCACTAGATACTAGTGGCGCAGTGGGTTTAGGTGAAAATTTAACGCTAGTAGAACGGTTTCGATTGATTAGTCAATCACGCTTAGTCTACGAATATACCATCGATGAACCAGCCACTTTTACCCAGCCATTTACCGTGGTAATACCCATGCCGCTGTCTGATAGTCAGATGTACGAGTACGCCTGTCATGAAGGTAATTACGCCATGTCTGGCATACTCAAAGGCGCAAGAAAGCAGGAACAACAACAGCACAAAGCCCGATAACAAATTATAATAGCGAGGCGGCGCCTTACTGCCTGGGATAAAAAAACAAGCTGCGTTTGGCTTTACCAAAGAGTCAATAAAGTCGCAGCTTTTTTGGCGGCTGAATTTAGAGCGGCGCGTTAGCCAACGCCAACAACTCAAAAACATCCATGACCTGCACCACCCAATACACGCTCAAGGAGACTAATATTGTCCCAGAAATCACCACTGCTAACCTGCCCAATATTTTGTTAGTCTTCATTTGCCATCATCTGTAATGGTTTTTAGCATTTTCTGGGATCCATACTCCGCAGCATACTTTTAACAATTGACCACTGTCATGAAAACCCGATCCAACGCCCCGCTGCACGACAATATACCGCACTGCGCAACCAATAAAACAATCCCAGACCAAGTACTAAAGAAATCATCTTAACTAAAAAAAACACGTTATAATAAAGTTTGATCGCAACCGCTGCCAGCATGAATATGCCCGACAACACGATCATTATCACTGCCGCATTAATCCATATTCGAGTATTGCGAATAATGACTGCAGCGGGTATATCCTTCATTAACAGATTCAACATCCGCAAATCACCGGCCAATATCATGCCCCCCAAAACCACCATACTGCTAAGATGGACGGTTTGCACCACCGTGTATAACCCGCCCAGGCTTTAGATAAAGTGGCCAGACTAGAGTTATCAATCCATTCAAATATGAACAACAGATCCATTATATGCTCGTTTTAAAACTCACTTTATGCTGCAGCCAGTTCATTAACACAACCTGCGGCCCAATACATAATTTGCGGCATCGGTTTGTTACAGTCC
This sequence comes from Pseudomonadales bacterium, assembly GCA_019090615.1. Taxonomy (GTDB): domain Bacteria; phylum Pseudomonadota; class Gammaproteobacteria; order Pseudomonadales; family Azotimanducaceae; genus JAHRVQ01. The sequence continues at coordinate 9,594 of JAHRVQ010000071.1, read as the reverse complement.
CACCAGTCATAGGCAATCATTCTACCGTTGCAATCACTGACAGCCAAAGCCCAATGGATAACCCCGCAGCCATTCTTATACGCCTGGCCGGCATAATATCAACATCCCTGGCCAGCCCAGCTATACATATAATAGGATTCATGCAACTCTGTACTCCAAAGCTGAGTATCAAGCCACACTGCAAACCTGAAAAGCATATCATTCAGCACTATCTCGATATCCTCTTCACCCTATTATTTGAGCATTTACCTTTCAGCAGACATTCTATTACCCACTATCTATTGCCAACCATCATACCCGCTATCAATTGCCAACCATCGTACAGGAAAGTTTTTTTAGAGGCGAGTTGACACCATACTCGCATAATCCGTTCTTATCTCACGGCGAGTATTCCCACACCACTCACTTCCCTTAACCGCCCCAGGTAAGATCCCCTATAAGCCCGAAGCATTAATAAACATTCACTAAAAATCGGCGAAGTAATTATTGTTGATGGCTACCAAAGTAAAGCCCTGTCTAATCGTGCCAATGGTCGCAACATCACATTGGCTAACGGCAAAAAACTGTTTATGGGCTCCTCCGGAACTGGTGCCCCCAAAGACGGCAGCGACCCACGGGACTAAAGATAAACGCTTATGATGCTTATAAAATCGAATATTATAAAACCGATTATTACGAAACCAATAATATACCTACTAGTTATGACGACGCTCAGCAGTTGTTCACAACCCGCATCCACCAACACCGTACTGTTTCAGCCAAGCGGCGATGTTCACCACCTGATGCAATGGATACTGGACCCGGCAGCCGATCATATCTGGGATTCTGCCGGCAGTATTATCACCGCAGCGGGCACCAGGGAGCTTGCCCCGACCACAGACGAAGACTGGCTTGCAGTCCAACATAGCGCGGCGGTGGTTGCAGCAACCGGCAATCTGTTATTGATGCCGGCGCATCTTAGAGATACCGGTCACTGGAAAGATATTTCGGTCGGCTTGATAGAAGCTGGAAAGCAGGCCCAGGCAGCTGCGGCAGCCCAGGATGCAGATGCATTATTTGATGCCGGCGGCCAGATATATCGTGTTTGCAAAACACGCCATGCTACCTATGTGCAAGGTGATGACTTTGATGAACATAACACCAACCTATAGTAATACCTGTAAAGGCCCATAATTGATATTTTTTTTAAAACAAAAACACGAAAGCTAATCAGCAAGCTTAAGATGATTTACAAATCCATCGCGAAATTCAATTTTACCGGTGAAAAAACCTGCCGTTTGAAACCCGCAAAACGTCGCCAGCGGATCAGCAGCAGTACCATGGCAGATAAAGCCAAAGCCTGACCGATTTCCACACCGAGATTAAAACTCAAAACATTGACTAACAGCCCTTCACGCGACAGAGACAGTTCCTATAATTTGGTGGCCAGCCCTAGTCCATGGCATAGACCAAACACAAATACTGCCAACCTGGCATCAACCAGATACACATTTACGTTCCACCCAACCAGCACACCTAACATTAACGTTATACTATGGCCCAGAGTAAATATCGTCACCTAAAGCAGCAAATCATTAATTCGGCGTAGAAAAAATACCATGCCTAACAGATACAACAGATGATCAACACCCGTGACCATGTATTTTGCCCCAAGATACATAAACGGAAAAATGTTAATACCATCCAGGCCCTGGACAAAACGCGCATTGGATTCTGAAATATTATGTCTATAGACCATCAGGGGCATATAACCAGCGCAATGACGACACCGTATCTTCGCCTGATAGTGGTGGTATAAAACTCCGCAGAATATGAAAACAATTTGATAGTTGTTCCAGCCAAAAATTTTATAGCTTTATAATGATACTAACTTATGGCACCAACTAACAACTGTTTGCCGTGCTATAGAAATCATCCCTGGAGACCAAGAAAACCCTCAGGACAAACGCTATCACTCGAGCAATAATAACGCCAATTTCCTATTTATCATGCTGTTGATGTATCGCACCAAGCCCCACATTCAACGACACATAAACAGCCCATAAACAACACATAAAAAAAGCAAAACCACGAAAAGTACTATTTGATTCGGTTAAACTGAATCGCATTCGATATTTCATTTGAAAACTGCTTCGAACTTATTTTCTCCAACAGCATGAAAGCCGCCTCATAACTTACGGGCCCACCATTTGAGGTGATTACTCTATCATCTACGACAACATTTTGATCAAACTGAACATCAATTGCTGGATAGGACTTTTGTAGGTCAGCTTCTCCGCCGAACCATGTCGTTGCCTTTTTACCGTCGAGTATACCGGCCTCACCTAATAGCAATGCGCCGGAGCAATTACTCGCCATCCAGGATGCAGTTTTATCTGTTTGGCGAATAAAATCGATCAACTTTGTGTTACCGATATGATCCTTCATAGCGTAGGCGCTCGGCAATATAAGCACATCTAGATCCAGCTCATCATAAATTGTCTTATCACTAACAATAGTTAGCCCTTCTTCCGAGGTTACCCGCCTGTTTTTTGTGGCAGAGATAATTACCACCTTGTAGGATGAGAACCAGGATTTTTTTGTGGCTGCGCCAAATACCTCTACTGGCGCAGTAACATCGCTGGTTAGAAACCCATCAATCACCAATATGCCAATTGAGGATTGTTGGGCGCTGACGCTTTGGCTGAAAACAATCCCAATAAAAAGTGTAAACAGACCGCTAATTTTTTTCAGGTACAACATTTTCTACTTCCTTAGATAGTTAAAACCAGGCTACTTAGCAGCGAGTTTTGTTACATAATTTGCCACCCGAGCGCCCAAAAACTCACCACTTTTCAGATCCTCTTTTGCAGGCATTTCAAGCGGATCGTGATCTAATTCAGCCCGACCCGTGGCACCATAATAATGACCGCTAGAATTAATATGATTGCCATTAAACGGATTAGTGCCGAGCCCAACCCATATCATGCCGTGTTGCATTGCAAAAGTAGCAAGGGCGCTAAGGGTATTAAATTTATCCCCACCACTGCTGCCCGAGACCGTGAATCCAGCAGCAATTTTGCCATTCCAGGTTTCCAGAAAATACCTTGATACCGTAGCCTCCATAAATGCCTTTAATTTTGCTGACAAGCTGCCCATGAAGGTTGGCGAGCCAAATATAATGGCATCGGCATTATCCAGCTCGGCAAGTATCTGCTCGTTATACCAGCGACACCCAGTGTAATCCTGGTCAGCAAGTCGAATTAAACTGGCTTCGACCTCACCGGATGCGATACAACCATCCAGTATTGCTTTCGCCAGTTGATGGGTATGTTCAGTCTCCGAACTGTAGAGTATCGATATCTTCATTAATTATCCCTGTATCGAGTGAATTTTAAATTGGGTTTCAGATTCATCGCGGAGTGATCTACGCAGATGGTGAGCACTCAAATTAAAACCGTGATTTAAGTAAAGGCGGTGGGCATCGACATTTTCAAAACCAGAATCCAGCTGCACGGCGCAGCAACTGTGTTCCTTTGCAATTTCGATCGCCCAGGCAAGCAATTGGCTGGCGTGCCCACGCTGTTTAAGGTCTGGTTCAGTCACCAGATCGTCAATATAGAGAAACTTGCCGATAATTAAATTTTCCACCAACCGGTAGCCCATTAAAGAAACAGGCGTTTGATGCTCCTGCAGTACCATCAAGTGATAGCCCTGCTGCTGTTGCCTGCCGATTTGGTTGGGAAATTCCGCCTCAATCAGCAGCGGTCTTAATTTTTTCATCAGGGCATAACATCGATTGATCTCGTCAATGGTACCTGCCTCGCTGATCGCAGTTGATTTGGCGGTCATGTAAAAGCCTTCTATCAGTGGTTGTATCAATAATTGAATACGCAGTTAGGTGCCTGCGCGCGATTTTCGGTTGCTGCCGGCGGATTGCAGGGTAGACTCTACGCTCCCATTGGCATTGTAAGAAGCGCCATAATCCTCTTAAGTTAGTAGGCCATGTGACTAGTACCCTAAAGTTAAATGTTCCACCCCAGCGGTCAGTAATTTATCGTGCCCTGTATCAACAAATTCGAGACCAAATCCTCAACGGACACCTGGTACCCGGCGCACGCTTGCCGTCCAGTCGTGCCCTGGCAGCCGAACTCGGTTGCTCACGAGGGTCAGTCGAACGCGCATTTGAATTACTCTTAGCCGAGGGATTTATTCAGGGGCAGGGGGCCGCAGGTACTCGCGTCAACCCCAAGCTTGACCCTGGACTCATCGCAACCGGCGTAATTGGTGCCGATAGGCAGCGTTCAAATCAATCAAAAGAGGAACAGGTCAAGCATCATTCACCACCGCTACCGCTGAGAATGGGTTTGCCTGCGCTGGATGCATTTCCGCGCAAACTCTGGAATCGGCTTATTAATAAACACGCACGCAGCACACGCATTGAAGCGCTAGCGCGGGGCGATGCATTTGGTTATCGTCCTCTGCGAGATGCGCTAGCAAATTATCTGGCTATATCCCGTGGTGTTAATACCGCGCCAGAGCAAATTTTTATTAGTATCGGCTTTCAGGGGGCTTTAAGTACAATTATTCAATGCCTTAGCAATAAAAATGATCAAATCTGGTGTGAAGACCCTGGCTACTATCGCGCCCGAGACAGCCTGGCCCAACTTGGTGTGGCAGTTGTGCCAGTATCGGTTGATGAAAACGGACTGCGGATACAGGAGGGCATCAAGCGCGCGCCAAACTCCAAATTCGCTTTAGTAACACCTACCCACCAATCACCTACTGGGGTGAAATTGTCGTTGGCCCGTCGGATGGAGCTCCTACACTGGGCCGAATCTCAAGGCAGCTGGATAATAGAAGACGACTACGACAGCGAATTCCGTTACGGCGAAACGCCGTTACCCGCGCTGAAAAGCCTTGATGCAAATAATCGCGTGATCTATACCGGTTCGTTTAGCAAGGTTCTGGCTCCGTCCCTCGCGCTTGGTTATATTGTGGTGCCCCAACCGCTTCAGCCGATTTTTGAAAACAGTTTTTCTGCCCTTTGGTCAGCCGGTTCTTTGCTCGAACAAAAAGTGCTTGCCGAGTTTATCGCTGAAGGTCATTTCAGCCTGCATATCAAAAAAATGCGTAAATTATACGGCGAACGACGCGCAGCGCTCGCCACTCAATTAAACTGGCAGTTAGCCGACGAGCTTTCGATTAGCTTACAGGCCGGCGGTATGCATCTGATCGGCGAATTGATCAATAAACCCGACGAGACACGGCTAAGACAGGCAGCAGCTGCGCGAGATATAGGCCTGAATTTTCTGTCTAGCTTTCAAATAGAGACCACGGCGCCATCTGCGGTATTGCTAAGTTTTACCAATGTTGATGTTGCCTCTGCGAAGCATGTTGTGGCTCGCCTGGCAAAGGCGCTTGCCGCGTCGAAACTTTTATAACCCTGAATTAATGCGACAAACAATTTTACTTCGGTGCCGACCTGAGCGAAAAATTGAAATAATCTCCGACTATTCCACCATTTTATTGTACTAGCCATAATAATTACTCTGGCGCGTTACTCCGATCCCTGGGACTTCCATAAAACTAAAATCCTACTATTTTAGTTCGTTTCGGTCTTTGTCTCTGGTTTTTTTCGTTCTGCTTACTGATTTGCGAGTTCAACAGTAAGACCCACATCGCCATAAAAAACATAAGCGAGGTCAGTGGGGTTCTCTGTTTTGGCGAAAGACAACCTGGCCAGCCTCATGGATTCGGCAATTGATGCTTCGGCACCCGAATCCAGCTTCGTTGATAAATGCGTATAAAACCGCTTAGAAAATTTTGCCGCCCCTCTATCGCCCAGTTCCCACAGAGCGGATATAAAACCCCGCGTACCGGTATCAGTCAGCGCCTTAGACCAGCCATCCACAAACCCAGCTGAACGTTCGGCTAAACCCACTTCACACGCATTGAAGAATACCAGAGATGGATTTTGCTTCTCATACAACATGCCTCTCCAGCTTAGCGCTTTTAGGCGTTGGTCTTCCAAAATCAAACCATAGTCAACCACCTTCTGGTTTACATCCCTTAGTGCATAACCATGACCAGAGTAATGAATGATCGACGCTCCTGAACTCAATAACATATTCTTAACCGCAGGGTATGTCGCATTAACCTGCGTTGCGTTGTTATTGAACAAGCCTTTTAAGAACCTCGCCTCGGAGGCTGTTGCATACAATTTCATCGAACCAGAATATTCCGGTGTGACAAGATAAACACCCGATACAACCAGTTTTTGTACCGGCACATTAAAATCACTGCGTTTCTTTGGAATAATCCACCTGCCCATGGTGTGTCTCATGCCTAAGAACTCATTGGAGTTGTTAGGCACCATCAACTCCCAGGGGATACTGGGTTCATCGGTATAAATCTGGATAGACTCAAACTCATCCCCCAACAAATTTGTTAGCGCATCGTACATATCCACCAGTCCTTGAGGGGCAAATTCTTGATACAGCAACCGGCCAAAACCGACCATATAGTCTGGCGTCACGTCGAATGGTTCCTCGTCGTCCTCCCAATCATCAAGATCAGTGCTATTATCTGATCTCGACGCAATACCCCTACCCGCTATGGAAAACTCCTTAAATTTGGGAATTAACCATTCATTAATATCCTCAGGTAACGTAATTCGTTCATGGTGGGTATCAGTATGCGGGGAAGAAAGTGTGATATGGTAATCACGGCTATTACAGGAATCCCAATCGCGACGCATGTAAATAGTTAGATCAGCCACCTTCCTGGAAGCAGACAACCTAACCGCTTCCGCACTACCAACCATTGCTTCTGTGGTAGCTGCCTGGTCCGAATTCATACGACAGGTTTTGCCGGCTTGTTTCACACCCACATTCGACCCTAAGGTGATGGGCCTCTGGATACGAGATAAATACTGGCCTTCAAACCAGAAGGTGGCATAAAGCCGCCGCTTGTTAGCCAGCTGTGGTGACTGCTTTGCTTCAAGCTGAAATAGTGCAGGGGTGGAATCTCCCGTTTTTGGCAGATAGATCTTGCTTCGATTCGAGCCTTTAAACCCAAACCCCGATGCAGACAGCACCACCTCAATTTCCCAGGGTTTCTCTTGCGCTGGTAGATTGAGTATCAAACGCCCTAATTCATCAGTCTCACCCTGAACAACTGCTACTTCTGGTGTTATTAGCGCCTCTGTTAACGACACCATTACCGCGAACTGCTCACCGACTTGCACCGTCTCAGGTGCCTCCATGGTTGGATAACGCTTGATTGCTTCAATACGAGCCGTTGCGGCTTTTTCTGCTTCAACTACCAACGCCTTCTTTCGCCTGGATGCGACCTGCCGTTTAGATTTCCAGTTGGATGCCTGTTTTTGCTTTGCCTTTTTATCCCGACGCGCTTCTTCAGCACGTTTTTGCTGCGCTCGATCGTAATCGGAACCTTGAGGTGATGGTGGTGGAGACATTGGTAAATCAGAAGGCGGGGAACTGCAAGCCGCAACCATCAATACACAAATCAATGCAAGTACAAAATGTAAATTTTTCATAAGCTAAACAACCTAATTAACCCCTAATCCTCAGGTGGAGAACCCTATAACGAAAAAACCCCTGGTTGTATGATGGCTAACGAAAAACTGACCATCAACCAATTGGTACACAATGCAAGGCTTGCAACGAGTCTACCCTATAGATCCAGTACGACAAACGATTTGCTGACTGCCCGCGCGGGTTTATTGAGACAAAGGTATGCTGTGGATATGCCACGTAAAACCCGCCCATATTTGCCGCTGAGAGAAACCAAGTTTATTCAGTAATCAATGATCATTAATTCTATTAGTCTTTGCATCTGCTCTGCCATCAAACTCTATAGATAACAGCGGCTTGATATCTTTACGAGATTGCAGAAATAGAAGGGGCGATAGGAAAAGCATAACGCCAACTTAAATTGCCGAAGGTCATTTGACATTAAGAGTTAGCTAAGGCCCGGGCAAATTGCCATAGTAAATGGACTTTCAGCAGGCCCTAACTTCATACGACTAACAGTGAGACTCCGCAATAACGTAGAGCGGATAACCAGGAAGAACGTTCCCAAACTTGCATAAACCTGGATTGATGCGGCCAGCTAATTTACTTCGATACCGATCTGAGCGCAAAATATGAAGTGATTTCCGACGATCTCACCATTTATTTTGTACTAGTGATAATAATTACCCTGGCACGTTACTCCGACCCCTGGGACTTTTTCTACGCCTTGCCACACTGACCAATCCTAAAAGGCCCGAACCAAATAACCAGGCCGTTGCTGGTACTGGTACTGGTACAGCAGAAACTCCTGCAATATCTCCGTCTGATACGGCCCAAACAAAATAAGTTTTAGTTAACTGATCACCGGTCCCAGTAAAACCTGAACCAAATTCAAATGTAAATGCCGATCCCGGAGGCGTTATCGCCGCAGGGTCTGGCGCATCCGTTGACCAATATTCTAACCCACTAATATTCGTAAACTTTGCTAGTTGGTCAGGATCACCCGTTGTATTAATATTTTCAGTTGCTGTTCCACCAAGCTCATTGTAAAAAAGATGCCCCATTTCGTTTCCGGAACAATTTAAACCAAAATCCTTTAGAGCGAACTGGTCATCACAGGACGTATCATGGTCTGGCGTAAATGACAGTCGCCACGTATTCGAACCCAGGTAGTTATCAGCATTCATTGCATCGATATAAGACTCTGCAACTGAATAAATCATGCCGCCATCTACGTCAATACCAGTTGTTATACCGAAGGTATTACTCAATGCCAAATTCGCATCAGAAAGCCAGCTGATATCCAAATCAGTATCGTAAACCGTTGCACCACTAACACTGGATATTAGCGCCGCATTAACATTAAAAGACGCGATGACTGAATATGTACAAGCAGCACGAATTATATTTTTTAGGACCATATTCTCTTACCCGACTAATTTTTATATTTCAATGAATATCTCATAGACCCGAGCAAGAATCGCACCAAACTTAATAAATGCATAAGAAATAGGTAGTTACAAAAACCAAGATTCAATTAAGTTAAAAAGTGTAATTTTTCCCGACAAGGGTTTGGAGAAGTAAAGAATCCATGACCTGAAAAACACGATGAGTATTTCCCGTCGTCAAACAGTAACCGGCTGGCTCACTATTACTGCCTAACTCGTTAAGATTATGTGCCGCCACACCCTGGCTAATCGACAAAACATTTATAAAAGCAGATAACAGAAAAAAGGCACCAAAGTTACTTAATACAGGTGTATGGTGACAATGATCAAACTGTATTTAAAGACCAAATTTCATATGGCTTTCAATTAGGTTCGGCAATATCGCAAGGCAGATAGTCAGCAAGAACGTACTCGGATTCGTCTAAAGTGATAATATTACCCTGGCACGTTACTCCGACCCGACTGGAACTTATTCGTTGTTTTGGAACAGGAAGCGGCAGAAAAGGTGCCACTCTCGACGTTAGACGAAGAACCGAAGCAGCAATTCCCGCTCATTCTACCAAACCAGCCTGAATGGGACCTACAGAGGGTATAAATAAAATGTTTTCGTAAACATTTGCTATATTTTT
>JAHRVQ010000070.1 GCA_019090615.1 Pseudomonadales bacterium | reverse complement strand
TACAGAGGCTGAAGTTGATCCAGACAGTTTAATTGATGATATCCAGGCCGACGGTGATGTGGCTGATACGGAGGCTGAATTTGATCCAGACAGTTTGATTGATGATATCCAGGCTGATGGTGATGTGGCTGATACGGAGGCTGAATTTGATCCAGACAGTTTAATTGATGATATCCAGGCTGACGCTGACGCTGATGCTGCCACGGTTGATACAGAGGTTGAATTTGACCCAGACAGTTTAATCAACGAAATTCAGGCTGATATTGAAAAAGGTGCTGCCGGGCCCGAAGCCTAGTGAAGTATTCCACGTGGTTAAAACTTGTGTTTTAAGTGGGTCGTTGCTGTTGATGGCTATTAACAGCCTCTAAATGTTTTTGGGCGCTGTTCAAGCGCGATGCAACGTGCACCATAGCCTGTTGTTACCCGCCTAAAATACGGCGTTTAATTCCCCTGCCTGTTTAGTCGTGATACGCATTAATTCAAAGTATCTTTATAAGTTATATGAATGATCGGCATCAACAATTCGTATAACTGCTTTAACTGGTCTTGCTAAGTAAGGCTCAGCAAATTAAAGTACGGGGAGTTTTTCCTACGGTTCTATTCCTTAGCTCGGTAAACGAGCTTGTAAATAACGGTTGTTAGATAATTATGAAATTTTCCAGTACAAGTACATATATAGCGACAGAAGAGTTGCAGATGGCTGTTAACGCTACTGTAACCCTTGAACGGCCATTGCTTATCAAGGGTGAGCCAGGCACAGGTAAAACCATGTTGGCAGAAGAGATTGCTGAATCTCTAGGTATGGAATTAATTTCCTGGCACGTTAAATCCACCACTAAAGCCCAGCAGGGTTTGTATGAATATGATGCGGTATCACGCCTCCGAGATTCCCAGTTGGGCGACGAGAAGGTACATGATATACGTAATTATATTGATAAAGGTAAGCTTTGGGAGGCCTTTACGTCAGAAAAAAAGGTTGTCTTGCTGATTGATGAAATCGATAAAGCAGATATTGAATTCCCTAATGACTTGCTGCTTGAATTAGACAAGATGAAGTTTGATGTCTACGAAACAGGTGAAACCATTGAGGCGAAACACCGGCCCATTATTTTAATTACCAGTAACAACGAAAAAGAACTCCCAGATGCTTTCTTGCGTCGTTGTTTTTTCCATTATATCCAGTTCCCAGATCGTGACACCATGAAGGAAATTGTTGCGGTTCATTATCCCAACATTAAAGAAGATCTGGTTAAAGAGGCAATGGAAATATTCTTTGATGTCCGTAAGGTGCCTGGTTTGAAGAAGAAGCCATCTACTTCAGAATTGATTGACTGGCTGAAACTGCTGATGGCAGATGATATTCCTGATGAAATTCTGAAAAACCGCGATACGTCAAAAGCCATCCCGCCATTATATGGAGCATTGGTTAAAAACGAGCAGGACGTTCAGTTGCTTGAGCGCCTGGCGTTTATGAACAGAAGACAAAGCAGTGGAACTAGCGGCTCTAAGTGAGTTAGATAAATAGTGAGGTTAGATAAATGCTAATCAACTTTTTTCTCTCGCTAAAAAAAGCGAGGATTCCAGTATCGATTACAGAATTGCTACATTTGATGGATGTTTTAAAGTCCCGGCTAGTGTATGCAGATATAGATGATTTTTATTATATGAGCAGGATGGCGCTAGTAAAAGATGAGCGCCATTATGATAAATTTGACCAGGCCTTTAGTACCTATTTTAAGGGCCTTGAAGACTTATCTTCAATGATTGCTTCTATGATCCCTGATGAATTTCTTCGCCGTGAATTTGAAAAGACATTAACAGCTGAAGAGCTTGAGAAGATCAAGTCACTGGGCGGTCTTGAAAAACTGATAGAGGAGTTCAAAAAACAGGTCGAAGAAGCTGCCCGCGCTGAAGAAAAAGGTAAAAAAGGCGAAGGTAAAGACAAAGATAAAGAAGGCAAAGGAGAAAATGGTAAGGGCAAGGATGGCGAGCGCAAGGGTAAGAAAAAACGCGGTAAGCGAAGCTGGGATAAGCGCGATTACAAAGCCTATGATGACAATATAGAGCTGGGTACTCGCGGTATGAAGATTTCCCTGCGGCGCTTGAGAAAGTTAGCCCGAACGGGTGCCGATGACGAGTTGGACATTAACCATACCATTAGCAAAACCGCAAAAAATGGCGGCATGCTTGATATTATCATGCGGCCTGAGCGACGAAATACCGTAAAGGTGCTGTTGTTACTTGATAATGGTGGTTCGATGGATGCTCACGTGAAAGTATGCGAAGAGCTATTTTCTGCCGCACGGTCTGAGTTTAAACACCTTGAAACCTACTATTTTCATAACTTTGTCTATGATGGTATTTGGAAAGAGCATAATCGGCGTATGAATGAGCGGATTGAAATGTACGATATCCTGCATAAATATACCCATGATTATAAGGTGATATTTGTTGGTGACGCGACTATGGCGCCTTATGAAATTACTCATGCGGGCGGCAGTGTAGAGCATTGGAACGAAGAAGCAGGTGCAATCTGGATGCAGCGAATCAAGGATACTTTTGATAAGTGCATATGGATTAACCCGACACCGCTGGACACATGGGAATATTCAAACTCTGTGGCTTTGACGAAAAAATTAGTTGACGAGCAAATGTTTCCACTGACCATCCGAGGTATAGAGGATGGGATGACTTATCTGACTAAATAAGGTTGGGTCAAGGAGATAAAACAACGCCAGGCCTAGTCTGGCGTTGTTGTTATTACGATGTTGTTATTACGATGTTGTTATTACGATATTGTTATTTAGTGCGTTGATTTAGTTCAATTCAATAGATCGTGGCAATAGCCAGATTAATGAAGGCGGAGGTGATACTGCAAAATTCACCCCCTGACCCAATGTACTGCATACTCATTGGGTTAGTGTTTAGTGTAGTGTTTTACCCGCTGGCTGCTCATACCGAATTGCGATCATTTTGTAGTTAATCATTCCAATTAAAATGCGATTAGGCGCTCAATAATGGCTGATTAATGTGATAGCTTTAATAGTATGGCAGATAGCTTTTAAGAATCGGATGGTTCGGATGGTTCGGACGGTTCGGATAGAGAGTATCTTCATTTGTTCGACTAAATGGCTGAGCCTTCGATCAAATTGATGTCCATGTCTGCAGGTGATATCTCTTTGGGTTAATCTTTCTTTACTGGCTAATCATTTTGGGCTAATCGTTTTGGTCTAGTCATTGTCACTATTCCCTGTGAATCAATCATTCCCTGCGAATAAAACGCCGAATAGTCAGAGGCGGTCCACCAGGAAAAGTAGTAGGCAGCAGTGATGGATCAAGTTAAACATACAGAATTAATGCGTAGTCTGGATCATTGCATGATCCGGGACCGGTTCCGTTTGCAAAAAGCACTGGCTACAGCACGCAAGCATTCAACTGACCAGGCGCATCAGCAAAAAAAATATGCGGCCCTTGAGTTAAAAGTTCAGAAATCTTTGCTGCTAGCGCAAACCCGCGCAGAAAAATTGCCGGTTCCTGAATTTCCAGCCCAGTTGCCGGTCAGCCAAAGACTGGATGATTTAAAACAAACAATTAGTCAAAACCAGGTGGTGATTATTGCTGGTGAGACTGGTTCAGGTAAAACTACCCAGCTACCTAAAATATGCCTGGCACTGGGGCGAGGTATTTTTGGTGTCATTGGTCATACGCAGCCACGCAGAATTGCTGCTCGCACAGTAGCGCAACGTATTGCTGAAGAGTTGCAGGTACCCTTTGGTGAAAGTGTGGGTTATCAGGTCCGATTTACGGATAAAACCACAGCTCATACACATATCAAAGTAATGACTGATGGTATTTTGTTGGCAGAGACCCAAAACGACCGGTTTCTTGAACAGTATGACACGCTAATTATCGATGAGGCCCACGAGCGAAGTCTGAATATTGATTTTTTACTCGGCTATCTTAAACGTATTTTGCCCAGACGTCCGGATCTAAAAGTATTGATTACATCAGCTACCATTGATTTGCAGCGCTTTTCAGAACATTTTGATAATGCGCCGATTGTTGAGGTATCGGGCCGAACGTTCCCAGTTGATGTAGAATATAGACCGCTTGCAACAGGTAGCCGAACTGATGATTCTGATAACCTGGTGCTACAGGGCGTGGTGGAGACCTTATATGAAATTGCCAGCCGCGAAAAAGCTGCCGCTGGCAAAATGCCACATCAGAACGACGTTCTGGTGTTCTTGCCGGGTGAACGAGAGATACGTGAACTGGCAGAGCTTATTCGCAAATCTAACCTGCAGCAATTTGATACCCTGCCGTTGTATTCGCGCTTAAGTGTGGCGGAGCAAAATCGCGTGTTTCAACAACGCAATCGGCATAAACAGCGTGTTGTGCTGGCAACCAATGTTGCAGAGACATCGTTAACCGTGCCCGGTATTCGATATGTGATTGATCCAGGGTTAGCCCGTATCTCTCGTTATAGTATTCGTTCAAAAGTTCAGCAGTTGCCTGTTGAGCCGATTTCAAGGGCCAGTGCAGATCAGCGCAAAGGACGTTGTGGCAGAGTTAGCGCAGGGGTTTGTTATCGACTGTATGCCGAAGAAGATTTTCTCTCCAGGCCCGAATTTACCGCACCAGAAATTTTGCGTACTAATCTAGCGGCGGTTATTTTACAGATGCTTAATCTGCAATTGGGCGATGTGGCGCAATTTCCTTTTGTTGAAAAACCGGAGCAGCGTCAAATAAATGATGGTTATCATCTTTTAGCTGAACTACAGGCGGTTAATGAGCATAAAAAAATCACTCGGACTGGAAAAAACATATCCCGCCTGGCCATAGATCTAAAACTGGCGAGGATGATTCTTGCTGCAGGTCAGCAGGGCTGTCTAAAGGAAATGCTGACCATAACAAGTGTTCTGGCGCTGCAGGACCCAAGAGAGCGTCCCTATGAACAGCAACAGGCCGCAGATCAAAAACATAGTCAACATAACCATGAACAATCCGATTTTATGGCCTTGCTTAACCTTTGGCAAAACCTGACTTTGAACCAGAAAAACTTAACTAATAGCCAGTTTCGAAAATTTTGTCGTAGTCATTTCATTTCCTATATTCGTTTTCGTGAATGGCGAGAAAACCGTCGGCAGCTACAGCAGCTATGTCAGCAAATAAAGTTAAAAGAAAATACCCAGGAGGCGAATTATGCGCAGATACATGGTGCATTGCTTACGGGTTTATTAGGTAATATTGGTCAAAAAACCAACGATAACGAATATCTTGGCGCGCGAAACCGGAAGTTTTTTATTTTTCCTGGTTCGTCGCAATTTAAGCGTAAGCCCCGTTGGTTGGTGTCATTTGAGCTGGTGGAGACCAGCCGCTTGTTTGGTCGTATGGTAGCCCAAATTGATAGTGACTGGATAGAACCATTGGCCAGGCACCTGGTCAAGCGGAATTATCATGAAGCGCATTTTGACCCCGACAGGGGTCAGGTTATGGCTTATGAAGAAGTCATTTTATATGGTGTGGTAATTATTAATAAACGCCCGGTTGATTATGCGCAGGTAGATCGAGCTAAGGCGCGGCAATTGTTTATCCAGTCAGCTCTGGTTGAGCAACAACTAATATCAAAGGCGGATTTTTATATTCAAAACTGTGCCCTGGTAGCAGATATTGAAACGCTGGAATCGAAATCTCGGAAAAGAGATATTTTGGTTGAACCTTACGCTGTTTATCGTTTTTATGACGCGCAACTGCCAGAAGATGTTGCCAGTCAAAAATCCCTTGAAGCCTTTAGGAACAAAGCGGAAGTTGCCGGACCAAAATTGCTGTTTTTGAGTCAGGATACGCTGATGAAGCAGCAGCCGGATTTGTCTGAGACGCTATATCCCAGTAATCTCAATATGGCAGATACGCGACTTAAACTAGATTATCATTTTGATCCGCAGCATGAACATGACGGCGTCAGTTTGAATGTACCGCTTGCCATACTACGTCAGGTATCGCGGGCGCAGCTTGATTGGGTAATACCTGGGTTATTAGAAGAAAAGTGTTTGGCGTTGATAAAATCGTTACCTAAAGCGCTCCGAAAACGGTTTGTTCCGGCACCTGATTATGCCGCAAAAGTTGCCCCTCAATTAAGTTTTGATGGCCGAGAACTTAGCAGTGTTCTGGCCGAAAAGCTGTTCAGAATAAGCGGTATTAAAGTGACTGCCGGAGATTTTAATCTGGGCTCAATTGATCAGCATTTACATATGAACATTAAAGTTCTCGATGAAAAAGGTCAGGTGATTGCAACCGGAAGGAATTTATCTGCCCTGGTGGATCAGTTTGAAGAGCAGGTCAGTGCAGAATTCAATCGCAGACCAGGACATTCGTTGGAGCAACAGGGATTGACCGAATGGAATTTTGGCGATCTACCCGAAAAGATTGAATTTGAACAGGCCGGAATAACTTTGAAGGGCTATCCTGCCCTGATTGATAAGCAGGACAGTGTCTCTATAAAAATATTGGACAATGATTCTGATGCTCAGTTAAGTTCCCGTCAAGGACTGTTAAGACTAATTATTTGTAATCTGGCCGAGGAAAAAAAGTATATCGAAAAAAATATTCCAGGGTTTGATAAGTTTGCCCTGTTTTATGCAACCAGAGGGTCTCGGCAGGAGCTTTTAGACGATCTTGTGGCGGCTATTTTTAGGTATACATTTATCGAATCTATCGATGGCAAGACAATGGTTGCTAATGCAGAGGAATTCCAGCAAAGATTACAGATGAAAAAGCACCTGGTGAGCCACATGAACCAGGTGGCAGATTTGTTAAAGGATATATTAAAACGTACCTTGCTAATCGAAGACAGTTTAAAAAATCGCCGAACTGAGGCAAGCAAAGTTTCGTATAAAGATATTCAGGGGCAAATGCATCAGCTACTGGGTGGACGTTTTATCACGCGGGTGCCGTTTGAATGGTTGAAACATTATCCTCGGTTTTTGCAGGCAATTGATCATCGAATGGAAAAAATGCCGGCAAATTTTACTAAGGACAGGCTGTCTGCAGAAATCATTGCTGATTTTTGGCAGCGGCTCGAAATTGGCTCTGCGGGTTATGTTGATCTAACCGGGGAGAATTCGCATTTTCGGTGGATGATAGAAGAGTTGCGGGTTTCGCTATTTGCACAGCGATTAAAAACCAGTTTGCCCGTTTCTGCCAAGCGGCTTGAAAAACAATGGCAAAAGCTGGCAAGTTAGCCAGATACGAAAATGTGGACCCGGGCCAATGGTCATAAACTATGTTCGACTAACACTACTCGACTAACACTGCTCGACTAACACGGTAACGATATGCGCTACTATGATGCAGTATTTATCTTCGACGTATAAATTTAGTGGTAAACCCGATTGTTAGGTAAGGTGTATAAATGGCGGGTGGGTAGCTTTTGTTGGGTAGCTCTTTGTTGGGTAGCTCTTTGTTGGGTAGATACAGAGTAACCATAAAGTTTTGAGTGCGGCTGCTGCAGGTCAGGAGGCCGGAAATATTTCAAGGAAAAGGACTTAGGAATGAAGCATAAACTATTTTTAGCAGGGTTAATTTTATCATTGTTTGTCCCTGCACAGGCAGAGAACCGTAATCCTGACGCTTGGCAGGGCCTCAATAAATTTACCTTTGCTGTGAATGATGTGGCCGATAAGGTGGTGTTGAAGCCTTTAGCGACGGGCTACCATAAGGTGACCCCGCGACCGGTACAAAATGGCGTGAGCAATTTTTTTGCCAATTTAGGCGAAGTGAATAATGGTCTGAATAACCTGTTGCAGGGTAAGCCTGCTGCAGCACTAACCGATTTTTTGCGTTTGTTACTTAATTCGACTGTTGGGATTGGTGGTTTATTTGATCCGGCCAGTAGTCTCGGTCTTGGCCGTAACAATGAATCATTTGGCCAAACCTTATCAGTATGGGGTGTGCCACAAGGGCCTTATTTGGTACTACCCTTGCTGGGCCCGAGTACCTTGCTTGATGCGGTGGTAATGCCGCTTGATACTGCACTTGATGGGTTGCTGCAGCTACACCCAGTGGATCATAGGAATAGCCTGATTGGCACCAGGGCAGTTAGCGACCGAGCGGCTTTATTGGCGGCTGAAAAAATAATATTCGGCGACAGGTATATATTTTTACGCGATGCGTATCTACAGCGAAGGGCTTATCTGGTGGCTGATGGTGAGGTGGAAGACGATTTCGATGAATTCTGAAGAGCGGGCTGAAGTTTGTCTGCCAAATAGTTGTAAATGATGAATTCTGAGAGTAGAGTGACTGGCGAAATTAGTTGGTTGTCTGGGCTGAAAATACGGTCTCAGGAAAGCGAGGAATTGTAACCTGATTTGATGATTTGACTTTACGCATACTACAGTTACTTGTTGTGGGGGGTAAGAGTCAGGTTCATAATAAACGCGGGCTAACCAGCATTAGGGTGACGTTCTATTGAGTTTAGAATAGGCGAATTCGGGGATGTATTGGTCTGCGAATAGAATCGCCGCGTAGGTACCAGGTTGCAGTTCTGTCTGGGACCCAGCGCGACTGATCGCAGGTGTACATTGTACAGGTGGGCATTGATACAGGTGCATATAGAGTTAGGGTCGACAGGCTTATGATCGGCGAGCGTTTGTATTGAGACATGGCGGACATCTGGTATTGAGACATGATGGTCGAAAGTAGTGATTTACTGTTGCTTGGTGATGTCAGTAATCTCGATATTGCCTTAAGTGTATTAGAAGACAGGGGATACACTGTTCATGTTGCGGCTGAGGCCGATTATCTATCAAAAATAAGGCAGATCTCCCCTGAGGCAGTATTACTTCCTGCCCCTGGTATCTCGAATCAATTAAAAAGTAATGCCCTGAGTAATCTGCCGGGTTGCATCAGGAAACTCGATAAACATCTTCCCATTGTGCTCCTTTGTGATGCGTCCTGCGATGCAGAATATTTACAAAATGCTATTGTGCCTCTATTAGAACAGGGTGCGACAGATTATATTGTTGATACTGATTCGAATGGCCTGCTATTAGTGCAGGTGGTTGCCGGCGCTATTGAAAAAAGGCACCTGTTCATTGAGCAAAAAGTGCAGGTGGAAATACTGGCACGAGATTTTCGCCGATTAGAGCGAGATCAGCGTTCTGGATTACGGGTGCAGAATCGTATGTTGCCAGACTCCCCGGCTCAGTTGGATAATTTTATTCTCAAACATCGTATTTTCGCCAGCATTATATTAAGCGGTGACTCGGTGAATTATTTTCAGCTCTCTGATAAGCGGGTGCTGTTTTACCTTGCCGATGTTTCTGGGCATGGCGTAGCTAGTGCGCTAGTCAGCGTAGCATTAGGTGGGTTAAGCAGGCGGTTACGCCGCGAGTTTGATTTGCTGGGGCTAAATACCAGTGCCGATGTGTTGGGCTGGTTTAATAAAGAAGTCCTGAACCTTAATCTTGAACAGCATATTACGATGTTCGTCGGTATTTTGGATGACAAGCTAAACTGTATGCAATACAGTAACGCAGCTCATTTTCCGGGTGCGATTATGCAAACCGATTCGACCACAAAATTTCTGGAAATGGGTGGTCTGCCGCTGGGTATCTGTGAGACGCGATATGAATTCCAGGATGTCGATATGTCAGCTAAGTTTGATCTTGTGCTATTTTCAGACGGGGTGTTGGAAATTATGTCTCAAACGACCATAGAAGAGAAAGAACAGTGCCTGCTATCACTGGTACAATCATATACCACTGATATAGATACTTTGGTTACCAGGCTTGGGCTGGATAGCCAAAGAGAAGTCCCTGATGATATTGCGATATTTACAGTAACGAGGAGCACCAGCCTCAATGGGTAAAGTTTTTTTTGCAGAACGAAATAATGTTCATGTTTTGAAGTTTGTCGGTGATGTGCGTGTTGTCTTAAGTCCTACAATTACGCGGTTTCTAAATAATATCAAAACTATTGCAGGCCTAAAGTCGATTGTCATTGATCTTACCGAAACCACAGGTATTGATAGTACGACGCTGGGTTTATTGGCAAAAATATCTCTGCAATCGCAGGACACCCTGGGCGCCAAACCGACGCTTATATCAACCAACGAAAATATTACTCGCATCTTAGCCAGTATGGGTTTTGAACAGGTTTTTGTGATCGTTAATCAACTCATTGGTGAATATGAATTGTTGGCGGAATTACCGGCAAGGTTGGTGACTGATGCTGAGTTGCGCGAGCAGGTATTAGAGGCACATAAAATTTTGATGAGCCTTAATGACAAGAATCATGATTGCTTTTATGAATTGGTCAATGAGCTTGAAAAGGAGCAACAAAGGGAAGCTATTAGTGAGCAAACAAGACCCGGAAGACGCTCCGCATCCTGATTGCTTTTCCTGGTTTGGGTTTTTAATCCATGGCAGTTTTTATTCGGTGTTTAGTCTTCATTAATTCAGAAGGGGGCAGGTTGATGAGCCCTGTAATCTTTCGAATAAATTGCTCCTCGTATTTATCCAGCCGGCCATCTGCGTAGGCGATCTTCCAGAAGTTCTCCAGTAGTTTTATTTTCTGGCTGTTGGTATAGGCTTTATTTACCAGAGAGGTAAACTGGAATAAGTCATTTGCATCGCTGGAACCCGCTTCGGCCAGGCTAACGAGTTCGCTTAGCTCCTGATCGGTCAGATCAAACGTTTCGTGTAACATGGTAAGCATTAACTGATGCTCTGCTGCATCCTGGTTAAAATCAGCTTTGGCTAATTCGATAAACAAGGCGGCAGTGGCATAGTCGACACCGGTATCTGGCTGCCCAGTAGGCGCGTTATCGGTGGTTATACTGGGTAGTAGTTTTTCTTCAAAAAATTTTTTAATATCTTTTAGCATTGGATGCCTTTTGCCGTCTGGTCAGTACTGTTTTCAGTATAAGTGAAGGTCCTGTCGCTTGTTCTGCAATCGAGGCCTGCGGCGTGTAAGGCGTTATACACCAAATCAACTGAAGCATCTGCCTGATACATGGTTTCGCTTAAATAACGCCGGTAACGGCGGGCACCAGGACAACCTGTAAATAGCCCTAGCAGGTGTTTTAACAGGTGTTTGGGGTGGTCAGTTGTACATTGCCGTGCATATTCGATATAGCGCGCCACGACTTCGAGGCGATCAGGTGACTGGTGTTCGTAAAGCGCATTTTCGAAACCAGCTAGCATATACGGGTTGCTGTAGGGTGCACGACCCAACATGACACCTTTGACTCGGTCTAATTCATCAATTGCGGTTTCGATAGAGGTCAGGCCGCCATTTAGAAAGAACTGGCAGTGCGGGAAGTCGCTCGAAATCTGATATACATAAGGGTATTTGAGCGGCGGAATTTCGCGGTTTTGTTTCGGCGACAGGCCGCTTAAAATAGCCTTGCGTGCATGGACATAAAATATCTCGCAGCCAGCGGCTGAAACCGTGTGGATAAAATGGCTAAAAGCGGCATAAGAATCTTCGTCATCGATGCCGATGCGACATTTGACGCTGACAGGGATTGTAATGCTGGCTTGCATGGCTGCGATACAATCTGCAACAAGTTCCGGCTGGGCCATTAAGCAGGCACCTATGCCGCCAGATTGAACGCGGTCACTGGGGCAGCCAACATTGAGGTTGATCTCCTGGTAGCCTGCAGATTCGGCCAGGATGGCACATTGTGCCAGTTGTTGTGGGTCGTTGCCGCCAACCTGCAATGCGCAGGGGTCATCATCTGCATGGCGTAAAAAATGCGCTGCATCACCATGAATTAACGCGCCCGTGACCACCATCTCGGTGAATAAAAATGCATGCGGGGAGATAATGCGCATTAATTTTCTACAATGCCGGTCGGTGGCGCCCATCATTGGCGCGATAGAGAGGGTTCTGTCGATGGGTGTTTTGTTGCTATCGAGTATCATAATAATCGCCTACTCTGGCAGGCAATTATTTGACAGATGCTGATGGATTCGGTCGGGTCGCATTGGTGGTACGGATTTCATAGGGCATATTATAACTAAAAATAAGACGGCGGAATTTTAGAAGTAACGCAGTTAACTAGCAATCTAAAATCATCACCGTTCAGGTGCGGTCTAAAATATCCCAGCCCATCCTATCCCAGAACCCAGCCTTATTGGTAAGGTGCTGTTTTTGGTCAATATTTGTTTTGTTAAAGAAGGCTACAACGTAAAGCTATAACCAAAGAAGTAAATTTCGCTCTCACCGGTATTTTTGCCATCCAGGACTCTGGCTGTACCGAGGAAAAGACTATGACCCTGGCCCAGTTGCCAGTTAGCATCCAGGCTTAAGCCAGAAATATCCTCTTCGGTTTCGTGAAAACGGTCTGGGCTGAAGCCTGGCCCCATGATGTCAAGGTGGCTGCGGCTGTCGACGTGCCGATAGCGTAGGCTCATTGCCAGCGTCGGGGTAATGCTACTAAGGATACCGAAGCGGTAGAAAATCTCCTCAGGTACATCCTGATACCTGTGCCGGTAGCCAATTTCGGTGCTGAAAGCGATATAATTATTAATGGCTTTGGCGATGCTGACCGAGGTTTCGACGCCATTGGCACGGTTGCCTGGGGAATGCGGGTTGCCGGCTGAAGATCGATCATAACTGCCGTGTAAAGTAGCCCCAAAGTGTACTGCCAGAGTTACTGGTGATCCCTGATATTCGTTAAAAACTTGCCAGCTGAGGGTCACTTGAGAATCGGCTCTGCCAGAGAATTTTTTCTGTTTGCCATCCATTTCGCTGCGAGTCCTGCCGGTACCAACCTCTAGCGTCAGGGAATCAGTAAAACCGTAGGAATATTGGAGCCAGTAAGTTTGCTGGTCAACATCGGGGAAGTCTATATGCAGCTCGTCACCTTTAATCCAGATCTCGTCGAAGGTTTCTGTGACATATAGAACCGAAAATGACTGTTGACCCTGCTCCAGGACCCAGGGGTCGGCAGAGGATTGTTGTATTGAAATGATTAGTGCAAACAAGAGCAATAAAATAGTTTTCATTTTATGCCGCCTAACGGAGTCTGTAACGTTGGTTGAAGTAGGTGCTGATCGCGTCAAGTTGATCGCCAGATAAGTCCTTTGCAAAACACGGACTATGTGCTGCGCAATTGGTAATCAGATCCGGAATTGAACTATTGAGCTGCTTTAACAGTTTTCGTTTATAGCCTTTGTGGCAAGACTTACAACCGTTGTTGGATGTGGTGGTTACCAAAGCTTTACCTCGATTGTAGGATTCACTTCTCGTCCCGCCCGATGGGGAAAATGCCCCGGATGCCTGGGTTAAGGCCGGCCAACTAAAGCCTGGTATCAAAAAGGTTATGCATAATGTTAAGCAGATAGCCTGGATAGTTTTTCGGCCTGGGGTTAGATTGGCTAGTAGTATATTAGTGTGACATCCTCCCATGACGGACGATCGTTTGAGTTTTTTCAATGCTCGACTTTGCACTCCTAACTTTATACTCATGAAGGTATGCTGTTATCTTAATTGTTGGTATAGGTGTCAGATATCCGAGGGGATTATTAACAGTTCAAATTGCTATTTTAGCACCCGTTGAATAATTTGCTTAATTGCAAACTGGCATGTTTATGAGTCCGATCTTTTGGCTATACTCTAGCTATACTTTATGAGGTTATTAGGTTGATTTTGTGCCGAAGGGCTTATAGGCAGGGTTGAAGTCTGCGTGGTTGTTTTTATCGGCATTTGTCATAACAGGTCGAAACCTGGGCTGAATTTGATGTTAGTTAACAGGTTGCAGAGAATAATATTCGGTTTTGGTTTTATATGTGTGTGTAGCGGGTGTCAGGTGTTGTAGTACTTAAAGATGAAAAATTTTAATTTTCATATTAGTTTTGCTGTCCAGATATGCGCGATCTCAATTTGCATGATTTCCGCGACGGCGATATTTTTTGGCTATCAAAGCTTCCAGTCTGAAGCTGCGCGAAAAGCGAGTAGTCTATCCCGAGAAATTCTAGCTGTAGTTAAAACTGCTGCCATTCAAATAGACCTGGAGCGCCATGAAGAAATATTTTTTGACCCAGGTGATGGATTGCAGGGGCAATTGGAATTTGATCAGCTAAGGAAGGTGCTAGCGGCAATCAGTGATGCCAATGATCTTGCCCATGGGCATGGCAGCCCATTATATACTTTGCGCAAGAGTTTTGATTATGATGACAGTGGCGAGCTTGAATTTGTGGTGATGACAGATCAGGCAGAGAATGGTGAATACTATACCGGCGCACAAATACCGGTCGAAGCCTTTCAACTGGTGGTATATACAGGTACGGCTCAGGTCACAGATATTTATCAGGATAGTGAAGGTGCCTGGATATCGGCGGCGGCTCCTTTGGTGCTGGATGGTGAGGTTGTAGCGATAATCCAGGCCGACCGGACTATCGGGTTTTATTTTGAGGAATTGGCGAAGCTAAAACAGCAATATATTGTTAACGCTGGTGTTTGTATTTTATTCGGTATCTGTTTTTCATTGGTATTTGCAGTATATGCAACTCGCCCGTTAAAAACTCTGTTGCGAGCTACTGAGGCTTTTGGTGGGGGTGATTATCAATATCAGATCACCGATCGCAGGGCAGATGATTTCGATTATGTGTTTCAGGATTTTAATAAAATGGCCGTTCAGGTAGGCGATGTCATTGCAGAAAACCTGCTTAAAGCGAAAGAAATCAATACGCTGAACAAGAACCTTTCTATTTCACTCGCTGAAACCAAAAAGTCCCTGGCGGCAAAAAATGAATTTTTAGCGAATATGAGTCATGAAATTCGCACACCAATGACGTCGATCATTGGTTTTACCAAAGTATTGCTAAAGCAGGAGAGTAGTAAAGAAAGATTATTGTTATTAAAGCGAGTTAGCGCGGCTTCTGAAAACCTGATGAGAATTGTAAATCAGGTTCTGGATTTATCCAGGATTGAATCGGGTAATGTTACTTTATATGAGGAAAATTATGATCTTTATCATGAGTTAGTTGAATTGATCATGATGAATGGAGAAAAAGCGGCAGCAAGGCATATTGACCTGGTTTTTAATATGCCACGTGAATTGCCTCAGTTGGTGTTTGGCGACTGTATGAAAACCTGTGAGGTGGTGCTGAATTTATTGAGTAATGGGATTAAATTCACCCGCCAGGGTTTTGTCAGGTTGACAGTTGAATTTGACGAAGGTCCTGAGCAGTCGCTTGAGCTGTATATCACGGTTGAGGATACAGGTGTTGGCATGACGCCTGAAGTCAGTAAACGGGTATTTAATCCATTCACTCAGGCTGATTCATCCGTTGCTAAAGCATACGGCGGAACTGGCCTTGGACTCACTATTACGAAAGAAATAGTTGATAAGATGCATGGTGATATTGTGCTGCATAGTACCCCAGGTGAGGGTTCTATTTTTAAGGTGATATTACGCCAACAATCAGGTGAAGGTTTGTCGGAACGTTTGGCCGGCATCTCTGCGGAGAAAAACAGGTTGTTGGATAAACGGTTTCTAGTTGTTGATCAATGTACTGCTGTGCTTGAGCAAATTAAGCCGTGGTTTGAAAAACGTCATATATATTGCATCTACGCTGATGATATAGAACAGACGGGGCATATATTTCGCACAGCGAAAACTGATGGCAGGGGTTTTGATGCCATTTTGTTGGCCTGGCCGGTTGGGCAAAATGATATTGAACGCTATGTGGGTATATTGCAGCAGCAGGGGGTAGGTGATATTCCCTTGTTTGTTATGCTGCCTTATGATCGATTGTTGAATTTTGACAATAAATATGATGTGCTCATTAGTAAGCCGTTGATTGAAAATGATGTGATATCAAGCCTGAATGATTATTATCTGTCAAAACCGGTGTCTGCCAAGGAGGTAGTTGAGGCTGAGGCTGAGGAGGAGGTTAACGATGTGATTGATTACCCTGATTCGGTCGAGCACGTTGGGCAGCGTGTTTTGGTGGTGGAAGACAATCTGAATAACCAGATTTTAGTAGAGTTTCTACTTGAAGATTATGGCGTAGAATTTGATATAGCAGAAAATGGCAAGCTGGCTTTGGAACAGCTTGCATCAACCTCCTATGACCTGGTGTTAATGGATGTGCAAATGCCCGTCATGGATGGTTTAACGGCCACCACGCATATTCGTGAGAAACTAGATAAAGTGGCACTGCCGGTGGTGGCGCTTACGGCAAACACTACACCTAATGACCGAGTACGCATAAAAGCGGTTGGCATGAATGATATTGTCCCCAAGCCGGTGGATACTAATCTTTTATATAGTGTGCTGGATCGCTATTTGTTAACAGGTAAAACTTGTGGTGAATCGATTACTCAGTTCGGGCAGGATAAACTGCCGCCGGATCAGTTAGACGATGACGATGACGATGACGATGACGATGACCTTAATAATAAAGATGCAGCCGACCTGTCACCGGAAATAGCAGGCCAGAACGCAGCAAAAGCATCGCAAATTTTAGCACCGGCAGACGAAGAACCTGCTTGTCTGTTTACGGATAAAAAAATTCTCCTGGTAGAAGATAATAAAAATAATCAGTTGCTGGTAAGTTATATATTTGAAGATTTCGACATTGAGTTTTCAATTGCCGAGCATGGTCAGCAAGCGCTGGAAATGCTCGAATGGGAAAGTTTTGACCTGGTGTTAATGGACATGCAAATGCCGGTAATGGACGGTTTGACAGCAACAAAAAAAATTCGCCAGCAGGCGCAATATAGCCATCTACCAATCATTGCCATGACGGGCAATACGTCTTCTGAGGATGAATTAGCCTGTCAGCAGGCGGGCATGAACGATTTGCTAACCAAACCCATCGATATCGATACCTTTATAGCGCTACTCAATGTTTATCTTGCTGGTGATGGCCAGCGCTCGGGATTTGGCGCGGTGTCACAGCCAGAAAATAGTTCAGATGAGAAGGGTATACGGCGAGCATAAGTTGCTAGCTTAACCTGTTCAGGTATTGTGCAAGTTGATCAAGGGTAAGAATTGCATCAACAGGGGTGATTTTGATCGCTGCCAGGGGCATGTCTGGTACTTCCGCATCCTCTGGGTCCTGTACCAGCGCTAAACCACCTGCCTGCTTAATACGTTGTAAGCCTTTTGCGCCATCGGAGTTATAACCGGTTAAAATAATACCTAGCAGCTGGTGTGTGTAGCAATCTGCGGCTGATTCAAATAGCACATCAACTGAGGGGCGGGTGAAGTTGACTCTTTCGTCGCAAGACAGAGAAAAGGTCATGTCTTGCTCTATTAATAAATGGTAACCGGCAGGCGCAAGATATACCGTTCCTGATTTGATGGGTTGTTTTTCTTCTGCTTCCTCGACCTGGATGAGGGAAAGACTATTAAGGTGCTCAGAAAGAAAAGTATCACTGCTGGCGGCACGGTGCTGGACGATGATTATTGGTTTGTCGAAGGTTTTTGACAGCTGGGGTAATAGTGTCTCTAAAGCAACAATACCCCCTTGAGAGACCCCTGCTACAATCGCCTTAATATGTCTGTTGGTCATCAGGGTGACAAGTTTAATTTAACTTGCGGAATATTCTGTTGCTTTTACAGCAAGTCTCGAATTCTGCATCAATGACTGAGTAGGCTAAGGTTTCTTTGCTACCCAGGGATAAAAAACCCTTTCTGGCAAGGCTATTATTAAACAGGGTAAAAGTATGGTTTTGTAATTCTCTATCAAAATAAATCATGACATTACGACATAATATGAGGTGCATTTCACCGAATATTCCATCTTTGACCAGGTTGTGATAGGCGAAGGTGATGTTTTTTTTGAGGCTATCTTTGAACTTGATGGCATCGTATTGGTGAGTGTAGTAATGCGCTAGTTGTTTCTTGCCACCCGCCTTTTTATAAGCATGGTGGTACTGCTTGATATCAGCTGCCGGGAAAATGCCGTGTTCTGCAGTTTTGAGAGATTGTTTGTTGTAATCCGTGGCATATATTCTGGCCTTGTCTAATAACCCCGCTTCTTCAAGTAATATGGCCAGTGAATATACTTCCTCACCCGTTGCGCAGCCTGCATGCCATATCTTGAAATAAGCATAACTTTCTAAACGCGGAAAAACGTGTTCGGCCAGCGCGTGGAAAGAGGCCGGGTCTCTAAAAAGCTCCGTTACGGTAACAGACATTTCTGCAAGAAAACGGTTAAAAATTTCCTCTTCATAGAGTATTCGAGGGATAAGCTGGTAGGGCATTTCGAGCTTTTCTTTTAGTAGCAGGTTTTGAATACGTCGCTTTAAGGAGGCTCTGGCATAGTTGCTGAAATCATAATCGTAACGTAATCGAATGGCTTCGAGCAGTACATTAATTTCAATTTCGGCGATTGACCTGGCGTCCATAGGAGATACTCGGTTACTGTATGGACACTTTTAGTAAGTTAATTAGTTTCTGGCTGTCCAGCGGTTTGTTCATATAGTCATTTGCGCCTGCTTCAAGACATTTGGCGCGGTCCTCGGCCATTGCTTTGGCGGTGAGTGCGATGATGGGCAGGGTCTTATATTTTTCCTGTTGGCGAATTTTTTCCATGGCCTCATAGCCGTTCATCACAGGCATCATTATGTCCATTAAAACCAGGTCTATTTCTGGGTGTTCGTTCAGAGAATCAAGTGCCAGCTGGCCGTTTTCGGCGATAATAATATTAAGGCCATGCTCTTCTAACAAGTTTGAAATGGCAAAGGTATTGCGTAGATCATCATCAACCATAAGGATAGTATGTCCATTTAAAGCACTCGCATCGTCATGCAACATTTTTAGTGTGCTGCGTTGCGACTTGGGCAGGCTTGCCTCTGATTGATGTAAAAAAAGAGTCACTTCATCGAGTAGGCGGTTGGTTGAATTTGCCCCTTTGATCACGATTTCATTGGTATAACGGTTAAGCTCGGTAAATTCAGCGGGTGAGAGTTCCTTGCCGGTATTCACGATGATAGGGGGTAGGGGGCTTATGTTGGCATCGCTCAGTCTGCGTAGTACCTCTTTGCCACTTATATCCGGTAATACCAGGTCAAGGATAATACAGTCAAACAGCGTTTCAGAAATTAGTTCTAGCGCTTTTTCGCCGGTCTTACATTCAGTAATGCTCAGTGCCTGGTGCCCCAGTAGTCTGATTAAAGTATTTCGGTATTGATCATCATCTTCAACGATAAGGATATGTTTTTTTCCGCCTTCGATATAATTGCCAAGGGTAATAAAAACGCTTTCCAGTTGATCAGCGCTAGTGGGTTTATGCAAGATGCCTACCGCACCCTGATTTAACGTATTGGCTGAATCTTCGCGACCAGTAATTACGTGAATGGGTATATGTCGAGTCGCCAAATCCTGTTTGAACATATTAAGTAGCCTGGTGCCATCAATGTCGGGCAAACCAAGATCCAGTAGGATCGCACTGGGTTTATACTGATGCGCAAGTTGCAGCGCGCTTTTGCCATCGCCGGCATTTAAGCATAAATAATCTTTGTCATGGGCAATGCCGCTTAGCACGCTGGCGAAGTCTCTATCATCCTCAATAATCAGGATGCTGAGACTATCTGGCTTGATGTCATTTCTATCGTCTGGAATAAATACCGGAGCAAGGTCGTTATTTAAGCCTGATTCAAATGAAGTACCTGTCGTGCTACCTGTCGAGGCAGGGGCGTTAGTTGAACTGGTTTGTAAATCGTCCGGTAAATTGGCATTGTTTGATAGATATGAATTACTAATGGTTGATGGTTGCAGTGTTGATGGTTGCGGTGTTGATTGTTCGTTTTTTGTCGCGCTAAAATAGGTGTTATTTTGCCCGAGTGGCGAGCGTTCGGCATATTTTCCGTCGTTATAAAGCGGCAAATATAAGGTAAATGTACTGCCTTTTTCGGTTTCACTTTGTACCTGAATTTCACCCCCCATCAAGTTACTCAGGTTTCGGCTAATCGTTAGTCCAAGGCCTGTACCGCCATAGTCGCGGCTAGTGGAGCCATCGGCCTGCTGGAATGCTTCAAATATGCTGCGAAGTTTTTCAGGCGCAATGCCGATGCCGGTGTCGGTTACGGCAAATGCTATGCTGTTGCCGGGTGTAAGATGCGGTTGTTTAAAAATAGTATTGGCCGGTGGTAAAAAGGCCTGTAATATTACCTTGCCCTCGCGGGTAAATTTAAAGGCATTCGATAACAGGTTTTTGAGCACCTGCGAGGTGCGTTGAATATCTGTCTCAAAACTTTGTGGCAGGTCTGGGGCGAATTCCAGTTTAAATTCAAATGGCTTATCCAGTGCCAGAGGGGAAAATTTATTTTCAAGATCCTGTTTTACGAAACTGAGTAATGCATGATCGATATTTAACGTCATTTGTCCTGCTTCGACCTTTGAAAGGTCAAGGATGTCGTTAATAAGTTCGAGTAGATCGTTACCGCCATTCTGAATAATTTTTGCTGATTTAACCTGCTTGTCGTTTAAATTGCCCTCTTTGTTGTCGGCGAGCATTTTGGCCAGAATCAGCAGGCTGTTCAGTGGTGTACGCAATTCATGGGACATGTTTGCCAAAAATTCTGATTTATATTTACTGGATAGTTCCAGATCAGAGGCTTTTTCCTCAAGCATCGCACGGGATTTTTCTATAGACTGGTTTTTTGATTGTATCTCTGCTCGTTGCTTTTCTAGGTATTGGGTTTTTTCTTCTAGCTCCTCATTGGATGCCTGAAGTTCTTCCTGTTGAGTTTTAAGTTCAGCCTCAGATTCTTTTACTATTTCAGTTTGTTGTTCCAGCTCTTCATTAGAGGCCTTGAGTTCAGTCTGTTGAGACTGCAGTTCTTCGCTGGTTCGTTGTGCTTCTTCCAGCAAGTCCTGCATCTTAACGCGATCAGAGGCTGAATTGATGGCAACAGCGATGCTTTCTGATAGGCGTTCAAATAGCTCCAGGGTCATGTCGTTGTATTCACCAAAGCTGCCAAGTTCAATGGCACCTTTGACACTGCCTTCCACTACCAGGGGTAAAACCACGATATTATTAGGTGGTGCTTCACCAAGGCCTGAGCTAACGGTGATATAGTCTTCGGGGATATTAGAAATGCAGATGAGCTGTTTTTCTTTGACTGCCTGGCCTACCAGCCCCTCCCCGGGTGCGATGCTTGCGGATAAATTTTTTCGCCTTTTGTAGGCGTAGCTTGCGGCAAGTGTCAAATTGCGTGCTTCATCGGCAAGATAAAATATACCAGGCCTCGAATCAGTGTATTTTGCCAGATAGGCGATAACTTTTTCGGTTAATACTTCTATATTGAGATCGCCACGCATTAACTCAGCCAGCTCGGAAAAGCCGGTTTTTATCCAGTTTTCTCGTGCCGCGTCGGTGGTTAGTTTACGTAAACTATCGAGCATGGTATTCATGGCAATGGCCAGCTGATCGTTTTCGCTCTGGGCCTCTAGTATTTGTGAAAAATCGCCAGCGGCTATACTTTTAGCCTGTTGGGTAATATTAACGAAATTCGAAGCCATACGATTCATCGCGATTGATAGCTTATCCTGGTCGCCTTTAACGACAATTTTTTCAGTTAAATTACCTAAAGCGATATTGTCCGCCTGAACTGTCAGCTGGTTCAAACTATCGACCATTTTGTTCATTGCTTTTGCCAGTAGGTCGTTTTCTCCCTTAACCTCGACTTTGTTGGTAAAGTCGCCCAGTGCCATACCCTCTGCCACTTCTCCTATATTACGTAAACTTTGTGTCATAAGGAATAATGCGTTGCCAAGTTGGTCTTTGTTGCTTTTGGGTTTAATCTCTGTGCGGTAGTCGCCCCTGGCAATGAGTACGGCCTGGTCTGTGATACTACCCAGGTTTTCAATGATCAAAGCAAGTGCTTTGCCCAGTTCATCAGCCTGGTCCTTTGTTTTCACTGTGATATCGAAATTGCCAACGGAAACATCTTGCATAATGTCGATCATTTCTGATTGCATCTGATAAATTCTTTGGAAGGAGTTATAAATGGTGTCGTTTTCAGACAATGCTGTGATTTCGAGCTTGTTGATGCCCTTGGCGAAGATGTCGTTTTGGCGGGTAATTTCCTGGAATCGTAGGCTGATGGCTTTCAAAGCGCTGGTGCCGACTGATTGCTGGTCGTCAAAATCTAATGCGGTGAAATTAATACTATCTGTTTTCCCCTGGGCCAGGGCGGTTAGAGATAGATTGATAAAGTCATGATATTCCGTTGCCGTTGCCATGGGAGTAGATCCTCCGTGATCAGATTCAAGACATCAGGTGATGGATAAAAAAAGTATAGGGAAGTGTGTCGGTTTGGCCAGTATTGTTGTTTGTTCAAACCAATGTTCTTTGCTCAAACCGATGCTTTTTGCTCAAGCTAAGGTTCTTTGTTTAAACCGATGCTATTTGCTCAAGCCAGGGTTTCTGGTTTCAAGGTTCAGTACCAGGGCTCGGCGATACTTCTAAATGATTTTTATAATCCACTCACTTGTAGGCAGCTTTGGGTGTTTTTTCTCCTGATTCAAAAAGATACTAATTGATCCAAAAAATACTAATTCTTCAATTTTCTTGCCATAACACGTCGATCTCACTCAACTGAGTAATCTCCTCTTCGGCCAGGCCTGTTTCTAATAAAAGTTCTTTGTTGTGCTGCCCGGCCAGAGGTGGCGGTTGTAGTTTCTGTCCGCCGCCATCAAATTCCACCAGGCGGCCATGTCGCCTGTATTTGCCCCAGCGCGGATGCTGTATTTCAACGGCTGTATCCATGGCACTGGACTGTGGGTCCTGTAACCAGAATTCGTTAGGCCGCAAGGCATCTGCCTGCACGCAGCCGATGCCAGCAGGTGCGAGCAGGGTCTCCCAAAATTGCGCGTTCTGAGTTTTGAACATCGCGGTCAAACTGGTTGCTAGTGCCGTGTCATTAGCCTTTATTTGTGTCAGTGAAGGCCCATTGATGTTGGCCGTAGCCAGTATTTTTTCAAATGCTGCATATTCTTGCTGCTGGGTAAGCGCCAGGAATACCCATTGTTCTTCAGCGCAGGCATAAAGCCGATAAGTGGCTGACAGGCCGAGTAGATCCGCATCGGCCAGTGCTCGGCCTGGTTTGCCTGGGTAGGATAAAAAGTCATCATGATGGGCGTAGGCATTGGCGCCAAACATATCGATATAAATTTGTTGGCCAATACCGGTGCGCTGCCGAGCAACTAATCCCAGCATGGCAGAAGTGGTGACCACCACTGCGGTATTAGGGTCGGGATTTACCTCGTTTGCATGCATCAGTTTGCGCGTCCAGGCACGTAAATTTGGCATTTCCTGTAAGTCTTGCGGTACCCGTTCTGCCATCTGAAATAATACCCCGCCCATGGCCGCGCCGGGTATCGGATGGGTACTTGGGCGCAGGGCACCGGGCCCATCAGGTCCGTAGCCGTTGCATTGCAAATAGATAATTTGCGGATTGATATTTTTAATATCTTCATAGCCGATACCCAGCCGTTCTGGCACGCCGGGCCTAAAATTATGAATGAGCAAATCGCTGTTTTTGATTAGGTTTAAAACTACCTTGCGACCTGCGGCAGATTTCAAATCAACGCTAATACTGCGTTTGCCCGCGTTTACCCGAGCAGAACCAATACCTGCGCCAAGGCTGCGATAAGGGTCGCCGCCCAATTGCTCAACCTTAATAACTTCAGCGCCCATATCGGCTAAAAAGGATGCGCCGAGAGGTGCGGCGATAATTGTCGCAAGTTCAATTACCCGCACACCTTTTAAGGGCAGGTCATTGTTGCTGGCCCGAGTGGGTATGGCGCGGGGGCTATTTTGCCAGCGGGGCAGAATATCGGTAGCAGGTTGTGCGTCACCGCCTGGTGCTGCGGGCGTACTGGTCAGGCGGGCAACTGGCCCGAGCTGAACGCCGCCATCGGCGCGTTTAATGACATGGCCGTTGGCGACAATATCAGGGTCTTGTAGCGCTTCCTGGGTTGTCTGGTGGGCAGTGGCGACTACGCCGCCATCGGCAATAAAGTCTTTCATCCAGTCTGCGGCATTGCGGGTCTGTATGCGTGACAGCATACGTTGGCGAAAGGCCTCATGTTTTTCTTTGGGCAGTAACATTTGGGCGGGGTTATAGTCGGGATCAGCTAATACGTCGATAAGGTCAGTGACCAGCAGGAAATTATCAAACAGATGGGGCAGTAGATTACCAAATTGCATCCACCTGCCATCCTTTGCCTGTGCCGGGTGATAATAAAGGCTGGGCGCTGGCAGGCCTTTTTTACCTGGTGCACTACCTGGCAGGGGGCCGGCAAATAGATCGGGCAATTGGGTGCTGATCATTGCGCCCTGCTCATAGGTCAAAAGGCCCTGCATAATGCTGGTTTCTACCCGCCTGCCCTGGCCGTCATCACCGCGTTCGAACAAGGCGGCAAGAATGCCGCTGGCAGCGGACTGCGCGCAGGCATGGATACCCACTTGCAGTGCCGAAAAAACTGGCCCCTGGCGTTCAACCAGGCCTGCAAATAACTGCATTCTGCCGGTGCAGGCCGCCACCAGATGTTCATAGCCTGGATAGTTAGCGCGTGGCCCTTTACTACCAAAACCGCTAATATAACAACAGATGAGATGTGGGTGTTGAGCATGCAAGGTGGCGTAATCCAGCCCTTTGCCAACTAGCGCACTGGGGCGCCAGTTGCATACTAGTACATCGGCAGCGGCCATAAGTTCTGATAATGTTTGTCGCCCGGTCGCGGTTGCAAGGTCCAGTTGACAGGTGTGTTTGCCGCGCTGCCACATGCGGGCGGCAGGCAGTTGTAATAATGGATCATCCCCAGGCTGCTGCACCAGTAATACCTCGGCACCAAAGTCTGCCAACATCATAGTGGCGATGCCGCCGGCAGGCCCTGTGGTTAGATCCAATATACGAATGCCTTCAACTGCCGCTGCCATTTTTCTTCCTCTGTCTAGTCAATATTGTCTAGTCAATTTCTAGTCAATGCGTAATCAATTGTATTCATCAACTGTATTCATCAATTGGGCGTTAGCCGGCTTGGCATCATACGTTGAATAACGGTATTACGGTTAATTTATCCAGTGGGCCGATGGCTATTTAAAAAGGCAGTTGCGGTTGCGGCTGTCTGGCCAACAACATCTGCGCCCGCCCAGGACTCAATCAAAGTCGCATTGGGTGCAAGTTCTGCGATGCGTTCGGAGGTGGACCGTGGATGATAGAGGTCATCGCCCAATAGCACTAACAAGGGCGTGCTGCACTGGGCAACAAATTGTTCATCGACGTTAAACAGGAAGTCACTATCGTACATATTAGCGCGGAAAGATTGCAGGTCGGCATCACTGGCATCCATGTTAACCGCCCAGCTGTCGAACATGGCGTAAAATGCATCCCGATTATTATCCAGGCCGATGGTCTGCTGGATGATAGCGCCGGTAACCCGTTGTGGCTGTGCCTGCATAAGCCCAAAGCAGTATGGGCCGCCAATGCAGCCGCCCATGATATGGCATTGGTCAATATTAAGGTGGTCGAGTAACGCTATATGGTCGTTAGTATAGGTATGCCAGCTGTCTTCAGCGCTGATGGGGGCTGTGGATTGACCGGCATTACGTTGGTCCATGGCAATTACCTGGAACTGTTCAGAAAATACCTTGATGGGGTTAAAAGGTGAACCTGCCCAGAAAGCCAGTGCCGATCTCATGCCGCCGGGTGCGAACAATAAAATGGGATAACCTTCGCCGTGAATTTCATAATACAGGTTTACGCCATCGCGCGAGAATGTTGGCATTGACTGTTTCCTTGTGTGGGTTTTTATTGACCGTACTTTATCAGCTATGGGCATAGCAGGTACGGCATTTTTCGGTCGCTTTGCTTAGCCTGGTCGCAGCTGATTCGAAGATGACTTAGTGCAATATATTTTGCTGGTGCTCAGAAAAATCGATGATGGCACGTAAGTTGATGCTAACTAACGTGGTGCTTTTGTGCTGCTTTCAGTTTCAATCACCGATAGTGCAAAGATATGCCAGCCAGTATTAGAGCGTTCAAATAATATATCAAAGCGAATTGCCATAGGCCTGGTTTCAAAACCGCCTCTAAGTCGGAGCAGGCCGTTTTTGTCCACCGCAGGGGGGATATAAAAGGTAGGGTTTATTAGTATGGCACGGCCAATATCTACCTGGTTTTCGCGTAGGCTGCGAAAACTATCGTACAGGCTACCCACAGTATTGTTGGTTTGAAAGTTGGGTGCACTGAGGGCGTGCAGTACTGAATAGTCGCCCGTTCGATTGGCATTATCCAGCGTTATCATGGTGCTCCAGGCGAGCCGAGCGTAGACTGGATCTTGCGCTGCGCTGGCTGTTGCTGGGAGTATCAAGCTAGTGCAGCAGAGGGCCAGAGTCAGCTTGACTAAGATTTTTCTAATTAAGGGACTGGATAAAGGGCTAGATAGGGGGATGGATAAGGCACCTGATAAAAAATGGGGCAAAAAACGGAATGAACGGAATAATAAATGTGGCATTAAACGGCGTAAAAGTTGTTGTGACAATGATTTCTTTGGCAAGGCATTTATTGCTAAAACTGCCATTGACAATACTGCCATTGATGATACTGCGCTTGAATAAACAATTAGCTTTAATCTCCTGATAAATTAGCACCCTCACCCCTGTTAAACGGGGGTGGGGGTGCTTAGTGAGGTTGTTGTCAGGTAACAGGGCCCTGAATTAGACGCATATAAGCGAAGTAATGACTTACCAGGCGTATTGAACACCTGCTCGGCCACCCACTTTGCCGCGGTCCAGACCAACGCCCAGGCCGGCTGACCAGACAAATCGACTGCTACCACGAAATGAAGCGGCGAATGAAACAGCTTCGGCGCTATCAAAACTACCCACGCCGGCACTAATGGCAAATTTACTGCCCTGAGGAATGCTGGGGCTATCTAGCGCCAATGCCATCGCAACACCTTCATTAACAACATCAAAGTCTCTGTCTAATTTACTTAATCGGTTGTAGAGAAAACCGTTATCGCTGGCGAGATTGCCATTTACGTCAGTTGTGACTAGTTGCAGAGGACCTGTTTGGGCTGACCGACTGGCGGCTGAGGTAATGCCGGCAGTGGTATAGGTTGAGGTGCTGGTACCCAGCGATATTTGGTTGACGCGGGTTGTGGTTGCACCAGTACCAATGGCGGTTGAAAAATCAAACGCAGCATTTGCCAGGTTGCCGAGTGCAGTGGCTTCTATGCCCGTGGCTTCAGCAGCTTCACCAACGGCAGTTGAGCGTAAACCGGTTGCCATGGCTAAATGTCCAAGTGCTGCAGAGCGCTCGCCGGTCGCCATTGCGCGCCAGCCGAAGGCCTGGCCTGCAAGTCCGCTAGCAATACTTTCACCGCCGACAGCAGTAGAGTTGGTGCCACTTGCCATGGCCTGATCGCCAATTGCAATCGCGTCAACTGCGGTTGCAGCAGCGTCGTTACCCACTGAAATTGATGTTTCCATGGTTGCCATAGCATTTTCACCCACGGCAGTTGAGCGTAAACCGCTGGCAAGTGCCAGGTGACCCAGCGCCGCCGAACGGTCGCCAGTTGCCATTGCGCGCCAGCCAAAAGCCTGGCCTGCAATGCCGCTAGCAACACTTTCACTGCCGACTGCGGTTGAGTTGAGACCGCTGGCTGTTGCTAGATCGCCAATTGCTACCGCATCAGTGTTGCTGGCGACTGACAAATTACCCACTGCGGTTGATGTTTCCATGGTTGCCATGGCATTTTCACCGACGGCGGTTGAGCGTAAACCACTGGCTACTGCCAGGTGACCAAGCGCTGCGGAGCGCTCGCCAGTCGCCATAGCACGCCAGCCAAATGCCTGGCCAGCAAGACCGCTGGCGACACTTTCACCACCGACAGCAGTAGAGTTGGTGCCACTTGCCATGGCCTGATCGCCAATTGCAATGGCATCAACTGCGGTTGCAGCAGAGTCGTTACCCATTGAAATTGATGTTTCCATGGTTGCCATGGCATTTTCGCCCACAGCTGTTGAGCGTAAACCACTGGCAAGTGCCAGGTGACCCAGCGCCGCCGAACGGTCGCCAGTTGCCATAGCGCGCCAGCCGAAAGCCTGGCCTGCAATGCCGCTGGCAACACTTTCACTACCCACAGCAGTTGAGTTGAGGCCGCTAGCTGTTGCTATATCGCCAATTGCTACCGCATCAGTATTGCTGGCGACTGACAAATTACCGACAGCAGTTGATGTTTCCATGGTTGCCATGGCAGCTTCACCCACAGCTGTTGAACGTAAACCGCTGGCTGCTGCCAGGTGACCAATTGCCGCTGAGCGTTCACCAGTTGCCATTGCTTGCCAGCCAAATGCCTGTCCTGCGAGTGCGCTGGCAACGCTTTCACCGCCAACAGCGGTGGAGTTGGTTGCACTTGCTGCTGCCTGATCGCCAATCGCAATCGCATCAACAGCGGAGGCGGTGGCTAGATTGCCGATGGCAACTGATGTTTCTGCTGAGGCAGTTGCATTTGTGCCGCATTCAGTTGAGTCTGCACCTGTGCCAGTATTGCAATCTGCGGTAGCGTCTGCCTGTGCCTGAGAATAACTCAATGCCAGACCGATGATGCCAATCATGGCGAGCAGCCTCGGTTGTAGAATTTTATTCGATTTTATTGCCATAATTAATAAACCTTCCTTTGCTAATTAATAGGTGTTTTTAGATTTGAGCATAGAATGCTACATGTCGTTAATTCGTACTTTGGCATGTGCACTAATGTTAGACCGCTGCGAATAATTGTTTTAATAGCGATAAATGTCAAGCGGAGATAGATAGCAGGGCCTTATTATGGTGCGCTTATATATGCGGTTTATGGCGCAAGTGTCTGTAGATGAGTAATTGGGTGCAATAGATATGGGGTCAGCTAATGTTGCAGAAGATGGGGCTGGCCGTATGACTTGTACCAACTTGCACGAATGACCAAGGTTTTCATATCGACGGATTATGGTCTGCTAAACCCTATAAAGGTATCGATCTTCTGCTACAATGCCCGCCACGCCCTGGTAGCTCAGCCGGATAGAGCATCCGCCTCCTAAGCGGAGGGTCACAGGTTCGACTCCTGTTCAGGGCGCCATTAAACTTGTTCAGCGCGATCGGTTTGGTTTTTTGTGGGTTTTAAATAGACTTATATAGCCCGCAAAATCTCTTATCATGAGCTATAAATGTGATACTCATAACCCACGTTATCCTCAATCGCCCTCTACTGTATTTTGCTATTTATTAAGGGGTGACAACTATCCTGCCAGAGAGGGTAAATGTGATGTCTACAGTTCATGATAATGCAGATCCGAGTAATCGTTAGATGAAGTCGAGACTAAATAGGGCATAGACGTCAGGGTCGTTAAAAAGCACCTATTGGCTCGCCTACAATTGATTCAGACCCCTGCCCGTTGATTCCTGTCAGGGGTATGCCATTGAGTGTTACCCGGTAAAACTGCCGTTCAAAGTCTGAATCAAATATGTCCGTGGGTGCCAGGTGTGCTGTGCTCCTATTATCCCAGAAGGCCAGGCTATCAGGTTCCCATTTAAACCTGACTGTGTATTCTGGCCGAATTGCCTGCTCCCATAATAATTCCAGAATTTTCTGACCTTCATGGGGCAGTAGGCTGGGAATGGACTTAATGAACGACGGGCTAACAAAGAGCGTAGGTTCTGCGGTATCGGGGTGCATAGTAACGAGTGGATGCAAGCTTGCCAGGGCTTGTTCACCCGCCTTCAGGCGGTGCTCTGCCTGCAGGTGGTTTATAAATTCCTTAATGGGCGCAGATAAGCTGGCGTAGGCAGCGGCTAGATTGGTCCATTGGGTGTCGCCACCATAGGGTGGGACCACTACGCCGCGCAATATTGAGGCCCAGGGTGGGTTTACCGCTGCGGTAATGTCAGTATGCCAGCCAGACCAGGGCCTGCGTTGGGCCAGATGGCGATTTTTGTTTGCGGCACGTTCCTTGGCAATAGAATAAATTTCAGGATGAGATTGTTCGCCGCCAAAAAGCACATGGCCGGGTGTTGGGTCACCAAACTGGCGTGCAAAATCAATATGTTGTTGGTGGTTTAGTGGTTGATCTCTAAACAACAGCACCTTCCAGCGAAGTAGTGCTTGTCTTAATTCTGTAATCTGCTGCTGACTTAATGGGCTGCTTAAATCTACACCGTTTATTAAGGCCCCAATATGGATGGACAGGGGTTGAATATCAATTGAGGGGGTTGGTTGTCTCATTTCTGGAATGCCATTGTGGCTGTTTTCGATGCATCATATGTGTATGTTACGGTTGCAATCAACCCTGGTTAATGTGCAAACCAAGTCTCATTATTCTAAATTTGGTTAGTAAGGCCGTTGTGATCGTTAAATAATACCGGCTGAGATTTTTTGTGATTAGTGCTTTTTGCTAAAATAATTGACCATTTGTTATGAATTAGATGCGGCTTCGGTGGTTGAGTATTACGGGTGGCATCTAATAGTCTAAATGTCAGTGCTTTTTATCAATTTGGTTTTTGCCGAATGCGCTGTTTCACCGGCGACAAACAGCTTGATCCCATCCCCTTGAGACGGCTTAATAGCGGTTATGGATATAAAACAAATATTTGCACAGACAAAAACAATCGCCATTGTCGGGTTATCTGATAATCCGGTTAAAGCAAGTTACGGTGTGGCTCAGTATCTGATGCCGCACTATAATGTGATACCGGTTAATCCTCGATATGATGAAATCCTTGGCCTGACCTGTTATCCAGATTTGCAATCGATCCCGGTAGCCGTGGATATGGTCAACATATTTCAGCGTAGCGAGAATATAATGCCTTTTGTACAACCGGCCATTAAGTTGGAAATAAGTTGTTTCTGGATGCAGTTGGGTATAGGCAGCCCACAGGCGCGGACGCAGTTAGAGGCGGCGGGCATTGCTGTAGTGGAGGATAAGTGTACTAAAATTGAGCATGGTTATTACTGCTAGTCTTTTGTCGGTAGGCGCTGGTTTGGCCTGTAATATTATGTCTGGTCGCTGGGTCTATTAACCACGGAGACGAAAGTCCACATGGTTTTATGGCACCTGGTTTTATATAGCGCCTGGCCAAATAGCACCTAATCAGATACTTAACTGGTCTTTGTTAACGTTTATCGGGAGGGCCATCTTCTATAAGGGCCATCTTCTATAAAAGTGCTGTGGATCAGCCCCAGTATCAGATGTGCTCTAATTTTAGAAAACAAGTTGAACCCAATTATGCAAGATACTCGACCCTTATTACTCGATTCAGATTTTCCACCAATCCGCCGTGGTCAACTGGATACCCTGCAGGTTAATTTAGGTTATCTATGTAATTTAAGTTGTACCCACTGTCATGTGAATGCAGGTCCGGATCGGACAGAGTTGATGGACCATGAAACTGTTGAGCAGGTGCTGGAATTTTTGCAAAGGCATAAAATAGGTTTATTAGATCTTACCGGCGGTTCGCCGGAAATGAATCCACAGTTTCGGTATCTGGTCACAGAGGCTAGAAAACTTGATGTTGTTGTCATGGATCGTTGTAACCCGACAATCCTTGAGGAGCCAGGTTACGAATATTTGCCAGAATTTTTTGTTCAAAACCAGGTTGTGGTAGTGGCCTCCTTACCTTGTTATATGGAACAAAATGTCGATAAACAGCGTGGCAAGGGTGTCTATCAGGAGAGTGTTGCCGGGTTGAAAAAGTTAAATGCTGTAGGCTATGGCAATGACTCTGGCGAGTTGATGTTAAACCTTGTCTTCAACCCGGATGATGCGGTTTTGCCACCAGAGCAACAATCGTTACAGGCAGAGTATCGGCAATCCCTTGGTGAGACACATGGGATCATTTTTAATGAACTGTTTGTGCTGGCCAATATGCCCATCCAGAGATTCGGTGCACGGTTATTGGCCAAGGGTCAATATGTGGATTATATGCAATTATTACGCGGTGCATTTGTTGCGGAGAACCTGGATACCGTGATGTGCCGCAACCTGATAAGTGTTGATTACCAGGGTTTTGTCTATGATTGTGATTTTAATCAAATGTTGGCCATGCCAATAATCGAGCCGAACCGATCTGCTGTTAATGAGCCAATCGTCACAGATGTAACTAAGAAAATGCCGGTACATCTAAAACAGTTGCTAGATCAATCGTTAACAGACAACCCCATCATTACAGGAGAGCATTGTTATGCCTGTACAGCGGGTCAGGGCAGTAGTTGCGGCGGGGCACTCAGTTGATGCAGGTGGTGATAAACTGAGTATGAATAAACCACATTTATCAATTATTTTACCTGTCCTAAATGAGGCCGCCGTTATAGAAAATTTGTTGGCCCAGCTGGATTATCCTGGGGTAGAGGTAATTGTGGTTGATGGCGGCAGTGAAGATGCGACTGTGTCTGTTGTTGAAACATTTGTGGAAAGCATTGATTATTGTCAGTTGATTGAGACGGTGTCAGATCGGTCTTTGCAGATGAATGTGGGTGCAAGGGTGGCGACAGGTGAGATTTTACTTTTTCTACATGCGGATACACGCATCCCAGTAAACTTTATTGACTTGTTGTTGGCTCAATTTGTACCTTCTAAGCGTGTTTGGGGGCGATTTGATGTTCGCTTGAGCGGCAGTCATCCGATGTTCCGCCTGATAGAAATAATGATGAATAATCGATCCTGGCTAACCGGTATCTGTACCGGTGACCAGGCGATATTTATCGAGAAGTCGGTATTTGAACGCATTGGTGGTTATAGCTATTTGCGCCTGATGGAAGATATTGATATTAGTAAACGGCTACTTAAAATTTCCCGGCCATTCCGGATTACCGAGCCATTGGTGACTTCTAGCCGACGTTGGGAGCAGCAGGGTATATTAAAAACGATATTCCTGATGTGGCAATTGCGACTGATGTATTTTGTGGGCGTTTCACCCCAGATATCTGTCTCTTATACACATCTGACGCTGCCGACGAAGCTAGAAGTGT
>JAHRVQ010000069.1 GCA_019090615.1 Pseudomonadales bacterium | reverse complement strand
GCCGTTAAGGCTGTTGAAACGCACATAGCAGTACAAGGATTAAGGAGGAAACCCGCAGTAGGTGACTGGGCCGTTAACGCCGTCAAAACACAAACAAGGGTCATCGATTGCGCTTATACAAAACTTCTTCGGATAAATGGCATGAATTAGCGGGTTGACGTTGCCGTACAGCGTTTATAAAAAATTATTAAAGGGCCGTGGCAACCGTAGGCCAGCTTGTAAAGTGATTGGTAATATTACCAAACAGTATTCTTTGCGACCTACTTGGTTGTATAGTGTCCACCTATATCACGTTAACCTGATGAAACCACTTTAGGAAAGCTGTGTAATTTTTATACAGCGGTTTCAAAATATTAGGTTGAACACCCGCGTGATCGGATTCGATTGTCGTATTAGGATTGTAAATGGACATTACACCCCAAGCGCTTGCCCGCCCGTTTTCTCTTATTTGCCCGAACAACGACCTTGAATCTCAGACGATTTTAAGAATTGCGAA
This sequence comes from Pseudomonadales bacterium, assembly GCA_019090615.1. GTDB lineage: Bacteria > Pseudomonadota > Gammaproteobacteria > Pseudomonadales > Azotimanducaceae > JAHRVQ01. The sequence continues at coordinate 6,330 of JAHRVQ010000069.1, read as the reverse complement.
AGACTATGAACTACACATTATTCAACACCCTGGGCTTTGGGGGGCAAAGCTTGATCTTGGTGTGATTGATTTTGCTCAGGCAGAACTTCAAACGGATCTGATTATTGTAGAGCTTCCTAACCCCATTGCTGAGCAACAATTAATTAAAAAAGGGCATCGTTTACATATTATTGATCATCACCAATACGGTGACCTCGATAGGGCTTCAACTCTTTCCTCCCTCGAACAATTTGCAAAATTAATGGGCCATACACTTTCTCAAAAAGAGTGGTACGTGGCGATTAATGATCGAAGCTATATTCCAGGATTATTTAAGGCGGGTTGTAGTTTTGAAGAAATGCTCAATATCAGAAGTGAAGAACGACAAATTCTGGGTGTAGACAGCAGCCTTTTTAATGAGGCGCAAGAATTTTGGAATAATCATCGGCGAGAACTGGATGATTTGATTTGGTGTTTAGCGCCCGATAAATTCAATCGTTGCTTGGGAGAGGTAGCGCAGTTTCCAACGAATGATGACGAATACCGCGCCAGTATTATTCCTCCCCCCAAACCCATGCTATTAATTTACCACGAGGAGGGTTATCCCGACCGTTACACGCAGATTGCGCTGATAGGAAATAATCTGCTGCGCGATAGAGTTGGCGAACTGTTTATAAATTTTTCTCGGTTTGCTGATTTTAAAACTTGGTCGGGGGGCGGCGATAACAATGTGTTTTATGGCGCCCAAGCTGTTGCGGGGCACCCAGGACCGGATTGGGATGCATTGATTGAACCATTATTCGCCAGCTTGTTAATCAGCGGGCGCCCTTTAATAGACTACGATTGCACGTTGATGTTGCCACTGGATCTTTTTCTCACCGAAGAGCTAGGGGATAAAAAAGAAACGATAAGTAAAAAACTGCATACCTCAAATCTGCAAGAAATTAAACTCCGCAAAATAGAACAAATAGTGGATGAAAGTTTAAAAAAGAAAAAAGAAACAGAAACAGAAACAGAAACAGAAAATAAGGCCTCGCCTGTAACACCCGAAGAACAACCAGAAAAAAGCAAACTGCTCGAAGATGAAAAACTGCTTGCTCAAGCCTATGAGTATTTTTATCCTCAGATACGCGATCAAGTTTTTCAAAGGACTGATGATAAATCGACAGATGCGAAACAAGGAATCGCCGCGTATAGGCTAAAAAAACCAAAAAATCGCCAAGCAGAAGAACAGTGGACTATGACCCTGGGCGCGGTTGGGGATTACCCTGACATAAAGGCAAATATCCAAGACCTAATTCTGTTTCAGTACTATAACGGCTTATATCTGTTGGCGATTCGCCTCAAGCCAACGGGCGTGATGCCTAGTTTACCGTGTCAAAAACAAGACAGTGATTGGTGGAAAGTGCTTGTTCATTGTGACGACGATATTTTCGAAACCGTTAAGAGTCGGCAAGTCGAGTATTGGTTACATTTCACACGTCTTATTCGCCAACTTTACCCCGTCTTTCGTGAACAGATTGATGAAGATAAATACGCTTCCATTACATGGTCTAAAGGGGAAGGTGACACAGACGCTTGTAAAAAAAATGACTCTAAAACAAATACTAGCGTTTACCCTTCAAAGGTTGTGCTCGATCTGCTGGGCCAATTTATTAATATTGAAAATTACAGTTTAAATAGAGGCCATCGCTTAGCACAATTGAACGATGATCGAATGTTTGTGCACGTGAGCTATGCCCTTGCGGGGAAATCGCCCGCAGCGACGACGCAGCAATACCGGCAATTGCGCAGACTGTATTCTCTGGCTCTCTATGTCGATCGGCAATCGGACGGTTACGGTAACTTCCAAGGCCACGCCTATGACCCGGAGTTTCTTAGCAAACAACTGGCTATTGATAGTTATGATCGCTGGAATGCAAACGGCACCTTTATGGGGTTTACCTCCCATTCTAATGTATTTATGGGCGTCGGCTATTTCTTTTGTAACGTGATTAGCCCTGAACATGTGCCGGTAATCTACCAGCGCATGGCGATGGTGACGCAATTTTATCGAGCCACGCTATTACACTTTGATCGGCGCATTACTGAAGCCACAACAGACCTGATCAAAAACAAAAGTAAAGCGGAGCAGTTTCGAAATTTGCGTGGAGATTTTATTAAGTTCACCAACAACCAATGGTTCCCAGTGCTTTCTCCGCAGATGCAAGGCAATGAGATGTCACGTCATATGCACCGTGCGTTGGGGCTTACTGAAAAATACCAGTTGATTAAAGATGAAATGGAACGAGCCGATGAGTACCTCGCCACATTGCATGATAATAAATGGGCTGAACGGGCGTATTGGTTCGGGTGGTACGCATTAGTTTTCGCTATTTTGTCGTTGGCCATGGGGGCGGCGGGGCTTATGGGCGTGGGTTCGAAAAGCACAGCCCCTTTATTGCCGGACGTTACCGCCGAAAAAGTAATAAAAATAACCGCGCCAGAAATAAGTAAAGGTAAGCAAGAATTAACTGTTCTAGAAATAAACAAGGCAAAGCGAGAAATAACAGCCCCCCAAAAAAGCCAAGGAAAGCAAGCAAATGAGTAACGCATTAATCAGAGTAGAAGGCATTAATCTCGCTTCGGTATTGGATGATACCGACGACATCAGTGTTTTTCGTGGTGCCAGCATGCTGTTACGCCGGGCGGTCAAAGATCTTGCGGATAACGAGATCACCCAAAAAGAATGGAGTAATCAACTTGAATCCATTTCCATTGGCGCATCCATTGGGCTTTATCTCTACCGTGGTGACGACCCAACACGTGACTGCCAATGCATTGCCGATTATTTAAACTTGAATAAAAACTATCGACATTTCACTTTCACGGTAGCTCACGAAGCGATGGAAAATACCGATGATTTTCGCCGCGCCCAGGAAACACTCCTAACCCGAATTCGTTTTCATCAGCAAAAAAACATCAGTCTGGCGCTGCCCGATCAATCGAACACCCGTCAGGTCTGTGAGTTTGATAAACTACGACCTGCCGATGGCGGAGAAACGCTGAAAAAAAGGGCGAATTCCTCAGCGTCTGTACGTACCAGGCATGAATTCGGACGTGAGCAGCGCAAGCAGTTTTATCTTGATGAATTGAATTTAGAAGAGGCGCAGGCAAAGGCGCAAATCCCCGTACTGAATTTCACCACCGATCTTTCAGAACTCAGTGAAAGTAAAATCTTCGGTAATCTCAATGACAAAATGGCGGTGATTTATTTCGATGGCAATAGCTTTGGAAAAATACAGGCAAATTGTCAGTCACCCGAAGCGTTACAAGCCTGGGATAATACAATCCAGGATCTACGGCGAGACTATTTGCAAGGATTGATCAACATTGCTGGGCAAGACCAGTATTTTAAAAACGATGCAAAGCTACGCCTAGAAACACTACTGTGGGGCGGTGATGAACTGATGTTGATCGTCCCTGCGTGGCGGGGCATGGAAGTACTGCAACACTTCTACCAAGTCTCTGAAAATTGGCAATACAACAGCAACTCACTTAGGCACGCAGGCGGCATCGTTTTCTGCAGTCGTAAAACTCCCATTGCTCGAATTCGAACCTTGTCCAAAGCACTGGCGGACCGTATTAAAGAGCTTGCCGAGCAAGACAGCCAATACAAAACAGAAAACTATTTTGATTATTTGGTGCTCGAGTCCATCGATTACCCGACTCAATCCTTGAACACTTATTTTGAACAATATTATCAAAAGATCCCTGGACGCAAGCCCCTCAAAGCAGTTCCTTCCTGGCACGCGCTGGTCGACGAGCATGCAGCCATTTTGGAAATGATTCCTCATCGTCAACTACATCGACTTGTTAACGCGGCCACCGCCGGTGTAGGCAGCGCTGCCTATCAACAGGCACAGGACCGTATCAAGGAACTGATGGGGGACGATAATTTTGCCAAAGCTGAACGTGTCTGTGAGCGCCTTTTTCCCGAACAAAGTGAACTATGGAAATGGGTGCATTTGCTCGAATTGTGGGATTATGTTGCGCCTAAAGTTATCACCCATGAGACCTCTGAACCTGAAATTAGCACTGCCAGCGCTTAGCAACCTTAGTGGCAGCAAACACGGCGAGTAATAGCCCCTAGAAAACAATACGTTTAAAAAAATACCGCAATAACGAGAAATAACAGCGGCGGAGACGAATCAGCTATGGATAAGCGTTACCAATTTAATGTCAAGTTAACACTAAGGGCACCCATTCTCAGTCAGGCGTCCGCCTCCGTCACGCTCGGTTTGGACACTGCCATGCATCGTGACGATCAACAGAATCTGGTGCTACCCGGTTCGCTTATTCGCGGCAATCTCCGTGAAAGCTGGGAGAAGTTTGCCGACATAGACGGCGCAGGGATCGACAAACAATTTATTGCCGAATGGCTTGGTCCCAAAAAGGATAAGGCCGAAAAGAAAGCGGAAGAAATAGCCGAAGCTAATTCCGAAGCTAATTCCGAAGCCAGTTCCGAAATAGAGTCCAAAATAGAGCCCGATACGAATCCTGATGTTAAGCCTGATGCCAGGCCCGAAGATTATGAACCAAGCCGCAGCAAACTCGACTTTCCCCATTGGTGGCTAACTGAAAACCAAGGCGAAGCAGGGCTTGTGCATCGCATTCATATCGACGAAGCCAGCGGAACCGTTATCCCCGGTGCCTTGCAAGTGATCGAATCGCCCTGGCCAAGCGGCGAAGATGTTATTTTTACCGGTGTCATTGGCGCCCCTTTGTGTAACAACGATGAAGAAGCCGAACGGGTAAAAGGCTGGCTTAGCCGTGGTTTTAAAGCGCTGAGTGCCATTGGCGCCTTAAAAGGCATTGGCTTTGGGCGGGTGATCGATGCAAAGGTTGACTGTGCCGATAGCGGTTATTCTGAGCTAAACGAACTCCCTCAATTACAGTGGCCAAAAGTAAAAAAAGAAAACGGCGAAACTGAAAACAAGTGCGTGGGCCTTCGGCTCAGCCTCGACCGACCTTTTTGCATAGGCAAGCCCGCCATAGGAGAAAATAATCGCTTCGACAGTGAAACTCACATTCCTGGTGCAGCACTGATTGGCGCAATAAATCAGCGCCTGAAAAGCAACCCTGGGCGCTGGAAAGCGTTGCATCAAGAACGCAACAATCTTTACATCCGCCATGCTTTTCCAGTTCAAAAAGGGGCTAAGCACCGACCCCTACCGATATTGCAAAGCATGGCCATGGTCAATCGAGAAAAACCACAACTGGTGGATCTTACTCACTGGTCCGAGGCCGAATTAATTGACGGCGAGGCGCCCGCTTTTTGCGCTGACTGGAAAGATAAACATTGGCAACAGGCGAATGAGTTTTGTGGGCAGATCGAACCCACAAAACGCTTGGATATTCGTACCGCCATTGAAGAGGGGTCCGCCAAAGAATCGCAATTATTTGCCATGGAAACCGTACAAACTAAAGACCACGAATGGCTAACCAATATCGACCTTTCACAAGTGAATAAAGCGAGCCGTGTTGCGGTAATCAGCGATCTGCGTGAAGTGCTTTCCCAGGAACTCTGGCCCTTAAGTAAAACCAAAGCCAGTGCGTCGGTAGCAATCGACGAAAAATTTGACCTTCATCAACCCAGCGACACTGCACTGTTAAAAGACGGCATTGCCATTATCAGTTTAATTACCCCAGCGTTGCTTCTAACCAGTGACTTAGTCTGCCCTGCAACCAACGGTGGCAAAGCACTTGCGCAAGCCTACGCGCGAGCCTGGCATGAACTTTCGGATGGGTCATTGGCACTGACGCAACACTTCACTCACGAACGCCTTTACGGGGGGCGTTATTGGTGGGGGCGCTTTAGCCGCAACGCATCGGAGCAACCCTGGGGCGAATACTACCAGCCACAAATCCTCACTGAGGCGGGATCGGTATTTGTATTAAGTCTTAATGATGATTGTGAAAAACAAGCGATAGAAAAACTACACGATTGGCAGCACCTCGGATTACCCCCCCGTAAAACCCATCCCCAAAACTGGCAACACAACCCCTGGCTTAATAATAATGGCTACGGAGAAATTGCCATTAATCTTGACCTGCACTGGACACTTAATCCTCAAGCACAGGGGAGGGGCTAAAATGAACGCAAAGCAACAGCAATCGAATCACTTTTTTCGAGTCAAAATTAACGGCACATTGACATGCCTCAGTCCCTTGCACATTGGAGCGGGGCTTGAAATCCCGCTAATAAAGCGCGACGACGGTATTTCCAGAGAGCCTGTGAATAAGGAGTCGTCAGCAAATAACCCGCCTTCAGCCGGTAAAGAACCTGATTACCTGTCTCTTATACACATC